>NZ_JALNTM010000066.1:0-614 GCF_023161845.1 Pseudoalteromonas sp. 2CM39R
CCGTCGCGAACCGTCAGGGAGCGCGCGGCAATGGCTGCACGCAACTGCAAATCGCTGCACCCCCCGCATTTTTCCGGCCCGGCCGCGCTTTGTGTTGCAAGGAGCGCACAGAGTAGTAACGTACCTACATGACAACGCAGACAATCTAGGTACATAGGTACGAAATGAAGGTGATCACCAGCCGCGAATTCAATCAGGACGTCAGCGCCGCGAAGCGATTCGCGCGCGCGGAGCCGGTGTTCGTCACCGATCGCGGGCGCCCCACCCATGTGCTGATGAGCATCGACATGTTCCGCCGGCTGAACGGCGAGCGCGAGAGCATCGTCGACTTGCTCGCCCTGCCCGCCGGCGCGCCCGACACGGCGCTGGCGCCACCGGAGCGCTGGTGATGTTCCTGCTCGACACACCGATCGTCTTCGAGCTGCGCAAGGCGCGGGCGGGCGGCGCCGAGGCGGGGCTCACCGCCTGGGCATCGGGCGTGGCTCGCGAGCGGCTGTTCCTCTCGGCGATCTCGCTGGTGGAACTGGAGGCTGCCGCTGCCGAAGCGGCGCGGCGCGACAAGGCGGCGGGCGCGATGCTGCGGAGCTGGATCGACGAGCGGCTCGTCCCCGCCT
>NZ_JALNTM010000021.1:0-119931 GCF_023161845.1 Pseudoalteromonas sp. 2CM39R
AGAAAGAGTAAAGTTAGAAAGAGTAAAGTTAGAAAGAGTAAAGTTAGAAAGAGTAAAGTTAGAAAGAGTAAAGTTAGCGAGAGTAAAGTTAGCGAGAGTAAAGTTAGCAAGGGGAAAGTTAGAAAGGGTAAACTTTACTCTTGCAACTATTACATGAAAAAGCCGCATATGATGCGGCTTTTTATGTACTTAAAGCTTAAAAATTGTAGCTTCTAGATCAAAACTTATAGCTGCCAGTTGAAAGACACTGAGTAACTACGCGGTGCGCCGTAATAACCTTGCTCCCAGAAAAGACTGTGGATGTACTTTTCGTTGGTTACGTTATTAACGTTTAAGTTAACGCTCATGTGGTCGTTAATATCGTATGTTGCCATTAGGTTTAATAAGCCGTAAGCATCTTGCTTGGTAACCGGAACAACCCCTGACGCTTGTGTAGGTTGTACGCGTTTTGTATCGTCTTGCCAGCGGTAATTTAAGCCAAAGGTTAAACCATCAATCTCAGGTACTTTATGAGTTACAGCAAGTTTGTATTGGTTTTCAGGTGTGTAGTTTTTTACTAATTCATCACCATCAATGTTTAGGTTACTGTAGCTAAAGCTCGCACTCAGTGTTTCGTTGATTTGACCACTAAGTTCTACTTCAATACCGTCGCTGTTAATGCCATCTGCGCCATAGTAGCGAGTGTCATCAGGTAATGAATCTGGTATGGCAACAGCAAGGCCAACTTGTTTAGCGTCAAAGTAAGCAACTGTTACAAATAAGTCGTCATCAAGTAGCTGTGCTTTCACACCAATTTCACTGCTTTTACCTGTGATTGGATCTAAGTAATCACCATTGATGTCACGCTCAGTTTGCGGCACGAAGGTTTCTGTGTAGCTTGCGTAAGTTGAGAAGTTTTCGTTGATATCATAAACAACACCGAAGTATGGCACTGTTTGGTCGCTGTCTTTGTCTTTAGCAACGCCATATGAATCACCTTCAGTTTCCCAGTTAACTTGGCTTACACCCGCTAAAATACTGAAAGCGTCAGTTGCGCGAATGCGAGTTGAAATATACGCTGAGCGTTGACGACTAGTGATATCAGCTCCTGTTAAACCATCAGTAAGTGTTGGTACTGGCGCAACACCGTCCCAGCCACCTAGCTCAGGCATTGCAGGAAAACCATTGCCTGTAGTGTAGTCATATAATGATTTATCTTTGTTATCCATATCTGCTTGGTTTACACCAAATGACAGATCATGTTCCATACCAAATAAATCAAATTTACCTGTTGCGTAGATATCTAAAATGTCGTGCTTATCTTTGTGGTCATATTCACTGGCATAACCAGTTAGGCCAAGACCTGTTTCTCTGTCTGGTGTGCCGTAAACATAGAAAAGCTCTGAATCTTGCTCATTTTCTAAGTGCGCGTAGCTAGCTTTTAAGAACCAAGTATTGGTGATTGCTTGCTCAATTGATAAGAACAGCTGCTCAGTTGTGTTATTCCAGTATGACCAATCAGACGCTGTGCTAGTTGAAGCGTCAAAGTTTGTTGCTGAACCATCGCTGTAATAAAGCGGTAAGGCACCCCACAGTGGGCTATCAGCATCTTTCTTTTGATTTACATAGTTTGCAGTTACTACTGTGCTATCAGTTAGCTGGCCTTCGTAGGCTAGGTAATAAATTGTTTTATCTTGCTCGTAACGGTCAAGGTATGACTCAGTTTTGTGCTTGGTGAATACAGCACGTACAGCGTGGTTTTCGTTGATAGCAGTTGAAGCGTCAAGCTCTAAACGCTTGTTGTCCCAAGAACCATACGATACAGATGCATTTACTTGCGTTTGATAAGTAGGGCGCTTTAGAACCATGTTGACTGTTGCTGATGGGTTACCAGCACCTGTCATTAAACCATTGGCACCACGTACAATTTCAACACTATCGAAAATAGAAGTATCTAGAGTACCTTGGATTGAACCGTTGTCTTGCGGCATACCCATGCCATTAACTTGGAAGTTGGTGATCTCAAAACCACGAGCTTTAAAATAAGTACGGTCAGTTTCGATTTGCTCAACAGTGACACCCGGTGTGCTTTCAAGTACAGCGTTTAAATTATCGAGTGAGAAGTCATCCATTAGCGCACGTGATACAACAGAGATTGACTGTGGTGTCTCTTTAATTGTTAGCCCTAATTTGGTTGCTGACTGTGCTTCTTCAGTGATGTAGTTTTTATGATGCTGGCCATACACGGCAATTTTTTCAATTGCTTGTTCTTCTTTTTGTTGTTCTGCAAAAGCGTGGCCACTTAAAAGTGCTGACGTCACAAGGCTTAATTGAGATAAGCGCAAAAATTTTGTTGATGACATGCAAAGTTCCAATTAGTTCAATGAATAGTGAAATTAATGCGTAATTTAATCTAAATGAAAATAATTTGCAATTAGGTCTTGCTGTTTTGGTGAGTAATTGTTTGCAAAAAAGTTTAAAGGGCACAGAAATATAAAAAGGAGATATAAAAAAAGCGGCCGAAGCCGCTTCAGGAAGTAAAATAAGTTTAAATCTTAAAACACGTATTTTGCAGAGAACTGTAGACGGTCCATATCACCGTCTGCACCGCTTTCTAACTCACGCTCAGCATGTTTAAACTCAACACCAAATGTAAGCTTTTTAACAGGCGAATATAAAAGGTTGGCACTATAGCTTTGGCTCATTTCTGTAGGGTCGCCAGTCACAGCAAGTAAATCTGTGTTGTTATCTGCTGAAAAGAATGAATAAAGGAAAGTTGAGCGCCATTGGCTGTTCCAGTGTTGTTGATAGGCAATAAAACCTGATGTTGAATCAATTGCATCTAAATCATCACCATCAAGCACAGCACCATGAGCGACATTTAAACCAACATAACGGCCTAAGCCTGTGCCTTGAGTTAGCATGAATTTAAGGTTATTTTGTCCAAAATTTACTTTACCAGATGCACTGATACCGAACGATGATGTATCTGCATCAATGCCATTTTGTTTATAAGTTAACTGACGAGCAAGACCGGTAAATACTAATTCACCCCAGTCAGCTTTATGTGCGTAACGTGCTGTAAAGTCAGGCATTGATGCATCATCAGTGGCTACACGTGCGCCGCCAACTGTGACTGTGCTCTCTGGGTTTTCGATAGAGAATGACCAATTACCGGTAGTGTAACGTGCCTGTGCTTGACGTACGAACACAGTACCTTCTGCAGGACCAACGAAGTCGAGTGTTTCTGGTAATGCACCTACGTTTTGAAAGTTTGACCAAGCTTGACCAAATAACCAACCATCATAAGTCACAAATGCTTGACGAATACGAGGCGCGTAAGAGTTACTAACACGCTCGTTACCGCCTGGCGCTGAAGCAATAAAGTCTATTTCAATTTTAGTTTTGATGGTTTTACCATCGTCTAATTTTGTTGCTGTACCTAGGTTAAAGCGAGATTGGCGTGCATGCATGTCAAATACTGCATCGCTGTCGCTGTCTGCGCCTACCGGTGTTGTACCTGGTACATAGAAGTCACGGCCAATGCTGCCGCCAGCTGGTACGCCTGCAGAGTAATCACTCCACATAGCATCAAGTTTTACATAGCCACCATAAGAGACGTCAGTGTTACCAATGGTTGCGGCGTTAGCGGTACCTGCAAGTGCACATAAAACAGCTGAAGCTGTGAGTGTTTTTAATGCGGTTACTTTTGTTGTTGTCATAATGTGTATTCCTGTCGAAGCTACTTGTTGATTGCATTAATGTTGTTGTATCACTGTTGTTTAAGAAATGACTTCTCTCAATTATCTATTGGTCTATTAGACTAAGGTGGAATGGGTAGTTAAATCGCATCCAACCTAACATTGGACTAGATTATAGAAGGCAATTTCGAAGTTTTTTGTTAAATGACAAGATATACAACTAAGGTCTAATACTTTCAGGGGCTTTGCTGAGTGATCCTTGAAGCAGGCCGTAGGCAAGTAATTAAAATGGAGACGACAACAATGTCAGAAAGTATCTATCCAGTACCAGCGCATATCAAGAATGCAGCACTAGTTGATAACGATAAATATAATACACTGTACAAGCAATCTATTGATGACCCTGAAGGATTTTGGCGAGAGCACGGTAAACGCCTTGATTGGTCAACTCCTTATAACAAAGTAAAGAACACCTCATTCGACAAAGGCCACATCAGCATTCGCTGGTATGAAGACGGTCAACTTAATGCATCTTACAACTGTATTGACCGCCACCTTGCCACTAAAGCCGATAAAACAGCCCTCATTTGGGAAGGCGATAACCCTGAACACAACGAAAATATTAGCTACCAACAGCTTCACGACGAAGTAGCTAAACTGGCCAACGGCCTTAAAAAATTAGGCGTATCAAAAGGTGACCGTGTTGCTATTTATATGCCAATGACACCGCAGGCTATTTACGCTATGCAAGCGTGTGCGCGTATTGGTGCTATTCACTCTGTAGTATTTGGTGGTTTCTCTCCATCAGCGATTGCTGACCGAATTAATGACTCAGGCGCCAAAGTGGTAATTACTTCAGACGAAGGTCGCCGTGCTGGCAACTGTGTACCACTTAAAGCAAATGTTGATGAAGCGGTATCACAAGACTCAGTAACCACCGTTGAGCACGTTATTGTTCATCAGCTAACGGGTGGTGAAGTTGAATGGAATAGTCATGATGTTTGGTGGCATGAGCTTGTCGCTGACTTACCAGCTGAGTGCGAACCAGAGCCAATGAATGCAGAAGATCCGCTTTTCATTCTTTATACTTCAGGCTCAACGGGTCAACCAAAAGGTGTGGTTCATACTACCGGTGGTTACCTTGTTTATGCATCGATGACACATGAATATGTGTTTGATCTTAAAGAAGAGGATATTTTCTGGTGTAGTGCCGATGTGGGCTGGATCACAGGTCACAGCTACATTGCTTATGGCCCATTAGTGAATGGCTGCACACAAGTCGTATTTGAAGGTGTACCAACTTACCCAACAGCGGGCCGTATGGGTGAAGTAATTGATAAGCACAACGTGACTATCCTTTACACAGCACCAACTGCTATTCGTGCTCTAATGGCGAAAGGCGATGAGCCAACAGCGACTTCAACTCGTAAAAGTCTTCGTGTTATGGGTTCTGTAGGTGAGCCAATTAATCCGGAAGCGTGGGCATGGTATTACGAGCACATTGGTAACGAAAACTGCCCAATCGTAGATACCTGGTGGCAAACAGAGACTGGTGGCATCATGATCACACCATTACCAGGTGCGACAGATATGAAGCCAGGCTCAGCAACACGTCCATTCTTTGGTATTGCACCAGCACTATTTGATGCTGAAGGTAATACACTAGAAGGCGCGGTTGACGGTAACCTTGTTATTTTAGATAGCTGGCCATCACAAGCACGTACAGTTTATGGCGACCATGAACGCTTTGAACAAACTTATTTCTCAGCATACCCTGGCGTGTACTTCACAGGTGATGGTTGTCGTCGTGATGAAGATGGCTACTACTGGATCACAGGCCGTGTAGATGACGTACTTAACGTATCAGGTCACCGCCTAGGTACTGCAGAAATCGAAAGTGCATTGGTTGCTCACGAAGCAGTAGCAGAAGCTGCAGTCGTAGGTTACCCACATGATATTAAAGGTCAGGGCATCTATGTTTACATCACTCCAAATGAGGGGATTGTAGTAAGCGATGAACTAACAAAAGAGGTACGTAACTGGGTTCGTAAAGAATTAAGCCCAATTGCTTCACCAGATATGATCCAATGGTCTCCAGGTTTACCGAAAACTCGTTCTGGTAAGATCATGCGTCGAATTTTACGTAAAATTGCGGCAAATGAGCACCAACAGCTTGGAGATACTTCTACACTAGCCGATCCGAGCGTTGTTGATGAGCTAATCGAAAACCGATTAAATCGTTAAAATCGCGTTAAAAACTTGATTAGAAGTTGATTCTAAACGTAGTATATCGGCTGTCACTTAGAAATAGGTGTCAGCCGAATTTATTAGGAGTGAACCATGAGTCAGTTTTTAATAGCGGACGATCATCCGTTATTTCGTGAAGCGCTGAAAGGGGCATTGAGTGCTAAGTTCGCTGATTTAGAAGTGTTTGAATCGGAAAACTTTGATACCACCTTGCAGGTGCTGAGCGAGCAAGAAGATCTTGATATCTTACTACTAGACCTTCACATGCCAGGCAATGGCGATTTATACGGCCTTATTCGCATTCGCGAAGACTATCCAAGCTTACCAATAGCTGTTGTTTCTGGCAGCGAAGACATCAACGTAGTTTCTAAAGTAATGGGTTATGGTGCGATGGGATTTATTCCTAAATCATCTTCATCAGATGATATTGCGCTGGCAATTAACCACATTCTTGAAGGCGATGTTTGGCTTCCACTTGAACTTAAAGATAAAGTGGCTGCCGTAGATGGCGAAGACAAGGAAATCGCAGCGCAAGTGGCTTCACTGACGCCGCAGCAATACAAGGTGTTGCAATACTTACACGAAGGCTTGTTAAACAAACAGATTGCTTACGAGTTACATATCTCTGAAGCAACAGTCAAAGCACACATTACAGCAATTTTTAGAAAGCTAGGTGTGTATAACCGTACTCAAGCGGTATTAATTGCCTCTAAGTTACAATTAGAGCCTATTGAGTCGGCATAACAAAAGATAATAAAAACAATAAAGAGGCCATTCAGCCTCTTCATTTTATTGCTTAAGCGAACACCACGGTTCGATTACCATTGATAAACAGTTTATGTTCAGATGCGAGTTGCAGCGCTTTGCAGAACACTGTTTTCTCAACATCTTTACCCATTTTTGCCATCATCTCTGCGGTATCAGCATGACTGACATGCGTCACATCTTGTAAAATAATCGGCCCTTCATCGAGCTCATTATTAACAAAGTGAGCGGTCGCACCAATAATTTTTACACCGCGCTCAAATGCCTGATGGTAAGGCTTTGCACCAATAAAGGCAGGCAAAAATGAATGGTGAATATTAATAATTTTACCTTCAAAGCGCGCCACAAATTCAGGGCTTAAAATACGCATATATTTAGCAAGGCCGATGATATCAGGCTGATAGCTAGCAATTAAATCACCAACTTGTTGATCATGCTCGGCACGGCTTAAGCCTTCGTGCGATACCACATGAAATGGCACATCAAAGCCTGCAGCCAGTGGCGCTAAGTCGGCGTAGTTGGCAATCACAGCCAGTACTTCGATGTTTAATGCTTTTTCGAATTGCTTTAGTAATACACCACCTAAACAGTGCGCTTCTTTGGTGGCAAGCAATACCACTTTCGTTTTTTCGCTGCTATGCAGGGCAAGCTCTGCGCCATCAGGAAGTAGATCAGCAAGACTTGGTAAAAAGTCATCTGAAATAACGCCGGTTAACTCTGTACGCATAAAAAAGCGTTTAGCATCTTTATCTACAAATTCGTTATTACGTGTAATGTTTAAATTATGCTGATGACAAAGGCCGGTGATCTTGGCAATTAGACCAACATCATCATCGCATTGTGTGGTTAAAATCGTGTTCATAGTCCTCATTCTAATCCCGTTTGTGTGAACACCATTATTTGCTAATTTTTTTGTGCTGCATAGCGCAAATTTAACTATCTAATAATTTATCTGATTTGATTGCATAAGCGCCTTAAATGTAATCAATATTTACTTTTCGTGTAAAAGTAAGCTGCTTTCACTATAAATGTGATTTTCTGTCCATAATTATGATTAACTAAGTGCTTTTCTACATTATTTCCTACACTTTTTAACCTTATCGTAAGTAACTGTAAGTTAAGGTAATAGTTTGTAAAACATAGAATTTTTTCGCACTATTCGAGTCAGAATGGGGTATTACAAACAATAAGGAAAAAATTCCATGAAAAGCACTCTGCTTAAAACAATTGTTGCCTCAAGTTTGCTTTCGGTACTGGCTGCCTGTTCAAGCGATGACAGCAGCAGTAGCAACAGTGGCTATGTGCAACTGTACAATGGCTCTTACAACAGCCCATACACACGTTTATTTGTTGATGACACTGAACGTTCGGGGGCAGATTTTGGTGATGTATCAACTCGTCATAACTACAGTTCGGGGGAGTATGATCTCAGTTTTGAATATGTTGATGCCAACGATAGTTATATCACCATCGACGAAGAAACCATCAAAATTAAAAATGATCAAACTCAGTTGCTAGTAATGAATGGTGATTTTGCTGAACCAATTTTTACTGAGCTCAGTGTTCCGACGTCAAGCGATGAAGATGAATTCAATGTTGGCTTTTTTAATATCGTTGGCGAAGATAACCTTTACGATGTATACGTTGCTACTGATGACGGGTTATTTGATACCGCTGAGTTATTAATGACTTCGCAATACCTCGTTGAGCCAGAATTAGCGACGCTTGAGGAAGGTTATTACACTATTTATATTACCGCTAGCGGCAGCACTGATGTGATTTTTGAATCACCAACCGTGTACTTTAATGATGAAGCAACGTACATGGCGATGATCCGCCCAAGTTATGCAACAGAAGAAGATGGCATTACGCTTGATGTTGTGACGGCTAGTAGCTCAGTAACACAACTAAACCACCAAGACGCGCAAGGTCAGCTGCGTTTTATCAATACCATCGATGATTACACACAAACCCAGTTTAAAGTAACCCGAGGCACAACGGCGACCAACACCGAAGTTGTTAGCAACGATACTTACTCAGAATACATGAGCATGTCGCCAAATAGTTATAGCGTCGCAATGTTAGATGAAGCGGGTGACACAATTGTCGATAACTTCTTAATGACATTAGAGCGTGAGCAAAGTGCGGTTGGTCTTTTCTACAATGATAAAGATTATGGCCCTCGTATGATGACCATTGAAGAAAACCTAACTCCAAGCAGCTACAGTCACGCAGTTACTGTGGTTAACTTAATTGATAGCTATGCAGGGCAAGAGATTGACGAAGTTGATGTGTACTTCACCCTCAATGGTGAAACGGTTGAAGATACCAGCAATGTTGTTGAAGGGTTAGATCAATACGACCAACAAGAACAGGTGGTTGATAACGAAGTTTATACTACTTATGTGGTGTTTGAAGATAACGGTCAACAGATTGTGCTCTTGCAACAAAGCGATATGGACTTTACCGAAGAAGGTAACTATATCTTAGTGATTGAACACGATGAAACCACAGACTCAGGTTTTAAAATGACCTTAGAGCGTACGGTGACTGAACAGTCTTAACCGGCTAAAACGCAATATCGTTGTTTATTTACTCTTGCTAAGTGTTTATTGTATAAACAATTAAGGCTTTTGCTTTTTTGTTTAAAGCGTACACAAGGAGAGAGTATGGATGGCGGTATTGCGTTACTAGTATTACTAGCACTAGTTGTTGTAGGTGGCTCCATTGCGGGTATTTTTGCCTTTTTTCAACTCTCCAGTTTAAAGCGAGAAGTAGCTGCTCTTCGAGTCAAACTTAACGCGACATATTCCCATAATCCACAAGCAAATACTGCAAACCAGTTTGATAATTCAAACGAAAATCTGACTGACACAGCAAAATTTGAACCAGAGCCTGTAATCATTAGTAAGCCGATTGAGGCTATCCCTAAAAAGCCAGAGCAAACAAAACCCATGCCTGCGACTTTAAATCCGCTAGTAAGCCAACTCGTTACACAAATCAAAGCTAATTGGTTAACTTGGGTAGGAGCGGTTGCACTTGCCTTTGGCGGTATCTTTTTAGCCCGCTATTCACTGGAGGCAGGCTTATTATCCGAAACCATGCGACTCACGCTTGGCGCTATTTTTGGTTTGAGCTTAATTGTTGCGGCGGAGGTTTTACATCGTAAAGGTATTATCTTTGATGGGTTTAGCAACTATATTCCCGCGGCGCTGGCAAGTGGCGGCTTTATTAGTTGTTTTGCATTGACCTTGCTGGCCTACAGCCATTATGGCTTACTGCAAGCTTTACCAGCATTTAGCATTTTAACCTTAGTTTCTGTAGCAGCCAGCTGGATGGCACTGCGTTTTGGTCCTGTGCTTGCGGTCATTGGTATTATTGGCGCCTACAGTGTGCCGGTTTGGGTCAATACCGGGAGCAATGACTTTATAGCACTGCTAACCTATGTTGCGTTTGTCAGTGTATCGGCTTCGCTAGTCGCGCATTACGTAAAACGGCATTGGTTGTGGTATCTGTTATGGGCAGGTCATTTAGGCTGGTATTACTTAGTTGCGATGAGTGCAGCTAAAAACCTGCATTGGTTTATTAATCTTTATGCTCTATTTAGCATCGTATTGTTAATTGCGATTCCGCGTCTCGGACTGAGTATTAAGCAAATTGAACACCGCCCACACCGCTTTAAAACGCTACTGAAACAACTGCCCGACAACCCTCTGTTGATAGCTGTAGTCGTGCCACTTTACCTTTTACTCATCAGTCATAATGATCTGCTTACTTGGCAGCTTAGTATATTGTCGTTAGTGGCTTTACTGTTATTTTTGGTATTAAAAAACAGTGCATGGGATCACTGGCTGATACTAGCTGTCGTGAGTGTAATGTGTTTGCTTACAGGGCAATATAATGCTGTTGACTACTCTGAGCAGCTTTTTGTATTTCGGCAAAATTACGGAGCAGGGCTGTTTTTTATTGCTTTGTTTGCGGGTTATGGGTTTTTGTTTGGTCGTAAATACCCCAAACGCTTAGGTTTTGCTTTACTCGATTCACTTTCAAGTTTTGTAATTATTAGCTGCTTATATGTCATCACTCCCGATCATGCCTTGATGACGGCGTATCCGGTTTGGTGCTTTGTATTACTGGCACTGTCTGCTTGGTTATTTAAGTTATCAATCAATAGCACAAACCTAATGCGAGTATTTAGTTACTGGCTTGGCGGCAATGCCAATATTAGTTTAGCGTTAACCATGCTACTTGAAGGCAGTAGCTTAACCTTAGCGCTTGCTGCGCAAGTGTTGTTGATCAGTTTTTATGTCAATAAACAGTCACTCAGCATTCCTACTTGGCCGCTTAAGGGCTTAGTTGGCGCTTTACTTGTAAGGTTAAGTTTTGCGCCTTGGTCAGCTGAGTACAGTGATGCGCTGCTGCTCGGTGTGCACTGGAGTTTGGTTGTATACCCAGTATGCGTTTGCTTATTTTACTTGGCAGCGAGGCACTGGCAGCAGCAATCTGTTCGGGTGTGGCTAGAAGGTGCAACGCTTCATTGCATTGCTTTATTTATTACCACAGAGACGAGCTATCAGTTGGTGGGGCAATACCCTGACTTTGAGAACTTGTCTGTGTATGAGCATATTTTATTAACCTGTAACTGGGGTATATTAGGTTGTGTTTATTTACTGCGTTCACGCTTTACTGCGCAATTGGCAAAACTCTATCAAGTAGCAGGTTTTGCGTTATTAACACTGAGTGGCTTACTAATACTGAAAAGCTTTACCGCTGTAAATCCGTTTTTTGAGCCGATAAATATAGGCAGTTGGCCGATTATTAACTGGTTACTATTACTTTGGTTAGTCCCCGCCTGTATTGCAATTTGGGCAAGCAAACTGACCAAGTCTCATCACTATTTACAAAAGCTGTTTACAGCACTTGCAGGTGTGATGAGTGTTTTATATATCAATGCGGAAATTCGTCATAACTGGCAAGGCGAGTTTATAAACCTTGCTTTGCCGACCTCAGATGCCGAGCTTTACAGTTATTCTTTAGTTTGGCTTGTTATCGGTGCCTTGGTGGTTGTGGTGGGGCAGTTAAGAACCATTACGGTATTACAAAAGCTCGGCCTTGGCTTATTGGCGTTGGTGGTGCTAAAAGTGTTCTTGATTGATATGGCAAACTTAACCGGATTGCTGCGGGCTATTTCGTTTATCGGCTTAGGCTTGTCGTTAGTTGGGCTTAGTTGGTTGTTCCAAAAATTTAAGGCAAAGCCTACTGCTTTGCCTTAAATCGATGTTGTTAAATACGTTGGTTAAGCACTATTGTTAAGTACTGTGGTTAAGCAGTGCTTTGAGTTTTGCGGGCTTAACGGGTTTACTAAGGTAATGAATTTGCTCTTCTTTGGTTTGCTGTTTTAGGGCTTCATCACGCACCGCTGTGATTAAAATGGCTGGCACTGGGCTTTGCCAAATTTCTCTTAGGGTTTTAATAAGCGTTATGCCATCGCAATCATGACCCAACTGGTAATCCATTAAGATAACATCGGGTGCTCGGTGCTCTTTGGCATAGGCCATCACGGTTTCAACTTGATCAAAGAGCTGATAATTGGCCTGCCACTTTTGCAATAGGCTTGCCATGGCATTAAGGTTTTCAGGGTCATCATCCACTGCAATAATGTTCATCGCACTGCGGTTCTCAACCCCTTTTTTAGGCGTATCTTTTTGTTGAATAAATTGGCTTTCACCATAAGGTACTTCAATACTAAAGCGGCTACCTTTGCCAGGCGTTGATCTTACATCTAAACGTAAAGAGAGTAAGTCGGCCATTCGTTTTACAACTCCTAAGCCAAGGCCAACCCCTTTGTTATCTCCCGCTTCAATACGGTAAAAGTCATTGAAGATTTTCGCTTGCTCTACTTCTGTAATGCCGGGGCCTGTGTCCCATACTTCAATCCGTAAATGATGTTTGCGTTTGCGACAAGCAATTAAAACTCGGCCACTATCGGTGTATTTAACCGCATTTGACACCAAGTTTTGAATAATTCGTCGTAAGTAAGTGATATCACTGTGAACGATAACTCCCTTTGAACGCACTGTCAGTTTTAAGCCTTTTTCGCTCGACATAATGGCGTATTCATTTTTCAGCGGGGCAAGTATGTCATCAATACTAAAGTGACGTGGGGTAGGGGTCATTGCTCCTTGCTCGAGCTTGGCAATTTCTAACAGCGCCGACATCAAATGCACCGTTGAATCTAAGCTTGCACCCAGCTTTTCAAAGTTATTTAAGTTGTTGCTCGAAAGGGTTTTATCATCAATAGCTGCAAGATATAGGCGCGCCGCATTCAGCGGTTGTAAAATATCGTGGCTTGCTAAGGCTAAAAATCGCGTTTTACTGTCATTAGCTTGTTCAGCCTCTTTTTTAGCTAAAGTAAGTGCTTGCTCAGTTTGTACTCGGCTATCGATTTGTGCTTGTAAATCTTTATTGATAGTACGGATTTCTTGAGTACGCGCTTCAATGCGGTTTTCAAGATCCATGTTTACTTCTTCAAGCGCATTTTGCGTTTCGATATGCGTGGTAATATCAGAGAAACTTGTCACAAAGCCGCCATCTGGTAGTGGGTTACCAATCATTTCGAACACTTGGCCATTACGGCGGTGGCGAATAAAGTGATGGGGCGTGCCGTTTTTAAGATGCTGTACACGCTTTTCTACATGGCGCTCAACTTCACCGGGGCCACATTCACCGCGTTCGGCATTGTATCTAAGCACATCTTCAATTGGTTGGCCTACTTCGAGAAAGTCATCTGGGTAGGCAAACATCTCTGCGTAGCGCTTATTCCACGCCACTAAATTAAGCTCTTTATCAACAACCGAAATACCATGGCTGAGGTTTTCAAGAGAGGTAAATAATAAGTTTTGGTTAAATTGCAGGGCTTGTGTGGTTTCATCAAAAAAGTTAACCACTTCTTCAAAGGCCATGCGTTTACCAGAAGCAACCGTGTGGATCAGCGCTTGTGCTGAAGATGCGCCGAGTACACCAGTTAAGGCGCGCTCACAATAAGCAATAAACTCGGGCTCAGGGTGCGCGTTGTTATCATCTAAGTTATTCGATAACGCAAAATGAGCCAGCACTTGCTGCGAGCGCTGCACGCCTAAGAAGGTTTGCAGCAGTACTTTAAAGTCGTAAACGGTGGCTTTAACGTTTTTATTTAAACGTCTGGCGAATACGGCTTGCTCTTTTGGATTTACAAAGGCAGCTGCCTGAATTTTATCAATTAAACGCTCATCTGCACCGAGCGAAAAACTAATGTAACAGCCAATATTGGCAAACAAGGCGATTAGGGTGCCACGAGTAATAAGTGTTTGTTGCAGCTCTGCGTTTAAGGTATTGCCTGCATCTAAAATAGGCAGCATTAAGAATAAGACCCAGCAAATAAAGCCTGCTAATAACCCGGCATAAACCCCATACGCATGGCCTTTTCGCCAATAAAGACCACCTACAATAGCTGGGAGTAATTGCGATACCAAAGAAAAGGCCACTAAACCCATACTAGCCAGCGCTTTACCATGGCCAAACCATTGCTGGTAGAAATACGACAAAATCAAAATGCCAGCAATTGTGAAGCGTCTCACTAACAGGATTTGCGACTTATAGCTGCTAGTAATCAGGTTACGTTTAAACTTACGACGCAGCATTAACGGCAACACTACATCGTTTGAAATCATGGTACTGAGCGTGAGTGTGGCTACAACAATCATTGCCGTAGCCGCTGATAGACCCCCGATAAATACAAAGGTCGTTAAAAAGGCGTTTTCGTGCATCAGCGGTAGAGCTAATACAAAACTATCTGGTGAGAAGCCACTGCCAATGCCTGGGTGAATAGCTGCCGTTGCAATAGGGAAAATCATTGCAGCAGTTAGTAACAAATACAGGGGGAATGCCCAGCGGGCTGTATAAAGGTGGCGTTTATCTTGGTTATCGACCACAGTTACGTGGAATTGCCTAGGTAAACAGATGATGGCTGCTGCTGCCATTAATGACTGGCCGATAAAGTTAAAGCTAAAAAAGTCGAAGTTCTGCCAATGTTGCCAAATTGAGCCCGTTAGCTGCTCGGTCTGCACCGTTGTTAAATTAAATAATGTGTATAAAGCAAGCCCCGCTACGGCCGCCAAAGCTAATAACTTAATCATAGATTCAAAGGCGACAGCGAGCATTAGCCCTGAGCGATATTCGGTTACATCGACTTTACGAGTACCAAAGAATATCGCAAACATTGCCATAATGAGTGTCGCCGAAAGGGCCAGCATAGAGCCTGAAATACGATCGTCGTTTTGCAGTAGTAAGAAGCTGCTACTCAGTGCTTTTAATTGCAGCGCGATATACGGGATCGTCGCCAATAAAGCGATAATTGTTACCATAATGGCGGTGGTTTGCCGTTTACCATAGCGAGCTGAAATAAAGTCGGCGATGGTCGTGATGTTTTGCTTTTTACTGACCAGTACTAATTTACGTAAAAACCCTTGGCCGAAGAAAAAAAGCAACGCAGGGCCAATTAAAATAGGTAAGTAATTCCAACTGCTGGTGGCTGCTGTACCAACTGAACCATAGTAGGTCCAAGACGTACAGTAAATCCCTAATGAAAAAGAATAAACAAATGGGTGGTGACTAATTCTTTTAGCAAGAGGAGTGGTTTTGTCTCCCCAATTTGCCAACCAAAACAACACGCCAATATAGGCGAGTGCAACAAATAAAAGCGCAGCTGTCATGTTTAAATTCAGTAATTATTGTAATAACACTACCTTACCAGAATTATGCGCGATTTCGATGGCAAGATTTTTTGCAATAATAATTAATGAAATACAAGTTATTGAAAATTAATGAATAGTACTGTTTTATGTATCTTTATTAGACTAATGTCGCAGATCATTCGTTTTTACTATTTTCGTTATTTCGTAAATTTATCTTTGTAGGTTAAGTTGTTGTTAAATATTGTTTTTTACTATTCGTTAACAAATGGTGTTTTACAGTTTACGTAAACGTAAACTGGCTGTTACGACTATGGTCTCAATTCCATAAATCAGAACCCTTGCTAACTTAGTTAATGACAACTAATACCACTCATTACTTTCTTGTAATGCATAAGGGGATAAAAAATGGCTTTTAAAGATGAAGAACAAGCAAAAGCTTATTGGGCGGAAAACCTCGCACTGCTATTTAAATTATTAGCAATTTGGTTTGTCGTGTCATTTGGCTTCGGCATTTTACTGGTAGACGTACTAAATGAGATACGTTTCTTTGGGTTTAAACTCGGCTTCTGGTTCTCCCAGCAAGGCGCTATTTACACCTTTGTTGCTTTGATTTTTGTTTACGTTTTCAAAATGAATACGTTAGATAAAAAATACGGCGTAGACGAATAGGAGCTAAGCAATGGATGTTCAAACACTCACGTTTATTATCGTCGGTTTAAGCTTTGCGCTTTATATCGGCATCGCAATCTGGGCTCGTGCTGGGTCTACAAATGAATTCTATGTTGCAGGTGGTGGTGTTCCGCCGCTAGCGAATGGTATGGCAACCGCTGCTGACTGGATGAGTGCGGCATCGTTTATCTCAATGGCGGGTATTATCTCGTTTGCGGGTTATGACGGTGGTGTATATCTAATGGGTTGGACAGGTGGTTATGTACTACTTGCACTTTGTTTAGCACCTTACCTACGTAAGTTTGGTAAGTTCACGGTGCCAGATTTCATCGGTGACCGTTATTACTCACAAGCTGCACGTGTTGTTGCAATTTTATGTGCCATCTTTATCTGTTTCACATACATCGCAGGTCAAATGCGTGGTGTAGGTGTGGTTTTCTCTCGCTTCTTAGAAGTAGATATTGAGACCGGTGTTTACATTGGTATGGTGATTGTATTCTTCTACGCTGTATTAGGCGGTATGAAGGGGATTACTTACACGCAAGTAGCTCAGTACTGTGTACTAGTATTTGCTTACCTTGTTCCAGCAATCTTCATTTCAATGATGATGACAGGTCACTTCTTCCCACAAACAGGTTTTGGTGCAACGCTTAGCGATGGCTCAGGACAGTTTGTACTCGATAAACTAGATGGGCTCAGTACGGAGCTTGGCTTTGCGCAGTACACCGAAGGCTCGAAGAGCATGATTGATGTATTCGCAATCACAGGCGCGTTAATGGTTGGTACTGCAGGTTTACCGCACGTAATCGTTCGTTTCTTCACTGTTCCACGTGTTAAAGACACGCGTATCTCAGCTGCATGGACACTTGTTTTCATTGCAATTGTTTATACAACAGCACCAGCAGTAGCGTCATTCGCTCGTGTAAACATGATTGATACAATTAACGGTAAAGACGGTAGCGGTACAGAGTACGCTGAAGCACCAGCTTGGGTTAAAAACTGGGAAAGAACAGGCCTAATCACCTTTAATGATAAAAATGGTGACGGCAAAATGTTCTACTCAGCAGGTAAGATTGATGATCCAAACAGCGCAAACGAAGTTAAAGTTGACCGCGACATCATGGTACTTGCAAACCCTGAGATTGCAGACTTACCAGCATGGGTGATTGCATTAGTAGCAGCAGGTGGTATCGCAGCAGCGCTATCAACAACAGCAGGCTTACTATTGGTGATCTCGACCTCGGTATCGCATGACTTATTAAAACGTACCTTAAAACCAGATATAAGTGACAAACAAGAGCTACTTGCAGCGCGCTTAGCTGCGATGATAGCGATTGTGATTTCAGCTTACTTTGGTATTAATCCGCCAGGATTCGTGGCCTCGGTTGTTGCCTTCGCCTTCGGCTTAGCAGCGGCGAGCTTCTTCCCAGCTATCATTATGGGTATCTTCTCTAAGAAGATGAATAAAGAAGGTGCGATTGCGGGTATGGTGACAGGTATTACATTCACAGCGGCTTATATTATCTACTTCAAGTTCGTAAGCCCTGAATTGAACGCACCTGCAAACTGGTTATTTGGTATTTCACCAGAGGGTATCGGTCTAGTCGGTATGATTGTTAACTTTGTGGTTGCAGCTATCGTACTTAAACTAACGGCTGAAACACCAGTTGAAATCCAAGAAATGGTTGAAGGTATCCGTAACCCTAAGGGTTCGAGCGCAGCACACGCGCACTAATAAAACCATTTTATAAGAACACACTCTTGAAGTTCAAAAGCCCGACTTAAGTCGGGCTTTTTATTTATTTCAAACAGGGGTAGTGTAGATATTGTCTCTATTTTATAGCGAGAATGACCATGAATACCGAGCAACAGGAAGTCGCCCAATTTGTGATGCAGCAAACGCCATTTAATCAGCTAGATGGCGCTGCTAGTGAGTATTTTGTAAACCATCTCGATATTATTTACCTAACCCGTGAGAATCAAAATCAGTGGTTAAGTTCGGATAATCTAAGATTATTTTTAATTCGCTCTGGCGATTATGATTTAGTCGACCCAAAAGGTGATGTGATCACTAAGTTATCGAGTGGTGATTACTTTGGTTTTCCTTCACTGTTAACTGGCGAAGCGATTCAAAATAGCATTTCAGTGCAAAAGGAAGGCATTGTTTACATGCTAAACCAAGTGGCATTTGATTACTTACGGCGTGAGTATAAAGTGTTTGAGCAATACTTTGTTCGCGCCCACAAAAACCGTTTATTGTCGTCTCATTATAAAAGTCAAAACGACAGTTGGTCGGAGAAGAAAATTTGTGAATTGATGAATCGCAAAGCCGTTACCTTGGCACCAGATGCAAGTATTCGTCAAACCGCTAAAAAAATGAAACAACAGGGTGTTTCGTCGATTATGCTAACTGAACATGATCGCCTCGTTGGGGTTGTCACTGACAGAGACTTGCGCAATCGCGTATTGGCCGATGAGGTTGACCCACAAGAGTCAGTAAGCAGCATCATGACGTGTAAACCCAAGTTTATTTTTGAAAATAACCGCGTGTTTTCGGCGCTGCACTTAATGCTTAAGCACAATATTCACCATTTACCAGTGCTTGATGAACATCACAAACCCCTAGGTATGCTCACCAGTACTGATTTACTGCGTCAGCAAAAAAGCGACCCAGTACAATTGATTGGGCGAATATACAAAGCGCACAGCGTGGTTGATTTAAAGCGTTATTCGCAAGAGATACCCGGCTTGTTAAAAGGCTTTTCGAACAATATTGATGATATCTCCTTGATTGGTAAATTATTAAGTGGCTTAACCGATGCACTGACTTCGCGTTTGATCCGTTTGTTTCAAGAAGATAATGGCGCGGCACCAACCAGCTTTAGTTTTATTTGTTTTGGTTCACAAGCAAGGGAAGAGCAAACGCTGCATTCAGACCAAGATAATGGCCTGTTGCTACCTGATGATTTAACAGAAGAACAACACGATTACTTTAAGCGCATGGGCGAGTATGTCTGTGAGAATTTAATTGAGTGCGGTATAAAACGTTGTCCTGGTAATATTATGGCGAGCAATGCAGCGTGTAGAATGGGCATTAACGATTGGACAGAAAAGTTTCATAAGTGGATCACCTCACCTACACCAGAGGCGATGCTCAATTGTAAGATATTTTTTGATCTACGCTTTATTGAAGGCTCAACCACCTTATATGCGCGCTTTTGTGAGCAGCTAAAGCGCATTTCTAAAAATGACTTATTCTATGCAGCTATGGCGAGTGACATTAAAAATACGCCAGTGCCCATTGGTTTGTTTAATCAATTTAAATTAGAAACTGACGAAAAACAGCATAAGTACCTCGACTTAAAAAAACGTGGTGTGGTGATCATCAACGACATAGTACGTTTATATTCCCTTAAAGCGGGTATTCAGCGCGCTAATACGCAAGAGCGTATTGATGCGTTAATGAAATTTTCGCTACTCAACAAAGATGACTTATATAACCTAAAAGACTGTTGGCGCTTTTTAACTCAGCTGCGTTTAGGCACGCAAATTAACGAAGAGGGATTGCCTAGCAACTGTATTAACCCAAATGCTTTGAATTCATTAGAGCGACATCAATTAAAAGAAGCATTTTATTTGGTTAAACAGGCACAGCAAGCCGCCGCCTTTAAGTTTGCTCGTGGTAGTTTATAGGAGGCGTTATGGTTAAACGCTGGTTAAGTCGGTATTTAGCGCGCAAGCAACTTTTGGCAGCCGATGCTTATAAAGAGCGCTATGTAGTGATAGACATGGAATTAACGGGCCTTGACCCTCGCCAGCACGAAATTGTCTCGGTGGCGTGGGTAATGATTGAAGATCAGTGCATCAAACTCAGCGGTGCGCAGCACTTAATAAATAAAGACGTGCAAAGCTTAGAGCAAAGCCCGATTTATCACGGTATTGCAAAACAAGACATAGATACTGGTGAAAGCCTCGAAACCATTCTTGGCAAGCTGCATCAGCATTTTGGTGAGTGCATTTTAGTGTTTCATAACGCGGCACTTGATTGGGGGTTTTTAAAACAGGCCTGCAGAACGCTTGGCTTAGATGCAAAAGCGCGTTTAATTCTTGACACCTTTGTTATTGAAAAAAAACGCCTGCACCAGCAAGGCCACGAAATTGGCCACGATGATTTAACACTTAGCGAATGCCGTAAACGCTACAACTTACCGCATTACAGCTCGCACCATGCCCTTACTGATGCCATGGCAACGGCGGAGTTATTCTTAGCCCAGTGTCATCAAATTAGTCGTGGTAAGGCATTGAAAGTAGGGGAGCTTGTGTGAATCAGTTAGAATTAAAAATTCCTCCTGTCGCGCTGCTGCTGATCATTGCGTTGATGATGTGGGGCATAGCAGACTTGTTTATGAGTTTTATCTTCTCGTTTTTCGCATCATCTTTTGTAGCACTACTCATTGCATTTTTAGGTGTGGTGTTTGCTTTATTAGGTGTTTATCAATTTCGTAAGCAAGGTACGACTGTTGACCCTCGAATTCCAGAAAAGTCGGCGAGCCTTGTTACAAGTGGTGTTTATCAATTTAGCCGTAACCCAATGTATGTTGGTATGTTATTAATGCTAGTTGGTTGGGGAATTTATCTTGGTAATATTGTGAGTTTTATAATGCTGCCGGTATTTATTCTCTATATGAATCGATTTCAAATTATGCCAGAAGAAACGTTTATGGCAGATAAGTTTGGGTCAGCATACCAGCAATACCAAAAATCTGTTCGTCGCTGGCTATAAAGTAATACAGAAAGCTATATGAGGTCGCTAAAGCAGTTTTACTTACCTTGCCCTCTTATAATAATGTGTAAGGTCGATTACCAAAACTGCGCCATCTAAAACATACTAAGCAATTTTTATTTTGGCTGGCCTCTTATAAAAACTTCAAAGGTCGATTACCAAAATTGAGCCATCTAAAACACGCTAAGCAATTTTTATTTTGGCTGACCTCTTATAAAAACTTTTCAGGTCGATTACAATACCGCCATCTAAAAGGCAGCTGCCTTTATCTGCAAGCAAATAGAGTGGATTTTCTTCTTCATGGCAATCAAACTTGCAATTAATGGTTTTGGTCGAATCGGGCGCAATATCGTCCGTGCACTGTATGAATCAGGGCTTGAAGATCAAATCAAAATTGTCGCTATTAACGAATTAGCCGACCCTAAGGGCATTGCCCATCTCCTTAAATACGATACATCTCACGGCCGCTTTTCATTTCCAGTTAATCTTGGCGAAGATACTTTAACGGTTGCTAACGACTCTATAGCCTTATTTGCAGAAGAAAACCCTGCAGAACTACCTTGGCAAACTCTTGATGTTGATGTGGTTCTTGAATGTACTGGGGTGTATCACTCTCGTGAACATGCAGAACTACACTTAGCTGCTGGTGCAAAAAAAGTATTGTTTTCACAGCCTGCAGATGCTGATGTTGATGCCACAATTGTGTATGGTATTAACGATGATGAGCTAAAAGCTGAACATACGATTGTTTCAAACGGTTCATGTACCACAAACTGTATTGTGCCAGTGATTAAAGTGCTGGATGACGCATTTTCGATTGAATCTGGAGCTATTACAACGATTCATGCCTCGATGCATGATCAGCAAGTGATTGATGCGTATCATCATGATTTACGTCGTACTCGCGCTGCAAGCCAGTCTATTATTCCGGTAGATACAAAGCTTGCTCGTGGTATTGAGCGTATTTTGCCTAAGTTTCATAGTCGCTTTGAAGCCATTGCTGTTAGGGTACCAACTATCAATGTGACGGCGATGGATTTAAGTGTAACTGTGAATACCGATGTGAATTTAGCGACTGTCAATCAAGCACTTAAGTTAGCTGCAAAAGACCGCCTTGACGGTATTTTAAGCTACACAGAAGAGCCATTGGTATCGGTAGATTTTAATCATGACCCACATTCTTGTATCATAGATGGCACTCAGACACGTGTTAGTCATAAACGACTGATAAAGTTGTTAGTGTGGTGCGATAATGAGTGGGGCTTTGCGAATCGTATGCTCGACACTGCGCGTGCGATGATGGCTGTAAGCCAATAATTTATAAATATAATAT
The DNA here is from genome assembly GCF_023161845.1 of Pseudoalteromonas sp. 2CM39R. Taxonomy (NCBI): domain Bacteria; kingdom Pseudomonadati; phylum Pseudomonadota; class Gammaproteobacteria; order Alteromonadales; family Pseudoalteromonadaceae; genus Pseudoalteromonas; species Pseudoalteromonas sp. 2CM39R. Next base: position 22,210 of record NZ_JALNTM010000021.1, read on the forward strand.
TAGTATCGTTAACTAAGGAGAAGTCCATGTCGGTCATTAAAATGGCAGATTTAGATTTAAACGGCAAACGCGTGTTAATTCGTGAAGATTTAAATGTGCCTGTAAAAGAAGGTAAAGTGACCTCTGATGCGCGTATTCGTGCAGCATTACCAACTATCAAATTAGCGTTAGAAAAAGGCGCTAAAGTAATGGTGATGTCACACCTTGGCCGCCCTACGGAAGGGGAATATGAAGAAGCGTTTTCACTTGCCCCTGTGGTTAATTATTTAAATGATGCCCTTGAGCAAACAGTTCGTCTTGAAAAAGACTACCTAGAAGGCGTAGACGTTGCTGATAACGAAGTGGTTGTTTTCGAAAACGTGCGTTTTAACGCTGGCGAAAAGAAAAACGACGAAGCACTGTCTAAAAAACTAGCTGCATTATGTGATGTTTACGTAATGGACGCATTTGGTACGGCTCACCGTGCACAAGCATCGACTCACGGTGTGGGTTTATTTGCTGATGTTGCATGTGCAGGTCCACTACTTGCGGCAGAGCTAGACGCACTAGGTAAAGCGCTTGATAACCCAGCTCGTCCTTTGGTTGCTATCGTTGGTGGCTCTAAAGTATCGACTAAGTTAACTGTACTTGATTCACTTTCGAAAGTGGTTGACCAACTTGTAACGGGTGGTGGTATCGCTAATACCTTCATCGCAGCGGCAGGTCACCCAGTAGGTAAATCTTTATTTGAAGCTGATTTAATTGATGAAGCAAACAAATTAAGTGCTGCGGCAAAAGCTAATAACGGTGAAATCCCGGTACCAACTGATGTTGTTGTAGGTAATGAGTTCTCTGAGTCTGCAGTGGCAACATTAAAAGATGTGAATGAAGTAACAGACGAAGACATGATCTTCGATATTGGTCCTGATACAGCAAACCAATTAGCAAAAATCATTGCTAATGCGGGCACTGTTGTATGGAATGGTCCAGTTGGTGTATTTGAATTTGACCAATTTGGTAACGGCACACGTGCTATTGCTGATGCGATTGCTAACTCAAGTGCATTCTCGATTGCTGGTGGCGGTGATACGCTTGCAGCGATTGATAAATACGGCATTGCCGATAAAGTTTCTTACATTTCAACCGGTGGTGGTGCTTTCCTTGAATTTTTAGAAGGGAAAAAATTACCAGCAGTTGCTATGCTTGAAGAACGTGCTAAGTAATTAGTGCGTATACCAGCGTAGTTATTAGGTAATTACGCTGGTTTGGCTGTTAATAAAATACCTCTCACCCTCGTTTTATTTACAGCTGTTACGGTAGGCGCGAGCTTTTCGTGATGCAGTGATGCATCAAAAAAATAACTTATCCGTTCAAACTAGATAGTAGGGAACTACTGTCGATACAATTTGGAGAATACCAAATGGCTTTAATCAGTATGCGACAACTTCTTGATCATGCAGCTGAAAATGGTTACGGCGTACCTGCGTTTAACGTTAATAACCAAGAGCAAATGCGTGCAATTATGGAAGCGGCTGACAAAACGAACAGCCCGGTAATTGTACAAGGTTCAGCAGGCGCACGTGCCTATGCTGGTGCCCCTTTTATTCGTCATATGATTTTAGCAGCCGTTGAAGAATGGCCTCATATCCCAGTTGTAATGCACCAAGACCACGGAACTTCACCAGGTGTATGTCAGCGCTCAATCCAGTTAGGCTTTTCATCAGTTATGATGGATGGCTCATTAATGTCTGATGGTAAAACTCCTTCAAGCTACGAATACAATGTTGATGTAACACGTCAAACAGTTGAAATGGCACATGCTTGTGGTGTGTCTGTTGAAGGCGAGTTAGGGGTTTTAGGTTCTCTGGAAACAGGTGAAGCAGGTGAAGAAGACGGCGTTGGTGCAGAAGGTAAATTGTCTACTGATCAAATGCTAACAGATCCTGAAGAAGCCGCTGATTTCGTTAGTAAAACTAAGGTTGATGCACTTGCTATCGCTTGTGGTACATCACATGGCGCGTACAAGTTCACTCGTCCACCAACAGACGATATCTTAGCGATTGATCGCATTAAAGAAATCCACGCGCGTATTCCTAACACACACTTAGTAATGCATGGTTCTTCTTCTGTTCCACAAGAGTGGTTAGAAGTGATTAACCAATACGGTGGCGAAATCCCTGAAACGTATGGCGTGCCTGTAGAGCAGATCATCGAAGGTATTAAATATGGTGTTCGTAAAGTTAATATCGATACCGATCTTCGTTTAGCATCAACAGGTGCAATTCGTCGTCACTTAGCTTTAAACCCAGCTAACTTTGATCCACGTAAATACTTAGCTGAAGCAACGAAAGCAATGACAGAGATCTGTGTTGCTCGCTACGAAGCATTTGGTACGGCAGGTCAAGCTGGTAAGATCAAGCCTATCTCTTTAGATGATATGCATCTTAAATACTTATCAGGTGAACTTGATCCACAAATCAAGTAATTGACAATAAGTTGAAAAAGCCGGCTTTATGCCGGTTTTTTTATGATTCGATCAAGGCGGATCAGCGATATACTTACTCGTGTTTATCAGGATCACTGTTTTACTAACCTTAGCTTTCACGGATCATTATTTTACTAGTTGTATACTGATCACAGGCTTTTCTTTGCTCATCTTTTAAACGAAACGCTGAGCGTCTTAACATTAAATCAACAAGTTATCTTATTCTCTAAGTAAAAAACTGATCTGAAGTTGATCTTCTTAGTAAAAATCTGATCCTGATCTGATTAAGTTGGTAGATCAGTGATCCGTGATTTTTATGTGAAATATCTCCTCCTCGCCTTGACCAAAAGCTCTTTATGTTCGATTTTTAAGTTATTGCTTAAATTGAGGATCGCTACCATGAATAAACCTGCCATGATGTTGTCGAGCTTTGCAATGTGCATTATTTCTTTTCATAGTGCTGCCGAAGCTGTAGATGTGTATGGTCGGGCCCATTTAGGGGTTGCTAATAGCGACACTGGCGATGGTAATGAAACTTCTATTGAGAGCTATAACTCACGTATGGGGATCAAAGGCAGCGGTGAAATAAGTGATGGTTTAAAAGCCGTATATAAGTTTGAATTTGCAGTAAATGCGGCTGATCAAGATAGCGATGGTAAAACAGAAGAGAATATTACCGCTCGTAATCAATATGTTGGTCTACAAGGCAGTTATGGGCAGGTAGTACTTGGTCGACACGATACCGCGTTAAAAAAATCGCAAGGTAAGGTTGATTTAATGAACGACTTTAATGGTGATGTTAAAGCTTTGTTCAATGGTGAAAATCGCCTTGGCGATGTGGTTCATTATAGTTCGCCAATTGTCGGCAATATGCAATTTGTGGTCACTTACATTGCTGAAGATAACTCCAAACAGGATGAAGAAACCGGTGTTTCTGCGGCATTTATGTATGGTGATAGTAAATTTAAGAAAACGCCTTACTTTGTTAGTGTTGCCCACGACAGTAAAGTAGCCGGTTATGATACAACGCGGTTTACGGCGCAAGGTAAATTAGGCGATTTAACCTTAGGCGGTATGTATCAACAAAGCGAAAAAGTTACAGGTTCCGATAAAGAAGATGGCTTTTTAGTGAGCGCATCTTACAAAATCGATAAATATAAATTATTGGCGCAATACCAAGATACTGATGGCAGCTTTGGTAAGTTGAAAGATTCAGGGAGTGGTACTTCTATTGGGGTTGAACGAAGCCTGTCAAAACAAGCACGTATGTATATGTGGTATACGCAATTTTCACTAGATAATAATGATGATGAAGATCATCTTGCAGTCACTTTAAGGTATGACTTTTAATCCGAAATTTACTATTTAAGCGTAAAAAATAGCTATTTTTGCATTGATTCTTTTGCGCTTTTTCAATTACTCGTTAGACTTTCATAAAAATGTCATACTTAGTCATAATAATGAAACCAGTTCGCTAACGAAAGAGATAAATTGGAATGTCACGTAAAGTACTAGTCGTCGATGACGAAGCGCCTATCAGAGAGATGCTGGTTTTTGTTTTAGAGCAAAATGGTTTTCAAGCAATTGAAGCAGAAGATTATGACTCTGCGATTGAAGCTATGGTTGAACCATACCCAGATATGGTTTTATTAGATTGGATGTTACCTGGTGGTAGCGGTATTCAAATTGCTAAGAAATTTAAGCAAAACGAATATACTCGTCAGATCCCTATCATTATGCTGACTGCTCGCGGTGAAGAAGAAGACAAAGTACGCGGCCTTGAAGTAGGTGCTGATGATTACGTAACCAAACCATTTTCTCCTAAAGAATTAATGGCGCGCATTAAAGCGGTTATTCGCCGTGTTTCACCAACCTCATTAGAAGAAGCCATTGAAGTTCATGGCTTACGCCTTGACCCAATCTCACACCGTGTAACATCAGAAGGTAGTGAATTAGATATGGGGCCTACTGAATTTAGATTACTACATTTCTTCATGACGCATCCTGAACGTGTTTACAGCCGTGAACAATTACTTGATCATGTATGGGGAACAAATGTATATGTAGAAGACCGTACTGTTGATGTACATATTCGTCGTCTACGTAAAGCGATTGCACCATTAGGGCATGACCGTTTAGTGCAAACCGTTCGCGGTGCAGGCTATCGTTTTTCAAGTAAATTATAAGTGTCATAGCAATGACCTTAACAAGCTAATTTACATACTTAAGGTAAAGTGAGTGTATGTATCGAGTAGTGAATAAACAGGCGTTAGCAAAACGCCTGTTTATGTATTTCTTACCCTTGTTATTAGTTGGCGTACTTGTAGGTGCGCCTTTTTTGCTTTTATTTTTAGGCTCTTTTGCACTTTTAATTTGGCATTATCATCAATTATATCGCCTCAGCGATTGGCTTCTGAATCAACGTAGTTTTAACCCACCCGAAGGGGAGGGAGCCTGGGAGCAAGTCTTTGAAGGGATCTATCATTTACAACATCGCAACCGTAAAAAACGCAATGAATTGGCTGATTTAATACGCCGCTTTCGTGATGGCGCCGAGGCTGTACCTGATGCGGTTGTCGTATTACAAAAAGATCTTAGCATCATTTGGTGTAACCAATTGGCTTTAAAAGTTTTAGGGTTACAGTGGCCTACCGATCATGGGCAACGCTTAGATAATCTTATTCGCGATCCTAAGTTCGCAAAGTACATGCATAAAGCCTGTTTCGATGAACCGCTCGAGCTTGATGGTGGCCACAGCTACGATCAAACCTTAGAGTTTCGTGTTATGCCCTATGCAAGTTCACAGTTGATGATGGTGGTGCGTGATGTTACTCGCTTAAAGCAACTTGAGCAGATGCGTAAAGACTTTGTGGCCAATGTTTCACATGAGCTGAGAACACCGCTTACTGTGGTAACCGGTTACTTAGAAATGCTTGATTCAGGTAGCTTACCACCTCCTGCAATGTGGCAAAAAGCGCAAACAACCATGCTCGAGCAATGTAAGCGTATGGATAGCTTGGTCAATCAATTACTGTCGTTGTCGCGTATTGAAGGGGCACGTCGTCAAGATAACGATAAGCCTGTCAATGTGCCGCAGCTACTTACCTATATTCAAACCGAAGCACAGTCATTGAACCAGGACAAAGGCCATGAGCTTATATTTAATGTTGATACGAGTTTAGATATTAAAGGGGCCGAAGACGAATTACGTAGTGCCTTTTCTAACCTTGTTTTTAATGCCATTCATTACACCAAGCCAGGAGGCAAGATTGTGGTTGATTGGCAACTTAAAGATAACCAAGCCGCATTTAGTGTGACCGATAATGGTGATGGTATTGCCGCAGAGCATATTAACCGTTTAACCGAGCGTTTTTATCGTGTCGATAAAGCTCGTAGCCGTACGACAGGTGGGTCTGGGCTAGGTTTAGCAATTACAAAACATGTACTTACAAGGCATGATAGTCGTTTAGATATCAGCAGTAAGTTAGGACAAGGCTCGACCTTTGCGTTTGCATTTGGTAGCGAAAAAGTCGTGCGTATTGCAGAAAAAATTGAAAAAACTGCAAAGTCATAAAAATGTCATTTAAGAGTAATCTAACTGTCATCTAGTGTCATTAGAGTAGACCGCAGTTAGGAAATGGGACGAACAAATCGGAGTAACCCCTATGAAATTCAAAAATCTCGTTGCCGCAATGGGTGTGGCTGTAACAACATTTGTATCAGCACAAGCAGCTGCAGTTGATAAAGATATGCCTGAGTACACTAAAACAAGTGGTATCTCTGGTAACTTCTCATCTGTAGGTTCTGACACTCTTGCAAACATGATGACGTTCTGGGCAGAAGAGTACAAACGCTTCTATCCAAACGTAAATATTCAAATCCAAGCAGCGGGTTCTTCAACTGCTCCTCCAGCATTAACTGAAGGTACAGCAAACTTCGGCCCAATGAGCCGTCGTATGAAGTCAAAAGAAATCGAAGCATTCGAAAAGCGTTACGGCTATAAGCCTACTGAAGTACGCGTTGCAATCGATGCTCTAGCTGTATTCGTACACAAAGATAACCCAATCAAAGGTTTACGTATTGACCAAGTTGATGCGATTTTCTCTTCTACACGTAAATGTGGTGCAAGTGAACAAGTTAATCGTTGGAGCGAAGTAGGTCTTGAGGGTGATTGGGCTGCAAAAGATATCCAGCTTTACGGTCGTAACTCAGTATCAGGTACTTACGGTTACTTCAAGAAGAAAGCACTTTGTAAAGGTGACTTCCGTAACAACGTAAACGAACAACCTGGTTCTGCATCTGTAGTACAGTCAATCTCTTCTTCAGTGAACGCGATTGGCTACTCAGGTATCGGTTATAAAACATCAGGTGTACGCACAGTTCCACTTTCTAAGAAAGGCGACAACTTTGTTGATGCAACATTAGAAAACGTAGCAACAGGTAAATACCCACTATCTCGTTTCTTATACGTTTATGTGAACAAGCACCCTAACAAGCCGCTTTCACCAATCGATGCAGAGTTCTTAAAAATGGTTCTTTCTGTAGACGGTCAAAAAATTGTTGAGAAAGATGGTTATGTGCCACTTTCAGGCAAAATGGCAATGGCTGAACTTAAAAAGCTAGGCCTTCTGTAACAACCATACAGACATAGATGAAAAAACCGCTCATTGAGCGGTTTTTTTTCGTTTAGCTTTTGGCAAATAATTTTGCCTTTATGCGTTGCTGAGCAATACGTACTTGCTTGCGCTTTTTACCCGAGGGTGCCTTAAAGCTTTGAATAGGCATTACCGTTTGGAATTCATTAGGTAGTGCAGGCACACTAAAGTCGGCGTGCTCATCTTTTGGCAAGCCAATTTCTTGTTCATGTACACGAAGTGCCGCTAAGGTATCATCGTTTTCAACTTCACTTGGGCATAAAAATAAACCCATTTCACGCATTTTCACACCTAAGCCGATGCTGCTTGAATAGCGTACAATTGGCGCTGCTAAAATAAGGCCTACTAAAATAGGTGATAACCACCAAAAGAAAGTCGGTGTGTAGTAGTAGGCAACTGAGCCCCAAATAATCGCGGTAATAGTCGAAAATAACGTATAACCAATCGCTTCTTTCCACGGCACCATTCTGCCTTCTCGAGGCTGTGCATCCCAGCTAACTTTTTTACCTAAAAATACGCACACGACAAAATAGCTATGAAACACCATCATTAAAGGAGCAATCACAATCGCAAAAATAGTTTCGATGAGTGAACCGGCAATTAACTTCATCGTACCGCCAAAGGCTTTATTACGATGTACTAAAGTCACAATAACACCCATCAATTTAGGCAGTAACAACAATACAGCAGTAATAAATAACAGCGAATCAATTAAATCCGTTTTGGCTATTTGCCAGGTTGGGAAAAGTTGATAAGCATGGTTAAAGTACACGTCGCTATTAAGTGCACGAGTTACTGCATCTAAGGTACTTAATGCCAACATAGATAACCAAATCAACGATGAAATATACGCTGTGGCACCAAATAAAAAGTGCATTTTACTCATTAGCTTAAGACCTGATTTAGGCAGTAAACCTAAATGCTGGATATTACCTTGCACCCAGCGTCTATCACGAATCGCGTAATCGAGAATGTTACTTGGTACTTCTTCGTAACTGCCTTCAACATCGCTAAGCAGTAATACATCCCAACCACTGCGGTGTAGCAGAGAAGCTTCTACAAAGTCATGACTTAAGATCTCACCACCAAATGGGGCATTGCCTTTTAGAACAGGTAGGCCGCAGCACTTTGTGAATGCTTCAACGCGAATAATCGCATTGTGGCCCCAGTAGTTTGCTTGGTTTGTTTGCCAAAAAGCAGAACCAGTTGCCAACATTGGGCTATATAAAATTGATGCAAACTGTAAAAAGCGACCAAAAAACGTGTCTTGGCGAACTGGAATAGGGATCGTTTGGATCAAACCTGATTTTGGGTTGCTGATCATGCTAGAAGTCAGTTCAAGCATACATTGACCTGTCATTATGCTATCGGCATCAAGCACAATCATGTGATCGTACTGGCTACCCCAACGTTCACAAAAATCAGTTAAGTTACCCACTTTACGGTGTTTATTATCTTCACGGCGACGATAAAAAGTATGCTTTGCTAAATCACCTAAGCGCTCAGTAAGTGCATTCCACGCTTTAAGTTCATTACGTGCAATTTCAGGGTCTTGCGTATCACTTAGCAAGTAAAAGTCGTAATGTGGCATTTGCCCTGTTTTAGCCAGCGAGCGTAAACTTACTTCAAAACCGGCGATGACACGCTCTGTATCTTCGTTGTAGATAGGCATAACAATGGCAGTTTTAGTTTGGCTCAAGGCATGCTGATTAATCTCGATTGGCTTTTGACGTTTTAAGGTCAACGGGTCAATACGAAATAATTGCAGGATGAAGCCCATACAGCCACTACAAAAGGCTGTAACAATCCACGCGAAGGTAACTGTAAATAATGCCAGTAAAGCGTACTCAAGCGGTGTCATGCCGTTAGAATTTAAAATATCGAACATGATCCACACGCCATAGGCGGTGATGGCAAGTGCTAGGCTCGAAAAAAGCCAAGCGCGGGTTTTCTTAAATGGCATTGCTGTTGCCTTTAATGCTTTACTATTGGACGTCGTTTGGATACCAGACATAGCTCCATACCTCGCTGATTTCTTTATCACGTAGTTTTAACAATAAGCGCATATCAACAGGCTTATCTCCCTCTGGCGCCACTTTAAATGCTACGCGCCATCCTTGATTGTTTGGTAACTGCTGTACCGTTTTATCGCTTATTTTCCCAGCTGAGAGTGTAAGATCCGCCTGCATGGCAAAATTAGCTGATAGTTGATTAATCGTTTCGCCACTAAAGTCAACGGTAAATTGGCGGTGGCTTTTTGGTGGTGGATTGTCTTCACCAGGTAATGCAGCGCTACCAATTCGGGTTCTTAACACACTCGCTTTATCTTGAGTTGCAAGCGTGGCATTGAAAGTCGACAGCTTGTAACTAAAACTTAAGCTGTCACCAGCTTTCATTGGCTGCTCTGGCACCCAGTAGCTAACAATATTGTCGTTAGTTTCGGTATCTGTTGGGATCTCTACTAACTCAACACGCCCTTTACCCCAATCACCCTCTGGCTCTATCCACATGCTCGGACGGTTATGATAATGCGCTTCGGTATCAAGGTAGTTATTAAAATCTCGATCTCGCTGTGCTAAACCAAAGCCTTTAGGGTTCTCGTAGCTAAACGAAGTCACGCTCAATTTCTTCGGGTTATTGAGTGCACGCCAAATCCATTGACCTTGTTCTGATTGCATTAATAGGCCATCAGAATCATGTACTTCAGGGCGGTAATCATCAAAAAACTTAGTACTATTTTCACCGTGGTAAAACATACTTGTTAGCGGGGCTATACCAAGCTTTTTAATGTCTTTACGGGCAAAAATTTGCATCTCGGTTTTTACTTCAGTGTTAGTAGAAGGTGTTAGTTCAAAGCGATAGGCTCCCGACACTGAAGGGCTATCTAATAATGCATAAAGCACGATGGTAGTATCTTCAGGTGCAGGTTTTACTAACCAGAACTCTTTAAATACAGGAAATTCTTCGCCTGAGCTCAGTGCTGTATCAACTGCAAGACCTCGAGCTGACAGACCATATACTTGATGCGGGCCAACTAAACGAAAGTACGAAGCACCTTGGAACACCGCCACTTCGTCTTTGTACTCATTGTTATTCAGTGGGAAATGCAGACGAAAGCCAGCATGGCCAAGTTGCGTATTGGCAATAGCAGTACTGATCTCTTGCTCTAATGGTGCAGCGGTTGCATCGTAACGATAGTAATCCGTTTTAAAAGGTAAACTTTTTACTTCGGCATTTTGCTCAAGAGTATTAATTGCAACCGGTGAGCGATATAAGAAACCTGGGTGAAATAACTGCACCTCATAAAGGCTTTGATCTTTCCAAATTGCTTGCTCAGTACGAAAACGAATCGCACGGTAGTCCTGATAACCAATGCTAGTTAATGCTTCAAGCTCTAACTCTTTAGGAGCTATATACGGCTCAGAGGCTAATTTTTTCGCACGTGCAGTAATAACTTCAAATAGCTTTTCTTCTGGAATCGTGATCATTGCAGGCTTAAGCTCAACAGCAGCAGTATCCTTTACTTGCTGTTTTTCATTTTCGGATGCTTGAACCTCTGCGGCTGTTTGTTCTGTTTCAGTTGCTTTTGGCTGCTCTGGGTCTTCAACTGCGTAACTATGACCTGCGCTCATGGCTAATAATACGCCCAAGAAGGTCTTCTTTTTAATAGCGCTGAAGAGCTTAATTCGGGTTTCTGGTTTCATTCAATTTTCCTTTAGCCGTAAATCACGTTAATTCTTTCATATCTCATAGCAATTGCTGGACCCAAAATAAAAACTAATAATCTCAATGGCTTTGAGTTGGTGCAGCTAAATGCGAAGAGTAAAATTTTGAAATTAGTGAGAAACAATTACACAGTTGCAGTTGTTTATTCGTCACCAATATGGAGAAGTTTAATGAACGAAAGCTTGCCCTAATATGAATAGCTTAAAGGATAAACAAAAATATGAACAAAATTACCAGAGGCTTAATTGTGAAAGCGAAATTGTAATCGGGAGGGGGAGTGCAGGCACCGAATAGGTTTTCAGTGCCTTAAAAAGCGAGTCGTTTTTATTTAACTTCACCTAATTTTTCTGCATTAGCTTTACATTGGTTGTAAGCTTCAATGCACTTGTTGCTACAGACTTTATGAACTAAGCCATCAGCAGTGCTTTGTTGTTCACAGCTTGCTTCGCATTGATAGTTTTGCTGAGCACATTGCTGCATTTCTGGGTTGTCAATTTTGCTTGAGCAGGCAGACAGTAATGTCATAGCAAACAATGTTGCTGCAATTGCTGGTAGTTTTTTCATGCTTATCCCTAGTTTATGTCTTTTCTTTGCAATCCATCTTACCCAGATTGTTGCTATTTAATCCAGCTCAACTTGTAAATTGTCAATTAATCGTACTGAGCCCAAATAAGCAGCAGCTAAAATAACAAGTTGTTTATCAGCCGCGGTGGCTGGTTTTAGTGTTGAGCGTTCAGCAATCGAATAATAGTCAGGTTTTAGTCCAGCCTTTTCAAGCTGTACTTTTGCATCTTCCTCAAGTGCTGCAATGTCTGCGCTGCCTTGTTTAAGTGCAGTTGCAGTATTATTTAGTGTAGCAAACAGTACTTTTGCGGTGTCTTTTTGCTCATCAGATAAATAGCCATTACGAGAGCTCATTGCTAAACCAGAGATTTCGCGGCAAGTAGGTACGCCAATAATTTCAACTGGAATAGATAGGTCGCGCGTCATGGTTTTAATAACCTGTAGCTGCTGAAAATCTTTTTCACCAAAACAAGCAAAGTCAGGTTGTACTAAATTAAATAGCTTAGTGACAACGGTTGCAACGCCTTTGAAGTGACCAGGACGCGAGCCTCCACAGTAACCCATAGAAACACCCGGTACATCGACAAAGCTTTGCTCGCCCAAACCATTTGGGTAAATCGTTTCAACGGATGGGGTAAACACGATATCAGTACCAAGATCTGCTAAACCTTGTTTATCTTCGTTTAGTGTACGCGGGTAACTATCAAGATCTTCATTGGCACCGAATTGCATCGGGTTCACAAAGATACTCACAACCACTTTGTCAGCCAATGTTTTGGCTTTTTCAACAAGTGAAAAGTGACCTTGGTGTAAATTGCCCATGGTAGGCACTAGCGCGATGCTCAGGCCCGCTTGACGCCAAGCTTTGATTTGGCTGCGTAACGATTTGATTTCAGTGATTGATTGCATTTATTTAAACTCGTGTTCGGTACTTGGGAAAGCACCACTTTTTACATCTTCACAATACTTTTGCACTGCTGCTGGCATATTGCCGGTTTCTAATAAAAAGTTCTTTGAAAACTTAGGAATATAGCCTGCCGAAATACCAACTAGGTCGTGCATTACTAAGATTTGCCCATCAGTTTGATTACCTGCACCAATACCAATGGTAGGAATGCTCAGTTCATCAGTAATGCGTTTAGCAAGCTCGCTTGGAATACATTCTAAAACAAGTAACTGTGCACCTGCCGCTTCAAGGGCTTTCGCATCGCTCACCATTTTATCGGCTTGAGATTGCTCACGACCTTGAATTTTGAAACCGCCAAATACATGAACAGACTGAGGTGTGAGGCCCAGGTGACCACATACTGGAATACCTTGTTGGGTCATTGCACGAATGCTGTCGTGTAGCCATTCGCCACCTTCAAGCTTTATCATGTTTGCCCCAGCACGCATAAGCTCTGCTGCATTTTTACAGGCATCAGTTGGGTTGGCATAGGTCATAAATGGTAAATCAGCAATCACAAATAATTCGCGGCTACCCGCACGCACACAACGTGTATGATAAGCAATATCTGTGTTGGTTACTGCTAATGTGTCATCAGCACCTTGCAATACCATGCCTAGTGAGTCACCGACTAAAATCACCTCGACGCCATTATCATGAAACAATTTTGCAAAACTGGCATCGTAGGCCGTTAATGCGGTGATTTTTTGTTGTTCTTGTTTCATTTTATTCAAGGTTGAAACGGTGATTTTAGACATAATTTCCTCTAAGGCTTAGCCTTGGTTGATTACTGCTGAGGGAGTTGTTGTAAATCGTTTAAAGGCAACGTTTTTGTTATATCAGCAAGTGATTGATTATTCGGTAGTACAAGTGTTGGTGCAATTTCCAACAAGGGATAAACAACAAACTCTCGCTCTGTTAGTCCATAATGAGGCACTGTTAAGCGAGGAGTGTTTATCACGTCATTACCGAACAATAAAATATCTATATCAAGGGTACGCGGACCCCAGCGTTCTTCTTTTCTAACACGGCCATGCTTAAGTTCAATGGCTTGAGTTAAATCAAGCAACTGCTCTGGTTCAAGAGCAGTTTTAACACATGCCACCGCATTTACATAATCGGGTTGATCTTGTGGCCCCATTGGTTTGCTTGCGTAATCATGTGATACACAAACAAACTCAACATCTTTTAATGCTTTTAGGGCAGTGACAGCAGCATGAATTTGTTTACGTGGTGTGTTTAAGTTGGCACCTAAACCTAAATAAACGGTATACATACTTAGTCTACTTTTTTCTTGCGTGGGCGACGACGGCGCTTAGGGCCACCTTGGTGTCCTAAGTTTTTAACCATCTCTTTTTGGCCATTGATGTCTTGGCTTAGGTAGGTTGTCCACCAATCAGCAAGCTCTTTTTGCTGCTCTTCGCCAGCTTGCACACGCAGTAATAAGAAATCATAAGCGGCTTTGAAGCGAGGCTGTTGAGTGAGCCTATAAGCGCGCTGACCACCTCGTTTATCAAGGCGTTGCTGAATATGCCAAATATCACGTGCACCCAAAGTGAAGCGTTTTGGTACTGCTACATGTTGCGCGTTTTCACTCAGCACTTTGTTCATCGCTTGTGCAAATGCATCGTACTCTGAAAGTTGGTCGCGTTGTTGTAACTTCTTCGCAATGCTCTGCAATGGGAACCACAATAAGGCTGCAAAAATAAAGGCTGGGGTGACTTTTTTATCAGCATTAATACGTTTATCGGTGTTTTTAAACATTTGCAGGATAAACGTATGCTCAAAGCCTTCAGGGTTGGCATCTAAGATTTTATCAAGCGCAGGAAATAATGCTTTGAATAAACCATACTGGCGTAGCATTAAGTAGTTTTCTTCAGCTTTGCCGTTTAAAAACAACTTAAGTGATTCTTCGAATAAACGAGCAGGCGGAATATGATCAAGTAAATTAGCAAGGCCTTTAATTGGCTTTTCGGTGCCAGGTGCAATGCTCATTCCGAGTTTAGTGGCAAAACGCACTGCACGTAACATACGCACAGGGTCTTCACGGTAACGTGTTTCTGGGTCGCCAATTAGCTCAATTTGTTTTGCTTTTATCGCGCTAATGCCATTGGCATAGTCATAAATACAAAAATCGTTAATTGAGTAGTAAAGTGCATTAATCGAAAAGTCGCGGCGCTCGGCATCTTCTTCGATACTGCCATAGACATTGTCGCGCAGGAGTTGGCCGTGTTCACTTGATTGACTAATTTGATTTTTGCTTTCTTCAGCTTCGTGATGGCCACGCATGGTCGCCACTTCAATAATTTCTCGACCAAACACGATATGGGCTAAACGAAAACGGCGACCAATTAGGCGACAGTTACGAAATAGCTTTTTGATTTGCTCAGGGGTTGCGTTTGTTACAACGTCGAAGTCTTTTGGTTGTTGGCCTAACAATATATCTCGAATACAACCACCTACAAGGTAGGCATCAAAACCACCTTCTTTAAGGCGGTACAATACTTTGATTGCATTTGGGCTAAATTGTTTGCGCGAAATACCATGTTCACTGCGCTCGATCACCAAAGGTAACTCGCTCGTTGGCAAAGCATCACTTGATGTCGTGGCATTTGGGCCAATAATCTGCCGACAAAATTGAAAAAGCTTAGAAATAATAATCTGTCTCCTACGACGCGGACTTTGCGACTCATCAAGTATAGCGTTTGTTTGATACTTCGCCGATGTGAGATTGACGTGTAATCAGTGTGTTTTAAATGGCGCTAAATTAAGGTGTTGATGATTCGCACACTTTGGGTCGCTATCATATACCAGCAGGGCTGAAAAATTAAGTTACTCGGCCTTTAAAATTGGCAATTTATTTTTCAATAGTAACAAAGTTACAAAAAGGAGAGTTTGGATCCTCGCTAACTTGTATTTCTTGCACCTTTGGTATGTGTTCAAGGCGGTAAGTTTCAATAGCCCATGCTAACATCTGATCGATATTTAACGATAAAAGTGAGCTTTCTGGCTTTAAGCCTAAAAAGCGCAAGGCATCGAACAACGCAGGCTTTGGATCTGATTTTGCTATAGCCGGAGCGTAATTTTGCTTTGATAGCTTAAAACCAGGTTTAGCTACCGCTAAAGGAAGGTGGGCGTATTCTGGGGCCGGTTTATTTAGTTGCTTAAACAAACTGAGTTGTCGAGCCGTCGGTTCGAGTAAATCAGCTCCGCGAACGACTCTTGTAATACCTTGTGCAATATCATCGGCGACTACGACCAGTTGGTAAGCAAATAAACCATCGCTGCGTTTTATTAGGTAATCTTCTTTGGCAAGTTGGCTATCAACATACACTTCACCTTGAATTAAATCATGGTAGTGACTGGTTGCAAATTGCTGAGTTAAACGTAGCGCTGAATCAGTTAAAGCGTGGTTTTTATACCGGCAGTGGCCTTGGTATATTCCACCGATTGCTTTAATTTCTTTGCGCGTGCAATGACATGCATAAACAAGGTTTTGCGAAATTAACTCGTCAACAATGGCTTGGTATTGCTCATGACGCTGGGTTTGGTATATGACAGGCTCGTCCCAGTGCAGGCCGTAAGCCTCTAAGGTATGTAATATATCGTCGCTAGCACCGGATATAACACGTGTTGTATCGATATCTTCAATGCGTACTAACCATTTTCCTTGATTGGCTTTTGCATCAAGGAAGCTACCCACAGCCGCTATAAGTGAGCCAAAATGTAATGGCCCTGAAGGGGATGGCGCAAAGCGGCCTCGATACTCACGCAATGGCGTGATAACGGCTGTGGTAGACATGGGCTAATTAAAGGATGTAATTAACCGCGTCCAGATTGCTTTTCTTTAATTTCTGCAAGCGTTTTACAGTCTACACATAAATCAGCTGTAGGACGTGCTTCTAAGCGGCGAATACCAATTTCGATACCACACGATTCACAGAAACCAAACTCATCTTCTTTGATTAATAGAATCGTTTTCTCAATTTTCTTGATCAGTTTACGCTCGCGGTCACGAGTACGAAGTTCTAGTGAGAACTCTTCTTCTTGTGCTGCACGGTCTACTGGATCTGGAAAGTTAGCTGCTTCGTCTTGCATGTGCGATTTAGTACGGTCTACTTCGTTACGTAAATCGTTACGCCAAGCTTCTAAAATTTTTTTAAAATGAGCACGTTGTGCTTCATTCATATACTCTTCACCTGGCTGTTCTTGATATGGTTCCAACCCGGCCTGAGCCAATAACCCTAGTCTTTTTTGGTCTGGCATAACTTTCTCCTAAATCCTTAATATTTTGCCCAGCATTAGCCGGCGGCTATAAATAGCAGAATCATTAGACTGAGGCAAATTTATTTTTAATTAATCCTCTTGACCTTGCGCTAATGATTGCTCAAATAATTATGGGCGGTTTTGTAAGCCCTTAACTATCCATAAATTTTTTAAATTTGCTAAGTTATATGGGCAAAAAAAAATAATACAACTAAAATAGTGCTTTTATTGTCGTTTTAGTAAAAGAGTAGCTTAGTTCAGAAAATCACATTTTTCTTGCAACTTAATTTCTTCTGCCGAAATTTTTGCTTTATAAGCAATCACTTCAACACCATTATCTATAGCTTCAGTTAAAAGTTTGGCGTATTTTGAGTCGATATGTTTTGCCGCACTCACTTGATTGATACCTTCATGTAAAACTGCAAAAAATAGCACTGCACGATGCCCTTGTTGCACCATCTCTATTAGCTCTCGCAGATGTTTTTGGCCTCGCTCAGTTTTTGCATCCGGAAAATACCCTTGCCCAGATTGTGGTTCTGTTTGCGAAAGCAATGTCACAGATTTTACTTCTACATAGCAATGGGGTTTATGTTTATCTGTTAATAAAAAGTCGATACGGCTATTTTCTTGGCCGTATTTTACTTCTGCAGCAATTGTTTGATAGTCAACAAGTTCTGCAATCGCGCCTGCATTTAAGGCTTCTTGCACAACTTTGTTTGCAATCGCGGTATTAACACATATTAAGTGATCGAATTGGTTCTGAGTTAATTGCAAGGATTGAGGGAACTTACGTTTAGCATTATCACTGGTTGAATAAAAAGCTTTAAACCCAGGCTCTGCACAGCCCGTCATTTTGCCGGTATTAGCACAGTGAGCTGTAAACTCTGCGCCATCGGCAGTTTTTAAGTCGGCTAAAAAACGTTTGTAGCGTTTAATTAAGGTAGCTGTTTGTAATGCGGGAGTAAACTTCATGGCTTTTATAAATTCGTTTTTCTTTATTGTAAGTGATTCATTACGAGGATTGAACCACATCTCATAATGCTATTTATCGCAAGCTGTTGGGAACTGACGTTGGCTGTAGTAAACTCGAGCAACATTTTTAGCGCAAAGAGTATTCTAACATGTCAGAAAAATTTCTAGTTCAACTTAGCGAGCAGGGCGCTGCCGCACATTGGGGCGAAAAAGCCGCTCTTTCTTTTACTGAACAAGGCGCAACTGTTCATTTAACTGAGCAAGATACACTTAAAAACGTACAAAAAGCAGCACGTACGTTAGCTAATCAAGGCTTAAAAAATATTGCCTTAGTGGGCGATGTTTGGTGTACAGAAACACAATGGGCTTTCTACCAAGGCTTTGTCTCACCAAAGAATTTAGATGCTATTGAGTTTGTTGAAAATGCAAAAACAGACGGCAAAGAATTGGCTTCTTTAAAGCAAGCTGCGACGTGGGCTCGTCAAATGATCAATGGCACAGCTGATGATATTTTCCCAGAGAGCCTAGCTGGTAAAGCAGCTGAGTTTATTCAGTCACTAGCACCTGAGCACGTAAGTTACCAAATTATTAAAGGTGATGCTTTATTAGAGCAACAATGGATTGGTATTCACGCGGTAGGCCGTGGTAGTGAGCGTCCACCGGTATTATTAGCATTAGATTACAACCCTACAGGTGATGAAAATGCCCCTGTTGCGGCTGCTTTAGTTGGTAAAGGCATTACGTTTGATTCAGGTGGTTACTCAATCAAAGCAAGCGAAGGCATGTTAGGCATGAAATGCGACATGGGCGGCGCAGCAACTGTGACTGCAGGTTTAGCACTTGCTATTAGCCGTGGTATCAACAAACGCATTAAGTTGTTCTTATGCTGTGCTGAAAACTTAATTTCAGGCCACGCCTACAAACTTGGCGATATCTTAACGTATAAAAATGGTACAACGGTTGAAATCGTTAACACTGATGCTGAAGGTCGTTTAGTACTAGCTGATGGTTTAATGGCAGCAGGTGAGTCTGGCGCGCCATTAATCATTGATGCTGCAACGTTAACAGGCGCTGCACTTGTTGCTGTTGGTCAAGAATACAATGCACTGTTCGGTCTTGATAAAGAGCTCGTACGTGACGTACAAGACTTTGCAGAGCAAGAAATGGAAGCTGCATGGCCACTACCACTAGAAAAGTGGCACCAACAAAATTGCCCGTCGCCATATGCTGATACGGCAAACAGTCGTCCACAAAAAGGTGGTGGCTACGGTGGTGCTTCTAATGCGGCTGGTTTCTTATCACGCTTTGTGCCAAATGAAGGCAAAGGTTGGGTCCATATTGACCTTGCTGCAGCATTTAACATGGGTAGCACAAGCGAGTGGGCTGCAGGCGCAACAACACAAGGTATGCGTACCGTTGCAAGAACATTACTAGAAAAAGCGTAAGCAATTATCTTTTTCATTAAGCCCCTTAACTTTATCTAAGTTAAGGGGCTTTTTTGATCTAAAGGGGAATTTTACAAACTGATACAAGCTTTTTTGAGTAAATTAGTATAAAATCACGCCCCACATTTTCTCATCCTGTGGTTAGTTTTTATTAAATTAGCTACACTTGAATGATCATTTCACACTGGGGTCTCTATTTATGTCAGATAAGTGCTATATCACTGCGCAGCAGCTTCTTGAAGATTCATTTCGTGTTGCGGCACAAGTTTATGAAGATGGTTTCCGTCCTGATTTCATCATTGGTATTTGGCGTGGTGGTGCTCCAATTGGTATCGCAGTACAAGAATATTACGATTACAAAGGCATCGAAACTGACCATATCGCAGTACGTACTTCGTCATATTACGGTATTAACCAGCAGTCGAAAGAGATCAAAGTTCACGGTTTGCATTACATCATTGAAAATGCCAATGCAGATAACTCATTACTAATCGTTGATGACGTGTTCGATTCTGGCCGCAGTATTTTTGCATTAAAAGAAAAGCTTTCGGAGTTAATGCGTTTAAACCTACCACGTGATATTCGCGTTGCATGCCCATACTACAAGCCGAAGAACTCAAAGGTAGACATGGTGCCAGATTACTTCATTCATGAGTCTGAAGAGTGGTTAGTGTTCCCTCATGAACTTTCAGGCCTAACGCCAGACGAAATTATCGAAGGTAAGTCTGATTTAGCGAACATCCACGACATTTTACTTGAAAAGTAATCTTGTTCAGATGTTTCATAAAAGGCTCTTAGTGAGCCTTTTTTATTGCCTGAAATTAAGTGCGTAAAACTCCCTATTGATAATAGGGTAGTTTAAGCTGCACAAATGCATTGATGCTTATCACAAAAGAGAATATTGGTGTTTATGTATAGTTTTAAATAGGCAATAAAAAACCGCGCACAAGCGCGGTTTTAAAAGCTTTGTTAGCGTTGTGGACTAGCCACCGTTACCAGAACCACCAGTACCACCAGTACCACCAGTACCACCTGTGATTGGTTGCTCAACAACTTCACAAACTGTAGGAATATCAAGAGTTACAGGTGTTGTGTTTACCTCTAAATCTTGAGAAAGCCATTGTCTATTACCATAGTCATAATATCTAATTGAATAGCTTGAACCTTCTTCTAAAGCAACATTAAATGTAGCACCTTCTCCATAGTAAGTATTTACAAGTGCATTACCTGAGAATAGACGAGAATATGTAGGTGTAGGAACTGGATCAGTGTTAACATCAAAGTCTTCAGTGTTACTACAAACTAACTGAGTAGTAACTTGCTTAGAAATAATGCCAGGGTTTGGAGTAATTAGCTTTAAAGTTTCGCCATCTAAATCACAAATATTACTAACGCTCAATTTCGTAGCAGTAGTACCCGCATCACTTGCTAAACCGGCTAAAACGTTCGCACCATTTTGACGTATTTTCAATGTTACAGGGAAGCCAGGAGGATTAGCTATATTAGCTTGTGAATAATCGCCTCTATTAGCTCTTAAATTACGAACATTACGGCGGAAACCGTTATTCTCAATTACTAGACTATATCGGCCTGCATTTGGTTGCTCGTTACTGTCAACAATATCGAATGATACGCTAGAACATTGATTGTTGTTGAAGTAATCTAAGTTCCAATAAGATAAGTGATTAACGTCTACAGAAACGTCAAACGTGTCTGCACTACCGTTATCTGTAACTTCACCATAGCTTTCAAAAGACCACTTACCAGCGTCTTCATCATAACTCCAAACTGGGAATACATCACCTACAGCGATTTTACGAGCTGTTGGAGAAGGTAACGTACAAACACCCATGCTGTAGCCATTAGCTTCTGCATATGCCGAAAGGTCAGTTGTACCAGCCGGAACTGAAACTGGACATGGGTTTGAAGTATTCTGATCTACCTGCATTGCAACAGTAAGAGAGTTTCCTTCACCGAATGTTTTTACTTTATTACCAGCATCATCAGTAAGCTCGATTGCAACGAAACCACCTGATGTAAATGAACCAGAAACATTTGAATCTGAGCCATCAGGGTTTGCAACAGAAAGGGCTAAACCACCAGGAAATGCATCAAGAGATGAATTTTCAACTGTAGCGCTATCAGCTTCAGTTTCATTACGTGTTGCTTCGTTAGCAAAGTAAGCCACAGTGATTTCAGGCACTGTTTCTAAAGCTGTACCGTCAGCAGTTAAAAACTGAGTACCGTTTTTAATTTTAACAGTAGTACCACCAACAGCAACGCCAGCTTTGTTTACAGATTGAGGAAGTTCAATTTCGTCTTTATCACCAGAAACGCTTAAACCGGTCGTAGGGTCATAAGCTACAGTTGTATTTTCACCTTCAGGTACTAAAGATTCTAATGACTTTGTTTCCGCAACAATAGGAACATCAGAATCAGCTAAATTACGTGGCGTTAGTCGGATTTCATCAGCTGCTACGTTTTCAGTAGTTGTTACTGTGAATGAGCCAGAATTATTTAAGTATCCTTCAGCAGAAACAACATAATCGTAAGTTACGCCATCAGCAGGGATCGACTCAAGAGTAAAGCTGAAAGCTCCATCTGTAGTTGACTTGTCTTCATCAGAAAGTGCATCACCAGCAACACTTAGTAAGCCATCTTCAGAAGATGTAAATGTGATGGTTGCCGTCACTGATTCATCAAGCAATTCTCCTGTAGCATCAATTAAGCTAACAGAGATAGCACCTGCTTGAGTCTCAGCTGCCGTAGGTGGAACTGCTACATCTTGTGTTGGAACTGGTGGCTCAGGCACTGTGTCGTTTTTGTCGTCATCACTCAAACAACCACTTAAGCTTAAAGTGACACCTAACGCTAGCGCTAGCTTGGTTAGTTTAAATTCATTGTTTCCCATAATCGTTACCTTTCTTTCCTTTCTCGTAAAGTAATCAGACTTTTATTAGAGCAAATAGTACCGGTTTGTGCACCGAAAAAACGCCACACATGGTTATCTGTTATTGAAGGATAAGCGTACATTATATATACGTCAAGTGAACATTATATATACTTTCATTAATAAAATAAGAAAGTTCTGTCTTATCTTTCAAGTGCAACAGCTGATAACAAACCGCTTTGCTAAATTGTAATATAGAGTCTTACTGTTAAGAAGCTTAACTCTATGAATATTTATAGATTATCCAACTGAACTTGTGCTGACTTTGCTTTTCAGTTTGGTAATATTATTTTAAAGCATTTAAGAAAAATTTGTAACACATTTATAACTGCGCAAAACTTTCTACGTAGTCACTAAGCTTGTCGATATCTACCACTTGTAAACCTTGATTGCTTCGTTGCACTAAGCCTTTTTCAACTAGTTCTGTAACTACTCGTCTATAAGCTCTTTCTGTGGTGGCAAAGCGTTCTGCTTCGGCATTTACGGTAGGGTAAGCACGCAGTAACGTTGGATTACTGTTTTCAGCTCTTAATAAGCAATCTTTAGCTATATTGTAGCTAAGTGGTAATAGCAGCTTATCTAAGTTTATTTTTTGGTTTTCTTGGAACTTAGCAGCAATAGTTTGCGCTGTGTATAAGCTTAACTCAGGCTTTTCTAATAGTAGTGCGCGCCAATGTTTAAGCTCAATTAGGTTGTAACTTACATCGCTAAAGCACGTAACTGTGTAAATACACGGGTAGTTATTCAGAGCTTCAATCTCACCAATCAGTGTGTTGTTACAATCAAGCTGGCCCAAAAGAAGGCGTCGGCCATTACCCACGTCATAGCTGAACGACACTGTGCCGCTTCTAACTAATACGAGTTTTGACAAAGGTTGATCTTGGTGGATCAGCACTTCTTTTTTAGCTTGTTGAAAACTGCTGCCAGCAAATGTCAGCAATTGGTCAACAAGATAGCTTGAAAAATGATATTGAAACATTAACGCCGCTCTTCGGACAATTGTCCTATTTATTACATCTTAATGACGCTAGCATTAAGATTCTAAGAATTTACGCTAACTTGCTAGTAAGGTGTTTCACGTTACTGATACCTTCATTTCCCGTGTAATGATTTTAAAGCTAAGATTATTCTTAAGCTTTACAAGGTTTTTAGTAAGTTAGCTTTTTTATTTTATTGTCAAAGTAGCACTGAGTGCGTCAAAAAAAATGACAAGCTCCAATGCTAACCTAAAGCCTAGGAGAGAACAATTGAGTTGGGAATATTTAGGCTATTTAGCGTCAGCACTGTTGGTTGCTTCTTTGACAATGAGCGATGTAGTAAAACTACGCTGGCTCAACCTCGCAGGGTGTATTGCATTTACCTTCTACGGGCTGGCAATTGGTGCCGTTCCGGTAGCCTTTACCAATGGCTTACTGGCGTTTGTGAATATTTACCACATCATTAAATTAAAGCGCCAGCAAAAAGCTGACGCCGAGTAACACTCAGTAATATTATTTCTCTTTTTTATATTTCAGCTCGCCCGCAATCCAAGTTTGTGTCACCTTTATATCGTGGATCTCAGAAACTGGGGCTTTGTAATAGTCTTTATCAATCAAAATAAAGTCAGCCCACTTTCCTTGCTCTAAACTACCTACCTTAAATTCTTGATGTGCAGCATAAGCACCACCTAAAGTAAAAGCACGCAAAGCTTCATCACGCGAAAGTAGCTCTTGTGGTCGCCAGCCACCTTCAGGAAGTTGATTATGATCCATTCGTGTAATGGCTGAATATAAGCCATCAAACGGATCAGCAAGCTCTACAGGAAAGTCAGAACCTGCAGCAATTACTGAGCCTTGGGCTAAAAAGGTTTTCCAAGCATACGCCCCTTCAAGTTGTTTTTCAGTTAGGCGCTGCTCTGCCATATGCATATCAGAGGTTGAATGAACAGGCTGCATTGATGGAATAATTTTTAACGTTTTAAAACGAGGGATATCTTCAGGAGTCACAATTTGTGCGTGTTCAATTCGATTACGCAGTAAAATCCCACCGGTTTTTTTAAACACATTTTCATAGGCATCGAGTACAACATGATTGGCTTTATCACCAATGGCGTGGGTGTTCGCACTAAAACCATGAGCAAAACTTAGGTTAAATAGTTGCTCAAGTTTTTCTTGGGTTTCAAGCATTAAGCCGTGGTGATTTTTACGATCGGCGTATTCCTCTATAAGGGCTGCGCCTCGACTTCCTAAAGCACCATCCGCATACACTTTGACACTTCGAATCGACAGCATGTCATTCATGTCTTTATATTTGCCCGCTTTGAGCATGGTTTCTAGCTGAGGATCGGCTGCACTTAGCATGGCAACGATTCTAACCGGAAGGGACTTTTGCTCAGAGCGCTGCTTGTACACTTGCCATGTATCATAATCGATACCAGCATCATGGGTTGATGTAATACCCAAACTCAGCAAGTGTTCACCAGCATTATCTAATGCTGTATTTATGCTGGCATGACTTGCTTTTGGTACATGCTGGGTAATAAGTGTTTCAGCTTTATCAATAAATACCCCTGAAGGTAAGCCAGAATCTAGCTTTAAAATTTCACCGCCGGCAGGAGAGGGAGTTTGTTTGGCAATACCTGCAAGTTCCATGGCTTTTGAGTTAACCCACACAGCATGGCCATCAACGCGAGAAAGCACCACAGGTTTGTCTTTTACATATTTGTCTAAATTAGCGGCAGTTGGAAATTCACCGCCAGGCCACTGCTCTTGGTTCCAACCGCGACCAATGATCCAACCTTGTTTATCTTTGGCAAACTCAGCCAGCATTTTGCCAACCTCATCTGCCGAGCGCGTATTCCTGACATCAAGTTGTGAAAGATTATTACCTAAACCAATTACATGGCCATGAGCATCGACTAAACCAGGTAACAACGTGGCTTGCTTACCATCAATTGCGGTGGCGTCAGGGAAGCTGTTTTTAATTGAGTCAGTGCCTGTTTTTACGACTTTACCGTCTTTAAAAACCAGTGCAGAAAAGTGTTGGGTTTCACCTTTGTAGGTAGGCGTGTAGCCATTTACATTGTAAATAACAGTGGTGTTGGCAAAGCAGCTAAGTGAAGCTGTTGCCAGTAAGCTGATGATGAGTTTCATAATCTTCTAATAGTTTTTATTGATTTATGAAAACAGTATCAGAGTTGCAGTAAACTGCAACTCAGCAGCAAGTAAATAATTAACTGTAACTCTTTATTTGCTTGCGTAGACCTTAAATTCACTGAGCGATAATTTATTATCTTTATCGCTGTCGTAGTTTTTAAAACGAGACCACAGAGCAGGATCTCTCGCTGACTCTGAGCGAGTCAGGTAGCCATCGTCATTACGATCAAGTTGTTTAAATTTTTCACCAATACTATCTGCAGCAAAACTTATTGTGCTAAATACACCACATAAAATTAGGCTGGCAAAGGTTAATTTTGACATTATTTTAACTCTTGTTTGTTAAATAGTGTTTAAATTCAAGGAGCGAGATTTGATGATCTTTATCTGTATCCCACTGCGCCATGCGTTTTTGCAAGTGCGGTTGAGAAGACAGTTCCTGCACAGATAAAAAACCATTTTTATCTTTATCGAGATGATCAAATCGTTGTTTTACATCCAATGCTAAGCTATTGAAGCTTATAGTAATTAAGGTACATGAAGCAAGCCAGAAAATTCTCATAATTACTCTCCAAATAAAAGTGCTTGCCATAATTTAACTCCCATAATTTAAATCCGTTTACACATTCCCTCTGGGATTATGGCAAGCACTTTAAGCCGTTAAGGTTTGAATTTTTCAAACTCTTGTTCAGACAGAACCTGATCGCCGTTTTCATCCAGATCGGCAAATTGCTTAAGTAAGTTATCGTGTTTGGTTGCTTCAGTTAATGAAATCTCACCGTCGGCGTTTGTATCAAATTTAGCAAATCGAACATCCATCTGTGATGCTAAAACGGTGGCGCTGATAACTAAAAACATCAGCGAGAATGCAGCTAATAGTTGTTTCATTACAATCTCCTATTGAATAAACGACTGAAACTCAGAAAATGAAATTTGGCCATCTTGGTCACTATCAATTTGAGTAAAGTTGCCATGTAATAATGCATCTTCAGATGCTTCTGCTTCACTCAAAAAGCCATTACTGTCTTTATCAAGCTCGTTAAACGTTGTTTGCAAATCTAGTGCATAACTACTTAGCGAGAAGATGCTTATAAGTAGGGTGGCTACCTGGGCCGTTACTTTCATTTTGTGTCCTAAATAACTAATTTGCTTAGTACTAATCAAAATCAGTGCCAATGTTAAAAGGTTCTAATTATCAATAGTTTATGGTTTTTATGTGGTTTTGAATGCGAAATAGTTACAGGGTGTTGTGTCTTTTTTGCAACGATTTTCAGGTGTTAAAACTTTATCCATTTTATTTCAATGAGTTAGCCTGTTGCCAAATAGCAACTTTGTATCGGTTTTTGGGTAGAAATCAGTACTTTTTAAGGTCGGATTCAGCGAGTGTCTAAGTTTGTTCACTAATAATCAGCATCTGAAATTATGTTGAGAGTGAATATGCAAAATACAGTAGCGATAAAAATAAAACAGTTACTCAATTGGCGACCTAGTCTTATTGGCCAGTTCGTCTGTAGCATTTTGCTGTCTTTACTACCGTTATCTTTGGTGGTGATTTTATTTTTAAATGCGCTTAATAAGCAGCTAGCGGTGACTCAAGAAATCGTCGGTGACAATTACGAAATCACTAAAGCATTTAATAACCTCAAACAAGACTTAAATAGCTTAGAAAGGGCAACTCGACAAAATTGGGTGCTTAAAAGTGAATCCCTCGATAGCTTGATTGCCAATAAGTGGCAATCTTCACTGCAAAGTATTGATGAACTTATATTTTTAAGCCCAACCGCTGATTATGTCTCACAGTGGCGGCAACTGGCTGAGGTATTACAATTTGCACAACAGCACTTGTTGATAGAGCAAAAGCAAGATGGTGAACTGTTTGCACCTGCCAGCAAGCTTATCAGTGAGCAAACAAATTGGCTCAAAGAGCAAAATGAATTACGCATCACAAAAAATCAGCAGCAATTAAAAGCACTTCAAGCTTCATTTATTAATTGGCTAGTTGCGTTAATTCCACTCACGTTAATGGTCGGGGGCGGGTTTCTTTGGCGGATCAGCGGACGACTCAGAGAACTCACACATGTAATTGATAAACTAGGGCAAGGCCATTGGCAGCAAAAAATTCAAGTTCGCGGCTCGTCAGAGTTAGTTGAATTAGGTAATAAACTTGAGTGGGTTCAAGCGCAGTTACATATGCTTGAGCAGCAAAAAGATACGTTTTTACGCCATGTGACACATGAACTAAAAACGCCCCTTGCTTCGATGGTTGAAGGCACAGACTTACTTGCAGATGAAATTGTTGGCCCAATCAATAGCGAGCAACAAGCTGTCCTTGAGTTAATAACACAAAGTATGGTGCGACTCAGAGCCATGATTGAAAGCTTATTGAGTTACAACGCGATTCGAACGAGTAAGCAAAGCCTAAGCGAGCTTAACTTTAACTTGATGATGAATAAAATTGAGCGTCATTTTGAGCACCGATTATCAGCGCGTGATTTATCCATTACTTGGGTTAACGAGTTACCAAATAAAGCCTTGTTTATCTCAATTGAGCTACTTGAAATGGTGCTTATTCAGCTTACCTCAAATGCGCTGAAGTTTTCGCCGGAACATGAGTCAGTGACAATAAAAGCAAGCTTAAAACAGGGGCAGTTAATTTTGAGTGTCAGCGACTTAGGAGTAGGGATAGAAGATACTGAAAAAGCCGCTGTGTTTGGGGCTTTTTACCAAGGCAAGAATGCAAAACAACATACTGAAATGGGCAGCGGACTTGGTTTAACTATCGTTAAAGAAACTGTTGAACAATTAAACGGTAAGCTCTCTATTACAGATAATGAGCCACAAGGGTGTGTATTTACAGCCATTTTACCAGTTCAATTAACCCAAGGAGTTAACTGATATGGGCTTAGCGAATAAAGCCAGTTTTATGCTTGTTATAGGCACGCTTTTTATAACAGGGTGCACGATCACGCAAAAGCATGTTGAGCCAAAGCAAGTAGAGCCGACAAAAGGTGTGAAACCTCAAGGGCAACCTAATCCAAAGCCTCGGCCGAAAAGTGAGCCGCTATACCCGCCTGCAAGTACAGTCATTGCTTGGCATGCTGCCAAGTGCGGTGGCTTTAAAGCAAGCTCTGATAAAGCAAATTATGTTGGCGAGAATGAGCTAAAGCGTCTGTTTGAGTCGATTTGTTTACTCGCAGCTTCTGAGCCAGAAAAAGCCCTTAATCAGCTTGAAAAAAGTGACCATGCTTTTTATTGGCCAGATGATATTAAGCAGTATCTATGGTTACAAAAGCAATATTTACAACAGAATTTAGCGGCAAAACAAGCTAAACAAGCGCTAAGTGATGAAATGGAAAAAACCTTATCGTCGCTTGCGACTATCGAACAACAACTTCTGCTACGTGAAGAGACCAAGGAGCAGTAACCATGAATGAAGTAACAAAACCACGGGTTCTATTAGTAGATGACGATGCGAGTTTATTAAAGTTACTGGCAATTAGAATTGAGTCAAAAGGCTATTTGGTAAGCACAGTCGAAAGTGGCATTGAGGCATTACAAACACTAAAAAACCAAACCTATGATGCGGTGATCACTGACTTAAGAATGGATGAAATGGACGGCATGGCTCTACATCGCCAATTACAAAGTCGTTACCCTTCGATGCCGGTGATTATGATGACAGCACATGGTTCGATACCTGATGCCGTGGAAGCGACTAAACAAGGTATATTCGCGTTTATTACCAAACCGGTTGATAAAGATGAGCTGTTCGACAGCCTTGCTAAAGCTATTGAGATCCATGGTGTACACGGTGATGAAACACCGACACAAATGAATATTGTCACCCGTAGCGGCGCGATGTTGCATTTACTTGAGCAAGTTAAATTGCTTGGTCCAACGCAAGTGAATGTGTTGATCTCAGGTGCCAGCGGCACAGGTAAAGAGCTGCTTGCACAAGCAATACATCAACACAGCCATGTTAGTGGCGGGCCATTTGTGGCAATTAACTGCGGCGCTGTGCCGGGGGAGCTTTTAGAGTCTGAATTGTTTGGACATAAAAAAGGCGCGTTTACAGGTGCAGTCAAAGACCATCAAGGTTTGTTTCAACAAGCACAAGGTGGTACCCTTTTTCTGGACGAAATAGGTGATATGCCGCTAAATTTACAGGTCAAACTGCTGAGGGTTTTACAAGAGAAAACCATTCGCCCTGTGGGCTTTCAAGAAGAGATCCCAATTGATGTGCGGGTGGTGTCGGCGACTCATAAGAATCTTCCTGAGGCAATCAATAACCAGCAGTTTCGTGAAGATTTATACTACCGATTAAATGTGGTGAACTTAAAACTACCTCCGCTTTGTGAACGCCGAGAAGATATAAGTTTGCTTGCACAGCATTTTGCAGGTCTAATTGCTAAACGTATGGGGCAAGAGCAAAAGCAGTTTGCTAATGATGCGATGCATGCGCTGGTGCGCTATGACTGGCCGGGTAATATCCGTCAGTTACAAAATGTGATAGAGCAGGTAGTAGCCCTTACACCTGGTAAAGTGATTGCAGCTCAGCTAGTCGAGAGTGCCTTAAACAGCAATGTTAGTATTGCTGAGCCACTTTCGCTAAATGATGCAAAAAAAGAATTTGAGCGAGATTACTTAATTAATATGCTGAAAATGTCTGCAGGTAATGTTGCTGAAGCTGCAAAGCTTGCGAAACGTAATCGCTCAGATTTTTATAAATTAATTAAAAAGCACAACATTAATGTTGAAAGCTTAATATAAGGAAAAACATGGCGCTTTTTTTAGTCTATCTGGGCGGTCGTATTCAAGGCTGCCACATTGAAATGCACGACGTTCGATTTGTCGTAGGCGATAACATTGAACAAACCTATTCAAAGCTAAAAGCACAGTGGGTGGGTGATAAAAGCAATGTGCACATGGATAGCTACATGCAAATTCAGCACATTGATGGTTATCAGGTCGAAGTGGTTGATACTGCGCATCACCAAGCTGAAAAACTGTATTTTGTGAATTTAGGTGCCTATCGAGCAGATAGCCTTGCTGAGCAACATGATTTTGCATTGTACGTTGCCCGTAGCAGTGAAGAAGCAAAGCAACGCGCTAAAGAGTCTTTATTAGCTGGAATGACTCATCTTCATAAAGATGATTTACACGATGTAGACGATTGTTTTGCGATTGATTTGTTAGATAGCAACTTATCAATAAAATTAACGCCAAGCGGGCAAGCACAAGCAATGAAGCCCGATTGGTTTGGCTATCACGTTCTGTAATACCAATCCGCAATAATACTTAATCATTTTGAGGGATTAAACCTGTCGCTACCTGCGTTAAAAATTTCTGATTTAGAACAACTAAATAACGAAATGTTTGCCTTGCTATCAACGAGGTTTTCTTGCCTCAAAATAGACCACTTAATTAAGCGAATTGGTATAAGCTATTCTTGGTTATCGTTTTTACTGGCAACTTTAAAGGCGATAATCACCAATCCAAACAAGGCAAATGGCAGTGCAGCGAGTAAATACTCAACGGTATGGCTGTCTTGGTAGTTGGGCTGGAGTAGGAAGTGACCTGCAACACAAAGTAAAATAGCCACGAATAAAACGGGCAGTAAAATCAGTTCTTTTTTAGGTGAGTGTTTTTTCATTACAAGGCGTTATATTCCAAAGGTGCGCCATTGTAATGATCTCGCCTTACTCAGGTCAAATAAGTTGCTTTGTAGTTTGCTTTATATTGCGCTGTATCAACTTTTTTAGTGTCAGCTTTTACAGGCTGCTTTTTTGGGGCCGCTGGTTTATCGGTTGCTTCATTATAGCTAAATAGCCCCATAATGAACTCAATCTCTTCACGTTGTAATCCAGATCGCATGATGCCCTCCAAAGTATAATTTGCCTTTTGTATTACAAATATTACGTCCTGTAATCTGAATTATCGGTGAATACCCAGTCATTAAACTGTAATCATATGTAACGCAAATATGCTTATTTAATAGGCAGCTCCACAGTGAACACAACACCTGTGCCATCATCCAAATTTTCTGCCAATACTTTACCGTGATGGTAATCGCAAATAAGCCTTACAATATAAAGACCTAAACCCAAGTGGGGCTGCTGTTGATGTTGCTGACTTCTCACCGAGACCATTGAGTCGAAAATATGTTCAACTAAACCGTCAGGGAGCAAAGGCCCTTGGTTGCTAATTGTTAATAATGCATGGTGCTCTTGCTTGGTTAAGCTGACTGAAATTGTGCTTTGCGGGGTTTTAAACTCCAGTGCATTGTTGATGAGCTTATCGAGTAATTGCGCAATAAACTCAGGAGCGCCACTAACATTTAACGGCTCTTTACAAAGTGACAAGGTAAACAGGCTTTCACCATAGGTTATTTGATAGCCTTGCATGCAGCCGGTGATCACTTTTGTCAGGTCAAACTCTTCTGCCTCGGCGCTTTGAATACTTTGTTCAAGGCGCGTTGCTTCGCTCATGGTGGTTATTATTTTGCCCAACCGTTCAACCCCTTCACTAGCACGGTCGAGGTATTTTTGACTCAGTTCAGATTGCGGCTGCATTTGTAAGTTTTCAAGTGATGAGCGTACAACAGCCACAGGCGTACGCAGCTCATGGGAGAGTCGTGATGACATATTTTCTAAGTAATCAGTATAACCACTTAAACGGCTAACAATGTTGGCAAAGCTGCGAGAAAGGTCGCCAATTTCGTCATTCGAATCGGCATAAGTAATTTTGCCGGTGATCCGCCCTTGGGCATCAATGGCTTGCTCGGCATTGTCACGTAAGCGGCGAATACGGCTGGAAATTCTTGAAGCAAAAAAGAATAGCGTCACAGTACCAACAAGCATCACCGCTAAAATGACATTAAATAGTTTCTCTAACGATTTATTACGTAGGGTGCGCACGCCGTTGGTGGTCTCTTCTGCGATTACTGCACCAATGACTTTATCTTGGATCCAAATAGGGTAGGCCGCCGATAAAATAACGGCTTTGTTATCTGGGGTTAAGCGCCATGATGATGCAGGTTTACCATTTAAAGCACTGGCAATATGAGTACCTTGCATCGCAGCGACATCATGTAAGGTATCAATGAACTCATTTTCTGGGCGAGTTAAAATTTTATAGTAAATAGGGTGTAAGTAATCTTGCTCAAAGCGTTGCCACCATGTTGTTGCCGGCGCATCTTTTAGGCCGTCTGCCCAAACGCCATCGGCATGATGAATTGAGCCTGATTGCGCAAGTACACGGTGGTGGTTATCGACGACCCAAATTCGACTGCCACTGTGGCCCATGCCTTTCAAAATACGGTTAATTTCTGGTGAAGGCACTAAAACTGAGCCGATATCATTGGGGTTTTGTAGGTTTGAGGTCGACATTAGCTGAGGCTCAACCTTGTCTTCATCCCAATCTTCAATCGCAAAACCAAGCTTATTACCTAGCATCGAAAGCGGAAAACGCAGCTCTATGTTGTAACCCGTGTCGGTGCTTTTAAAATAGCCTTGGATTTTAGTGACTGGCTCTTGTGTTGTGGCGTCAAAGGCATTAACCCAACCATCTTGGCGGGCGGCCACCACATAACTTTTAAATTCACCTTCAGGTGTTTTTAACATGATCTGTAAGTGATCATTACGGGTAAAGCTAAGCACATTTTTAGCACGATACACCAGTGAGCTGTCAGTGACTTTAAATGCCGCATAAAGGTAGTTTTCGTACTTGCCTACCATGTGATCAAAACTTAGATCACTTTCTTGATGCTCATTGCTTAGCCCCTGTAAGTAGCGTTTGTCATAATGCCAAAATAAGCTTTGATAAGGCTGCCACTCCGACAATTTACCATCAAGTTGAATGGGGTTATTTAGGTTATAGGCATATAAATCTCGGCCTTTTACAACTTGATCTAAAAAGTTGGTTTGCGAGTCAAACAAAGCGGGGCGCTCATGTAATGCGGTTGCGAGTGCGCGGGTGGTGCCTACTAAGGTTTTTTCTTGCCCTTGTCTTAAGAACTTTTCCATTTCCCACACATATTCATAGCCAAGCCAAGGCAATAAAAATAAAAAGCAGGATAAGAAAATAAACTTTGTTCTAAGCCCCAAACGCAGCATTAAGCTTGCTCCCAGCGATAACCCATACCGTAAACGGTATCAATGCAGTCAAATGTACCATCTAAAGCAATAAATTTTTTACGAATGCGTTTTACGTGTGAAGTAATAGTGCTGTCATCAACATAAATCTTGGCATCACTCATTAATTCGTTGCGGCTTTTTACATGGCCTGGGCGCTGTGCAAGCGAATGTACCATCCAAAATTCTGTCACAGTTAAATCAACCAGTTGCTCTTGCCAAAAAACCTGCATGCGCTGAGTATCTAACTTTAACGGGCCGCGATGCAAAAGAGCGGTTTGATCGGCAGGTTGGTCAAAGGCATCAAGGCGTCTAAACAATGCGCCAATTCGAGCAGCAAGGTGCGCCATACTGATGTCTTTGGTTAAGTAGTCGTCTGCTCCCATGCGCAGCCCGCATACAGTATCAATTTCGCTATCACGGGCGGTTAAAAATATAATCGGTAAGGTTTTAGAAAGACTGCGTAATGTTTGGCAAAG
The DNA here is from genome assembly GCF_023161845.1 of Pseudoalteromonas sp. 2CM39R. Lineage (NCBI taxonomy): Bacteria > Pseudomonadati > Pseudomonadota > Gammaproteobacteria > Alteromonadales > Pseudoalteromonadaceae > Pseudoalteromonas > Pseudoalteromonas sp. 2CM39R. The sequence continues at coordinate 55,943 of NZ_JALNTM010000021.1, forward strand.
TAAAAAACCACCATCCACTTCATGGCCAAGGCCAATATCAACAATGGCTAAATCAGGTAAAGATTGACTAAATGCCAGTTCAGCACTGGCTCTGTCAGCAAAGCCTACAACCTGATAGCCCTGAGCGCTGAGCATTTCAGTGTAGTTTTCTCGGATTGCTGTTTCATCTTCAACGATTGCTATTTTCTTCATTGTTAATACTTACTTAAATTCTTTCTATAGCGAACTATACCTAATTTTTTGCCTTGCGTACTGGCAAAAACGCGATTGCCATTTTTCTGCCACAATTGCTCAGCAGTTTGCCTTTTTTGATCCTCTTTATTGCCATTTCGACTTGTTTTAATAGCTCCATACCAAGTTCGCAACACCAACCAATGTTGCCAAGCAATTAAGTAGAAAAAGGATTAAACCATGAAAAAATTAATTATTGCCGCTGTTATTACATCTGCTGTATCTGTAGCCCCTTTTGCAGATGCTGCGAGTCAAAGTAAACAAGAAACACCAAAAGAAACAGCCATTGGCTTAGGTGCTGGCGCAGTTGTTGGCGGCTTAGTCGGCGGCCCTGTAGGGGCATTTATTGGCGCGTTTGCTGGTGGCTTAATTGGTGAAAAAGAAGCGGCAGACAACACCATTGATGAACAAGCTCACGCATTAGTTGTAATGAAGGAGCAAACCGCTGATTACCAACAAGTGATTGCTGATAACGCCGCCCTAAGTGAGCAGCTTGAATTATTAGCTGACGAAAAAGAGCAGTTACTACAAGCCCAATTGAACACCCTATTGGCGATGACGGTGCAGTTTAAAACCGGCTCTAGCGAAATTGCCCCACACTTTGCTAATCAACTCGACAAAGTCGCGCAGTTATTGATTGCCCAGCCAAATTTGGCTATCGACTTAAATGGCTTTGCAGATCAGCGTGGTGATGAATTGGCTAATTTAATGCTTTCAAAACAGCGTGTAAATGCAGTGCAAAGCTACTTAATTAAACAAGGTGTGCCTCATACGCGCTTAACCGCAACTGCCTTTGGTGAGCAGCAAAGTGTTGCCGATTCAAATAACTACGAAGACAACGTGTTTGACCGCCGTGTAACCTTAACGACACGCCCTGTGTCACAAAGCAGCTTACGTACAGCACAAAGTAACCACTAATTCATCTGTCGATGGAGTGACATATTATGTTGAGTAACCGTACCAAAAGGCTCCTTTTTGGGAGCCTTTTTATCCTCTTATTAGGTTATGCAGTTAATCCTGCATTTGCGGCCAATGCCAGTGCCGAACTGCGTTTTTATGATGACTCAAATAGCCAAGTGTCGTCGGGCTTATTAGTGAAAAACGATGTCACAATGACGCTCACTGGGCTTATTAATCATGTTGTTGTTAAACAACGTTATCAAAACCCGCACCCGTTTGCAGTCAATGCCCGTTATGTCTTTCCGTTACCTGATGAAAGCGCAGTTCATGCCATGCAAATGCAAATTGGTGAGCGCATTATCACCGGTAACATTGCCCTTAAACAGCAGGCTGAACAGCAATTTGTGCAAGCTCAAAAACAGGGAAAACGCGCCGCTTTAGTTCGTCAGCAACGTGCAAATATTTTCTCTACTGATGTGGCAAACCTTGGAGCAGGGGAAGAGATTGAAATTACCTTGCAATACCAAGAGATAATCGGTTTTCGAGATGGTGTGTTTTCACTGCGCTTTCCAACCACTATTACGCCGCGCTACGAACCTTTAACGGCAGAACTACAGCAAAAAGCGGATCTAGAAACAAAAGGCACTGAACAACTGAACGACGCAACAGCTAACACAGCGCAAATGGCATCAGCGTGGCTAAAGCCTGTTTTTCATCGTGCGCAAAGCCAAGAGTCTGATGCGAGCCTAAATCTTGCTATTGCGATGGATATTGGTCTTGAACTCAGTGATATCAGCGCTAATTTAGCGGGCATGCAAATCGATAATCCAAGCTTTGGTCGCTATCAATTATCACTTAATCGTGATGTTCCGATGGATAGAGACTTTGAGCTGACATTTAAACCCCTTGATAAAGCCCACTCACAGGCTGCATTTTTTACCGAAACAGTAGCAGGGCAAGAATATGGTTTACTTATGTTAGTACCGCCAAGCGATCACTTTACCTCGCAAGCTCGACTTCCTCGCGAAATGGTGTTTGTTGTTGATACCTCTGGCTCAATGCATGGCCAATCAATGGAGCAGGCTAAACAAGCCTTGTTTTATGCCCTTTCGTTATTGGATGAAAATGACAGTTTTAACATCATAGGCTTTGATAGCGAAGTGTCGGTATTAAGTGACACGCCAATGATTGCCAATGACTTTAACATTCGCCGTGCAGAGCGCTTTATTTATGGCTTACAAGCTGATGGCGGCACCGAAATAGCAAAAGCACTGACTCAGGTACTTGATGGTAAACAGCATGATGGTTTTGTACGCCAAGTGGTGTTTTTAACCGATGGCAGTGTGGGTAACGAAACGCAGCTATTTAAACAAATTCAAACAGATTTAGGTGACAGCCGACTCTTTACCGTCGGTATTGGTAGCGCGCCTAATAGCTTTTTTATGACCAGAGCTGCTGATATTGGTCGTGGTACATTTACTTTTATAAGTAGCACCAGCCAAGTACAGCCAAAAATGCAGCTACTTTTTGATAAGCTGGCGCATCCCGCTGTTACAGAGCTTGCTCTTGAAGGTGACAAAGCAGCACTTGAGTACTGGCCATCGCCATTACCTGACTTGTATTTTTCAGAGCCGGTTTTGGTTGCCGTGAAGCTTGATGGCAGTCAGCACTTAACATTAAAGGGGCAGACAAACACAGGGCCAATGACGATTAATTTAGCAACAGCCAATGCCGCAAATGGCGAAGGTATCGCTAGACTCTGGGCCAGACAAAAAATTAAATCGCTGCTGCTTTATAACGAAAAACAAACGGTACGCGCAGAAGTCGAAGCATTGGCACTTCAGCATCATTTACTTAGCCCTTTTACGGCCTTTATTGCAGTTGATAACTACGCGGGTAATGAGATTGCAGAGCGTTCAATGCAAGTTAGAAACAAACTTCCTAACGGTATGACGCTACCGCAAACCGACGGACAAAGCCGGGTGTTTATGTTACTTGGGTTGTTGTTGCTTACATTCTCATGGTTATGGCAATGGCGACGCTAAAAAAAGCGCTGCCAGTTTGCAGCGCCTTACTTGGCATCGCATTGTTTGTTAATGGTGGATATATGCAGGCGAAAGCTTGGCTGGCACAGGCATTGATTGAGTCTGCTTGGCAGCAAGCTTTGCAAAGTCCTAATCAGCAAGTAAGGCCTTGGTTTTACGCCGATGGTTATGTCACTGCACACATAAATTGGCCAAGTCAGCAGCAAGAGTTGACTGTACTTGCTGGTGCATCGGGGCGAAACCTCGCGTTTGCACCTGGGCATTTTTTGCCAAGCGGTGAACTTGGCAGCTCAAAAGGGGTGTTAATAGCTGGTCATAACGACACCCACTTTGCATTTCTAAAACATGTCGAAGTGGGTGAGCAGTTCAGTATGCAGTTGCAAAATGGCCAGATTGAACACTATCAAGTTCGCAGCATTGATGTTATTCATCAAAGCGAACAAGGGTTTTTAGCACAATCAGGCCTTTATTTATTAACCTGTTACCCTTTTGACTCCTTAGCTTCAGGGACTGAGTTTAGGCTATTGGTTTCGGCTGATAAATTATCATCGTCTACTTCAACTTTGAGCTCTTGATGACGTTGGCTAACAATAACACCGGCAAATACCACCGCAATACTCACCCATTGCCAAAGTGTCAGTACTTCACCAAGTAGAATGGCAGACAAAATTAACGCAAAAATTGGAATGAGGTTTGAGTAAGCAGCGGCGGTTAACACCGACACTTTACTGATGGCGTAATTGTACATGCCATAGCCACCTAAAGTGACACATGAGCCTAAATATAAAATGCTCAGAAGGGCACTTAAATCGTGCTGATTTTCGCTGGGTAGTTCGATGAAAAATAAAAATGGCGCAAAGAATAAGCTACCGCTAAACCCTTGGATTGCAATTAAAGTAAGTGGTGAGTAACGAGCTACTAGGTGTTTTACGCTCACGGTATAAAACGCGGCGCAAACCATCGCCATTAACTCTAAAAAGTTACCAAGCAGTGGGTTAGGGGCTTGCTCAGTGCTTGGTGATAATAGCGTTAATAAAATACTGCCACCAATACACAAGGTAAAACCAACGACGATGGCTTTACTGATGTACTCTTTTAATATTAAGAGCGCCAAAATAGCGACGATAATTGGTAAACAAGAAACAATTACCCCAGCTTGCGATGCCGAAGTATATTCAAGGGCATGCCCTTCAAATAAATAATAAAAGCAAGGCTCAGCCAGCGACATACCAATTAAGTACTTCCAGTCACCTGGTTTAAACTCAAAGCGGATTATATAGCGCCATAAACATAAGCTAATCAATAACGTGGTTAGCATTCTTAAAAATATCACTAACACAGGATCATAAACATTGATTGCATGCTTTAGAGCAATGTAGGAGCTACCCCATAAAAAGGTCGCGATGATTAAGCATAAACTGGCTGGCATAGGCGTCGCTATTGAGTAAAAAAACGAGAGCGCGATCCTAGCATGAATTTTTTTAACTTGTTCAAAAATCGTTAGCTGGTATATATATACCCAAACTACCTCAATATGCAGAATATAAGAATCAAATGCAAAGGCCACACGTCGTTGTTGTAAAGCTGGGCACAAGCGTGCTGACAGGCGGTACCGACAAATTAGATAAAGCGCACATGGTTGAACTTGTTCGCCAATGTTGCGAGTTAAAAAAGCAGGGTTATCAGGTTGTTTTAGTATCAAGCGGCGCGGTTGCTGCAGGTCGCGAGCAACTCATTACCCCCTGTGGTCGTTCTTTGATTGAAAAACAAATGCTTGCTGCAATCGGTCAAGGGCAACTTATTCATATTTGGCAGAGCTTGTTTGCTTTGTATGGTGTGAATGTTGGACAAATGCTACTGACCCGCGCCGATGTAGAAGACCGTGAACGTTACTTAAATGCCCGCGATACCTTAAATGCACTACTTGCGCACAATGTGGTGCCAATTATTAACGAGAACGACGCCGTGGCAACCGCCGAAATTAAAGTCGGTGATAACGATAACTTATCTGCTTTAGTCGCGATATTAGCGAATGCAGAAAAACTGTTATTGTTAACTGACCAAGAAGGCTTATTTACAGGCGATCCGCGCTCTGATGCTAATGCAACACTTATCAACGAAGTTGAGCATATTAATGATGAGCTAAGAGAGCTCGCTGGTGGCAGTGGCACTACCCTAGGTACCGGTGGTATGGCTACCAAACTTCAAGCGGCCGATATTGCACGTCGCGCCGGTGTTGAGGTAATTATTGCAAAAGGCTCAGGCAAAAATGTGATTTTAAATTGCATGGCCGACAAGCTCCCTGGTACACGCTTTTTAAAACTCACCGCACCAAAAGATGGCCGCAAAAAATGGTTACTTGCAGGACCTAAAAGCACGGGGCAATTAGTGATTGATGATGGCGCAAGCCTTGCTCTTAAAGAGCGTGGTGCAAGCTTACTGGCAAAAGGCGTAAAAACTGTGCGAGGGAAATTTGAACGCGGTGATGTGATTGAAGTAGTGACGTGCCAAGGGCAATGTATAGCCAAAGGCCTTGTTAATTTTAACCATCAAGAAATTGATCAAATTAAGGGCTGTCATTCGTCGCAAATTACCCAGTTGCTTGCATTTGCACCAAGCAGTGAAGTAATTCACCGAGATGATATGATTTTGTTATAGTTTTTTAGTAATTCTGATAAAGTTAACTAAACTAAAGTAATAAGCAGTTTTGGGGGCTTTTTAGATGGCGGCTAACGCTTGCGGACATGACTGGGTTGTAGAAATTACCCAACAAGAAGAAGAGCCTGAGCTCGATCAGGCGCTTATTAATGCCGTGAGTGAACTAGATGAGTTTTCTCGTTTTGCTATTTACATTAACAAGTTTTTCAAACCGGGCTTGCCTGCAAGACTGCTAAATAAAGATTCGGTTATCGAAGAGCTCAGTGAACACGAAGTCAATGAGCTCATCGAAAAAGTCAGTCGCAATAAAATTCGCATCAGTCGCAACTACGGTTTTATTTCTACTTATGTGCCCATTTATTACATGGGCAATGTGGTTGGTGTACTGGTCATTGAGTCTGAAAAAGAGCTTTCAGAGCGCTGTAGCATGCTCGCCATCTACATGCTAAATATCTACGCTAATCAACTTTCGTTACTTTATAAGTCGCAACTTGACCCTTTAACTGAGCTTTTAAACAGGCAAACCTTTGATAAAAAGGTGATTGAAATTGCAGCCGATGCCGCTGTAGATCATGAAAGCCATGAGTCAAAGCAACGTCATTGGTATTTGGCGATGGTCGATATTGACCATTTTAAAAGCGTAAATGACAACTATGGGCACGTTATTGGCGACGAAGTGATCTTGTTAGTAGCGCAGCTATTAAAAAATAATTTTCGAATTGAAGATTTCGTTTTTCGCTACGGCGGCGAAGAGTTTACTGTGTTATTTCAAGCAAGTGACGAGCTCGATGCTCGTAATGCCCTAAATCGTTTTCGAGGCTGTGTGGCAGAATACCCCTTTCCTCAAGTTGGTAACTTAACTGTGAGTAGTGGTTTTATGCCAATTTACGAGTTTGAAATGGTAGCTAGCCTAGTCCAAAAAGCCGATCAGGCCTTGTACCATTCTAAAAACAGTGGTCGTAATTGTGTCACTGCCTATTCAGAGTTAGATATTCAGCAAATCAAACCTCAAGATGATTCTATAGAGCTGTTTTAAGGTGTTGCAGCGCGCTTAGCTGTGTTAAAATTGCCCATTATTTTTTGAGCCACATGAGAAGGTAAGATGAAGTTTGTTCGTTGGTTGTTAGGCCGCATCATTTTGTTTTTTGATTTTGTATTCACACCACGCAGTAAAAAGCGTCCGGCAGCAGAGCAAGCAGCGCTTGACTCAGTGACCTCACAATTTAAGCTTTATCAATTTAAAGCCTGTCCATTTTGCGTGAAGGTACGTCGTGCTATTAAACGCCAAGGTCTATCAGTTGAAACCCGTGACGCTAAAGGTAACGAGCAATTTCGCCAAGAGCTATTAGAGCAGGGCGGCAAAGTGAAAGTGCCTTGTTTACGTATTGAAGAAAACGGCCAAGTAACTTGGTTGTATGAATCAAACGATATCATTGCTTATTTAGATAAAGTCGCGGCATAAAGCGGCTTTTCACTTCGATTATAGCCCGTGCTGTGCTAGCATTTGGGCAAATTTTTAATTGTCTTTTGAGAGATATAACCATGACAATTCGCACCCGTGTTGCTCCGTCACCGACAGGTGACCCGCACCTAGGTACTGCATACATCGCATTATTTAACTACTGTTTTGCTAAGCAGCAAGGCGGTGAGTTTGTGTTACGTATTGAAGATACAGACCAAGTTCGTAGTACGCCAGAATCAGAGCAAGCTATTATGGATAGCTTACAATGGTTAGGCTTAAACTGGGATCACGGTCCAGATGTAGGCGGTGAGTTTGGTCCATACCGTCAATCTGAGCGTAGCGATTTATATAAGAAATTTGCGCATCAGTTAGTCGAACAGGGTAAAGCTTTTTACTGTTTTGCTACGGGCGAAGAACTAGACCAAATGCGTGAAGAGCAAATGGCCGAAGGCCTACGCCCTAAATACGATGGTCGTGGTTTAAATCTTTCTGAAGATGAAATTAAAGCAAACCTTGAAGCGGGTAAGCCTTACGTAATCCGTATGAAGATCCCAAGCGAAGGCACGTTCAAGTTTAACGACTACCTACGTGGCGAAATTGAGATCCCATGGGAAAATGTAGACATGCAAGTGCTACTTAAAGCTGACGGTTTCCCAACTTACTTCCTTGCCAACGTTGTTGATGATCATCATATGCAAATTAGCCACATTTTCCGTGGTGAAGAGTGGATCAATTCAGCGCCTAAGCTATTAAAATTATACGAAGATTTCGGTTGGGAAGCGCCAGTATTAGGTCACTTACCATTACTTCGTAACCCTGATAAGTCAAAGTTATCGAAGCGTAAAAACCCAACTTCAATCAACTATTATAAAGAGATGGGCTACTTACCTGAGGCACTATTAAACTATTTAGGCCGCATGGGTTGGTCAATGCCTGATGAGCGTGAAAAGTTCACGTTAGCAGAGATGATTGAACACTTTGATATGAAACGTGTGTCGCTCGGTGGCCCTATTTTCGACATCGATAAGCTTAGCTGGTTAAATGGTATGTGGATCCGTGAAAACTTATCTGATGCAGAACTAATGCAACGTTTTGTTGATTGGAAATTTAATACTGAGCTATTCGCCAAAGTATTACCAGAAGCAAAAACGCGTATTAACACGCTTTCTGATATGGTTGATCTTGCCGGTCACTTTGTCGGTGGTATTCCAAGCTATGATCCTGCGCTATTAACAGCAGGTAAAGCTGATGAAGATGTAATCCGTCAAGCATTACAGTTCTTCATCTGGCAATTAGAAGGTTTACGCAGTTGGGAAAAACCAGCGATTTTTGCTATCGCAAAAGAAGTGGCGACTTTCCATGAATTGAAGATTAAAGACTTCCTTGAGCCAATCTTTGTGGCTATCACAGGTAAGACATCTTCAACTTCAGTACTTGATGCGATGGAAATTTTAGGTTCTGACTTATCACGTGCTCGTTTACGTGTTGCACTAGCGCACATTGGTGTGTCTAAAAAGCAAGCGAAAAAAATTGAGCGTGCATATCGCGATTATCCACAAGCTTAATCGTAATGTTAGTTTTAAAAACCGAGCTTATATGCTCGGTTTTTTTATATTTAAATCAAAGTTAATGCAGATTTAACTTGTAAATAGGGACTGCTCTAATAGTATTAAACATGCACAATTTATCACTTGTAGATATATCTTAATGAAGCAGTATGAGGTAACTGCAAGCGAGGGATTATTAAAGCTGAGGCGAATGCTTTAGTTAGTTTTCAAGGAGAAAGTGATGTTTAAATACGTATTGGTCTGTTTGGCCATTTTAGGCTTTAGTTTGCCAAGTTTCGCGGCTGATAAACCCAATGTACTTGTTATTTGGGGTGATGATGTTGGTATGTGGAACATTAGTGCCTATCATCGAGGCATGATGGGAGGCAGTACCCCAAACATAGATAGAATTGCTAATGATGGCATGATATTTATGGACCATTATGCACAGGCCTCGTGTACTGCTGGCCGCGCTGCATTTATCACAGGTCAGTATCCTATGCGAACTGGTCTCAGTACGGTAGGGCTTCCTGGCGCGAAGCAAGGCTTGCAAGAGAAAGATCCCACCTTAGCAACTATGCTCAAATCAAAGGGTTATGTCACAGGCCAGTTTGGTAAAAACCATTTAGGTGATCGTGATGAACACTTACCTACAAATCATGGCTTTGATGAATTTTTTGGTATTTTATATCACCTCAATGCCGGTGAGTATCCAGAACAGCAAGACTATCCTCAAGATGCCAAAACACAAGAAAAGTTTGGTTTAAAAATGCGTGGGGTCATTCATTCAAAAGCGCTTGGAAATGGCAAGCAAGAGATTAAAGATCTTGGTCCATTTGGGAAAGAGCGTCAGCGCAATTTAGACCAAGAAGTACTTGTAGAGTCAAAACGCTTTATCCGTGATGCAGTAAAACAAAATAAACCTTTCTTCGTTTGGCACAACACAACTCGTATGCATTACCAAACTAACCTTAATAAAGCTTATGACGGCAAAACTGGCTTTGGTTTATATGCTGATGGTATGGCCGAAATGGATGATGATGTAGGTGAGTTACTTAACTTACTTGATGAACTTAAAGTCGCTGATAACACAATAGTGATGTTTTCTACCGACAACGGTGCCGCATCAAACTCATGGCCAGATGGTGGCAACCAGCCATTTCATGGTGAAAAAGGCGTTGGTGGCTGGGAAGGTGGGTTCAGAGTACCTATGGTTGTTAAATGGCCGGGCCATATTCCTAAAGGTGTGAGCACCGGTGAGTTCATGACAATGGAAGATTGGATGCCAACGATTATGTCGTGGGTTGGTGATAAAGATTTAAAAACTAATTTATTAAAAGGCACCAAGATTAATGGTCAAAAGTATAAGGTTCATTTAGATGGTTTCGATCAAAGTGATATCTTACTAAACAATGGTAAAACAAAGCGTAAAGAGTTCTATTATTTCACCGAAACGACCTTTCATGGAATGCGTTACGGTGACTGGAAGTTAATCTTTACAGAACAAAATCATTGGTTTAGGTCTACACAGCAAGCCCTTACTTCACCTTACATTATTAACCTAAAAATGGATCCATTTGAGCGATTCATTGATGCTAGGGGTTATGATGAGTGGGCAGAAAACCGTAGTTGGATTTTAGGCCCAGCAGGTAATCAAATTGCAGAGTTTGTAAAAACTTTTAAGGCTTTTCCACCTAGCCAAGAAAGTATGTCAGTACAAGTGGGTAGTGTTGCTGAAATGATTTCACAGCAAGCGTTAAACCGCTAAAAACTATAGGCTTTACCAGAACACAAGGTTGCAACATCACAGTCTTGGTAGTCACTGGTAAAGTCTTTACAACTCTCAACTAAGTAGCCGTTACCACCTCTATTAACTACTTCAAGTTTTAACTGCTCAATAGCAATACTATTTACCTCTGTAGGGTTATAACCACCAGATTGTACTGAACGCTTACCAAGACAACTAAGCCCTTCAACATCACCTAAATAATATGCGCCACCTCTCTTTTCTATTTATTGTAAAGAAAAACTAAATATTGATGCTTTCCTGGTAATTTAAATGTTAACAGTGTGTACAAAACGCTACACGAATGTACGTCATTTTTAAAACTTCTTGTGGTTATATTGTAGTCGCAAGCAGTGAAATGGATGTTCACATAGCTTGAATAATTACTCTAACTAACTATCCAGGGGATACTTATGCAAGTGAAAACACTTTCGATTGCTGTTGCCGCAGCTCTCTATAGTGCCAGTGCTGCTCATGCAGTGGGTGTAGATAACAATCAAGTTAAACACCAATTAAAAGCACCTAATATCACATTTGAAGAAGTAAAAGCGTTTAGCAAAGAGTTTAACCAAGGTGACTCTAGCAACATGCTACAAAACGATGGTCTTAACGTTCAGCTAAATAGTAAAGCAAATAAATTCGCTGAAGAAGGCATAGATGGCGAGCATGTTTACATCATTCGTTTACGTGATAATTCAGTAGCGCTAGAAGCACGAGATTTAACCTCGTCATTATCACAATCACTTCAAGCGCAAGGCGTTTCAAAAGTATTTGAGAAAGGTCAAGCGGCGGTCTCTGCCGTAACTGATTATCAAAACAAACTACTTTCAAAACAACGTACTGTAATGCAAAGCGTGACAGCAGTAACGGGCCGCACAGACATGCGCCGTCAATTCACTAAAGCATTGAATGGTTTCTCTGTAAAAATGACAGAGCAAGAAGCGATGCGCGTTGCAGAGCTTGGTGCAGTTGTTTCTGTAATGCGTTCGAAGAATTATGATCTTCTTTCTGATGAAGGCCCTAAGCATATCGGTGCTGATCAAATTTGGGATGGCTCAAGCGTTCCTAGTGGTATCAAGGGTAAAGGTGAAGGCCAAATCGTTGGTATCATCGATACCGGTATTAACTCAGATCACCCTTCATTTGCAGCTGTTGGCGGCGATGGTTACGAGCATGAAAACCCGTTTGGTCCAGGTGTTTATGTCGGTGACTGTGTTGAAGAGCCTGAAGAAATCCAATGTAACAATAAATTAATCGGTGTGCGTTCTTATGATGTGATCACGGATGCATTTGATGCCATGATCCCAGGCTGGCCTGCAATTGGTGAAGATTACCAAGGTCACGGCTCACACGTAGCTTCAACAGCAGCTGGTAACGTGGTCAAAGATGTACCGTTTATGCTTCCGAGCTTTGGTGAAAACACCGATGGTAATATCTTAAAAGAAGGCTTATTCCCTGAAATATCAGGTGTTGCACCGCACGCAAATATCATTGCTTATCAAGTATGTTATCCATCAAGTGACGAATACGCAGGCTGTCCTGGCGAAGCGCTTGTAGCGGGTATTGAAGATGCAATTTCTGATGGTGTTGATGTAATCAACTTCTCAATTGGCGGAGCCGATTCAAATGTGTGGGCCGATCCAGTACAACTTGCATTCTTAGCAGCGCGTGAAGCGGGCATTAACGTTGCCGCGGCAGCAGGTAACAGCGGTCAAGCATGTGGCGCAGCTGAGTGTTTTGGTTACTTAGATAATTCATCACCTTGGCTTGCACAAGTTGCAGCAACAACACATGGTCGCACTGTGGCTGTTGAAACTGCCGTTGAATTTGCTGGCTTTGCTGACGAAACTATGGGTTCAGAAGTACCTAGCTGGTCAGAAACTGGCCTTGTTGGTGGTTCAATTAATAGCGAAGAAATTACCGGTGTTGTTGTTTGGGCTAAAGATTACGAAGACGTAAATGGTTTTAAAGATTACAACGGTTACTGTACAGCAGATTACCCAGAAAATACCTTCAATTTCTACAAAGATGGTACTGAAATCGCGGGCGCGGCTGATGGTAGCACGAATGTTATTGTTATCTGTCAACGTCACGATCCAAATGATTCAGCAGCCAATGCGCGTACTGCAAAAGTTGATCATGTAAAAGCTGGTGGTGCGGATGGTTTCATCATGTTTAACCGTGACCGCGATCAAGGCACTGTGGCTGAAGGTTACTCATTACCAGGTGTTCACTTTACTTATGACCAATGGAATGGTGTTTATCCAGAAGATGGCTTAGAAGATTGGGTAGATAGTTACTCAGAACTTGGTCATATGATCACTATCAAACCAACAGTGATTGAGCGTCGTGTTGATGCAGAAGATGCGGATTGGCTGGCAACATTCTCATCACGTGGTCCATCTTACGATAACATTGAAGTGCTTGCTCCTACGCTCGCTGCTCCTGGTGTTGATATTTACGCGGCTTACTCTGATGAACATCCATTTGTAACGCCACATGGCCAAGATTATGCGTCAATTAGCGGCACGTCGATGGCATCACCACATGTTGCAGGTTCAATGGCGTTACTACGTCAAATTCACCCAGAGTGGACGGCAGCTGAAATTCAATCTGCGCTATCAATGACAGCTGAAAACGTTGTTAAATATCACCGTTTAAACAGCGAAAGCGATGTTGTTGCTGATGCGAAAATCTATCGTTCTGGTGCAGGTCGCATTAATGTGGGATTAGCTGCAAAAGCGGGATTTGTAATGGATGAAACGGCTGATAACTTCTTAGCAGCAGATCCATACAATGGCGGTACACCACATAAACTTAACTTACCAAATCTAGTTAACTTCTCATGTGCACCTGAATGTCAGTGGGTTCGTACAATCAAAGCAACAGAAGATGGCACTTGGACTGTAAGTCACGAAGACGTTGAAAACTGGGCATTTGATGTAAACACACAAACAGCACAAAATGGTGTGAACATCGATATCTTCCCGAAAACTTTCACACTGAAAAAAGGTGAAACACAAACAATCATTGTTAAAGCATCAATCATGGATACTCAAGATTGGTTCAGTAACTCAGAAGTTGAGCTTCATACAAACCTTGTTTTCCAAGCTGAAGAAGCGGATATCCCTGATGCACATTGGCCTGTGGCATTTAAATATGACCGTGGTAACTTACCATCATCATTAGAGACGACAGCTCACTCAAATGTAGGTACTTATGTTGCTAAAGGTATTGTATTACCAAGTGTTGAAGCGCCAGTAGCTCGTGCATATGAGCCTGTAAAAGCAGATATCACTTCTGTAACTCTGCCGAAAGATGATGAGCGTACTTTCCCTTGGGCTATGAACCGTACAGAGGAAGTGGATGCTGCAGATATTTTAGATGAAGCAACATTTACTAAGTTTGTAACTGTGCCAGCTTACTCAAAACGTTTTATTGCTGAAACTGTTGGTGTTGAATCAGAGCTTGAAGGTACTTTGAATGTGGGTAACCCTATCATCTATGTAGGTAAGGACTACAACGGTGATGGAATTGTTCAGCCACAAGATGAAATTTTATGTGTATCTAACCATAAGATTTATAAAAACTTCTGTAATATCAATAATCCAGAAGAGGGTGAGTATTGGGTTGTTGTTTATAACAATAATCAATCGGCTGTAGGCGCGATTGAAGAAACCTTTGATATTGCTACTGCGGTTGTTTCAGACCAAGTTGCAGCAGGTATGACAGCAAGTCTGCCGGGAAGCGATGGTCAAAACACAGTTGAAATGACTGTAGACTGGGACATGGATCTCGATGCAGACAGCGTGTACTACTCACTATTAGATGTAGGTACATCGGCTGTGAACCATGGCAACTTAGGCTCAATTCCATTTAAGCTAAACCGTGGCAATGATGTTGCTCACCTTGATGCGCCGTACACAGGTGCAAAAGTGGGTGATATGGTGCCTTACACATTTGAAGTGTTAGCGAATAACTCTGGTGTAGACCGTGAGTTTTCATTAGAGCTTGATATCCCTGCAGGTCTTGATGTTAAAGCTGAAAATGTAATGGTTTCAACAGCATCAGAAATCAACGTTGAAATTGCTGACGGTAAAGTGATTGTAACGGGCACACAAGCGGATACTCGTGATGTTGAACCTGATTATATCGTGACAGATAACATCACTGATGAAATGTGTCGTACGCCTGATTTTGGTAACTCAAACCCTGGTGGTTATGTCGATTTATCAGAGTTTGGTATCACGCCAATTCTATCTGGTTTCGATGAGAACAACCTTTATAACTCTCGCAGTGGTTATTCATTACCAATCGCAAGCTTCTATAATGGCGCATATGACACATTTAGCCTTTATAACAATGCTGAAAATACTAATATCCAAAACTCGATTATTCAAATTCGTGGTATGGGTACAGTAAATACTAATGGTAGCCGTTACTTCTACCCAGTACATAACCCGTTCCCTTATAACTCATTCCCATATGAGAACATGGGTCCATTATGGCGTGGCTGGGAGTTCACAGACAATGGCTTAGTGCGTTCAGTAATGTCAGTTGGCTTATCGTCTAACGAAGGTATTTCACTAGCAAGTACAGCAACTGGTTGGGGTATTGTTGAGTGGGATAATGCATCTGACTACGATAACCCTGTATATGACCGTACAACAGGCAAATATACTTACACTAAACGTGATAACTCATTTGACTTCCAAGTGTTATTTAATGCAAATACACGCTTTGGTAAAGGTGAGCATGAAATTTACTATGCATACGATAACCTAGACTACGGTTCGACGCGTCCTGCAGGTAGTATCGGCCTACAAGGTTTCCGTGGTGCACAGTATCAATATGGTCCACTTGAAAACTACCGTGGTATCCAAATCGCTTATAACAATCTAGATGAAGTGATCAGCGATGGTTACGTGGTGTGTATGGACTATGTAGGCCCTGAATCATCACAGTTTGAAGTGACTGCATGGGCAGAAGTTATGCCAACAGCTACAGGTCAAACTCTTGAAGTTGCAGCTAAAGCAGCAATTTCAGGTCTGAATGACATGACTTCAACAGCAACACTGGCCATTCCTGGCAACATCACTGTGGTGGCGCTTGATGACATGGTAACAACTGAAGAAACACCGATTAGCTTTGATGTTCATCACATTGATGAAAAGAACTCGAAGAATGAAATCTCGGTAATTTCTGACGATGTAACCTATGAAGTTGATGGCGATACAGTAACGATTACACCAAATGAGAACTTCTCTGGTGAGACCGAAGTAACTGTTATGGTATCTGATATTGAATACCCATCAGATGCTGCAAGCACAACCTTTATGCTAACAGTTGAAGCTGTTAATGATGCACCTGTTGTTGTTGTTGAAGCAAGCTCACAAGAGGTCGAAGAAGGCAGCGTTATTACTTTAGATGCATCAGCATCACATGATTTAGATAATGACGAGCTAACTTTCTCATGGGAAGGCCCAGGTACAATCGCAAGCCCAACATCAGCAATCACTGAAGTATCAGGTTTAACAGCTGGTGAGCATCAGTTTACTGTAACGGTAAGTGATGGTGTTGAACCGATGGAACTAGGTGTAGCTGTGACGGTAACGGCACAAGAAACAACTGTTGTTCCTGAAGAAAAAGCTAAATCATCAAGTGGTTCACTTGCATGGTTAACAGTTCTATTAGCTGGTTTTGCAGGTGTTCGTCGCCGTGTAAAACGAGGCTAAGTACTCCCTAAGTATGTTATGTGACAAAGGGCCTTCGGGCCCTTTTTTTTGGTCTATAAAATTTTAATAACCAAAAAGAATAACTAACAACTGAAAACCTATGTAGCAAAATGTACAGGCTATTTTATATTTTTTTCAGTGTGTTAGTTTGAAGATAGGGCGTAAATTAACAGTCTACGCCGCTTTGTTGGTCAAAAAAATTATACAATAAAGCGCGCAAGCGATATGATCGTCCCGGATTAAGTAAAGACTAAAGACTTTTTGGTAGTATTAAGTTGTTATAGTAACTGTTATTTATGACATAAAGGTGAATTGCGTTAATGAAGAAATTGTTTGGCTTAGTATGTTGTTTAACTGCATCAACTGCGTTTGCGCAGGCTGATGTTAAACAACCACAATTAATTAAAAAGTCGACAATACATGCCAGTATCACAGTGGGGTATGGGGGCATTGAAAACCCGGTACTTGATGCTGATGATGTCACTTCGCCAATTCTGCCAAGCTTTGCTTATTACGGTGATAACTGGTATTTCGATGATTTCTCTGTTGGCTACAGTCTATATGAAACAGAGAACTTCTACGTTGATCTACTGGGGCGCTTTAATGACGATGGCTTTTTCTTTGAGCTGGATGGGGTAGATAAACTCTATGCCACAGGTGTTGTTCGTTCGAGTTCAGGGCGACCGACATTACCCACTGCATCACCAATTAATTTAACACCTATAGAACGCGACCTTTCTTACATGGCAGGGTTATCATCGGCAGTAAACGTGTATGATAATATCTGGTTAAGTGCTGCGTATGTGCACGATGTAACCAATGTTCATAATGGTTATGAAATAATGTTCAACGGCTATCATGTATTTGAATTGTTTTCTGGTACTGCAGGGCTTGAAGCGGGTATTAATTACAAAAATGAAGAGCTGATCGATTATTACTACACGGTTAATCCGTCAGAAAGCAAAACGCGTTTACTAAGCTACAATTTAGAAAGTGCCACGAACTACTACTTAAAAGTAAGTTACGAATATCCGATCAGCGACAGTTTCAGTCTTGATTTCAAACTTAAACATACTTGGCTTGATAGCAACTTAGCTAACTCACATATGATCAATAAAAACGGTTATTTTTCAGGTTTTACGGGAATTACTTACCACTTTTAGGCCAACGAATGCTGATCTCTGCACCGCCTGTTTGCGAACTGTTAGCCAAGCTAATTTTACCGCCATGCCAGCTGGCAATACGATGCACGATATAAAGCCCTAATCCATACCCACTCGCTAGTTTATCGCCTTCACCTTGTTTAAAAGGCTCAATCAACGCATCCGCATTAATTGGTAAGCCAGGTCCATCGTCTGTAATACTTATACTGTAATAGCCCGCTTGTTCTGTGCTACTTATATGGATTGTGTGTTTTGCGTATTTTGTGGCGTTGATCAGTAAATTTTGTACCGCGATTGCCATAAAGCTTGCTTCGCAATAGGCTGTGTCTACTTCAAAGGCTGGTATGAATTCGAGTTCTTTGTATAAATCGAATTTAGCAATTTCTGTGTTGATCAGTTTAGCTAAGTTAACTTTCTCCTGATTAAAAACACTTTGCTGGTGCTCTAAGCGAGCGAATGATAAGTACTGCTCTAGACGTAATTCAATCTCATCAATATCACGCTCAATTTGTCTACCTTCTTGAGATTCCAAATCGGCAATCGACAAAGCAAATCGCATACGGGTAAGGGGAGTGCGAATTTCATGAGAAATAATACGCGATAAGTCATTATGTAGCTGAACAAACTTATTGATGCGCTCAGACATATGGGTGAAGGTGCTGGCTAATGGCGCAATAGATGAATTTGGTTTTATATCAAGCTCTATACGTTGCGGTTTCTTACTAAAACGATGAGCTGCGCGTTGTAATAAGCTCAAATCGCGAAATACTGGGCGAATGAATAATAAGATCATCGCACCAAGTAAAAAGTAAAAGGCAAAAAATGCAAGCCAGTCAGTTTTTGTTTGCGAAATCAAAGATATGGGGCCAACTTTTTGGATGCTACCGTTATTGCCTTTGAGGTATATATACTGCTGATTGTTTTCGGTGACGCTGATAATGCCATCTTTATCGAATTTGGCTTTTAATGAATCAGGTAAAACAAGCTCGTTTTGGTTAAAGGAGTTGATCCTAGATTCTTTTTGCTCAGCTATTTGAGCAAGTTCAGCAACACTTATTTGCACACTCGGTATGTGCTCAGAAAAAAACTGATTATAAAGCTGGCCAAAAGCTAAAACTAAGGCAATTAAGCTTACCGTGATAATTAAGTAAAGCTTAAAAAATTGCTGCTTCATATTTTTGAAATATCCAAGCTGTATCCTTTACCTCGTACAGACTTGATATCTAGGGTTTCTTTTTGCTCGCTAATGGTTTCTTTTAGCTTTTTACGTAAACGGCTAATTTTTAAGTCAATAGCTCGGTCAAGTCCGTCATACTCACGGCCTATAACATGCTTGAATAATACCTCTCGAGAAACCGGTTCTGGGGTGTTTTTTGCAAGGTAGGCAATGATCTCAAATTCACTTTCATTGAGATTCAATGCTGTATTATGAAAATAGATATCGCGTTTTTTGTTATCAATACGCAAGATATCAATTTGGTGTGAAAAGTTATCTTGGCCAACGGTGTGGGCGATAATCGTTTTAACTTTGGCGAGTAACAGTTCAGGCTTAATGGGTTTTACAAGGTAGTCGTAAGCACCTAGGTTTAAGCCCTTAATTTGTGATTGCACAGAATCCAGTGCTGTTAGAAAAATAACAGGGCAACTGTACTTTTCTTTCAATTGAGAAATTAGCTCAAAACCATTGCCATCCGGTAGCATCACATCACAGATGATCAATGAAGGCATAAAGGTAATTTCACTGCTACGGTACGCTTCTGCAGTATTAAATACATCTATGGTATAGCCATGCTTTAACAAAAACGTTTGTATTAAGCTTGCTAATTTCACATCATCTTCAATTAAAAAAATATGCTGCATTATAAACTCCAGCCAAAGCGCCGTTTTATTCGGTAATCTTTAGCTTCATAGCTTGCTATTGACAGTAGTTGTTGCTTAACAACTTGATTACTCAATGGATTAATTAATTTCACTGTAAGCGGATGCTCAGTCTTAACCGTTAATTTCTCGATAATTAAACCACCTTGTTTGTAACACTGCGTATATTGAGGACGCTGAGTTATTTCTAAACAAAGTTCTTTAAAGGGATCAACACGAAAATGAATCTGTATATTAAACTCACAGGCTTTTTGTTTTGCATCTGTCACACACACGGTGGGTGAGACTTTAAAAAAAGGTTGCTCGGGACTGTCATCGCTTAAACAAAGCGACGAAAAACAAAGACAAAAAAACAGTAATAGCCAACTAAATCGGTTTATCATTTAACCAAGTCTCTGTTTTTTAGAAGTCTTTTCTTCAAAGTAACAATAACCATCGAAAGCTGATGTAACCTGCCCAACTCACTTTGAGTACTCATTTTTTTGCCGTTTATTATAATTATTATTTATGCAGCCTATGTGTGGCGATTACACGATAAAAAAGCGTGTCTATCATACCTCATTTATCGTTATAGCTACAAATAGGTGCTATGCAAAGCCAGTAATTTCAACCTATTGGCGTATTTTCTTTATATTCTAAAGTTAGCTTGTTGTTTTAAAAGGGAAACTGAATTTATATTTAGTTTTAGCTAATAGTTTTTCACTAAATTTAGTTGGACCTTAGTCTTTACTATTCTGCGTTATTTGTTAATTGTTTCGTACAAATTGATACATTTTAAATTTAGCTTGTCAAAACCACTATTTTAGCTCATGCATTTAAACATATGCTGAGCGCGTGATTAATAATTAACAGATTCGACCTCTATTTTCATTTTATCTGGTAGTATAGTCAGGTTATAAGTAGTTTAAGCAGTGAACAATTATGTTAAGTCCTTATTATCAGCAACATGCTGATTACGTTTCTATCTCACGTGAGCAAGGCTGTCGTTTTGCCAAGTTAGTGGCTGATGATTTCAATCCGTTACATGATAAAGATGCCAAAAAGTTTTGTGTGCCGGGCGATTTACTTTTTTCGCTGGTTTTAAACCGCTATGGCATCAGTGAAAAAATGGAATTCACGTTTGCAGGCATGGTTGATGAAAATTCAAAGCTGACTTTCCCAGAAGGTGCTGATGAGTTTGCGATCACCGATGGCGAAAAAGTCATGCTAAAAGTGAAACGAGAAGGGGCTGTTAGCCAATGTCCTGAGTTAACAAATAGCTTAATCAAAAACTATGTTGAGTTTTCTGGCACGACCTTCCCGCATGTGATTATTCCATTGATGGGGAAGCAGGATGTGATGATCAATCCAGCGCGTCCAATGGTGATTTACGAATCAATGCTGATTAACCTTGACCGTCTTGATATCAGCGCACCTGAGTTAGAGTTTGCTGAGCCTGATTTTGAGTTTACTGGCAAACGCGGCAAAATCACGCTTCGCTTTAACCTGTTAGAAAATGGCGAAAAAGTAGGGGCGGGTGAAAAACACATGCTTGTGTCTGGAATTCGTGACTATTGCCAAGCAACGGTTGATGACTTAATTAGTTTTTATAATCAACGTAAAGAGTCGCTAAAACCAGCGTAATCTTTACATTTGCTACAAAGGGCGCTGATTGCGCCTTTTTTGTTGCTGGCGTTCCGCGTACAATAGCGCTTTTATAGCCAAATGTACTTCAGACTATGTCAGTAGCGACCTTTTCAGAGTTAAATCTTGCCCCTGCATTGCTAACAGCCTTGCAAGAAGAGAATTATCACACCCCCACAGCAATTCAAGCGCAAACAATCCCACTTATTTTAGCGGGTGCTGATGTAATGGGCAGTGCGCAAACGGGAACGGGCAAAACCGCCGCGTTTGTTTTACCACTACTGCACAATTTGCTATCTGCTGAAGTACTCCCTGATGCTGTTAAAGTCCTAATTTTAACGCCGACCCGAGAGCTCGCTCAGCAAGTATTTGCAAGTGTAGAGCGTTATGCTGCACACACGCAGATAAAAGCAGCACTGGCTTATGGCGGTGCTAGTATTGGCCCACAAATTAAAGCCATAAAAGGGGCGCAGGTTGTAGTGGCAACACCTGGGCGTTTACTTGATCATGTGATCAAAGGCAGTATTAAGCTTTCAAGTATCAATGCGCTGGTATTTGATGAAGCTGATCGCATGCTTGATATGGGCTTTATTGACGAAATTAAACGCATCTTGCGCCATGTGCCAAAAGAACGTCAAACTTTACTTTTTTCAGCCACATTTGACGACAGCATCTTTAAACTCAGTAAGCAGTTATTAAATGATCCTAAATTAGTTGAAGTGAATAAACGCAACTCAGCAGCGGTTGAAGTTGAGCAGCTAGTATATGCGGTTGATGAAGACCGTAAACGCGAGCTGGTATCACACATGATTGGCATGAAAAATTGGCAGCAAGTACTTATATTCACTCGTACTAAACAAACCGCCGATGTGCTTGCTAAAGAAATGTGTAAAGACGGCTTAAAAACCGAATCTATTCATGGCGATAAAAGCCAAGGTGCGCGTGATAAAGCACTGCAAAATTTTAAATCAGGTGCGACAAGAGTACTGGTTGCGACAGATGTTGCTGCGCGTGGTCTTGATATTGCCTCACTCAAGTATGTGATTAACTATGAGTTGCCTTATGTGGCTGAGGACTACGTACACCGTATTGGTCGAACAGGACGTGCTGGCGAGAAAGGGATGGCGATGTCGCTGGTTAGCATCGATGAGCAGTGGCTATTGGACGAAATAGATATCTTACTCGACACGAGACTCACGCCGCAGTGGTTACCAGGATATGAGCCTGATTTAACCAAAGAGCCAAAGCAAGTTCGTAAAAATACTAATAAGGCACGTCGCTCTCGTGATAAAAAACGTATTTTAGGGCAAAAAAGTAGGAGACGCTCCTAAATCTGGCATATATTTATACTATCCTCCGGCTAAAGTTGAGAGTTTAGTATGTTAGAAGAGAATAAATGGACCTTCCGCCGCGCTGATAAACAGTTCTCCTTAGAAAAGTGGCAGAAAACAATTGATCTCATGACCGAGTTGTTTTCTGCTCCCGCAGGTTTTATCGTTCATAAAACAGATGATGTCTATCGTATTATCGTCTCCAGTGAGCAACAAGAAAATCCCTATGATGCCGGGGCTGAATTAAGCGCCGACGATAATATCTTCTGCAAAAAAGTACTGCGTGACATGGCACCGCTTTATGTTGATCACGCAAGCCAAGATAGTCAATGGGATGACAGCCCACTGGTAAAAGATGGTTTTGAGTCTTATCTTGGGGTGCCGATTAGCTGGCCAAGTGGTGATCCGTTTGGCACCTTTTGTGTTATGGATTTTAAACAAACCCATTATCAACAGAGCTTTTTAGAACTAATCGAGCAGCTTCGCGATATGGTTGAAGATGACCTTGCACTGTTAGACAACTTTACGCAAATGCGTGAAATTGCCATGCTTGACTCACTCACTAATATTTATAATCGCCGTGCAATAGACCTCCTTTGCCAACATAAATTAAATATATCGAAACGACTTGGTTTTGATATTAGTTGTCTATTTATCGATATAAACAGCTTTAAACCACTCAATGATACCTATGGCCATGAAGTAGGCGATCTCGCGCTGATTTGTTTAGCTGACACCATGAAAGAATGCCTACGTGAAACCGATATTATCGGCCGCTTAGGGGGCGATGAGTTTATTGCGTTATTGCAAGTTCAGCCCGGTGATTGCATAGACAGCATCGCTGATAAGCTCAATACCACCTATCAATCTAATTTAGAAAAGCGGGGCATTCCAGTTACAAGTTTAAGTATTGGTTCAGGGGTAATAGCTCAGCCAAAAGAAAACTTTGCTGAGCTATTAAAACGAGCTGATGAAGATATGTATGAGAAAAAGCAAGCCTCCAAGGCTGCACGTTAAGCTATTTGCTTCTCAGCTAGGTTTAATTCCATGGTTGCTTTAAGTAAACGGTAAAGGTTAATTGACGCATCAATTTCTTCTTTACGGTTGGTTAAGCTCTCAATATTTAAACCTAGCGGTACATCTAAATGTGCGCAGCTTTGTAAAATTAAGTCGAGATTCTCACGGCAAATTCGCACTGATTCACTCAATGTATTTGCCGAATCTAACATGCGGTACTTGGTAGCCTCAGGCACTGAAATACCTAACCATTCCATAAATTCTAAGGTTTTTTCACCACCACAAGGGGTAAACGTCAGAATAATGCGTTTTGGTGTTGTGCCTTGTGCTTTACAGCTACGCGCATAGCTGGTGATCAAATCAATCGTTGCTTGGGCATTGTAAACGGCTTGTGAGATGAAAAACTTACAACCTTGTGCTGTTTTTTCAACTAAACGCTCATGTTCATTACGTTTGCTAGCGTGTCGCTCGGCAATAGTAACACCACCTAAAAATACATCACTGTTCTGCTTTGCCAGTGTTTTATATGCATCAGGTAGGCTTAATTTGATGTCGCCATGAGATGATGGACTACCCACCAACACTAAGTTTTTTAGTTCAAAGTCATTGCGTGTTTCGTTTAACCACTCGGTAAATTCTGCTTCACCACGCTGGGCTACGCTCTTATATGTGATCACATCAAGTTGCGACAAGCTGCGAAGTAATTGACTGTATTCACGAGGATCTACCGTTTCTTTAAACGGAAAAGGACGCGGCTTTGCAATACGGCTACTCTCATCTTGAATGTCGTAGATGATTACACCGTCGTATTCAATTTCGTGTAAACGACCAAGTAGCTTCTGAGCAATGGTCTCAAGCTGTGCTTTATCAGTACCTGACTTTGGTGGTGTGGTACCAATTAGGTAGACGCCTTGATTGGTGTCTTCAATTTTCTCTTGTAATGATAAAGCCATAATCCTCATTCCAGCTCGTGCTAATGTCAATGACAAATAATATAGCAGCCATTTAGACGTCTAGATAGATTTTTTTCTTGAAAGTTTTTCAATGACTATGAATTTTACTCAAGTTTAAAGCTGAGCGTTTCGCAAAATTGACACACCTGTTTACATAAATTATTGCTCTGACCCTCATATTTTCTGGCGCTTTGATGCATAATCAAGCAGCAATGATTATGAGAAAAATAACTAACAAGGGAACATTATGAAATTTAGATTATTAGCAACCAGTGTTGCTGTAACACTGGCGCTGAGTGGCTGCGCAAGTAACTCACAGTCAACTGTGGTTAAAGAAGTCGAAATTGAGCAGCAAGTAAGCCAAGATGATAACCGTGTATTTAGCCAAGATTACCTATTAGAAGAGCTTGAGAATGGCCTTCGCGTGATGGTCGTTAAAACAGATTACCCAGATGTTGTGTCACTGCAAATTCCAGTATCGGTTGGTTCACGTAATGAAGTTGAAGCAGGTAAAACTGGTTTTGCACACTTCTTTGAGCACATGATGTTTAAAGGCTCTGAAAAGTTCCCGCAAGATGTGTATTCAGATATTTTAAAGAACTCAGGTGTTGATAATCGCGCGTATACGACCAACGATTACACTAACTATCACTTAAACTTCTCAAAAGAGCACTTAGATAAAGTGCTCGAAATTGAAGCTGATATTTTCCAAAACCTGACTTACAGCGAAGAGCAGTTCCGTACTGAAGCGCTGACTGTAAAAGGTGAATATTTAAAGAACAATGCCAGCCCAATTCGTAAGTTACTTTCTGCCGTTCGTAACGAAGCATTCGAAAAGCATACCTATAAGCACACCACCATGGGCTTTTTCGAAGACATTGAAGCCATGCCTGATCAAATGGCGTATGGTAAAGAGTTTTTCGCTAAATTTTATAAGCCCGAGTACGTATCTTTAGTCATTGTTGGTGATGTTGATCCACAAGAGACCATGGCAATGGTGAAAAAGCATTGGGGTAATTGGCAAAAAGGCGATTACCAAGCAGATATTCCTGTTGAACCAAAGCAACAAGCAGCAAAATATGTACATGAGAAAAATGATGGTTTACCAGGTCACTGGTTGCTTGTTTCTTATAAAGGCACGGAATGGGATCCTACTCAAAAAGACCGTGCTGCTCTCGATTTGATCTCACAGCTTTATTTCTCTAATAACTCGGCACTTTATCAAGAACTTGTTGTTGATAAACAAATTGCCAGCCAAATGTTTACCTATAACCCAGATACTAAAGATCCGGGTTTATTACATGTTTTTGTAAAAGTCGAAAACGAAGCGGACCTTGCGAAAGCTCGTGATGCGATTAACCGTACCTATGCACAAGCACGTACTGAGTTGGTTGATGCACAAAAGTTAGCTGATTTAAAATCTAACTTAAAGTATAGCTTTATCAATGGTCTTGATTCATCCCAGTCAATAGCTTCAACACTTGCACGCTACATGCACTTTGAGCGTGACCCTGAAGTGATTAACCAACTTTATGCCACTGCTGATAGCATCACTCCTGAGGATATCAAAGCGGTAGCAAACAAATATTTTGTTGATCCAAGCCGTACTACGGTGACAATGTCGGCGCTTGATAAAGTGGCTGGTTTTGAGCAAGAAGTTGATTTAAATGCCTTGGTTGCCAGTATCGAGCAAGCCCCAACAGAGCGTCACTTTAAAGTACTTGATAAAACAAATAGCTCACCATTAGTTGATGTTAATTGGTTATTTAATACAGGTGCAGCGGCTGATCCACATGGTAAAAAAGGTTTAGCAGCACTCACTGCAGCGATGCTAGCGCAAGGTGGCTCAGAAACTATGAGCTACAAAGATATTCAAAAAGCGTTATACCCACTAGCGGGAAGCTTTGGCTATCAAATCGATAAAGAGATGATTTCACTACGTGGCCGTGTACATAAAGATAATGCCGCGCAGTGGTATGCACTTGTTAGCGACCAGTTGTTAAATCCAGGCTTTAGAGAAGATGATTTCAAGCGTCTGAAAAAAGAGCTTATTGATAGCATAAAAGCAGGTCTGAAAGCGTCAAATGACGAAGAGCTAGGTAAAGAAGTGCTTTATCATCAGCTTTATAAAGGCCATCCGTATGAAAGCTATAACTATGGTGATTTATCAGACCTTGAAGCACTTACACTTGACGATGTAAAAGCGTTTTATGCTAACCAGTTTACTCAATCTAAGTTAACAGTGGGTCTAATTGGTGCGATTCCGAGTGATGTTAAATCGACTATGATGAAAGATTTAACATCGCTTCCACAAGGTAAAGAAAGCCGCTTAACGATTCCTGATGCGCCTGAACTTAAAGGTCATCATGCAACGATTGTTGAAAAATCAGCGCAATCTACCGCTGTGTCATTTGGTTTCCCAATCGATACAATTCGTAGCAGCGATGACTGGACAGCGCTTTGGTTAGTTCGCTCTTACTTTGGTGAACACCGCAGCTCAAATAGCTTCTTGTATCAGCGCATTCGTCAAACCCGTGGTATGAACTATGGTGACTATGCATACATTGAGTACTTCCCGCGCGGTATGTTCCAAACTAAACCTGATGCTAACTTAGGTCGTTCAGAGCAAATTTTCCAAGTGTGGTTACGTCCGCTTCGTTCTAATAACGATGCGCACTTTGCAACGCGTACAGCATTATTTGAGCTTGATAAGCTAATTAAAAATGGCATCAGCAAAGAAGATTTTGAAGCGACTCGTAACTTCTTAATTAACTTTGTGCCACAAATGGTTGCAAGCCAAGATCGCCAGTTAGGTTATGCACTTGATAGTGAGTTCTATAACACTGAGAGCTTTGTTGACTATGTGCGCGGCAAGCTTGAAAAGCTAACCCTTGATGATGTTAACCGTGTTATTCGCGATAACCTGCAAACAGAGAATATTCACTATGTGTTTATTACAGGTGATGGCAAAGACATGCAAAAGCGCCTAGCTTCAGAGCAAACATCACCAATGGTGTATAACGCTGAAAAACCAGCAGAACTTGTTGCTGAAGATAAAGTGATTGCAGACTATAAGCTTGCAATACCAGCGAAAAACATTTCAGTACTTGATGTCGAAAAAGTATTTCAGTAATAACTGAATAAACAGGCTCTAATCAATGCCCCTAATCAGGGGCATTTTTCTATGTTTAATGGCTCGATGTTATCAGCAACCATAAGCTGATTTCGGCCAGCTTCTTTTGCTTGATAAAGCGCACTATCAGCCATTTCAATGAGTAACATGGCATCATCACTGCTACTAGGGTAGATAGTTGCTAAACCAATACTAACCGTCAAGGGATGATCGGCAAGCTCTGGTAATTGAAGCGTATTTAGCGCTGCCATAAAACGCGTCACGAGTTTTTGTGCTTGATGGTTTTGGGTGTTACCAAGTACCAGTACAAATTCTTCACCGCCGTATCTAGCGCACAAGTCACCAGGTCTGCGAGTATAATCTGGTAATAGTTTTGCCACTTCTTTTAAGCAAATATCACCCACCAGATGACCAAAGTTGTCGTTAAGAGACTTAAAGTTATCAAGGTCAATCATGGCTAACGACAAGGGGTGCTTTAAACGTGCACAGCGACTCCACTCTTGCTTATAAAAATCATCAAAATGACGTCGGTTAGCTATTTGTGTGAGGCCATCGATACGGGCGAGTTCTTGTACTTGCTGCTCGGCGATTTTACGTTCGGTAATATTCAAGTGGCTGATCACAACATAACCTGCTGTGCCAAGTTTTAAAGGCACTGCGCGCATCATAAACCAGCGGTTTTCGGTATCACTGTGGCAAGGGTACTCGAGGTAAAACTCGGAGAGTTGTTGATTAATAACTTGGTGTATTCCTGTGTAGGCTTTTGCACCGAATTCATCGCCATGGGCTGCAGCAGATTTACAAACAGCTAAGTAGTTTTGCTCTTCCCACAGGGTATTGCAATTACAGTTATTTTGCTCGCCGAATGTTTGCCAGCTGCGATTTACAAACTTGATATCACCCGAGTCATTAATCACCACAATATGTTCAGAGATCGTATCGAGTATTGATCTTAGAAACTCTTTTGATTCAACCACATTAGTTCCTAGCCATTGTCACTTTTTTAAGGTTAGCAATAAATGCTGGGTTTTCACCGTGGTTTACATAAAAAACAATTAATAAGGTGTTGTCTTTTACTTATAGCTTGGCTATTTGAAAGTAGATATCTACAGGTATTTGTAGGTGCTGATATGAAAAAACTGCCAGCACCTAGCTCAACGCTCAGTTCTGACAGTTATATTTTATTTATATGCTTAGAAATGCTAAAGCATTGCGCCAATTTTAACTGCTAGTGCAAATAGCATGGTTGCTATTACAAAGCCGATAAGTGTGGCGTAGCCGCGTTGTTCTTTGGTCATCTATCACTCCTAAAAAATAACAAATACCGTTACCATACCAAGGGCAAAACTCACAAACGAAGAAGTCGCTACGATTGCAGCGAGGTTTTGCTTACTCACTGCATGTGTTGTGCTTTGTTCAGATACTTCGTCATCGAGCTTAATAAGCTCACCTTGGCGCACTTCAAAAACTGCGCATAGGCTCATGGTGGTTTCTTTTGATGCCGCACCTTCTTTTTCAACTCGTTGAATGGTACGTAGGCTTACATCACAGGCATCGGCCAGTTGCTGCTGCGTCCAGTCGAATTTAAGTCTAAGTGCTTTTATTGTATTAGGGTTCAGTTGCATTACTTACTTCCCAAGAAATGGTTCAATAAAAGTAACGACTGCATAACCCGATATTGCACCACCAATAAAACAGCCTAAGGTAACCAAAGCCACTTGTTTTGGATTATCAGTAAGTGAGGTTTGTGTGCTCTGTTTAACTAATTTGTCAGCTTTATAAAACGAACATTCAAGCTTGCCTGTCAGTATATTTTTCATCTCGAATTTGACTGCATAAGCATTACCTTGGTAGTTAAAGTCATGATGACTTTTAAAGCCGAAGCTGCGCTTTTCACTTACTAATTCGTCGTTTACATATATTTGTTCTTTACCGCTCATGATATGACCAAAGCATGCGATTTGGTTGTCACCATCTTGAAAGTAAAATTTATAACCTAGTTTGTGTGAGTTTAGTACGTCGTTTTTCATCATCGTTTCCTTGTTAAGTTGATGATGTAAATTTAATGATTATTTTTGTTTTTTACGCCGTCAGCGATATGCCAGTTCCTATTTTGGCATATGACAGGCAAGATGTCATATCTGTTTTGTTATTGAAAAATAAGCACTTTAATTAATTTTCTCGGCTGGTGTTAGAATTTGCTACTGTCATATGCGATTGGCAAAAAAGCACAGCAAAAAGAGTAAAAATAGGTATTGTTACTCTGGTTATTAGATATAACCAGAACAAATAAACAACGGGTTAGTACATATTGCTACAAATCCGTTAAACTTAAGGCTTAGCAGTTAGGTACAACCAGAAAGGCAATATTATGCGTCATGAAATTTGGCAAAAGCTTCGAGATGAAGCAAACGAAGTCGTTTCCCGCGAACCGCTTTTAGCAAGTCACGTTTATTCGTGTGTGTTAAATCATGAATGCTTAGGTTCGGCGCTGAGCTTTATTGTGGCAAATAAACTTGCAGATGCGGTGGTATCAGCATTTACTATCCGTGAATTATTCGACCAAGCCTTTGTTAAATGTGACCTAATGCTGACGCATGTAGCTCATGATATAAAAGCAGTTAAAGATCGCGACCCTGCGGCCGATAGTTACTTAACTGTTATTTTGAACCTTAAAGGCTTCCATGCAATACAAGCACACCGACTCGCAAATTGCTTATGGCAACAAAACCGAAAAGAGCTTGCTCGCTTCATTCAGAGCAGAACCTCAGAAGTATTTGGCGTTGACATCCATCCTGCTTGTAAAGTTGGTCATGGTATTATGTTTGACCATGCAACTGGGATTGTAATTGGTGAAACAGCGGTTATTGAAGATAACGTATCGATTCTACAATCTGTAACCTTAGGTGGTACGGGTAACGAGCAAGGTGACCGTCATCCGAAAATTCGCGCTGGTGTATTAATTGGTGCAGGCGCTAAGGTACTAGGTAATATCGAAGTAGGAGAGGGGGCGCGTATTGGTGCAAACTCTGTTGTGTTAAGTGCGGTTCCAGCGCACACAACTGTGGTTGGGGTACCTGCTAAAGTGGTTGGTAAACCGAGCTGTCCCTGTCCAGCTGAAAGTATGAATCAAAACTTTTTAGATGATGGCACGACTTCCGCTAGTAATGCCTCTCACACCAGTGCTATGTTGTAGTTTTACACTATAAATGAGCAATGGAATTGTCTAAATTATCCTTCGGATTAGCTGTTGCAGCGTCATTTATTTGTGGCGCTGTCGCTATGTCACTTTTTCAATCTACTCCACAACAGCTACAAACTTATCAGCAACAATTTGTTGAAGAACAAATAGCTCAAGCACCAGAGCCGCAAGCTATAACTGTTGCGCCTGTAATTAATAAAGAAGCCGCTGAAGTTAATTCAGATAGTTCAGTAGCTGATAGCAAAAGCGAGCTTGAGCAACAAATAGCAGAGTTAAAGTTACAAGTCGAAAATCAACAAGCTGTGATTGCTAGTTACCGTTCAAGTGCGATACCTCCACAGCAAATCGACTCACACTTAGATGAACTTTATAACTTGTTAGAAGAGCAATCTCGGGATGAGGCTTGGGCCTATCAAGTTGAAACAGCCATGAGTGATTTTTTAATCATGGCCGATTTACCAGTGCAACCACAGCTTAGTGTCTCTACATGCAAAAGCTCTGTGTGTCAGTTTAAGCTATTGCAACCAGAGGATGTTGATGATTTGCCAAGTCATTATTGGCGTAACATGACCGATAAGATGATGGAACAAAGCTGGTGGAAGCAATTTAAATTTACCTCCACCACCTCAAGTGACGATAGTCTAACAATCATCGCAAGCACGCAGTAATTTTATACAACTTTTGATTGTAGCTGCCCATCTGCAATCTCGGTGGTTATAAGCTCACCAGAACTTACATCGTTAACCGATTTCACTACACTACCGTGCTGGTTTTTAGTAATACTATAACCACGT
Source organism: Pseudoalteromonas sp. 2CM39R (assembly GCF_023161845.1). NCBI lineage: Bacteria > Pseudomonadati > Pseudomonadota > Gammaproteobacteria > Alteromonadales > Pseudoalteromonadaceae > Pseudoalteromonas > Pseudoalteromonas sp. 2CM39R. The sequence continues at coordinate 87,401 of NZ_JALNTM010000021.1, forward strand.
GCTAACACACTGAGTGGGCTCACAGAATCTAAACGACTCGCTTGTAAAGAAAGCTGGTTTCGAGAACTTGAAAGTTGCTGTTGCATCGCTTGTGTAAGGCGGGCATGTAATTGTGCCAGTTGATGCTCGCTTTTCGCTAACTGTTTTTCAGGAGAGCGTTGCATCAAACGTGGTGTTAGGTTAGCAAGTACTCGCTCATATTGCTGGATTTTGCCACTCATTGCGCTGTGTAAGGCCAAACTAAGTTCATCTAGTTTTTGCGCTTGTTGATTGAGTTGATTACGGGGATGGCATAGCTGCAAGCGATGCTCAAATTGAGTGGCAGTACTGCGTTTTACAGCTAAAGAGTGTTTAAAGGCATGATTTAAGTGCCTAACTAACTGCGTAACTTTGTTATGTAGCTCTTCGGTATTTGGGCTAACTAGCTCCGCTGCTGCAGAAGGTGTTGCGGCGCGAATATCGGCAACATAATCACTGATTGTGGTATCGACCTCGTGACCAACAGCGCTAACAATAGGTAAGCGACTTTCAAAAATAGCGCGAGCTAATTGCTCATGGTTAAAACACCACAAATCTTCGAGTGAACCACCACCGCGACCTAAAATAAGCACATCTACTTCGTTACGTTGATTGGCGATGTTTATTTTTTCTATTAATTGGCTGTGTGCATCTGCACCTTGCACCATAGCTGGGTAAATCACGACTTCAAGCTGCGGAGCACGGCGTTTAAGTACCGTTAGAATATCGCGTATAGCCGCACCTGTGGCTGAGGTGATCACCCCAACACGATTAATATTGGTTGGTAATGGTTTTTTGTGGGCTGAGCTAAATAGGCCTTCGGCAGCTAAGCGCATTTTAAGCGCATCAAACTCTTGCTTTAATAAGCCTTCACCTGCAGGGGCCATATGCTCAACAATCAGCTGATAATCACCACGAGGTTCATACAAAGATACGCGGGCACGCACAGTTACTTGTGCACCATTGCTCGGGCGAAAAGTTTGGCCGCGATTATTGCCGCGCCACATTGCCGCTTTTACCTGTGCTCGGTCGTCTTTTAAAGTAAAGTACCAATGTCCAGATGCAGGGGCTATAAAGTTAGAAATTTCACCATTTAAGATAAGCGATGAAAAGCCTTGTTCTAAAACATGGCGAATTTCCTTATTTAGGCGCGAGACCGTGTAAACAGGCTGTGTTGATTGCGTAAAAGCCATTAAAAACCCCAGTAAAAAATTCTCTGTGTACTTTAACACAAATAAATGAATAATTTTATTTACTCGTGCTCACAACGCTGATAAAATTTGGCCGCAATTCCTTATACTCAGATCCACATGTGAGAAGTTGCACTATGCTAAGAATCGCTAAAGAAGCTCTTACCTTTGACGACGTACTTTTAGTACCAGGTCATTCTACTGTTTTGCCACACTCGGCAAATATTTCAACTCGCTTAACGCGTGGTATCAATCTTAACTTGCCGCTAGTTTCAGCATCTATGGATACTGTAACAGAAGCACGCTTAGCGATTGCTTTAGCGCAAGAGGGCGGTTTAGGTTTCATCCACAAAAACATGACAATTGAAGAGCAAGCTAAAAACGTTCGTAAAGTTAAAACTTACGAAGCGGGCATTGTTTCTTTCCCTGTTACTGTGACTGCGGATCTTACAATTGCTGATGCTATCGCGCTTTCAGAAGACAAAGGTTTTTCAGGTTTCCCTGTAACCGACGCTGACAATAACCTTGTTGGTATTGTGACAAGCCGTGATATGCGTTTTGAAACGAAACTTGAGCAACCTGTCTCAACAGTAATGACGAAAAAAGAATCGTTAGTGACTGTTAAAGAAGGTGCAGACCGTGAAGAAATCTTAGGTTTAATGCACGAGCACCGTATCGAAAAAATTCTCGTAGTTGATGATGCATTTAAACTTAAAGGCATGATCACTGTAAAAGATTATCAAAAAGCACAAGATAAGCCGCATGCATGTAAAGACGAGCAAGGTCGTCTACGTGTAGGTGCTGCTGTTGGTGTTGGTGCGGGTACTGATGAGCGTATCGCAGCGCTTGTTGAAGCAGGTGTTGACGTATTACTTATCGATACATCACATGGCCATTCACAAGGCGTTATTGACCGTGTTGCACAAACACGTCAAGCATATCCAGATCTACAAATTGTAGCAGGTAACGTTGCAACAGCTGAAGGCGCGATTGCCCTTGCTGACGCGGGTGTTGATGCTGTTAAAGTAGGTATCGGTCCTGGTTCTATTTGTACTACTCGTATCGTAACAGGTTGTGGTGTTCCTCAAATTACTGCTATTTCTGACGCGGTTGAGGGCTTAAAAGGCCGTGATATTCCTGTAATTGCTGATGGTGGTATTCGTTTCTCTGGTGACATCGTAAAAGCACTTGTTGCAGGTGCATCATGTGTAATGGTTGGTTCAATGTTAGCTGGTACTGAAGAAGCACCGGGTGAAGTTGAGTTATATCAAGGTCGTTACTACAAGTCATACCGTGGTATGGGTAGCCTTGGTGCAATGAATCAAAAAGAAGGTTCATCAGACCGTTACTTCCAAAAATCAAATGAAGCAGACAAGCTTGTTCCTGAAGGTATCGAAGGCCGTATTGCTTATAAAGGTCCTATCGCGACAATTATCCACCAACAAGTGGGTGGCCTTCGCAGTGCAATGGGCTTAACTGGTTGTGCAACAATTGAAGAGTTAAATACTAAACCTCAATTTGTTCGCGTTACTTCAGCCGGTATGGGTGAGTCACACGTTCACGATGTGCAAATCACTAAAGAAGCGCCAAACTACCGCTTAGGTTAATTACCTTAAGGTATTGAAATTACATGGGCTAGCATCTGCTAGCCCTAATTTATTGATCATCTCCCTTTAGGGGAGCAGTTCCTGACTAACGAGATACTCCATGAGCAAAGACATTCACGATTCACGAATTCTCATTTTAGATTTTGGTTCGCAATACACACAGTTAATCGCACGTCGTATACGTGAGATTGGTGTTTACTGTGAGCTATGGGCATGGGATGTAACTGAAGAGCAAATCCGCGAATTTAATCCACAAGGTATTATTTTGTCGGGTGGCCCTGAGTCTACAACACTTGAAAACAGCCCACGTGCTCCTGAGTATGTATTTAACGCAGGCGTTCCAGTACTTGGTATCTGTTACGGCATGCAAACAATGGCAACGCAACTAGGTGGTAGCGTTCACAGCTCTGATAAGAAAGAGTTTGGTTATGCGCAAGTTGAAAAAGTAGGTAACTGTGCGTTATTCGATGCTATTGAAGACCACATTACTGACGGCGGTGCAGGCGTACTAGACGTTTGGATGAGCCACGGCGATAAAGTGATGGAAGTACCAGAGACTTTCAAAACAACTGCTAAAACTTCAACATGTCCACATGCTGCAATGTCTTGGGAAGAAAAACGTTTTTATGGCGTACAGTTCCACCCAGAAGTAACTCATACTCACCAAGGTTTACGTTTACTTGAGCGCTTCGCGATTGATATCTGTGGCTGTGAAAAGCTATGGACACCAGCTAAAATCATCGACGATGCAATTGAGCGTATTAAGGAAACTGTAGGTGATGACGAAGTTATCTTAGGTTTATCAGGTGGTGTTGATTCATCTGTAGTTGCCATGCTTATTCACCGTGCAATCGGCGACAAGCTAACGTGTGTATTCGTTGATAACGGTCTTCTTCGTTTAAACGAAGGTCAGCAAGTTATGGATATGTTCGGCAACAAGTTTGGCCTAAACATTGTGAAGGTAGATGCTGAAGATCAATTCTTAGCAGATCTTGCTGGTAAACATGACCCTGAAGATAAGCGTAAAGCGATTGGCCATACCTTCATTAAAGTATTTGACGAGCAAGCTAAAAAGCTGAAAAGCGCTAAATGGTTAGGTCAAGGTACTATCTACCCAGACGTAATCGAATCTGCTGCATCAGCAACAGGTAAAGCACACGTAATCAAGTCTCACCACAACGTAGGTGGTTTACCAGACGATATGGAAATGGGTCTTGTTGAGCCGTTACGTGAGCTATTCAAAGATGAAGTACGTAAAATTGGTCTTGAGCTTGGTCTACCATACGACATGCTTTACCGTCACCCATTCCCAGGTCCTGGTTTAGGTGTTCGTGTACTTGGTGAAATCAAGAAAGAGTACTGTGATTTACTACGTCGCGCAGATGCTATCTTCATTGAAGAACTACACAAAGCAGAGCTTTACCACAAAGTAAGTCAAGCCTTCACTGTATTCTTACCAGTTAAATCGGTAGGTGTAATGGGTGATGCGCGTAAATACGACTGGGTTGTATCGCTACGTTGTGTAGAAACAATCGACTTCATGACGGCACGTTGGTCACATTTACCTTATGAGTTCTTAGGTGTGGTTTCTAACCGTATCATCAACGAAATCGATGGTATCTCACGTGTTGTTTACGATATTTCAGGTAAGCCACCGGCAACAATCGAGTGGGAATAATTTTATTATTCTGACCTGAATTGGTACAAAAACGGCGAATTAGCTTGCTAATTCGCCGTTTTGTTTATTTAAGAAGCAGTTAAACTAAAAACTGTGTTTTTTTACTTTACCTTTGAAAAAAGCTCTATATAATTCGTCGTCATTGCAGGGGCGTAGTTCCAATTGGTAGAACAGCGGTCTCCAAAACCGACGGTTGGGAGTTCGAATCTCTCCGCCCCTGCCATTTCTTCCTTCTTTACTTTAATCGCAAATCTCCCTATATTACTTGCTCTTAATCATGATTGAGTTGTTATGAATCCAAGTTACGCTGCGATATTCTCTGTACAATCTTTAGAGTTGAATCAACACTATCGAACTGCGCCTGATACTTCTGGCGAACAGATACCCAACACTCAACAAGAAACACTGACGCTTCCGTTACAGTTTCACCAAGACCTCGAAAAAGCATTTGCGCCGTTAGTTATTACCCAAATCGTTAAAGCAACGAGTATTAGCTGGCAAGAGGGCTGCTTAGGCTTACCAAGCGATAAGCTCGATGGCGAACAGAAAAAACAACTTTGGTCTTTAATCGGTGAACAACTTGATAAGCTTTAAACCTGTCGATGCAACCTATATTAGCCAGTTAATGGCTATCGAAAACGCCTGCCATAGTCACCCTTGGACAGAGAAAACCATGCTGTCGTGTTTAGCTGGGCGTTATTTTAACCTAGCCGCTTTTCAAGGTGATGAGATGCTAGGTTTTTATATCGGTGAACAAGCGGGCCCAGATTACACTTTAATGGATATTTGTGTTGCGCCGAAGTATCAAGGGCAGGGCATTGCTAAGCAGTTGTTAAATGCATTTATTGAGCACGGCGAGCAGCACCAAGCTGAAAACCTATTCTTAGAAGTGCGTGAGTCGAATGCTCCTGCTATTGGCTTGTATGAAAGCGCTGGCTTTTCACATATGTCGGTGCGCAAGAACTACTACCCAACCGCGACAGGCAACGAAGACGCTATTTTAATGGGTATGAGCTTTAGCCTTTAAGATGCTTCTTCAAGGGCATTGATAAGCGCATCGTAGCATTGCTCCACCTGTTCAGTTTGATTACTGCGTAGCGCATTTTCAAGCTGGCCCGCAGTCTTGTGAATAGCTTCAAAACTAAAACACCCTGCACTGCCTTTTAAGCTGTGTGCTAATGAACGTAGGGCTTCCCATTCTTTAGCTCGATACAACTGTACTACTTGGCTTAAATAATCAGGTAGTTTTGAACGATAGTTGTCGTTAATTTGTTGGAACTTTTCACTTTTTAGTAAGTTTTCCCACTTGTTTTGACTATCTTTTTCGATATGTAAGTAGCTTACAAGCACTTGCTCTAGGGCATCTTTGTCGATTGGTTTGGCGAGTGCTTCATCACAGCCAGCCTCTATGTAGGTGTCAACATCGGTTTTCATTACATTGGCCGTAAGCGCAATGATAGGTCCGTCATAGGCTGCGTGACGTAGCATTTGCGTTGCTTCTAAGCCACCCATTACTGGCATTTGCATATCCATGATGATCAGCTGATAATCATTAACTAATGCCATTTCAACTGCTTCAGCACCATTTTTCGCGATATCAGGCTCAAGCCCCCAGGTTTGTAACAGTAGTTTGATCAGCAATTGGTTATCTGGGTTATCTTCGGCCACTAGTATATTGGCATCAAAACTGTTTGCTGCAAATGAAAGCTGAACGTCTTTACTTGGCGATAGTTGCTCGTAGCTATGAATAAAGGCCTCGTACTTAAGCTGTTCGGCATTTAAGTGAGCAGCAACTTGTACGGTAAAACAACTGCCGTTTCCAGGTTCACTAATCAGTTGTACATCACCACCCAATAACTGGGCTAGGTTCTTTGAAATACACAAGCCAAGACCCGTACCACCAAAGCGGCGAGTTGTCGTTGCATCGGCTTGTTCAAACGGTTTAAATACCCGCTCGACTTCGCGCTCAGACATACCGATACCGGTATCTTGAATCGCAAATTGTAAATGCTGTTTTTCGCTGTTGTAGCTAATATCAATCGAGATACTGCCTTTCTCAGTGAACTTAACCGCATTGCTGGCAATATTGATCAAGATTTGTTTTAAACGTGTGGTATCGCTATTAATAGTTTTGGGTATTGGTAGCTTGTAGTTGATATTAAACGCCAGTTGCTTCTCATTAGCCAGTGGACGAATAATCGAATCAATATCATGAATAAGCTGCACTACATTACATGGCCCGCGCTCAACGGCGAGTTTTTCAGCTTCAATTTTTGATAAATCAAGAATGTTATTGATCAGCTCAAGCAAGTGCTTAGAGTTACGTAAAATGGTGCTTAAATGCTGCTCATCATTCACCGCATCCTTGTTGTGCAGAAGTTGCTCTGTAAAGCCCATAATTGCGGTAAGTGGGGTACGAATTTCATGACTCATATTCGCTAAAAAGCGGCTTTTCAGTTGGTTAGCTTGCTCAGCTTGCGCAATGGCCACTTCTAGCTTGCTATTCATTGCTTCGAGGGCTTTAGTACGGCTTTCTACTTTTTCTTCTAGGTGATGTTTATATTCTTCAAGCTCGTCTTGGTAATGACGAATTTGGTTCACCATGTGATTAAAGTCATTAAAAAGCACACCTACTTCATCGTTTGTATGGGCGGGCAAATACACCGATAAATCACCATCCCCAACTCGATGACTTGCAGCCCCTAATAATTCGACTGGGGTGAGTAGTAAGTTGCGCACCACAATGTAGATCAAAATAGGCAGTGAAATCACCGAAATAATAACAATTAATGCAGTAATTAAACTGATGGCTTTACCTGATTGATATAGTAAATCTTTGGGAGTGGTAGAGATAAAATAATCACCGTCGGTCATTTGTACCGCGTAGATGATGCGCTCTTCTTTATCGATGCTCGATAGCTCAATACTGGCTAGTTTGCCGTAATCGGCCAAACTCTTTATTTGTTCAAGCTCGTATTCACTTAGGTAACTGCCGCGTAGGTCATAGTCTGAGCTAAATAAAATTTGCCCTTTAGTAGTCAAAAACAAATTTAGGGTGTTATTAAAAGGCGCTTCTAAAATACTGGCATTTAATATCGAGGGTTCAACATGGACAACAATAAACCCAAGTTGCTGCGGCTGTTTTAAGTAGTAATCAATATTATAAATTGGGTGCACAAAGTACAGGCTAGTCGAGCCATCTTCTTTGGAGATCATAAATTGCTGTTGGCGCAAATTTGATTGCAGTACTTGATCAAAAAACGGGTAACTTTTCGGCGCAGGAGTTAATTGGCTTGAATAAAATGCATCGCTTTTACCATCTGGGGCAACATAGTTAATACTTACAATGTCAGGGTAAGCTTCTGAATAACTTGCAAATACATTCATTAATTCGCCAAGGCGTTCAATGTATTGATTTTTTGATTCAGGTTCGCGGGCTAAAAAGTCTGCCAATACAGGGGAGGTCGAAAGCAACCGAGTAATCGAGTGAAATGAGTCAATGTAATTGAAGATTTTTTGCTGCTGTTGCTCAACAAAGCGACTGACAATCAGCTCAGCTTGTTTTTTTGTTGAATTGGTCACATTGGTTAACGTAAAGCCACCTAAAAACAACAAAGGTAAGATCACTAATGGTGTGATATACCATAATAATCGAATACTGAGCTTACTGGTTTTCATGACCTAAATTGATATCCCTCCGTGCAATTTATCAATAGTATGCGTTACAACTTGATTACACAAGCTTAGCAAAAAAGTGAACAACGAAAATCCTCAACGAAAGGTGAATAATTACTTACAATCGCTGCTTTTTTGGCTAAGACAAACAAGGTATAATACTTGGCAATTCTATTTTATTTTTACAGTGCGCACCGAGCTTTATAATTTATAAGGCAGTTAAGTGCGCTTTGTTATGACTAAAAGCAGCTTACATGTCTAATTTAACTACCGAAATTAATAAACGACGCACCTTTGCGATCATCTCGCACCCGGATGCGGGTAAAACCACTATTACAGAAAAAGTTCTGTTATTCGGACAAGCGATTCAAAAAGCGGGTACCGTAAAAGGTCGTGGCTCAAACCAGCACGCAAAATCAGACTGGATGGAAATGGAAAAAGAACGTGGTATCTCGGTAACTACGTCTGTTATGCAATTTCCTTACAACGAGCGTCTAGTTAACTTACTAGATACTCCGGGACACGAAGACTTCTCTGAAGATACTTATCGAACACTGACTGCGGTTGACTCATGCCTAATGGTAATCGACGCAGCGAAAGGTGTTGAGGATCGTACTCGTAAATTAATGGAAGTAACACGCTTACGTACCACACCTATCGTAACTTTTATGAATAAGTGTGACCGTGATATTCGTGATCCAATGGAGTTATTAGACGAAGTTGAAACTGAGCTAAACATTGCCTGTGCGCCAGTAACTTGGCCGATTGGTTGTGGTAAAGAGTTTAAAGGTGTTTACCACATTCACCGTGAAGAAACGATTTTGTATAGCACAGGTCAAGGCCACACAATTCAAGAAGTTCGCGTTATTAAAGGTTTAGATAATCCAGAACTTGATGATGCTATTGGCGGTGAGCTTGCTGAGCAACTTCGTGAAGAGCTAGAGCTTGTTATTGGTGCATCGCACGAGTTTGATTTAGATCTGTTCTTAGCTGGCGAATTATCACCAGTCTACTTTGGTACAGCACTTGGTAACTTTGGTGTTGACCATGTTCTTGATGGCTTAACTGAGTGGGCTCCTGCGCCATTACCTCGTGAAACAGAAGACCGCCAAGTTGCAGCAACTGAAGATAACTTCTCTGGTTTCGTATTTAAAATCCAAGCGAACATGGACCCTAAACACCGTGACCGTATCGCCTTTATGCGTATTGTATCTGGCAAATATAGCCAAGGTATGAAAATGAACCATGTACGTATTGGTAAGCAAGTCAGTATTTCTGATGCGGTAACCTTCATGGCTGGTGACCGTGAGCGAGCGCAAGATGCTTACGCAGGTGACATCATTGGTTTACACAACCACGGTACAATTCAAATTGGTGATACCTTCACGCAAGGTGAAAAAATGAAGTTTGGTGGTATTCCTAACTTCGCGCCAGAATTATTCCGTCGTATTCGCTTAAAAGATCCATTAAAACAAAAGCAATTGTTAAAAGGCTTAGTTCAGTTATCTGAAGAAGGTGCTGTGCAAGTATTTAGACCGCTTATCAATAACGACCTAATCGTTGGTGCGGTCGGTGTACTTCAGTTTGACGTAGTTGTTGCGCGCTTAAAAGCAGAATACAACGTTGATGCGATTTACGAAGGTGTGAGTGTTAACACTGCACGTTGGGTAAGCTCAGACGATACCAAAAAGCTTGAAGAGTTTAAGCGTAAGTGCGAAAGCAACTTAGCGCTTGATGGTGGCGATAACCTTACTTATATCGCGCCAAGCCGTGTAAACCTAAACTTGTCGATGGAACGCTATCCAGATATCAAGTTTAACCATACACGCGAAAACTAATACGCTAAGTCTGCTTCAAATTTAAGTGCCCGTACAGCGGGCCATAAAGGTAAAAATTACAATGAATATTCGTACTCTTTTAATCGACAAAGCAATTGCTGCTATGGTTGCAGCAGGGTTACCTGAAGACACTAATCCAGCGGTAACACAAAGCACACGTCCACAGTTTGGTGATTACCAAATCAATGGCGCAATGGGCGCGGCTAAAAAATTAAAATCAAACCCGCGTGAACTAGCACAAAAAATTATCGATAACCTAGACCTTGCAGATATCGCAGAAAAAACTGAAATCGCGGGCCCAGGTTTTATCAATATTCACCTAAAGCCTGAGTTTTTATCAGCTAGCTTAAAAGCGGCAAACGAAGACGAAAAGCTAGCAGTTGCGCCTCATGCAACAGCGCAAAAAGTGGTTGTTGATTACTCATCACCTAACCTTGCTAAAGAAATGCACGTAGGCCACTTACGTTCAACCATCATTGGTGATGCAGTTGTTCGTGCCCTTGAGTTCCGTGGTGATGAAGTTGTTCGTCAAAATCACATGGGTGACTGGGGTACTCAGTTTGGTATGTTAATCGCGCACTTAGAAGATCAAATCAACCAAGGTGTAGACTTAGAGTCTGTAGCGCTGGCCGATCTTGAAACCTTCTATCGTGATGCAAAAAAACGCTTTGATGATGAAGAAGGGTTTGCCGACAAAGCCCGTGATTACGTTGTTAAATTACAAGGCGGCGACGCACACTGTGAAAAACTTTGGAAGTTATTCATTGCCACTTCTGTAAAGCATTCTGAAGAAGTTTATAAGCGCCTAAACGTAACACTTACGCAAGATGACATCATGGCAGAAAGTGCTTACAACAGTGAACTTGCAAACATCATCGCACTATTAAAAGACAAAGATATTGCTGTTGAGTCTGATGGCGCACAGGTGGTGTTCTTAGATGAACTTGCTAATAAAGACGGCGAGCCTTCAGTGTTTATCGTACAGAAATCAGGTGGTGGTTTCTTATATGCAACAACTGACTTAGCTGCTTGTGATTACCGTTCAAATAAATTGGGTGCTGATCGCATCTTAATCTTTGTAGATGCACGTCAAAGCTTACACTTCAATCAAGTTGAGCTAACAGCACGTAAAGCAGGTTTATTACGTGATGAAACAAGTTATGAGTTCTGCCCATTCGGCACCATGATGGGTGAAGACGGTAAGCCATTCAAAACTCGTACTGGCGGTACCGTTAAGCTTGCTGATTTATTGGAAGAGTCAATCACTCGTGCAGCAGCTAAACTTGCTGAGCGTGAGTCAGACTTAAGCGATGAAGAGCGTAGCGAAATTGCCCGTAAAGTAGGTATTGGTGCTGTAAAATATGCGGATCTTTCTAAGCACCGTACGAGCGACTATATCTTCAACTGGGACACTATGCTGAGCTTTGAAGGTGCGACAGCGCCTTACTTACAATATGCATACACACGTGTTCGCAGTATTTTCCGTAAATCAGGTATCGATGCAGCGTCATTAACTGCAGATGTTGCAATCAACGAGCCACAAGAAAAAGCGCTGGCACTTAAACTTCTTCAGTTAGAAGAAGTACTCGATCTAATGATCAGCGAAGCGACACCGCACGTATTATGTGGATACCTATACGAACTAGCAAGCCTATACATGACGTTCTATGAAGCATGCCCAGTTCTAAAAGAAGGTGTAGAGCCAAGTGTTCGTGATAGCCGTTTAGTACTGTGTAATTTGGTTGCGAAGACATTGAAGTCAGGATTGGATCTTTTAGGTATCGAAGTCATGGAGCAAATGTAATCACCGTCGTATTTTAACCTAATACTGCGTTGTCAAACCGACTGACCCTAATCACATACAAAACACGTATGCTCATAGGGATAAGTCGGTTTTCCGCCTTGTCTTAGGCTAAACTACTTAGGTGAATTCTGCTTCGTGTAGTTCGCTTTGAAAGCACTCCTACACTTGCAGATGATGTGCTTCGTAGGTTGGGTAGAGCGCAGCGAAACCCAACATAAATCGAAGGCCCTAGACTCTAGGCGCTAGGGGAGTAGCTTGTAGAACCTAGAACCTAGAACCTAGAACCTAGAACCTAGGACCTAACTTCGTAGGTTGGGTAGAGCGTAGCGAAACCCAACAAAATTGACAGCTCAATAACCTTGATTAATCTTTAGCTGATAGCTGATAGCTGATAGCTGATAGCTGATAGCTGATAGCTGATAGCTGATAGCTGATAGCTGATAGCTGATAGCAGCGATAGAGGGAATTTTATGAAACTTGAAGATATTCGCCGTGAATATTTACAGGATGGTTTATCTGAAGACATGCTTGATGCGTCTCCAATCAAGCAGTTTGAAAAATGGCTTGAGCAAGCTGTTGCCACTAATTTGCCTGATCCTACAGCGATGGTCGTAGCAACGGTTGATGAGCATGGTCAGCCTTCGCAGCGTATTGTGCTGTTAAAGCATCTTGATGAAAGTGGCTTTGTGTTTTTTACCAATACTGGCTCGCGCAAAGCACAGGAGCTTAAAGATAATAACAAAATTTCTCTGCACTTTCCGTGGCACCACATGGAGCGACAAGTCATTGTTTATGGTGAAGCTAAACCTTTACCAACAACTGCTGTGGCTAAGTACTTTTTATCGCGTCCTAAAGAAAGCCAGTTAGCTGCATGGGCATCTCAGCAAAGTCGTCCTGTGTCATCACGTAAGGTATTAATGGAAACATTTTCGAAAATGAAGCAAAAGTTTTCTGAGGGTGAAATTCCACTGCCTGATTTTTGGGGAGGCTATTGTGTTGAGCCTACTAAAATCGAATTTTGGCAAGGCGGAGCACACCGCTTACACGACCGCTTTATGTATCAACGCCAAGCCGACGGTAGTTGGCAGTTTGGTCGTTTAAATCCGTAAATGCGTTTTATCGATTCCCACTGCCACCTTGATTTTAGCGAATTTGATGAGACTCGCACAGAGCTCATCAAGGCATGCAAGCAAGTAGGGATCGAGCATTTTATTGTGCCGGGTGTGAGCTTGGCACAATCTACAAAACTATTCTCTTTTGCTAAATCAGAGCCAAGTATTTCAGTTGCTTTAGGCTTACATCCTTATTTTTTATCTGACCACCAAGCTCATCACCTCGCTGAACTAGAGCAATTAGCGAAAACCCATACTGGGCAGTTTATTGCCATCGGTGAGTGCGGCCTTGATCGCAGTATCGACAACCTCGATAAACAAACGCAGCTTTTTGAAGGGCAGATAGAGCTTGCCAACCAACTCGCTTTACCACTGATTGTACATCACAGACAAAGCCATGACTTAATTGCTCGCTCATTTAAGCGTCGCAAGCCAAAGTATGGAGGTGTTATTCATGCCTTTTCAGGTTCAGAGCAACAAGCTCATAGTTATATTAAACAAGGGTTTAAGCTTGGTGTTGGTGGCGTGATTAGTTACCCGCGCGCTGCTAAAACTCGTAAAGTTATAAGCACAATTGAACCGCAATATTTAGTGCTTGAAACCGACTCGCCATCAATGCCGCTAGCTGGTTTTCAAGGGCAGATTAATACACCACTTAAGGTGCGCGATGTGTTTGCTCATCTATGCGAGCTTAAAGGCGCGACAGGGGATGCAAAGCAGCAATTGGCTGCTGAACTTTATGATTCTTGCTCTGCGCTTTTTTTGATGTAACGGTTGATTTGCCAGTGTTTTAAGCCGCGGCCTAACTGCCAAGTAAAAATACAGGTGATCACTAACATTAATAACACTTGGCGACCTAAATCATGAAAACTACTGTGACTGGTCGCAATAGAAGCCTGCGTTAAATAGGTAATCGACACAAAACCAATTGGCCTTTCATCATCACTTATCACCGGCTCTACAAATGGGGTTTTAAGCTTGCTGATACCCGGCGTTGAATCAGGTAATAAACCAAAAGTGTGGTGACTTTGCCAATTATCGCTGGCCGCAATTTGAATACCTTGTTGATCGTAAATCGTTGCCGCTAACACATACTCATCTTCAGCAATATGATTACACAAAGCATTTAACTCTGGTTTGTTTTTTTCTTGCAGTGGGGTTTTTGCATTTAGTGCCATAAACTTGGTTAAGCTTATCGCGGTGCTGTCAGCACTATCATAAAGTAATTGGTGGCTTTGAAAGCTACTATTCATGGCAACCCAACTTAACAGCACAAAACAGGCTGCAGCCAAGCTCAAGCGCACAACACGTTGGCGATAAGTGGCTGAAAAGGGAATTTTAAGTTGGTTATTTTTCATAGTCACCGTATACGTTACTGACAGCTTTTAAATTTGATGGTACAACATGATAACTTTAACAGCCCCTTGAGTGCGAGTGCCAAATGCACAACCAAGGACAGACATAAGTCTAATGTGGAGCCACTATGTCACAGCTTAGCTTAGCTGCTACACCTTCAGCAAATTTAGCAGAACAAATCAGCCTAAATTGCTGGTATAAAATTGAAAACAAACACCTTATTACAACAGACTTTACGCCAAAAGCAAATCAAGGCGTGTTCAGTGTTGCCTTTGGTAATGAGCTTAATGCTGAGCAATTACTTGCTATTAGCGATTTTTTAGCAGCGCAAGGGTTTAGCAATTTATCGCTTTGTTGTTATCAGCCAATCTCAGACATGCCAGTAGCGTGGAGCTTTCATAGCGATACAACAACAGTACTTAGCCCACTAGTATTAGTTGAGTTTGCTAAGCAATTGGGTATTCAACTGGTGCAATTAACAAATCCACCCACGGTGAATGAACCAGGTTTACTGCTGATGGATATGGACTCAACAGCCATTACTATCGAGTGCATCGATGAAATTGCGCGCCTTGCCGATGTGTATGACGAAGTTGCCGCTGTAACCGCGCAAGCAATGGCTGGTCAACTGGACTTTGCACAAAGCTTAAAGCAGCGTGTCGCTAAACTTGAAGGTATCGATGTTGACTTAATCGATGGCTTAAAAGCACGTTTACCACTTATGCCGGGTGTGAGTGAATTATGCCAATTCTTAAAGCAACATAATTGGCATTTAGCCATTGCATCAGGTGGTTTTGTGCCATTTGCTGAACAAGTACAGTCACTGCTTGATTTAGATGAAGTGCATGCCAATACCCTTGAATTTAAAGATAACCGTTTAACAGGCAAGGTCATAGGCACGATTGTTGATGCTGAAGAAAAAGCCCGTGTACTTAAACGAATCGAACAAAAGCTTACCTTAAACAATCGCCAAACTCTTGCTATGGGTGATGGTGCGAACGATTTGAAAATGATGGCTGCGGCAGGGCTTGGTGTTGCTGTGCATGGTAAACCTAAAGTAGTTGAGCAAGCACAAACTGCAATTAATGAAGGCTCATTACTGCAAGTTGTTTACTTACTCTCTCTACCGTTAGATTACTCGCTTTAACCAAGTCGCTTTGCGTTTACTCATTTCATTGATCAGCCTTTGGTCAATATCAAAATGGGTAAGCGCTTCTTCGGTTATATCAATTAAATCACCCACACCAGCTACTGCCCATAGAGCTTCTTCTAAGTCTTTCGCTTTATGTAATGCGTACTGACTAATGTATTTGAGTTCATTCGCTAAGTAATCAATATCAGGGCGACCAGTTCGTGATACATATAAACGAAATACAAAGACTAAATCGTTTTTCAGGGCTTTTTTCACAAACAAAGTTTGTGGTTTGTAATCATCTTCACTAATACAGCGGCTGGTAATTGCATCGCTTATTTCGGCTTGGCGCGGATCAAAGCGAACAAACAGGGTAAATGGCAGAGGTGGGTCTTGGCGACTTCGGTCTTTGATCAACGGGGTGATCACTTCTGTAATTTGATCCGTTGATAAGAATCCGTCGATGCTGGTTGTTTCGTTCAATAACGCAAAATTTTGTAGTAGTACATGAAGAGGGCTTGGATATAAGCCTTGGCCAATAGCGCCAGCTTTAAAGTGGGCTGCTTCTTTATGTAAATAAAACGGGAATTGGCATACGCTTTTGGTAACCATATTTCTGAGTGCAGTTGATAGCCCCGGAATTTTAGGGGTTTCTTCACAAACACGTAATTTGTCTTTGTTGTTATCGATTAATACGGTGAAAAACTTAATCGCCATATGCGGTAAGTCACCAACTTTATGCACTTTTAAATTTACTGTTGTCAGTGATTTACTTATAGCCATTACTTCATAAGCCAGATTTGTTAAGTCGTGCTTTTTGGTAATTTTTTGCAAATCAGGCAAGTTTAGTTTGATGATATCGCCTTTTTTGAACTCAACCGGTTGGTCGCATTCAATTTGCAAGCCCATCACAGATAAATCACGAGTATGGCCTGTAATTGATTGCTCATGATGTTCAATGCTGATAGCTGTTTTGTATAAATAGCGTTTATGAGCACGAAGGTTCACATACTCAAGCGCCACAGGCTCTAAATGAGGAGGCGTTTTATGCTTACTGTGACCAAACTGTTTAAGTTGGTTTACCGCATCTTTATTATAATCAAGCTGTTGGTATGTTTGTTGTTCAAACTTAGTACCCACCGAAGTCAAAATCAGTAGATATTTAACATCTTTAATCAACCCCTGCACCCGTGGTGTCGGTGGCTTATTTAGTTTTTCGATGTTTTTACCAGCACTGCTTGGTAGCGATAGCGGAATATACGAATCTTCCGGATGGCTTGGCATCAACTGAAGCTTAAAGCATTGCCAGCTGTCTTTTTGGCTACCAAAGCCGAAAAATAAATCTCTCAGTTGTGGTTGGCTATCAAGCTCAGTTCGCGTAGCTGAGTAGTAATAAATTTTGCCAGCAACGGTATGAGTGAAGGTATACAGGTACTCTTCTTTTACCGCATCAGGTGAACTGAGCAAGTGACCTAAACGTTGCTGATTGATAATGCTATATAAGCATGACAACTTACGCTCATCACAAAAATAGCGCTGAATAAAAATGTTATTTTCTGTGGTTAACGCAAGGCTAGGATAAAGTTTGTCGCCTTGTAAGCTTAAAAATGTATAAAATGAGGTAACACGTGGAATGTAGTATTGCTCGTAGCCTTTTGATACAACCGCATCTAAGGTATTGTCTAAGTTCACTTTATAGCGACGTTTATTACCGTGAATAAAGCTCTCTAAGAACTCATCAAACTTATCATTATTTTCAATAAAGGTGCGTTTTAAGCGTACATGGTTGTATTCACGAGATACTTTTTCTACCGCAACTACTTCATATTGAATTCCGTTTTTTAAGCCCAGTTCAAAATCTTGCTCTAGGCCAACTAAGCGCAGACCAATTAATTGGCCTTTTTTAACTTTATACCGTGGTGCTAACTTGATTTTTGCGCCACTTAAAGAGATATCAGAGGTAGAAGCGGCAACCTTATTGTCTTTATCTAGTTCAACGGTAATTTTAATTGAGTAGTTCATCCGCTCTTCGCGGCGACTTTCATAGGATGCAAACTTAATGACTTTAGCTGACTGCTCTGTCGTGGCACTATCGTCAGTTAAAGCTTGTTCAGCGGCCTTTTTTTGCATTACGCGGTGATTATTTTCGGTATTCATTACCGCTTCGTAAACGGCAAGGGTGTAACCACCGTGGCGCTTTATAGCATCTTCAAACACTTCAATGGCGGTATCGTCCATAAAGTGTTGCTTACCATCATATTCGTAGGGTTTGACTTGGCCGGTTACCTGGCCACGTAAATCAATAAAGCGTGCTACAGGCTGAGATAAGCGCGACATTTCCATTTTGATCAGAAACTGCTCTGGCTTTGTTAAGCTAGCTGTCTTTGATTTAAACAGTTTGTCGAACTGGGGAGTGCCTAAATGTGCCTTTAGTTCTTCAACTAGGCTTTCATATTTAAGCAGTATGTCTTCAGCCATTTATAAAACCATCACCGTCTATCTAAAAAAGTAGGTATACTAGCTGGCTATTGAAAGCCAAGCAGTGTAACTAGTTTTTTATTTTATTAGTTATTGTTATATGTATTCGCCAATTAAATGGCAAGCACTGTAAAGTTTTATTTGTAAGCAAAAACTGTGCCCTTAACCATTTCTTAATTAAGCACTTAGCATGATTAAGCGTTTTTCATGGGGCAAGTTACAGCATATTATCTTTTGTGACTACAAAAGTGACTCTAGATTAATTACCTGAGTCATATGTTTTACTTTAGCTATTATATGCTTGAAAATACAGAAATAGTCACAAAACAGCGACCAAAATAGGTAAGGCCGAATGGCAAAATCAGCAAAAATCGAATTTGTCTGCACTGAGTGCGGCATGAACTATCAGCGCTGGCAAGGTCAGTGTAAGTGTGGAGCGTGGAATACGCTGGCAGAATTTAAGCCTTCAGCGGGGCAATCGAAGCAAGCGGCAAGCCGTGCGGCAGTGGCAGGTTATGCCGGTATCGCTAGCGGTGGTTCAAAGAAAATCAATGAAGTTGCGACCACTGAGGCCGAAAAACGCCTCACAGAAATAGGTGAGCTAGACAGGGTATTAAGTGGTGGCGTAACCACAGGCTCTGTTAACATTATTTCTGGCGACCCAGGTGCTGGTAAAACCACCTTGCTGTCAGATTTAGTCGCACGTATGTCAAAGTTAATGCCTTCTTTATACTGCACAGCCGAAGAGTCTCTATCGCAGTTTAAAAACCGTGTGAATCGCTTACGTTTAGATTACAACGAAGACGAGCTTTACTTGCTGTCTGAAACCAGTGTTGAAGCCATCATTGAAGAGCTTGATAAAAACAAAATTAAGTTCGCGGTTATTGACTCAATTCAGGCCGTGGTAACAGAAACGGCAAATGGTAGCCCTGGCTCACCCTCACAGGTAAAAAGTGCAGCGCAAGCTTTAACACAATATTGTAAGCAAAATGATGTCACTATGTTCATCATTGCTCATGTAAACAAAAATAACGAAATTGCTGGGCCGCAAACACTTGTACACATAGTCGATGCTTTATTACATATCGATACTAACGATGGCCAAGTCAGAACATTGCGTGCTAATAAAAACCGTTTTGGCGATATCGACACTGTGGGTATTTTTAGAATGTGTGAGCGCGGAATGTTGAGCGTTGATAACCCAAGCGAAATCTTTTTATCTGGTTCTAGTACCGAGTCTCCAGGCTCTGCTATTACCTGTATTCGTAAGGGCAACCGTAACTTACTACTCGAAATACAATGTTTAACCACAGAAACCGAAGCCGAATTCCCGCAGCGGGTGTGTGTTGGCTTGAATATGAATCGTATCAAGATGCTAACAGGTATTTTACGTAAGCACACAAAAACAAAAATCTTCCACGATACTTTTTTCAACATTGTTGGTGGTTTAAAAATCGATGAGTCAGAGACTTGTATCGATTTAGCATTGGTAGCAGCACTTTTAAGCAGCTTGAACGAATTTGTTGTACCGCGTACCACTTGTATTATGGGTGAGCTAAGTTTAAATGGTGATGTAAGACCAATCGACAGCGGCGTACCTCGAGTTAAAGAAGCTGCGCAACACGGTTTTACTGAGATCTTTATTCCATATCGTAATTACCATAAATCAATGGAAGGCCTTGGTGCTAAGATCACCCCAGTAAAAACCGTGCATGAGCTATTGTCGTTAATAAACTAAATACAATTTGATACACTGATAAAAAATTTACACCAATTAAAGGAAATAAAATGAAGAAGTTAATTATTGCAGCGGTTGTTGCTGCGGCTGTCGGTGGCGTAGCTTACGCAAATTACGCAGCTACACAGGAAGTGAAAAAGGTGGTTGATAAGCAAATCAGTGCGTTATCAATCCAAAGCGGTGTAGAAATTAAATACAGTGATATCTCAGCCAGTATTTTTGATAGCAGCATGCAGTTATCTGAGATCACGGTTTCAAATAGTTTAAGCAATGAGCCTGTTGCAACAATCGATAGTATTGATGTGTCGGGTTACGAAGTAGATGCGGTGCCGCCTCACACAGGTTTTGTTATGAAGAACTTTCGTTTTAGCGATGAATTTTTAGCGCAGCTGCCAGAAAACTCTAATAACAAGCTAGCATCAACAAGCTATAACGTTGACTCATCGCTTGATTATAATAAAGATTCAGGTGATAGCGACTTTGCTCTTAAAGTGACTGCAAATGAGGTGGCTGACGTTAACTTTAATCTTGGTTTAGCTAAAACTACAGCGCTGATGGAAGCATCACTCGCTGTTAGCCAGATGCAAAATGAAGCAGCTGATGGTCAGCTTACTTTAGAGCAGCAGTTACAACAGCAATCGAAGATGATGGCAGCCCTCACTCAGTTAGAGCCACGTAGCATCAATATGTCGATTGCTGATGAAGGTGAGCTTAAAGCGGTTGTTGATAGCTTCTTAACTGCGCAAGGTATGACTCATGAGCAATTTAAGCAAGTCGTTGCGATGCAATTACAGCAAGTACCAGTGAGCGAAGAGCTTGCTACAGCGATTAGTAACTTTGTGAATGGTTTATCGTCTTTCTCTGTATCAGCTAAATTACCTGAAGGTAAAACTATGATGGAGATTAATCAGCAAATTCAAATGCTGATGGGTCAACCTGAAGAGCTTGCGAAATTTATCAACCTACAAGCAAGCGGCGAATAATCTCAAGCCTCTTTTGTAAACCTAACCTTAAAGTGACGAGTGATTTAACTTACTCACTTTAAGGTTGTTTTTTATCTGCATCACACCTTGGCTGTGTTCTAAAAATTTCTGTGCTAAAGCGCGTTGAAATCCCGTTTCTGCAACACCTTTTAGTTCAACAGTTTCACCCTCAACAATCACTTGTAAGTTTTCAATGTGAAAGTTAGGGTTACGAGTTAACTTCTGCAATGCCATTTGCTGTAAGCGCGGTTGCGCAGATGTGCTTGTTGTTAGCACACTAGTATTGGCGCTCACAGTCGTTGCGCAAGCAAGTAAAAACATACAACTCAATAAAGTAAGTACTACGGTTAATTTGAAGCGGCTCATACAATTCCCTCGTTAATCTAGTCTGCTGTGAACTATTGCTGAACCTGTTACAATTATTATTCCAACATTTAAGTTGTTGAATTTTATTGGTTTGTTTTTGTGGGTGTGATGTGTGGGCAATAAAGTGTGAACTAATTACACAGTTAATAAGTAAAAAGGGTATGGCACAAAAATGCCGAGACAAGCTCGGCATTTTCACAGTTATGTTGTTAAAGTTAAAACTACTTCTTCTTCGTTTTAGCTTTGGCTTTTTTCTTTGCCTTCATTTTTACTGGATCTTTTTTCTTTTTAGATGGGATCTTCGCTTCTTTGTGCTGTGGCTCAAGCCCTTTAATTACTCGGCGTTTCAATTTTTGCTCAATGTAGCGCTCCACTTTACCAACAATTGCCACGTCATGAGCTTCAATAAATGAAATCGCAATGCCTTTTTTACCTGCACGACCAGTACGTCCAATACGGTGTACGTATACGTCTGCGGTACGTGGCATATCAAAGTTGATAACATGGCTGATATCAGCAACATCAATACCACGAGCAGCAACATCCGTTGCAACTAAGATATTGTAGCGACCAGAGTGAAAGTTCTCCATCGCTTTCATGCGCTTGTCTTGTGGCATTTCACCACGTAACCAAGCTACACGAAGGCCTTCGTTGTTTAGCTCACCAACTAATGTTTCTAGGCGCTCACGAGTTTTTACAAATACAATTGCTTTATGAATGTCGTCACCATTTAACGTTTCAACCAACATTTTTAGCTTGTGATCGTAGTCGTCCGCAAGGTGAACCCATTGATGGATTTTGCCTTTTTCTTTGCGTGAAGATTCGGCTTCAAGCAGTGCTGGGTCGTTTAAGATACGTTCTGCAAATAACTCAACGCTGTCACCTTCAAGGGTCGCTGAGAATAAGAAACATTGACGGCGGTTACGTGCTTCATCACAAATACGTAGCATTTCTTTACGAAAGCCCATGTCTAGCATGCGGTCAGCTTCATCAAGAATAAGCATTTCAACGTTTTCAGCATGGAAGTTCTCTGTTTCGAGATACTCCATTAAACGCCCTGGTGTGGCAATGAGAATATCGTTATTGCTTTCGAAAATTTCTCTGTGTGTCCCGTAGTTTATACCACCTGTTACAACCCCTATTTTAAGGTGGGTTTGTGCTGCTAGTAATTCACATTGCTCATGAATTTGATAAGCAAGCTCACGGGTTGGTGTCATGATCAATACGCGCGCAAAGCCAGGATCGCGACGCGGGAAATCAAGCAAGTATTGAATTGCAGGGATCAAAAACGCGGCTGTTTTACCCGTACCAGTAGGGGCAGATGCCAAAATATCACGACCTTGAAGTGCTTCAGGGATCGCTTGTTGTTGAATACTGGTAGGCGTATCAAAACCCATTTTATTAATGGCATTTAACAGCTTGTTATCGATATCAAATTCAGAAAATTGCATAGAGTGACATAAATAGAGGACAATTGAGCCTAATTATACGCGTTAACGCGGCTGTGGTGAATGAAAAGGTGAAAAAATGTCAGGCTTTGTGTTTAAACAATTTACGGTAACGCAAACACGCACGGCGATGAAAGTGTCGACCGACGGTATTTTGTTAGGTGCTTGGGCTGATGTGAGTGGTGCTAAGCGTATTTTAGATATTGGCACAGGTACAGGGCTGTTGGCGCTAATGGCAAAACAAAGAGCGCCTGAAGCAAAAGTAAGTGCCATCGAAATTGACGCGGGTGCCTGTAATGATGCCCGAGATAACTTTGCGGCTAGCCCATGGCCTGATATAAACCTTTTTGAAGGTGGTGTGCAGTCGTTCAGCGCAGCAGAGCCTTTTGATGCGATCATCACCAACCCGCCGTATTTTAATGCGAGCCTAAAAGGTGAAAACGTTGCTCGAAATACTGCCCGCCATACTGACGGCCTTAGCTTCAGCGAATTAATAGCAGCGTGTACTAAGCTTAGCCACGGCAAAACGCTTTTGAATGTGATTTTGCCTTGCGTAGAGGCAAAACAATTCATTGCGATAGCAGAGCAAGCTGGCTGGTACTTAAATCGCCATTGTTTGGTTCGCACCACTGAAAAAAAACAGCCAAGTCGCAGCCTATTGTTACTCAGCCAAAGCAGCACTGAATGCGAAACATCATCGTTAACTATACATGCCGCAGACGGCAGCTATAGCCAAGACTATAAAGAGCTCTGTAAAGCTTTTTACCTAAAGATGTAATGGTTATTCAGCTATGCTCGCTTCAAGGCCATCTTCACTTAAGAGTAAGGTATATGACTGCCCATATGATGCGTTGCAGATTGAGACAGGTTCATAAACTCGCTTATCTTCATCATTGAGCTTTGATACTTTTAAATCATCAGCACAGTCATCAATGTGGTACCAGTAACTTAATTGATTTTGATATAAATTGACGATTTGATTTTCGATTTTTAAGCGAAGGTTTTCAGTTGCGAGAATACGTATAGCAAAAAAGTCATCTTTATCATCATTAGCTTTTTTTACTAGAGTTAAACGAAGCTTTTCTTCATTTTGCCAAGCCACAAAATGATAAGGTTGATTTTGCTCTACCTGATACATCTGTGTGGCTGAGTTAGTTATGTCGCTGTGATCGACTACATAAAATGAAATACGGCTACGTTCATTGTGAGCATGTGTTACATCAACGGGAAGTGATTGCGATGCAAGCGTGTCAACATAGTATTGAGAGTCTTTAACTTCTTGAGCATCACCAAACAGGTCAGTGTTTGCCATGTAATAGTCCACTTCTAAATCAGTGGTATTTACGAGTGTGTAATTGTTCTCATACATTTCATCGCCAAAGTTATGAGTTTCTTCAACTTCTAATTCATCACAACCAGTTAGCAAAATACTTGCGGCAATCATTATAGGTAGCGCACTTTTCATTGTTATTCCTTTTACAAATGAAGGAGCTGATTAGCATACTTACTAAGTTATTATACCTTTATTGGTTTTTAAATTGTACCGGTGGCTGTAATTGCATTACTTCATCAAGCTGAATTTGTTGCACATATTCAAGCTCTAATAGGGCGTCTAACACGGCTTTACTGTGCGACTTTTCTATTTCGGCACTGCAAAAGTCAATAATGCTAAAGCGGCGTTTTATCAGCAGGCCGTTGATTTCAGGTAAAGGATGTGTGGTTTCAATTAGCACGCGGGTCGTAGGGCAGGGGTCGGCATAGCCTGAACGTAATAACTTTTTTAAATTAAACAAGTTATCATCGAGCCGACCCAGCTCAATGGCGGCTTTAGCGCTATCAGGAATAAATAATGGCTCAGCAAAGCGATTTATTTTTATTTCGCCCGTGGCGTTAATTGTAGCTACCTGATTACTGTCGTAACTGACAATGTCACCGGTAATTAATGTGAATTGACTCATTGTGTTCCCTCGCAATGTTGTGTCGATTTCGGAGCTTAGTAAAATGGTGTGTTTGGTTAAGCCCTGATATAGTGCCAAAGTCTTAAGTTTTATACGAGTTTTTTATGTTCCGTTTATCAATTGTTTTATCTGCCTTATTATTTTCTCAGTTGAGTTTTGCTGCATTGACGCCTGTCGGTCTTTGGAAAACTATTGACGAAGAAACGAATGAAGCGAAATCTTTAGTACGTATTAGTGAGCAAGATGGTGTGTTGGTTGGTAGTGTTGAAAAAATCCTTAACCCAGCCAAGCAAGACGCAATCTGCGAAGAGTGTAAAGGTGATAAGAAAAATCAGCCTATTTTAGGGTTACAAATTATAGAAGGCGCTACAGATGCTGGCGATGGTAGCTGGCAAGAGGGTGAAATTCTAGACCCAAACAATGGTAAAACCTATACCCTTAAACTGACCCCACAAGAACAAGGTAAGGTGCTTGAAGTACGCGGATATATTGCATTTTTCTATCGTAATCAATATTGGCAACGTGTTGAATAACCATTAAAAAAGCCAAGCGATGCTTGGCTTTTTTATTCATGACTTACAAGCTTTCGCTGTACTCAGTCATGACTTGTTCAACCCAGCTTGCGATACGCTCATCGCTGAGCTCGTATTGACTGTCTTCATCAAGGGCTAAGCCAACAAATTGTTTACCATCTTCAGTGAGTGCTTTTGAAGCCTCAAATTCATAACTTGCATCGTTAGTCCATTTGCCTAACAAGGTAATGCTTTGATCACAAATTTCATCGTGTAACATGCCAAGCGCGTCTTGGAACCACTGACCATAACCTTGTTGATCGCCCATACCAAACAGAGCCACGGTTTTGCCGTTTAGGTTAACATCTTTAATGTCGTCCCAGATTGATTCCCAATCTTCTTGCAACTCACCAAAATCCCAAGTTGAAATGCCGAAGATCACGAAATCAAATTGCTCTGCATTTTTTAATGGCTCATCTTTGATATTGTGAAGGCTCACTATGTCGTGACCAATAATATCGCGAATTTTCTCTGCCGCTATTTCTGTGTAGCAGGTTGTAGAACCATAAAATAAACCAATCTGCATCGTATTTATCACTGTGTATTTGCCTGATATGATAGGCGTAAGTTTACCGTAAGGTATAATCAATTGATACCTTGATAAGGATGAGAGTACGCGTGGCTGATAATAATTCACAAGCCCAAAAAGGTGTAATAACAGCAAAGAACGCCGAACATTTAGAGTTATTTTTAGATACGCTGTATCTTGAGCAAGGAGTCAGCGAAAATACACTCGCCGCTTATCGCAGCGACCTTGAAAAGTTTTGCCAATTTTTAAAAGATAAAGACCTACTAGCTGTTCGCTCTGATGATATTGAAGCGTATTTAGCATACCGTGTTGATTTAGGGCTAAAGTCGCGCAGCACTGCACGTAGCATCAGTGCGCTTAAGCGTTTTTATCAGTATTTTGTGCGCGAAAAAGCCATTGCCGATTCACCGATGGTCAATATTGCTCAGCCAAAAGCTGGGCAGTCATTACCAAAAACGCTGTCAGAAGCCGAAGTCGAAGCTCTGCTTGCAGCCCCAGACATAGAAGATCCTATGGGGCTTCGCGATAAAGCCATGCTTGAGCTGTTATATGCCACAGGGCTTCGCGTTACTGAGCTGGTGGGGCTCAGAATGGAGCAAATTAATTTGCGCCAAGCGGTGGTCTTTGTAAAAGGTAAAGGTAATAAAGAGCGTTTAGTTCCCCTCGGTGAAGAAGCAATGTACTGGCTTGAGCAGTTTTTAAAAGTGGGTCGTTCGCAAATGATTAAACATGCCACTGACTTTGTGTTCCCATCAAAGCGCGGGATTGGCATGACACGACAAACTTTTTGGCATCGCATCAAACACTATGCTATTTTGGCATCAGTTGAATCGCCGTTATCACCGCATACGCTCAGACACGCGTTTGCAACGCATTTGCTTAATCATGGGGCGGACCTTAGAGTCGTGCAAATGATGTTAGGTCACAGTGACTTATCAACAACACAAATTTATACCCATGTAGCGAATGAAAGATTGAAGTCGGTACACGAGCAACATCATCCACGTGCTTAGTGCAAGATTTTTAGAGATGTACCGGTCTATATAAAAAATGATCAGGATATAGGATATTTATGAAAAAGTTAGTTTTAGCCACAGCACTACTAGGCACAAGCTTAAATGTGTTTGCCAATGGCGTATCAACAACAGACGCTGCTGATGCCCCTATTATTGCTAAGTTTGCTGAATTAGGCGTAACCGTTAAGCAAATAAACCCAAGCCCAGTGGCAGGCCTTAAAGAACTAATTACTGATAAAGGCGTGCTGTACGCAAGCCCTGACGGTCAATTTCTAATGCAAGGAACACTGATTGACCTTAATAACCGAGTTAATCTAACAGAGCATGCACTGAGCGATGTACGTAAAGAAGGCATTGCTGAATACGAAGACTCAATGATCGTTTACAAAGCGAAAAACGAAAAGCATTCAATCACAGTCTTTACCGATATTACCTGTGGTTACTGCCGTAAGTTACACCGTGAACTTGATGATTTCTTAGATGCGGGTATCACGGTTAAATACCTTGCTTTCCCACGTGGTGGTTTACGTGGTAAAGGTTACCAAGATCTAATGAATGTATGGTGTGCTAAAGACCCTGCTGAAGCGTTAACAGAAGCAAAAGCGGGTGCAGAAGTAGCAGACGTGCCAGGTTGTAGCGCGCCAATTGCTGAGCATTACCAACTAGGTCAAAGCTTTGGTATGTCGGGTACTCCAGCAATTATTTTAGAAGATGGCACCATGATCCCAGGTTATCAATCAGCTGCGCAGATCAGCCAAGCGCTTGATGCCTTACCAAAAACATCTTCATAACTGATTTTTTAAACGAAAAGGCCTATTTGTCGTAGGCCTTTTTTATTTGTCTTAAGCAAAGAAGTACCATTTCCGACATGGAAAAAATAATTCAAGCTCGCCCTCATGTTGATGATTCGCATCTACCACACCATTTACACCCTGTAATTAAGCAAATATATGCGACTCGACAGGTGCAAAGTGCCACCGAACTCGATAATAGCGCTGCGACATTACATGACTTTAAGTTGTTTAAAGATATCGACAAAGCTGTGGTGCTATTGCAACAAGCCCTCGCGGCTCAAAGTCGCGTGTTAATCGTCGGTGACTTTGATGCCGATGGCGCAACCAGCACAGCAACCTTAATGCAAGGCCTTGCTATGTTTGGCCTAAAGAACCTTGATTACTTGGTACCAGATAGATTCAGCCTAGGTTATGGCTTAAGTCCTGCGCTTGCTGAGCAAATAGTGGCTATGCAACCCGAGCTGGTGATCACTGTTGATAACGGTATTTCATGTATCGATGGCATTGCCATTGTAAAGCAAGCGGGTATTAAAGTGCTGGTAACTGATCACCATT
Organism: Pseudoalteromonas sp. 2CM39R; assembly: GCF_023161845.1. Lineage (NCBI taxonomy): Bacteria > Pseudomonadati > Pseudomonadota > Gammaproteobacteria > Alteromonadales > Pseudoalteromonadaceae > Pseudoalteromonas > Pseudoalteromonas sp. 2CM39R. The sequence goes on from NZ_JALNTM010000021.1 coordinate 115,248, forward strand.
TACAAGGTGAAGCCCTGCCAGATGCCGATGCCATCGTGAACCCAAATCGCCATGACTGTCAGTTTCCATCGAAATCAATAGCGGGCGTTGGGGTAGCTTTTTATCTGCTTATTGCTTTACGTAGCCACTTACGTGAACAAGGATATTTTCAGCATCAGCCAATGCCAAATTTGGCTGAGTTACTTGATATTGTAGCCCTTGGTACCGTTGCCGATGTGGTCGCTCTTGATGCCAATAACCGAACCTTAGTTCATCAAGGTTTAGCACGTATTCGCAGTGGTAAAACACGCCCAGGTATCAGTGCCCTAATCGAAGTGGCAAATCGCAATGCAGCCCGTTTAAGTGCCAGTGACTTTGGCTTTTCATTGGCACCACGCTTAAATGCAGCAGGGCGTCTTGATGATATGAGTTTAGGTATAGCCTGTTTGTTATCAAGCGATATAAATCAAGCACGCCGAATTGCCGGTGAGCTAGACAGCCTCAATCACGAGCGCCGTGAAATAGAGCAGGGCATGCAAACTGAAGCACAAGCGGTGCTTGACCGTTTAGCATTTAAAACTGAGTCAGTGCCTGATGCCATTTGTTTATATCAAGCTGATTGGCACCAAGGTGTGATTGGTATTTTGGCTGGTCGCTTAAAAGAAAAGTATCACCGCCCGACGATTATTTTTGCAGCTGGCGATAACGGCGAAATAAAAGGCTCTTGCCGCTCCATTGAAGGGCTGCATATGCGTGATTTACTCGAGCGAGTAAATACACTCTATCCGTATTTGATCAGTAAATTTGGTGGCCATGCTATGGCGGCCGGGCTGAGTATCAATGAGCAAAGTTTTACTGAATTTAAAACCGTGTTTGAGCAAATGGTGACAGACACACTCTCTGAAGAGCATAAGCAAAGTATTTTACTTACTGATGGTGAACTGCCTAATGAATGCTTTTCGATGGAGTTTGCCAACTTACTAAAAAATGCCGGCCCCTGGGGACAGCAATTTCCAGAGCCAGTATTTGAGCATGTGTTTGAGGTAATACAGCAGCGCATTGTCGGTGAAAAACACTTAAAACTGGTTTTAAAACATCAATCTGGACGATTAGTTGACGGTATTGCATTTGGTGTTGATGTGCGTGCATGGCCAGATACCGAAGTGCGTTATGTGAAAGCTGCTTATCAACTCGATATAAATGAATTCCGTGGTAAATTCTCGTTACAGTTGATTATTCGAGAGCTACAAAAAGCGACATAAAAATATCGTTATAATCGACATAAAAGGCTAATAAAACGCTCGGTTTTTTGTTAAAATCGGGCGTTTTTAATATTTGTAGATAATTTACCGTATTTATTGTCGATATCGGTGCGCGGTAAATCAGCCATTTTGGAGTAATGTACATGTTTGAAGTGAATCCTGTGATTAACCAAATCAAGGAAATTCGCGAACGTACTGAACTGCTTCGGGGGTACCTTTGACTACCCTCTTAAGAAAGAGCGGTTAGAAGAAGTTAACGCAGAACTTGAAGATTCAGCAGTGTGGAATGAGCCTGAGCGAGCTCAAGCACTTGGCCGTGAAAAGTCGGCACTAGAAGCTATCGTTGAGACCATTGATAATCTAGTGTCAGGTACCGAAGACGTTGAAGGTTTAGTCGAGCTTGCTGTTGAAGCAGAAGATGAAGAAACCTTCGCTGAAGCCGAAGCTGAATTAGGCGATTTAAACGCACAGCTTGAAAAGCTAGAGTTCCGTCGTATGTTCTCAGGCGATCATGACCAAAACGATGCTTACCTTGATTTACAATCAGGTTCTGGCGGTACTGAAGCCCAAGACTGGTGCAATATGCTACTGCGTATGTATTTACGTTGGGGTGAAGCAAAAGGCTTTAAAGTTGAACTGGTTGAAGCAACTGATGGTGATGTGGCCGGTATTAAGGGCGCAACAGTGCGCTTTGTTGGCGAATATGCATACGGTTGGTTACGTACAGAAACAGGTGTTCACCGTTTAGTGCGTAAGAGCCCGTTCGACTCAAGTGGTCGTCGTCATACCTCGTTTGCATCGGCATTCGTTTACCCAGAAATCGACGATAATATCGAAATTGATATTAATCCGGCAGACTTACGTATTGACGTTTACCGCGCATCAGGCGCCGGTGGTCAGCACGTAAATACAACAGAATCTGCGGTTCGTATTACTCATATACCAACTAACACTGTTGTACAGTGCCAAAATGAGCGTTCACAGCACAAGAATAAAGACCAAGCAATGAAGCAGTTAAAAGCGAAATTGTTTGAGCTTGAAATTCAAAAGCAAAATGCTGAGAAACAAAGCCAAGAAGATGCTAAATCTGATATTGGCTGGGGTAGTCAAATTCGTTCATACGTACTTGATGACTCGCGTATTAAAGACTTACGTACTGGCGTTGAAAACCGTAATACACAAGCGGTTCTTGACGGCGACTTAGATAAATTTATTGAAGCCAGCCTTAAATCTGGCCTATAACCACCAAGCTAAAAAAGAGCTAAAAAATGACTGATCAAATCCAAGACGAAAATAAGTTAATCGCTGAGCGTCGTGGCAAGTTAGACGCAATCCGCGAAAATTGCCCAGCCAACGGTCATCCAAACCAATTCCGTCGTGAACATTACACGGCTGATTTGCAAGCTGAGTTTGGTGATAAATCGAAAGAAGAATTAGTTGCTGAGCAACACGTTGTATCAGTTGCAGGTCGTATTCTTGCAAAACGTGGTCCTTTCCTTGCGTTACAAGACATGAAAGGCCAAATTCAAGCGTACGCATCAAAAGACGTACAAAAAGAATTAAAAGCAAAATATGGTCAACTTGATATCGGTGACATCATCGGTGTTAAAGGCGCACTTAATAAGTCAGGTAAAGGTGACCTTTACGTAGAAATGACAGAGTACGAGTTACTGACAAAGTCATTACGTCCGTTACCAGAAAAATTCCATGGTTTATCTGACCAAGAAACTAAATACCGTCAACGTTATGTTGATTTAATTACTAATGATGCGACGCGTGAAACCTTCCGTATTCGCTCTAAGGTTGTTGAAGGTATCCGTCGTTTCTTAGCTGATCGTGATTTCATGGAAGTTGAAACGCCGATGTTACAAGTGATCCCGGGTGGTGCGTCTGCACGTCCATTCGTAACACACCACAATGCACTTGATATCGACATGTACTTACGTATTGCACCTGAACTTTACTTAAAACGTTTAGTTGTGGGTGGCTTTGAGCGTGTATTCGAAATCAACCGTAACTTCCGTAACGAAGGTTTATCAACGCGTCATAACCCAGAATTCACAATGATCGAATTCTACCAAGCATACGCTGATTACATTGACCTAATGAACATTACTGAAGACATGTTACGTACTGTTGCGACAGACGTACTTGGTTCACCAATTGTTGTAAACACAACGAAAGATGAAAATGGTGAAGTGGTTGATTCAGTAGAGTACGACTTTGGACAACCTTTTGCTCGTTTAACAATGAGCGAGGCTATCCTTAAGTACAACCCCGACTTTGATGCTGCGGTATTTAATGACCCTGAAAACCATTTTGAAGAACTCAAAGCGTACGCGAAGCAAGTACACGTTAAGATCCCAGAAAACTGTGTATGGGGCCCGGGTAAATTCTTATGTGAAATCTTCGAAGAGACAGCTGAACATAAGCTAATTCAACCAACTTTCATTACCGCTTACCCGTGGGAAGTGTCACCACTTGCACGTCGTAACGATGAAAACCCGTTTGTAACTGACCGCTTCGAATTCTTCGTTGGCGGCCGTGAATTAGCAAATGGCTTCTCTGAGCTTAACGATGCACAAGACCAAGCAGAGCGCTTTACTCGTCAAGTTGAAGAGAAAGACGCAGGTGATGATGAAGCGATGCACTACGATGATGACTATATCCGTGCATTAGAATACGGTTTACCACCAACAGCGGGTGAGGGTATTGGTATCGATCGTCTAGTGATGTTATTTACTGACTCACCAACAATTAAAGACGTGATCCTATTTCCACACATGCGTCCTCAAGCTGATTAATCAGCTAAAAGTCTTGAAAACGCCGCTTTTTAGCGGCGTTTTTGTTATCAGAAATTTCTGATTTTTATTGCTCTCAATTTTAATACTCAATTGTAATTAGCTGATCTAAAAAGAAATGCTGAATTAGTCTTCCAACAAAGTTACTAAGTTGTAAAATTTTTCTACAAATACAAAGGCCAATAGTATTATTTTTAGCCAAGATATGACATCATTGCGCAATTCTCGTTCAATGTATAAATGGACTTAATAATAATGACTAAAAAGCCTTCGCCGTTGCCTACAGATACGAACAAAAGCGAGCATCAACGTGAAGATTTTTATCGTGCTTGCATAGCCGAATTTCAACAATTGGGTTATCAAGATCAATACCTCGCAGAGTTAACTGATGAACTGATCCCATTGACGGGTCTTGAGCCGTTGAGTGATAAAGAAAAAACGGCGAAAGGATAAACAAAAACAAGCTCTTTTGGCTCGTTATGGACAATCTATAACCATCTATGCGATTTTCCTTGAAAAGTGTTTGACATATTTCCTGAAATCTTTATTATACGCCCCACAAGACGGAGAGGTGGCCGAGTGGCCGAAGGCGCTCCCCTGCTAAGGGAGTATAGGGTTTGTAGCTCTATCGAGGGTTCGAAT
>NZ_JALNTM010000022.1:0-109358 GCF_023161845.1 Pseudoalteromonas sp. 2CM39R
TCCAACTCGATGTTGATACCCAGTGAGCGGATTTCTTTCAACAATACGTTGAACGATTCTGGCATACCTGGTTCCATTTTATGGTTACCATCAACGATGTTTTTATACATCTTAGTACGACCGTTCACGTCATCCGATTTCACTGTTAGCATTTCTTGTAGAGTGTAAGCAGCACCGTAAGCTTCAAGTGCCCATACTTCCATCTCACCAAAACGCTGGCCACCGAACTGTGCTTTACCACCCAGCGGCTGCTGAGTAACAAGGCTGTAAGAACCAGTAGAACGCGCGTGCATCTTATCATCAACCAAGTGGTTAAGTTTAAGCATGTACATGTAACCTACAGTTACTTGACGTTCAAACTGATCGCCAGTACGGCCATCATAAAGTGTAACCTGACCACTTCTAGGGTAGCCGCCTAGCTCTAGCATGTCTTTGATTTCGTCTTCTTTCGCGCCATCAAATGCAGGAGTAGCAATCGGTAAACCACCTTTCAAGTTTTCAGCTAAACGACGAATTTCGTCATCAGAGAAACTAGCGATATCCACAACCTGACGAGATTCACCGATCTCATAAGCTTGTTTGATGAATTCACGTAGCTCATGAAGCTCACGTTGCTCTTTCATCATTTCTTCTAAGCGCTCACCAATACCGCGTGCAGCTAGACCCATATGTGTTTCAAGGATCTGACCGATGTTCATTCGCGATGGTACACCTAGTGGATTTAGTACGATATCTACCGTACGACCTTTGTCATCGTATGGCATATCTTCTACTGGTACGATAGTCGAGATAACACCTTTGTTACCGTGACGACCCGCCATTTTATCACCCGGTTGGATACGACGTTTAACAGCTAAGTATACTTTAACAATTTTAAGTACACCTGGTGCTAAGTCATCACCTTGGGTAATTTTACGACGTTTGTTTTCAAACTTCTTATCGTATTCAGCTTTAAGCTCATCGTACTGTGCAGCTAGTTGCTCAAGTTCAGCTTGCTTGTCTTCTTCAGCAAGGCTTTGAGTTAGTAACTTTTCAGCATTCAGTGACGCTAAGTTGTCTTCATCGAAGCCAGCTGCCACAAGTAACTTGCGAGCACGCTCTAAAACACCAGCTTCTAGAATACGGAACTCTTCGTTGAAGTCTTTCTTCGCTTCGCGAAGCTGCATGTCTTCAACTTCTAACGCACGCTTATCTTTTTCAACACCATCACGGGTGAAAACTTGTACGTCGATTACAGTACCAGTTACAGAGTTAGGTACACGTAAAGAGCTGTCTTTAACGTCAGACGCTTTTTCACCGAAGATAGCACGTAGTAGCTTCTCTTCTGGTGTTAATTGCGTTTCGCCTTTCGGAGTCACTTTACCTACTAGGATATCGCCGCCTTTAACTTCAGCACCAATATATACAACGCCTGATTCATCAAGCTTGCCTAGTGCAGATTCACCCACGTTCGGGATATCTGCTGTGATCTCTTCTGAGCCTAATTTAGTATCACGGGCGATACACTGTAGTTCTTGAATGTGGATAGTCGTTAGACGATCTTCTTCAACTACGCGCTCTGATAATAAGATTGAATCCTCGAAGTTGTAACCGTTCCATGGCATGAATGCCACGCGAAGGTTTTGACCAAGGGCTAAGTCACCTAAGTCAGTCGAAGGACCATCTGCTAACACATCGCCACGAGTAACCGGTTCACCAACCATACAAGTCGGCTTTTGGTTAATACATGTATTTTGGTTAGAACGTGTGTACTTGGTTAAGTTGTAGATGTCGATGCCCGCTTCACCAGGGATGCGCTCTTCTTCATGTACATTAACAACGATGCGACTTGCGTCGGCATACATTACTTCACCACCACGTTTAGCAACAATCGTTACACCAGAATCTTTTGCTAGTGTTAACTCAATACCTGTACCTACTAACGGTTTGTCCGCTTTCAATGTTGGTACTGCTTGACGTTGCATGTTTGAACCCATCAATGCACGGTTAGCATCATCGTGTTCTAGAAACGGGATAAGTGCTGCCGCTACAGAGATCACCTGTTGTGGTGATACATCCATATATTGCTGATCCATGCGACCCATAAAGGTTGATTCACCTTTGTGACGACATGGAATAAGTTCATCTACAAACTCATTGGTTTCAGTTAAGTTTGAGTTCGCCTGTGCGATAACAAACTGACCTTCCTCAATGGCTGATAGGTAATCAACTTCATCAGTTACTACACCGTCTACCACTTTGCGGTAAGGTGTTTCTAAGAAACCGTAGTCATTGGTACGTGCATACGTAGACAATGAGTTAATTAGACCGATGTTTGGACCCTCAGGAGTCTCGATTGGACATACGCGACCGTAGTGAGTTACGTGAACGTCACGTACTTCAAAGCCAGCGCGCTCACGAGTTAGACCGCCCGGACCTAATGCAGAAATACGACGCTTATGCGTTACTTCTGATAGCGGGTTATTTTGGTCCATAAACTGTGATAACTGAGACGAGCCGAAGAACTCTTTAACCGCTGCCGAAATAGGCTTAGCGTTAATAAGATCTTGTGGCATTACCGCATCAAGGTCACCTAAGCTTAAACGCTCACGTACAGCACGTTCTACACGTACTAAACCTACACGGAATTGATTCTCAGCCATTTCGCCAACACTACGTATACGACGGTTGCCTAAGTGGTCTATATCATCAACATCGCCAACACCGTTACGAATAGCAATCAATACTTTCATAACCGCTACGATGTCTTCTTTGCTTAATGTGCCAGGGCCTGTGTCTGAATCGTAACCAACACGGCTATTGAACTTCATACGACCTACTGTTGATAAGTCATAGCGTTCTTCTGAGAAGAATAAGTTCTCAAATAAGGCTTCAGCCGCGTCTTTCGTCGGTGGCTCGCCTGGGCGCATCATGCGATAAATTTCTACTAGTGCTTCTAAACGGTTGCTTGACGAGTCAATATTCAACGTATTTGACATGTAAGCGCCGCTGTCCACTTCATTGATGTATAGTGTATCAATGGTCGTGTGACCGGCTTTAACCAATTCAGCCATCATTTCAAGCGTTAGCTCGTCATTTGCAGTAGCAATGATTTCACCTGTTGACTCATCAACATAGTTCTTCGCTAATACACGGCCAATGATGTACTCATGTGGTACTTCTAATTGCTTAATGCCTTTTTTCTCGATGCTCTTGATGTGGCGAGCCGTAACACGACGACCGCTTTCAACAAGGACTTCACCGTCTTCGCTCTTGATATCAAAAGCGGCAGTTTCACCACGTAAACGTGAAGGCACAAGTTCCATAAGAACTTTACCGTCAGCGATTTCAAACGCAGTAGTATCGAAGAAGATATCTAGGATTTCTTCACTCGTGTACTCAAGTGCACGTAGGATGATAGACGCCGGTAATTTACGACGACGGTCAATACGTACATATAAGTTATCTTTTGCATCAAATTCGAAGTCTAACCATGAACCACGGTAAGGAATTACACGTGCGTTATAAAGCACTTTACCTGACGAGTGAGTTTTACCGCGGTCGTTATCAAAGAATACACCAGGGCTACGGTGTAGCTGAGAAACGATAACACGCTCTGTACCATTGATTACAAAAGTACCGGTATCGGTCATGAGCGGAATTTCGCCCATGTAAACTTCTTGCTCTTTAATGTCTTTAACTGTGCCTGGAGCTTCTTTGTCCATTACTACAAGACGCAGTTTCACGCGAAGTGGAGCAGAATAAGTCACACCGCGAATTTGACATTCTTTTACATCGAATACTGGCTCACCAATACGATAACTTACGTATTGAAGCTCAGAATTTCCCGAGTAGCTTTTAATTGGGAACACAGAACGGAAGGCAGCTTCCAAACCATGATCGCCATCAGCGTCCGGGACTAAGAATTTTTTAAACGATTCTAACTGCGTCGACAGTAAGAAAGGTATATCCAAAACTTGTGGACGTTTACCAAAATCCTTACGGATACGTTTCTTTTCAGAATAAGAGTAAGCCATGGGGTTCCTCAGCTTGCTGATCTTTGACCCGACCTGTTCTTGTAAGAACAGACTTAACTGGCATCTATGCCAAGATGTACAACATTAACTGTTGTTCCAACTTAATCCCACCTCAACACTAGCAAACTATAAAGCGTTGAAATTAAAGAATAAATCAGATTTTATTTGCGCTATAAGAATAGTCGCTCTATAGCGCAAAAAGGCCGGTGATTAAATAATCACCAGCCCTTGCCTGATTTCTCAGGCAGCGAACCTAGCAAAAGCTAGATTACTTAACCTCAACTTCAGCACCAGCTTCTGTAAGGTCTTTAGCAAGAGCTTCAGCTTCTTCCTTAGAGATACCTTCTTTAACTGGAGTTGGAGCAGCTTCAACTAGAGCTTTAGCTTCTTTTAAGCCAAGACCAGTTGCGCCACGTACAGCTTTGATTGCCGCAACTTTATTAGCGCCAGCGCCAGTAAGGATTACGTCAAATTCTGTTTTCTCTTCAGCAGCTTCAGCAGCAGGACCTGCTACCATAGCAGCTGCAGCAGTTACGCCGAATTTTTCTTCCATTGCTTCAACTAGAGCAACAACGTCCATTACTGACATTTCAGCAATTGCGTCAAGGATTTGGTCTTTAGTTACAGACATTACAAATTTCCTAATAATTAACGGACTCTAAGGTCCAAATAAATTTACACCGAAAGGGATTAAACAGCTTAAAATTAAGCAGCTTGCTCTTCTTTCTGTACACGTACTGCTTCAATTGTTTTACACAATTTACCAGCAGACGCTTCTTTCATAGCGCTCATTAAGCGTGCAACAGCTTCGTCGTATGTAGGTAGAGTTGCAAGCATAGCTGCGTCTACTACATTACCTTCAAAAGCGGCCGTTTTAAGCTCAAATTTCTCATTCTTTTTCGCGAAGTCTGAAAAGATACGCGCAGCAGCACCTGGGTGCTCTGATGAGAAAGCGATTAAGCTTGGACCAACAAATGAATCAGATAGGCATTCAAAGTCTGTTCCTTCAAGAGCACGTTTAGCTAGAGTGTTACGGACAACTTTCATCCAAACACCCGCTTCGCGAGCTTCTTTACGAAGGGCAGTGATTGCACCAACTGTTACACCACGAGAATCTGCAACTACTGCAGATAGAGCACCAGTGGCTGCTTCGTTGACTTCAGCAACAATTGCCTTTTTGCCTTGAAGATTTAAAGCCATGGGTGTTACTCCTGGTTTAATGGGTTACCGTACATCGGCTTCCCTGTTTTACTCTTCCCCACCAATAAAGGTGGAGATGCTTTTTACGGCGAGAGCCAGAAGATTAGGAAAAATCTATCTGGGGATTCACACCGTCTACGTAGGTAATATTAAGGCCTAAGCCGCCTACGGTCTTGGACGGAAGCCCAATTTATCGCGTTGCCCGAAGGCGCTTCGAAATTATGGACTTCAACCCGAATTCTTTACTTTGCGATCAACTAAATTAATCAGCAAAATGGCGCAAAATTATAGTACAAATTTCACGCCATGTAAACACTCAATTAAGCAACAACTGTGCTTAAAGTGCCTTGGTCAACAGAAACACCTGCGCCCATTGTTGTAGAGATAGTTACTTTCTTCAAGTAAACACCTTTAGCTTGAGAAGGTTTAGCCTTCTTAAGCGCAACAATTAGAGCTTCAAGGTTTTGTTGTAACTGCTCAGCAGTGAAATCAACCTTACCAATAGTAGTATGGATGATACCATTTTTGTCATTGCGGTAACGCACTTGACCTGCTTTCGCATTTTTAACTGCTTCTGCAACGTTAGGTGTTACAGTACCAGTTTTAGGGTTTGGCATTAGACCACGTGGGCCTAAGATTTGACCTAGTTGACCAACAACACGCATAGCGTCTGGTGATGCAACAACAACGTCAAAATTCATCTCGCCTTTCTTAACTAGGTCAGCAAGATCTTCCATGCCTACTAATTCAGCACCGGCTTCTTTTGCAGCTTCTGCATTAGCGCCTTGAGTGAATACAGCAACACGAACGTCACGACCAGTACCGTTAGGTAGTACAGTTGCACCACGAACGTTTTGATCAGATTTACGAGCATCGATACCAAGGTTAACAGCAACGTCAACACTTTCTACGAATTTAGCTGTCGCTAGTTCTTTTAAAAGAGCAACTGCTTCGTTAATTTCGTAATCTTTAGTTACTTCCACTTTTTCGCGGATAGTACGCATACGTTTAGTTAATTTAGCCATTATCTTAGTCCTCTACGTTCAAGCCCATCGCACGCGCAGAACCTGCGATAGTGCGAACCGCAGCTTCTAAATCAGAAGCTGTAAGGTCTGGTTTCTTTGTCTCAACGATTTCTTCAAGTTGAGCACGAGTTACTGTGCCTACTTTTTCAGTGTTAGGACGGCCTGAACCAGATTTGATACCTGCAGCTTTCTTAAGTAAGTAAGCAGCCGGTGGCGTTTTCATGTCGAACGTAAATGAACGGTCGCCGTAAACAGAGATCACTACAGGAACTGGAGCGCCTTTTTCGATAGATTCTGTACGTGCGTTGAACGCTTTACAGAATTCCATGATGTTTACACCGTGTTGACCTAGTGCTGGACCTACTGGAGGACTAGGGTTAGCCATACCAGCAGCAACTTGTAGCTTGATTAGAGCTTCAACTTTCTTAGCCATTATAAATACCTCATTAGGTGGGTCTTAGCCTTGTGCGCGCGAGGACGCGTACTCTAGCGGCTTCCCAGTTTAAAAATTGGTTTCTCACTTTTTAGTAAACAGTTAAACAAACGTTTTCCCTGAATACAAAAAGGCCGCTGATTATAAGTTAATCAGCGGCCTTTTTCAAGCTTCGTGCCAAAAATTTAAAAGTTTTTAACGCGACGCTTTAAATCAATTACTTATCTTGTTCAACTTGACCAAATTCAAGTTCAACTGGCGTAGAACGACCAAAAATAAGTACCGACACTTTAACGCGGCTCTTTTCGTAGTCAACTTCTTCAACCACACCACTAAAGTCTGCAAATGGACCATCAGTAACACGAACCACTTCACCCGGCTCAAATAATGTTGCTGGTTTAGGCGCTTCTGCGTTCTCTTGTAGACGGTTAAGAATACGATCAGCTTCTTTTGTGCTAATAGGCGCAGGACGGTCTGATGTGCCACCAATAAAGCCCATAACACGTTCTGTGCTATTTACTAAGTGCCAGCTTGCATCATTCATATCCATTTGTACTAGTACGTAACCTGGGAAGAATTTACGCTCAGATTTACGCTTTTGACCAGCACGCATCTCTACGACTTCTTCAGTAGGAACTAATACTTCACCAAAGCTATCTTCTAGACCTTTGATTTTAATATGCTCTAATAATGTTTGAGCAACACGCTTCTCATAACCTGAGAAAGCCTGTACTACGTACCAACGTAGTTTCTTTTCGTTATTCTCATCCGACATGGGATCAGATCTCCAATCCAGTTAAAAAGCCTACAGCGCGGAATAAAATGCCATCTAATCCCCAAAGGATTAATGCCATAATCACTGTTGCAACCATTACAATTAATGTCGTGTGCGTTGTTTCTTGACGCGTCGGCCAAACTACCTTGCGTACTTCGATACGCGCTTCTTTTGCAAAAGCAAGGAATGTACGTCCCTTGAAAGTTTGCGAAGCAATAGCTAAACCCGCAGCTATCGCAACCACAACGCCAATAGCACGTAGTAATACAGACTGATCTGCAAACATATGGTTACCAACGACTGCGCCTGCAAGTAGCGCAATTGCTACTAACCACTTTACTGACTCCATCCCACTCGATGGTGTTTCTATATTCGTGCTCATAATATTATTACCTTAACTACAGACACAACAACCCTGCACGTCGACAGGGTTAATCCATTAAAATCTAAACTTAAAAACAAGCTTACTTAAACCGATTTTTAGTTCTAGACTTTACTCACTTTGTAAAAAATTGGCAGGGGCGGAGAGATTCGAACTCCCAACCGTCGGTTTTGGAGACCGCTGTTCTACCAATTGGAACTACGCCCCTGCAAAGTGGATGCCTATTATACTTACGCAATTCATTAACACAAGAGTAAAAAGATACCCATAACTTAAAATCTCACTGACGGCTGTAAAAATCAAACTTAACATTATTAAAAAAGCAGTTTATGATTGTTTCAATTTTAGGAATACTGTTCGCACAAGGAAGCCAGTGCCTTTACTTCAAACCCTATTCAAAACCCTCATTTTAAGTATTTTTTGCTTGTTTCATAGCATGCTTATTGCCCGCCCTATTCACTTAGATACATATTCGAGTGAGCAAGGATTATCGCAAAACTCGATTACATGCAGCATCACTGATGAGCAAGGGTTTCATTGGTTTGCCACACAAGGCGGTCTTAATCGCTTTGATGGTTATGAGTTTAAACGCTTCAAGTCTCACCCTACTGAGGCTAGTATTTCAGGAAACTGGGTCACCGATTGCCTTGCTGGCGGCCCTCATGCTATCTGGTTTTCTACAGCCAGTAATGGTTTAAACTTACTTGATACTCAAACCGGTCAATTTAAGGTTTTTAATACGCAAACTGAGTTGGCGATTACTGATAACCGTATATGGTCACTGGCGTCAGATAACCTAAATAATATTTGGTTAGGCCATGAACATGGAAAGTTAACACGATTAAATATAGTCAATAATGAAGTTGAGTCATTTAGCTATAATAGCCCCGAGCAAGCTAATACCGTAATACAAGATATCGTAATAGATGCTCAACAGAATATCTGGTTAGCGACCAACGAGGGATTAATTAAATTTAACCCAGAGCTAAAAACGTTTAAACACATAGCAAAGAGCCATAAGAATTTATGGCGCTTACACTTAAATACACAAGGGCAGCTATTACTAGCAAGCAAACAAGGCCTTAGCCTATTTATTCCAACAACAGAGGCTTTTGCGGAGTTTGCTCAATTTACAGATGTATGGATCACCGATATATTAATTGACGACACCGATACCATGTGGCTGACAAGTTATGGAAAAGGTTTATTTTATAAAACAGAGCAAAGTACATCTAAAAATAACTTTGAGCACATACCGCACAATAAACAGCAACTAAATGGGCTTGTTAATGATTACCTATTGTCACTTTATCAAGATCAGTTCGGTATCATTTGGATTGGTACTGATGGCTATGGCTTGCAACGTTATGATAAAAAGCAAAATCAATTTTCGCATCAACAGCATTTGAGCGATGATGAGACTACCATTAGTCATAATTTTGTTCGCGCTCTACTTAAAGATTCACAAGGTCAGTTATGGGTTGGTACGCGTGATGGCTTAAACAAACAAACCGACACTGGCTTTAAGCGCTATAAAGTTAACTCAAAATTGCAAAGCGGCCTTACTAATAATAATGTATTTAGCCTGCATGAAGATAACCAACAGCGACTTTGGATTGGTACCTATGGCGGTGGGTTACTGCAATACAATCCAGCTGAAGATAATTTTATTGCCTATACAACGCAAAGTCATCAACTTAGCAGCGATCGTGTTTATGCGATAACGAGCGATCCTAAAGGAAATTTATGGCTAGGTAGCAACCAAGGTTTAACACGCTTTAATCCCGACACCTTAGAGGTTCAACATTACAAGCACGACGACTCAGTAAATAGCCTTGCTAACAATACCGTATTTACCGTGCTCTATGATCACAATGCGAACGGATTATGGGTCGGGACGCGTGCAGGTTTAGACTATCTAAGTATGGCGGATGAGTCATTTACTCATTACCCCTCGGATCAGACATCGCAGACTGGTTTAAGCCATAATATGGTCACCTCTTTGCACTTGCAAAATAACGATACCCTATGGGTGGGTACCTTTGGTGGTTTAAACCGCCTTGATAAAAAAACACAAAAAATCTCTTACATTACCGAACATGATGGATTACTAAACGATAATATTTTTGCTATTAAAGATGATAGTAAAGGCCACTTATGGCTAAGCAGTAACCAAGGGCTCACTCGCTATAATCCCACGAATCAAGCTATGCAGCATTTTTTACCTCGTGACGGCGTGCAGCATAATTCGTTTATTTTAGGTGCCGCTTTTCAAGCAGCTGATGGCGAGCTATTTTTTGGCGGAATCAATGGTTTTAATCAGTTTTACCCTAGTAAACTGCTATTGAGTACTTCAGCTCCAACCCCAGTGTTAACTGAGCTATTAATTTATAACCAAGCAAGTTCAACAAAAAACTATCTAACAGATCAAAAACAGCCAGCAAAACTAATAAATCATACTAAAAAACTCTCTTTTCCAACTAGCCAAGGGGTCATTGGCTTTAAATATTCCGCCGTTAATAATGCCTCATCTGCTAATCAATACCAGTATGCTTACAAGCTAAGTGGTTTAGATAAGCAATTTATCTATACAGATGCAAGCCAACGACAAGTTAACTATTCACAGCTAAGTGCAGGTAATTATCAATTACAATTAAAAGTTAGCGATCAATACGGGCAATGGAGCAAGGTTCACACTATGCTAAAGCTGACAGTAACGCCTCCTTGGTGGCAAACGAAATTGGCGTATGCGGCATACCTTATAATAGTTTTGATTATTACATGGTTAATTTTAGCGTCACGCTATCGAGCTAAAACCGCAGAGCAACTTATTCAACAAGAAAGAAAGCTCAATCAACTAAAGACCCAATTTTTAGATAATATTAGCCATGAACTTAAAACGCCATTAAGCTTAATTTTAGCGCCAGTAGAAAACTTACAACAGCAACAACTCGGTGCTCAAGCGCAACATCAAGTTTCTATAATCAAGCGTAACGGGCTCCGCCTACTTAATTTAATTAATGAGCTATTACAGCTCAGCCAGCGCCCAAGTGCGACTATAGAATATGTATCCGCTTATTCTATAAGCCCTTTTATAGAACAAATAGTAGACGACTTCGCTATTTTGTTTGCTCAAAAAAATATTAGTTTTTCCTTTAAAGACACCACGCAACAGCCTAATTATATAAATTTAGAAACTAAACATGCTTTATCTATTATTGATAACTTATTGACCAATGCACTTAAATACACCCCATCAAATGAAAGCGTTAATCTAACGCTTTCTAACACAAACAATAATGTTGTTATAACGGTATCTGATACTGGTATTGGTATCGAAGAACACCAGCAAGCGCTTATTTTTGAACGTTTTACTCGTGTTGCAGCACACAACCAAACAGGCAGTGGTATAGGTCTCGCGCTTGTTAAGCAGCTTGTAGAGCAATACGGTGGGCAAATTTCATTAGTTAGTAAAATCAACAAGGGAAGTTGCTTCACAGTCACTTTGCCATTGTGTGAATCAGATAACTTATTAACGGATAAACAACTATCACCCTCTCAAACTATGCCGCTAAAAAACAACAAAAAACTACTCATTGTTGAAGATAACGTGGAAATGCGTGAGTTACTGGTTTCATTGTTTAGTGATGACTATACCTGTCTGAGCGCTAATAATGGAGAAGAAGGGCTTTTGCTGTGCCAAACTCAAATGCCCGATGTGGTGCTCAGTGACGTGATGATGCCAACGATGGATGGATATCAACTTCTAAGCGCTATTCGCTCAGACATTTCGATAAACCATATTCCTGTTTTATTACTCTCTGCCAAAGCAGACAGTAATAGCCGTATAAAAGGGCTTGATTTACTGGCCGATGACTACCTGTGTAAACCCTTTGAAGCATCATTATTAAAGAGTCGGATTCATGGTTTATTAGGTATTCGTGATGCGTTAAATAAACACTTAGTTAAACAGCTATCAGCTCAAGTACATGCTGTGACCTTAGATGCGCAAATAGAGCAAAATAAAGATTACACATTTACAGAACGCTTAAAAACAATCTTGCGCGAAAATTATCAAAATGAACTGTTTAGCGTCGAAGAGTTTGCCAGCGCAATGTGTTTGAGCCCTCGCGCACTGCAATTAAAAATGAAAGCTCTTTTTGACGTTACACCCAGTGATTACATTCGCAATACCCGTCTAGAATATGCAGCAAAATTATTAGCAGGTAGCGACTTAACCATAGGTTTAGTTGCAGATAACACCGGCTTTAGTTCTCAAAGTTACTTTGCTCGTTGCTTTAAAGCCAAATATACAGTGACACCTAAACAATATAGAGAAGCACAAACATGTAAAAGTAATTAGCTTCGCATCTGTACTCAAAGCTTTCGCCTGAGTACTATTTTTAAGCTACTGATTTATTTAAATTAACCTTAATTAGCCATTGCTAAAAAAATAACTACAAATGTAATTAAGCAGATAAATTAAGGAAAATACTATGCTCTCATCAATACAAAAAACGCTACTTGCCACAGCATTAATAACGAGTTTAAGCGCATGCCAAAGCACTTCAACCAATGTCACTTCAAATAAAAATTCACCTGACATTAATGAAGTAAGTAAACAAAAATACAATGGTCCTAAAGCACGTATCGCCGTGGCACGTTTCACTGATAAGTCAAATAACTCAAGATGGTGGCGAAAAGAAATTGGTGAAGGTATGGCAGATCAACTTACCACCGCACTTGTTGGCACTAATCGCTTTATTGTATTGGAGCGCCAAGCACTAGACGCTGTGCTTTCGGAGCAAGATTTAGCAGTATCAGGCAGAGTGAGTGCACAATCTGGGGCTGCATATGGCGAAATTGAAGGCGCTGAGATTGTAGTCGTTGCAGCGGTTACCGAGTTTGATGATGACAGTTCAGGTGCAAGTGTTGGTTCGGGCGGTTTTATTGGTGATGTGTTTAGCTCTGTTTCTGCTGGCTTTTCTGGATCGCATATGGCTATTGACCTAAGGTTAATTGATACGCGCACTTCACGTATTTTAGCTGCAACTAGTGTTGAAGGCGGTAGTAAAGATTTTAACTTTACCAGCGCAGCAACAAACTTTGGTGGCGCATTGGTTGGAGGGAGTCTTAGTGGTTGGTCAGATACACCAAAAGAAAAAGCACTACGTGAAGTAATAATTAAAGCCGTTGAGTTTTTAGAAACTAAAATCCCAGACACCTATTATCGCTATAACCAAAACAACACGCTTGCTGCAGGCTATACAGCACCACCACCGCCAAAGGTAGCTAGTAAAAAAGCAGCACCTGCTGCTGTCGCTGTCGATGTGCCGAATCATAGAATGCCACATTATGAAAAAATGGACTTAGCAATGTCTCGTATGAACTTGGTTTGCTTGGGCTATTTAAAAAACCAACCTAATTATGAAGAATTTGAGACTGAAGACGTAAAATACGACCGTCAAACTGTATTAGCACTGCGCGAGTATCAACAAGAAAAGAGCTTAAAAGTAACAGGCCTTGCCGATGAAACAACAAAGAAATCTTTAGATGACACAAAATGTTTAGCTAAAACTCAAAAATCAGGGCTTGAAAGCTTAGGCAGCATGTTTCAATTTAACTAAGCAACACAATTCATTTAAATCAAAAAAAGCGGCTATCCCCTAGTCGCTTTTAATCTACTCGTAATAACTCACCGCGATAAAAATCACACAGTAACCATATTTGCTCAAATTGATGGGTATTTGGAAAAGCTATTGTTTTTATTACCGCTTCAAAGTCGCTCTTATGCCAAATAGTGCTAGCGTTACGAATTAGCAACCAGGTACGTTTTGAGTAATAACGCTTAGTCGCTTTTTGTTTGAGCAATCGTCCTAATGCTGATTGCAGTCGGTTTTCACTGGGTTGTTGTGCCATGTCAGCTAAATCACGTTGCATTTGTATCGATAATGGCCGACCTAACACGGCCATTGCTTCGGTTTCGCTGGCATATAAATGCGCTACTTCTATATCGAGTTGCTCATTTTCTTGATAACAACTTACATCGGGTCTATTCGGTTCATTATGCCAAATGTGGCGCATATGAATGCCGGTTTGCTGCTCATAGCAACGCAAAAACAACTTAGCTGCATCGTGCTCTAACTGTTGTTTTTCGGCATCACTGCTGCGCTTCATGCAATACCTTATAAACGTCATTTAACAGCGAGGACGCGCCAAACCTAAATGTCTCTGGTGCTAAATATTCATGCCCCATAATCTCAGTTGTTAGCTGCAAATAATCATTGGCATCACCTGTCGTTTTCACACCGCCTGCGGCCTTAAAGCCAACTGGTTTTGATGACTTTTTGATGGTATTAAGCATAATTTCAGTTGCTTCAAGCGTGGCATTAACCGCGACTTTACCGGTGCTGGTTTTTACAAAATCAGCTCCCCCTTGAATAGCAAGCTCGGTTGCTTGAGCAATAAGTGCAGGTGTTTTTAGCTCACCGCTTTCAATAATCACTTTAAGTTTAGCGCGACTACCACATGCTTTTTTACTTTCACTCACGTATTTCAGCACGGTATCGGCTTCGCCTTTTATAAGTGCTTTGTAAGGAATGACTAAGTCAATTTCATCGGCCCCGCGCTCTATGGCTATTAATGTTTCATTAAGCACTTCATTAAGTGGCGCATCACCTGTGGGAAAGTTGGTTACTGTGGCCACTTTTACATGACTCAATAACCGATTAGCGAGCGCTATTTTTGCATCATCTACAAATTCACTAAACACACAAACTGCAGCGGGTATGCCTAACTTAGGATCAATACTGTTTACTAATGCATTAATACTAGCTTGATTATCATCGGTGTTTAAACTGGTTAAATCCATTAAACTAACAACTAGCATGGCGTTTTGAGTATTATTTGTCATTTTATGCCCATGAAATTTTAAAAACCTTAAACTATATAAGCATCATAGCTTAACCTTGCTATAGCTCATAACCAAACACTATAAGCGCGTTTTTTATACTAAATAGCACTCTACCCCTTACTAAATAAGATTTAGACCTAAAAAACATAGTTTATATAACTTTTGAGTATATCAACTAAGATTTAATTATTTTTTACTTATCAATAGCCGCTATATTCTGCCTGTGTATTAAACACTTTATTATCTTTTTAGGGGCGTTACTCAGTGCAATATTTACCTATCTTTACCAAACTCGACAACAAGCCAGTATTGGTGGTTGGCGGTGGAGAAGTTGCCTTGCGAAAATGCCGCGCGTTCTTAAAAGCGCGTGCTGCAGTAACCTTAGTTGCCCCGTGGTTTTGTGATGAATTAAAAGAACATGCGCACAGCAATGAAGTTACTTTAATAGATGCCTATTTTGAAGAGTCACATCTTGATGGCAAAATTTTGATCATTGCCGCCACCGACAATGATGAAGTTAATAATACGGTTTTTGAACTCGCTAATGCACGTAATGTGTTTGTGAACGTGGTGGATGATCAACCTAAATGTACGTTTATTTTTCCCTCTATTGTTGATCGCAACCCAATTACCATTGCGATTTCAAGTGCAGGTACCGCACCGGTATTAGCAAGACGTTTACGTGAAAAGCTCGAAACACTTATCCCGCAACACATTGGTCCACTCGCCAACTTAGTTGGTGGCTTTCGCCATAAAGTAAAACAGCGCTTTAAACACTTTGCCGATCGTCGCCAGTTTTGGGAAGCCGTGTTTGATTCATCAGTAGTGAGTAAAGTCCAAACCGGTAATACCCATAGCGCTGAACAACAACTAGAGAAAATGCTAGATGCCAAAGTAGAGCCAGAAGGTGAAGTATACGTAGTGGGTGCAGGCCCTGGGGATCCAGAGTTACTCACCCTAAAAGCATTGCAGCTAATGCAACAAGCCGACGTGGTGGTATATGATTATTTAGTTTCCGACGAAATTATGGAATTAGTACGCCGCGATGCCGATTTAATTTGTGTGGGTAAGCGCTTAGGCGATCATAGCGTAGCCCAAGAAGACACTAACCAGATGCTAGTTGATTTAGCGCAACAAGGTAAAAAAGTATGTCGTATTAAAGGCGGCGACCCATTTATTTATGGTCGTGGTGGCGAAGAAGTACAAGTACTGGCAGCCAATAACGTAAATTACCAAATAGTGCCAGGTATAACGGCGGCCGCAGGCTGTAGTGCCTATGCAGGTATTCCTTTAACGCATCGTGATCATGCTCAAGCTATTCAATTTGTTACTGGTCACTGTAAAAAGGAAGGCCAAGAGCTTAATTGGCAGTCGCTTGCACAAAAAAACCAAACACTGGCTATTTATATGGGGGTGATTAAATCGCCGCATATTCAAGCCGAGCTATTAAAACATGGGCGAGAAGCAACAACACCAGTCGCAATTATTGAAAACGGCACACGTAAAAATCAACGCGTAGTTACCGGACATTTAGACCAATTAGCGCAGCTCATTGAGCAGCATCAAATAATTTCGCCCGCGTTACTCATTATAGGTGAAGTGGCCTCACTACATGACCAATTACACTGGTTTGGTGAAAAAGCGCAGATCAGTAGCTTTGCTCAACCACTGACAGACGTAGCGTAATTTAACAGATTTTAATTTAATCATTTTAGTAGGACGACCAACAATGGCTTTAACTCACCTTCAGCAACTTGAAGCTGAAAGTATCAAAATCATGCGCGAAGTCGCCGCTGAGTTTGAGAACCCAGTTATGCTTTACTCAATCGGTAAAGACTCATCGGTACTTTTGCATTTAGCACGTAAAGCATTTTACCCTGCAAAAATTCCGTTTCCGTTATTACACGTAGACACCAACTGGAAGTTTCGTGAAATGATTGAGTTTCGCGACCGTTTAGCCAAAGAGTATGGCTTTGATTTAATCGTACACAAAAACCCTGAAGGCATCGAAATGGGTGTAGGCCCATTCACGCATGGTTCGGGTAAACATACAGATATCATGAAAACTCAAGGGCTAAAGCAAGCGCTCAATAAATACGGTTTTGATGCAGCATTTGGTGGCGCACGTCGTGATGAAGAGAAATCACGGGCTAAAGAGCGTGTTTACTCATTTCGTGATAAACACCATCGCTGGGATCCTAAAAACCAACGTCCTGAGCTTTGGAATACCTATAACAGCCAAGTGAACCCAGGAGAAAGCATTCGTGTATTCCCACTGTCTAACTGGACTGAACTAGATATTTGGCAATACATATATCAAGAAAACATCGAAATGGTGCCACTTTACCTTGCTAAAGAGCGCCCTGTAGTAGAGCGCGATGGTACTTTAATTATGGTTGATGACGATCGCATGCCACTTAATGAAGGTGAAGTACCGCAAATGAAGTCGGTTCGCTTTAGAACATTAGGCTGTTACCCACTAACAGGTGCAGTTGAATCTACCGCCAGCAATCTAACCGAAATTATTGAAGAAATGCTGCTTTCATCCTCATCTGAACGTGAAGGTCGAGTGATTGATCATGATTCAGCAGGCTCTATGGAGAAGAAAAAACGTGAGGGGTACTTCTAATGTCTAACCTAAATAACGATACATTTAATGAAGTAAAAGAAATTGGTATAGACGCTTACCTAGCACGTCAACAAGATAAAAGCTTATTGCGTATGCTGACTTGTGGCAGTGTGGATGACGGTAAATCAACCCTAATTGGCCGCCTACTGCACGATAGTCACCAAATTTATGAAGATCAGCTAGCCGCGCTTCATAAAGATAACGAAAAAGTGGGTAACGCCGGTGAAGATCTTGATTTAGCACTGTTAGTAGATGGCCTACAAGCTGAGCGTGAGCAAGGTATAACAATTGACGTAGCGTACCGCTACTTTTCAACCGCTAAACGTAAGTTTATTATAGCCGACACCCCAGGGCATGAGCAGTATACCAGAAACATGGTTACTGGCGCTTCAACTAGTGATGTTGCCATTATTTTAGTGGATGCGCGCTATGGCGTGCAGGTACAAACTAAGCGTCATAGCTTTATTTGTGACTCATTAGGCATTAAGCAGTTCGTGGTTGCGGTTAACAAAATGGATATTGTTGATTTTGATGAAACCGTTTATGAAAAAATTAAAGCCGATTATTTAAAATTTGCCGAGCAACTTAACGTATCAAATATTAAGTTTGTGCCTATGTCGGCGCTTAAAGGCGATAACGTAGTAACTCGCTCTGCGCACACTCCTTATTACACTGACAAGCCGTTGCTTGAGCTGTTAGAAGATTCACCAGCAGCTGAAATCGACACCGGTTTTGAAGCGCGTCTTCCGGTGCAATACGTGGTACGCCCTAATCTAAACTTCCGTGGTTTTCAAGGCACGCTTACATCGGGTAAATTACGTGTAGGTGATGAAGTAAAGGTACTGCCATCAGGTAAAACATCACATATTAAAGAAATTGTTACTTTTGATGGCAACCTAGATACTGCACAAGCTGGCCAAGCAATTACGGTTACTCTTAATACTGAAATAGATATTAGCCGAGGAGACGTTATTGTGCCTGCAAATTCGCAAGCTCAAGTAACCAACCAATTACAGGCTAAAATTGTGTGGATGCACGAGTCGCCATTGGTGCTTGGTAAAAGCTACAACCTTAAACTTGGCAGCAAAAACACCTCGGCCACGGTCACAAAAATTGATCACACTATTGATGTAAACACGCTAGAGCATGGCAGTGCAGATTCATTGCAGTTAAACGAAATTGCAATTGTGACACTGGAGCTGACCGAGACTATTTTAGCCGATCAGTACCATCATAATCATGAAACCGGCTCGTTTATTCTTATTGACCGCTTATCAAACTTAACGGTTGCAGCAGGAATGATAGAACAGGTACTGCAAAGTGAAGAAAACGCAGGACAATACAGCGACTTTGAAGTTGAATTTAACGCCCTCGTACGCAAGCACTTCCCGCATTGGCAAGCGCTTGATATTTCAAAGCTATAACGTTAATGAACGCCTGTTAGGAACATTTAAAGCATGGTAGAACAGCTCATTTTAACAGGCATTATGTTGCTTTTAGTCGGGTGCCTTTTTGGCACCCGTATTAATCCTGCATGGTTATTTGTAAGTGCCATAGGCACAAGCTATCTAACTGGGTTAATAGATTTAGAAAGCATGCTGGTTAATTACACTAACTCATCATTAATTACTTTAGTGTTATTAATTTTAGTGTCGATAGCGATAGAAAAAACCACGCTTATTCAGCGTTTAGCCAAATCGTTATCCAATGGTAGTTTAGTTAAGTCAGTAACTAAATTAGGGCTGTCTACCGCCTTTTTATCGTCGTTTACTAATAATACCGCGGTAGTTGCCTCATTAATTACCGCCATAAAGGATAACCCAAACCACTCTCCTTCAAAGCTATTGTTACCCCTGTCGTACACCGCGATTTTAGGGGGTACTATTACGCTTATTGGCACCTCTACTAACTTAATCGTAAATGGCTTTGCAGTAGATGCGGGCATGGCGCCACTGGGCTTTTTTGATTTTACCTTGGTGGGTTTGGGCGCACTTAGTGTGGGCTTAATTACTATTTTGGTGATGCTAAAATGCCTGCCCGACAATGGTAAAAATAGCCAAGAGGTGGTGCCTTTTTATCTAGAAGGGAAAGTGCAAACTGGTTCTAAACTAATAAATCGTACTGTAGAAGAAAATGGTTTACGCGATTTAAAAGACTTGTTTCTGGCTGAAATTATTCGTGATGGCAACCGTATTTGCGCCGTGACCCCCCAACATATTATTCAACAAGACGACATACTGCTGTTTGTGGGCGACATAAAGTCAGTGCCTTTGCTTACTCGCTTTGATGGCTTAAAAGTGGTGCACGACAAACACGAAAAAGACATTGAACACCTCGTTGAAGTTGTCGTTAGTCAGTCGTCTAAATTAATTGGCAAAACGGTAAAAGAAGCCCGCTTTAGAGAGCAATTTCATGCGGCCGTTATTGCTATCCGCCGTGGGCATGACCGTTTACAAGGCGGGCTTGGGCAAGTGCGATTACAAGCGGGTGATTCACTCATTCTCGCCCCTGGTAAAAGCTTTTATGACTTAACTAACTTAAAACGCGAGTTTGTGTATATTTCAGGGCTTGATTTACAAACCCACCTCAGTGCAAGGCAATCAAATATTGTATTGTTAAGCTTTGCGGGTGTACTGGGATTAAGTATTTTAGGTGCAGTACCGCTGGTTAAAGGCTTGTTAGTGTTACTTATTGGCCTAATGCTGTGTGGTACTATCAAACTAAGCGAAATAAAGCGCCGCTTTCCTATTGAGTTACTTGCTGTCGTGGGCAGTGCTATAGGTTTAGCTAAGCTGATGATAGGCACCGGCCTTGCCGGGCAAATATCAGACGCCATGTTTGTAGTGCTGGGCGACTTTGGCCCTTATGGCGCGTTTATCGCTATCTTTTTAATGACCGTATTATTTACCGAGTTAATCACCAATAATGCTGCTGCAGCGCTATCGTTTCCGGTTGCCTACTCACTAGCCATTGGCTTTAACGTAGAACCTTTGCCGTTTATTATGGCAGTTGCATTTGGCGCTTCAGCCAGCTTTATTTCACCTTTTGGTTATCAAACTAATCTAATGGTTTATAGCGCGGGTAACTACCGACTAAAAGACTATGTAATGATGGGGCTACCGCTTTCTATTATTTATTCAATCACCGTACTGACTTTGATCCCGCTGGTATTTCCGTTTTAATGCCCGCGTTTATAGCATAAAGAGACACAGCAAATGGATAACAATATTGTTTGGCATAATTACGCCACCACTAAAGTACAGCGCAGCGAACAAAAAAAGCATAAGCCGGCTATTTTATGGTTTACTGGTTTTTCTGGCTCAGGTAAAAGTACCGTTGCGAATGCACTAGAAGCAGCACTCAATCAGCAAGGTGCGCACACGTACCTACTTGATGGCGACAATGTACGCCATGGTTTATGTAAAGATTTAGGCTTTAGTGATGCCGATCGCGTTGAAAATATCCGCCGCGTAGGCGAAACCGCCAAGCTAATGGTTGACGCTGGTTTGTTAGTCCTTACTGCGTTTATATCTCCTTTTAAAGCTGAGCGTGACATGGTTCGTGAGTTAGTTGATGAGGGTGAATTTATCGAGGTATTCATCGACACCCCTCTTGAGGTGTGTGAAAGTCGCGACCCAAAAGGCTTATATAAAAAGGCACGCGCTGGTGAAATTAAACACTTTACTGGGATTGATTCAACTTACCAGCCGCCGGTTAATCCTGAAATAATTTTAGATACCAGTAAAAACACCCTAGACCAATCGGTAGCTCAACTGATAACGTATCTAAAACATCAGCATATACTATAGGCCCATCTAATGAACCAAACTGAACTGCTAGAAGAAACCCTTATTCTCGCTCGCGAAGCGGGAAGCGCGATTATGGGTATTTACAACAAAGACTTTAACGTTGAATACAAAGCTGATGAAAGCCCCGTAACCGACGCCGACTTAGCAGCTCATAAAATCATTAGTGCAGGGCTCAAAAGGCTCACTCCCGATATTCCTGTATTGAGTGAAGAAAGTGCCGACATTGGTTGGGACGTACGCCAAACATGGAACAGCTATTGGCTGGTTGACCCAATTGATGGCACCAAAGAATTTATTAAAAAGAACGGTGAATTTACCGTTAATATTGCCCTAATCGAAAATGGCAAACCAGTTTTAGCTGTGGTTGATGCCCCTGCGCTAGGTGTATCGTACATAGCCGCCGAAGCCATTGGTGCTTTTAAAGACAAAGGCGATGAGCGCATCGAGCTTAAAGTCACCACTAAGCCTAACAAAGGGCTTATTCGTGTTGTAGGCAGTCGCTCGCACCCCTCCCCTGATTTAGCTGAATTTGTAAAACGCTTTGATGAGGTTGAAATGGTGTCAAAAGGCAGTTCACTGAAACTGTGTTTAGTCGCCGAAGGCAGTGCTGATATTTACCCCCGCTTGGGCCCAACCTGCGAATGGGACACAGGCGCTGGCCATGCTATTGCCGAAATAGCCGGTGCTAAAGTGACTAAACTTGATGGCAGTCCGCTTATTTATAACACCAAAGATGAGTACTTGAATCCATATTTTGTGGTGAGTGCGGTGGAAGAATAAGAGCTGAGAGTTGCGGGCTACGGGCTTAGAGTCGCGAGCAGCTCAATGGCAATTTAAACACCGTAGGTTGGGTTGAGTGGAACGAAACCCAACAAGTACCTACTGGCTGCGGGTTACGGGCTTAGAGTCGCGAGCAGTTCGATAACAATTTATACACCGTAGGCTGGGTAGAGCGAAGTGAAACCCTGCGCAATTTAGCTTTAAGCGGTAAGTTGCAAGCCCTGCTCTTCACTCGTAGTTTAATTTAAAAACAACCTCACCACAGAGCACACCGAGGCGCTTCGCACTACACAGAGAATTTTAGCCATAAGCAGTAGAGTTTTAAGCGATAAGTTGTAAGTCTAGCATTTACTTCTCTCGTAGGAATTGGCTTAAGCCACGAAAAACCTTATAACTAGCTCTATTTAAAAAAACAATTTCACCACAGAGCTCACAGAGGCGCTTCGCTACAATGGGTTAGGTAAATCTATTTATTCTATCATACTGTGCTTGCAAACAACCTGCATTCGATAGTTCAACACCTTCATTTATAAGTAAATCTAAATCTTTTAACTTTAAATGAATTGCTAGTTTATCTTTTTCGTTAGGAATAGAACTTGTGCTAACGGGTAATTTATTAAAACTAATTTGTAAAAGCTTGAGTATCAATAAGCCAACAGGGCTATTCTTTAATGCTTCAAGATCTCCAGTAAAATCCTCAACACCTAAATAACAAACAAGTGCTTTTAACTTTTCACTGTCATCTTTGGTATTAAAAAGCTGATTAAACACCTCATACACATTTTCGAGTGTTAAATAATATGCGATAAATTGAATTATCTTGCATGTAGCTTGATCATTTAGTTCACCGATACTCATTGGTATATTTTTTTCACATACATATATTGAAGAATCTTTATCTTTTGAACGCATAACTGCAAATAAAGAATATTGCGCTTCGTGAGCACTATTTTTTAAAGACAAATATTTACTAATAAATTCTATTAAACCAGGTTCCCCTGCTTCAATTATTGCCATCACGCTTTGATCCGATAACTCACCATCGGGCACTTTCTCTAACAATATACGCCTTAAATAATCAACATCAGAATGTGTGCAACCAACGGATTGTTCATGATCTTTGCTTGAATCGAGCTTTAATTTTTTTCCAGCAATGTCTTCTATATGTGTGACATCACTTTTAAGGAGCATCGCTTTTAAATAATTATAGATAAGCTCGGATCTTATAACATTCGGGTTCGGCTCATTCTGCTGTTCTGTTATATCTTCCTTTCGTAACTGAGCAATTTCACGCAATAAATTGTCTAAATCATCTTTATTTTTTTTGATTTTAGATTCAGCTTTGCAGTATCGTTCAAAATAAACAGGATTGGTTTCTCGAAGTGCAATAACCATAAGTAAAGAATAGAAATTAACCTCTCCCATTAACTTATTAGGTTGCCACGCTTGATTAACTCGACGTAGTATTTTCTTAAGCTGGCGAGGTGAATCTATAATTGCAATAACTTGATCTAATTTATTCTTTTCATGGCTGTTGCTATATTTATAAAGAATGATTTTACTATGATTGTTTTTAGCCTCATCAATACTGGCTCTAGTAAAGCTAGCTAGCGTTTTTCTAAAATCTATTTTTTCAATATCTTCCCTATAATCTGTCGCTTTTGAGATCACTTCAAAATCCTCTGGTTTGTCATTACCCATAGCAATAATAAAGTTGATATTACTTAAGTCTTTATTCCTTAACCTATCCAGTAATGCAGCTATATCATTTAGGCGTTTTTCATTTTCATCACCTGTGCATCGGTCAACGTCTTGTAGGGTGATCAATAATTTATGATTTGTTTCCTCTAATACTGCATTAAGTTTTTGAAAGCTTTCTTCAATATCAACAGGGCCTGCGAGTAGTGTGGATGCAAATTGAAATATACCGCCTCCTGACTTTAGTGCTTCAGTATAATGCTTAGGCAACGAACGAAAAGCGCACATATCAATATACTGGCTGATATCATCGATAATATGGCTAAGTACAACATGTGCAACACTATCGCTTGCAGCGCCCCATGTTGATATATCGCTGTGTATCCAAATTTCATCTGGCTTAGGGATATTTGCTAACTTATTTGCAATACTAGCAACTATACTGCTTTTTCCACATCCGAATGGTCCACACAGCGCGATATGCTGGGCTCCTCTTAGCCCACATTCGTTTTTATCGCCGCCTGTCCGAAGCCGCTGAGTAATACGCTTTGCATAAACCTGCAAGTCAGGCTCTAATTGCTCAGTATTTTTAATAGTTGAATCATCTTTAAACCATTTTCGAAAATTTTCTAAGCTATCAAGTGTTAATTCAGCTTCTTGTTTTGATTCGACTTTCGACTCTGCACTAGATGCTTTTAGCTGCTCACATAGCAAATATACCGACATGACCAAATAAGCAACTGCTATACAAAAGAACACCCAGAATGCTTGCTCTGTTTCAACTAAGCTTATTGCAGAAAATAAATAAAATGCTGATACCGCGCACAGTACGACTGAAAATATGGGATTTTTTGTATACAGTTTAGTTTGATAGATAATAGTCGCTGCAGCAGCTAAAAAACTCAGTGACAGAAACTTGAAACTTACAAATGCATGAGCAGCTAATTGAGCTAAAATTTCATTGGAATAAGTTACATACACATAACTAACAATGAAAAATACTCCAAACAATACACTCATTGTCACGGGCGGATATCGCCAGTTAAATCCAATACTGCGTTTAGCGTGAGAAATGTAGAACTTATCCAGCAACAGTTTTATGCCAATACCAGCTAAAAATGCGCTGCTGTAATGCAAAACCGGATTAGCATTTAAAATAGCGCCCAAACTTGAATATGCTTTTTGTACAAAACCGATTTTGCTTAAAAATACGGTAATTGTTGCAGCGGTAATTGCGCACAACAAAAGGGAAAACCAACGCGTGGCTGTAATGGGGAGTGTTTTAACTTGCGACAACTTAATATCCTTATCAATACGTTACCTTGCCAGTGTATATCAATTGAACATTATTGGATAAGCTGTTTAATAAATAAAACCGCTCTCTTGGCTAGCGACTCGCAGACACTATGTAATATTGGGTTTCGCTGCGCTCTACCTAACCTACGTTTTAATATAAAAATGAAGTTTTATTACTTTAGGTCTTGTTTTGAGTTTAGGGCTAAAGTCAAAAAGAAAGAGCTACTCCTTCTACAACCCCTAACGATTTTGCTGTGCTATAAAAGCAAGCGAGTGTTGATTGAATAAGTCAGGGCGTTCTACGTTACAAACATGGCCGCAATGGTGAATGGTTTGCAATACGCTATTTTTATGGCGCTTAACCATTTCTTTAACCGGGCCAAGGAACATATGATCTTCTTTACCCATAATGTAAAGAATGGGTATATCAATGTCTTTTTCTTTGAAATACTGCATTAAAGGGTTTACGTCCATGGCTAATTTAAACCATTTTATAAACTCTTTTTGGCACAAGCGTTTTGCTTCACGAATAAACAAAAGTCGAGACTCTTTATGACGCTTTTTCGGCATCATAATAAAAGCAAATAAACGATACAACCACATGTAAGGCAACAAGTGTTTAAAGGTATTGCCTAAATAAACCAATGTATTACTACGGGTATTAAAACGAGTAACCGCCCCACCTAGCACCATACTAGAAACATATTGCGGGGCAATTTCTGCAATATTTCGAATAAGAATTGTGCCCAATGAAATACCAACAAAATGTGCGCTGGTTATATTGTTATGATCTAACACATCGATAATGTCTTTAGAGACATTATTAAATGAGTAATTATTATCAACAAAGTTTTGTAATAGATCATTTGATTTACCGTGACCACGAAGATCAAGCAACAACACATTATATTCTTTTTTATAAGCTTTAAGCTGACGAAACCAGATTGCCGAACTCCCCCCTGCGCCATGAACAAATACTACCCATGTTTTACTGGTTTCATGCACAAAAATAGTATGGAAAAGAATGTCTTTGCTCATTGCAGTTAGCGGCCTATTTACTTCAGTTGGCTGATTAAATTGTAGAAAGTATAACGGAGTTTAGAAAAAATCTCTTATGAAGTTCCGATTAATGGCTTCAATATTACAGGGTAGAACTCGCTTTGAGTTGTTAGTTATCAACTAACTGGGCAAGAAAGTAGCCAAGTATTTTCAATTCTCATAATACCCTTACCAACCATTCGCTGGTTAATGCATACCAAGTACACATTCGCTTGAAAATAACTTTTCAGATTGTATGTCCCTCCTTCAATAGCATCTTTGCTGATTATTCACGCATTTCGCAGCATATTCCTGCACTAATTGCGCAGCTTTTAAACACTGTTTCATATTCGTGACAGTCAGTAACTAATACGCTACAACAAATTTATATCCAAGACATAAAAACACATGAAATGTGTGGTTAAAAACTATATTCTTCGGCGCAATTATTATGATAAATAATGGATATACACACATGACAACATCTCAAGGTGCAACGCTTTCAAATGCACCAGCACAAGACGCACACACGTCTAAATCAAAATGGAACCTGCATGATACGCAGTGGACACTGAGCCTTTTTGGCACCGCAGTGGGTGCTGGTATTTTATTTTTACCGATTAATATTGGTATTGGTGGTTTTTGGCCGCTGATTATTATGGCGTGTTTAGCCTTTCCTATGACCTTTTTAGCGCACCGTGGTTTGGCGCGTTTTGTATTATCATCAAAAAATAAAGAGGCTGATTTTACCGATGTGGTAGAAGAACACTTTGGCGTAAACGCGGGCCGACTGATCTCCTTGTTATACTTTTTATCAATTTTTCCTATTTTGCTCATTTACGGTGTGGGTTTAACCAATACGGTAGACAGCTTTATGGTCAATCAATTAGGAATGGAGTCGCCGTCACGCGTTGTGCTTTCAGGTGTACTTGTTGCTGTTATGATTGGCTTAATGATGGGCGGTGAACGCTTAATGCTACGCGCCTTTGCTATTTTAGTGTACCCGCTAGTGGGTATTTTATTCTTTTTATCTCTGTATTTAATCCCAAGCTGGCAAATGCCCGATACAACTATGCCTGGGCTAGGTAGCTTTAGTAAAACACTTTGGTTATCGATTCCTATTATTGTGTTTTCATTTAGCCATGCAGCGGCTATTTCAAGCTTTGTTAATAAACAACGCAGCCACTATGGTGACCTAGCAACCTCTAAGTCAGAGGCGATTTTAAAGCGCACTAGCTTATTATTGATTACCTTTGTTTTGTTATTTGTTTTCTCATGCGTGTTATCGCTTACCGGTGACCAAATGGCTGAAGCAAAAGCGGCAAACGTCTCTGTTTTATCTTACTTAGCTAATATTACGGAAAACTCATTCATTGCAACACTGGGGCCTTTGGTTGCCTTTATTGCGATTATGTCGTCGTTTTTAGGTCACTTTTTAGGGGCACGCGAAAGCTTTACTGGGTTAGTGACTAAACACTCAAACATGAGCCCTAAAGTCGCTGATAAAGTGGGTGCGGTACTGATGTTTTTCGCTATTTGGTTCTGCGCGGTTAAAAACCCAAGCATACTAGATATGATGGACCAGTTATCAGGCCCAATCATTGCGATGATTTTATTCATTATGCCAATGATTGCAGTTTACAAAGTGCCTAGCTTACAAAAATACCGTAACCGTTTAAGTACCTTATTTGTACTGGCTGTTGGCTCATTAGCTGTATTTGCGTTACTGTACAGCATGCTTAGCTAAGTAAGTATTTATTACAAAAGCCCAGCTCATTTACTTGAGCTTTCTCAGACATACAAAAATGGCGCTCAATGAGCGCCATTTTTATTTAATCTAATTGCTATTATTCTGTATCTGGCAGGTTCCGGCCATAGAATATTTCTTGCATTTCACGTGTTAGTTTTGAGCGAATCTGTTCTTCTTCGTCATCTGACAAGTCATCAGTAGATAAACCAAATAAATAGGTGTTTAAATCGGTTTCTTTTAACATCATTTTGGTATGGAACAAGTTTTCTTGATACACGTTCACGTCCATCATTTGGTACGCTTCTTTGGTATCTTCTGTCATGAAGTTTTGAATCGAATTAATTGCATGGTCAATGTAATGCTTAACGCCGTTTACATCACGGGTAAAACCACGTACGCGGTAATCAATCGTTACCACATCAGACTCAAGACTATGGATTAAGAAGTTTAACGCTTTAAGCGGCGAAATAATGCCACAGGTTGATACTTCAATATCCGCACGGAAAGTACAAATACCATCATCTGGGTGTGCTTCAGGATATGTGTGAACACAAATGTGGCTTTTATCAAGGTGTGCAACCACTGAGTCAGGTAATGGCCCTGGCGCTTCGTCAGCATCATAGTTTTGCTGCTCTTCTACAGGCTCTTCTGAAACTAAAATAGTTACACTGGCACCTTGTGGCTCATAATCTTGACGTGCAACATTTAAAATATTGGCACCAATAATATCAACCACATCACCTAAAATGTCGGTTAGTCTATCTGCACTATACTGCTCATCGATATATTCTATATATTCTTTACGTTGCTGCTCTGTTTTTGCATAGCAAATATCGTAAATACTAAAGCTTAGGCTTTTAGTTAAATTATTAAAGCCATGAAGTTTAAGTTTATCGAAGGGTTTGTTCATATAAACCAACCTATAAATTAGTGAAATCTGCACCTGCAGAATGAAAAGTTCGCGGATTTTATACGAATTTCACTCACGGAAAAAGCGTTATTTTTCCTGATCTTCAACAACTTCATGGCTGTGGGTAATTTCTACTGTTTTATCAAGCATTAATGCAACTGAGCAATACTTTTCGGCAGAAAGCGAAACCGCTCGCTCTAGGTGTTTTTCAGACACATTCTTACCAGTTACAACAAAGTGTAAATTAATTTTAGTGAACACGCGCGGGGCTGTTTCTGCTCGTTCAGCAGTTAATTGCACATCAACGGATGAGAAGTCTTGCTTGGTTTTTTTTAAAATACTTACCACATCAACCGATGAACAGCCACCGACAGACATAAGCACCATTTCCATTGGGCTTGGTGCTGCTCCGTCACTACCCGCATCAAATACCACATTATGATTACTATTAGAGCGGCCTATATAGGTATTACCTTCAACCCATTTTACATTTGCTTGCATTGTTTTATCTCATTAGTTTAATTTTGTATTCATTACACGCAGGCTCTCACGCGCATTTAAAATTAAATAGCGAATAAAGCGTGGTTTTTAAAGGGGGAACAATTAATTAATAGCGTTATCAAATAAGTTTTTAACTAGCCCAGCAAATTCATCAATAAAAGCATGCTGTTCTACTGTAACAGTGTGAGAGGTCACACTACTCAGCACTTCTTGTAAATCGTAAACAATGCCATCAACCTCGCGCACAATTTGACTGCGCTGCTCTGTAGAAAGGTCTGGGTGTTGTTGACAAATGCGTATGACATTTTCGGCAATTACATCTTCAATTAACTCAATAACGGTTGGCGCACCTGGCTTTATTTCGCCTGGTTTTTCAAACAACGCTAAGTTCTGAGTTAGGTACATTATTAAGTCATCGTACCCTTGCCTGTTTAAAACCATCGTTTATTTACCTCAAAAATACTGATTGCTTAATTTAAGCAGAAAGCACTAATAATTGCTAGCTTTGTGGGATTGCAATACAAAAAAAGCAGCCGAAGCTGCTTTTATACTAATTAAGTCGTACTTAACTAACGCTCAGAGGACTTAATCTATTTTTAAGCCTGGGCTTAATGTTGCTGGCATGGTTACTTTTTCAAGTTCCACAGAAGCAACAGGGTATGCACAGTAATCGGCAGCGTAATAAGCGCTTGCTCTGTGATTACCTGAGGCACCAATACCACCAAACGGTGCAGCACTTGAGGCGCCTGTAATTGGACGGTTCCAGTTAACAATACCCGCACGAATACGACGTAAGAAATGATCGTAATCAGCTTGGTTATCACTTAATAAACCTGCTGATAAACCAAAGCTAGTGTCGTTTGCTTTATCAATTGCTTGGTCAAAGTCATCAAAGCGGAATACTTTTAAAAGTGGACCAAAGTGCTCTTCATCTGGGAAGTCTTTAATATTTGTGCACTCAATAATACCTGGTGTAACAAAACCGGTGTTAGCTGTATGCTCAAGCTCAACTAACACGTCACCACCCATGGCTTTTAACTCGTCTTGTGCTTTAACCATACCAGCAGCAGCGGCCGCTGAGATCATTGAACCCATAAACGGTTGGTCAGCGTCGTCGTAGTTACCAACTTTAATTGCTTTAGTCGCTGTAATTAAGCGCGCTAAAATTTCATCGCCTTTAGCGCCTGTTGGTAAAAACAATTTTCGCGCACAGGTACAACGTTGGCCGCTTGAGATAAACGCAGATTGCACAATATCGTGCACTACAGCAAGAGTATCTTCTGCATCTTTAACGATTAGCGGATTATTACCACCCATTTCAAGCGCTAAAATTTTACCTGGTTGACCTGCGAACTGTTCATGTAAAATATGACCCGTACGTGAAGACCCAGTAAAGAATAAACCATCAATGCCTTTGTGTGACGCCAATGCTTTACCTGTTTCTACTTCACCTTGAACTAGGTTAATTACCCCAGCAGGTAAACCGGCTTTTTCCCATAGTTTAAGGGTTAGCTCAGCCACCATAGGTGTAAGTTCAGATGGTTTAAATACCACAGTATTACCGGCTAAAAGTGCAGGTACAATGTGGCCATTTGGTAAGTGCCCAGGGAAGTTGTAAGGACCAAATACAGCAACAACACCATGTGGCTTATGACGGATCATCGCACGACCTTGCGGCATAGCGTTTTCAACATCACCAGTACGGTCTAAAAATGCTTTTTCAGCAATGGCAATTTTACCTACCATGGCGCCCGCTTCAGTACGTGTTTCCCAAAGTGGTTTACCTGTTTCTTGTGCAATAGCAACCGCTAGCTCTTCGCTGTGCTCTTTTAATGTTGCAGCAAAGGTTTTTACAATCTCTAAACGCTCGCTAAAGCTTTTATCAGCCCAGCTGTAAAATGCTTCACGTGCTGATGCTACAGCGCTATCTACTTGCTCTGCGCTTGCAGCTGATGCCTGCCAAATAACGTCGTTATTTGCAGGATTAACTGAGTTAAATTCTGTGCCTTGGCCTTGCGACCATTGACCATTAATAAATTGTGCAGGATGAGTCATATACTTTCTCCTAAATTAAACTGGGGTAGCAGTAACAAAATCGCCCGATTTTAAATGTAATGCATCAGCAAGTTCTTGCGTAAGCACAAGGCTGTTTGAACGCGAATCAAATGCCATAGGAACAACGGTTGCTCTAAAGTCTTCAAGCTTATCATTGGCTAGCAATACCATGGTATCACCTGTCATTTCGCCAATTTCAACACTAAAGTTTTGTGCATTACGTACAGTAGCAATGTTATCTACTTTTGCTTCAACGGTTGGGCCTGCATCAAAAATGTCGACGTAACCATTAAAAGTAAAGCCTTCACTTTTTAATAACTGAATAGCTGGGCGCGTATTATCGTGTACTTGACCAATAACCGCTTGCGCTTCTTTACTCAATAAGTTGACGTAAATTGGGTATTTAGGCATTAACTCAGCAATAAACACTTTTTGGCCAATTCCCGTCAGATAATCTGCGGTTGGAAAATCCATTGAGAAAAAGTGCTCTTCAAGCCACTGCCAAAACGGGCTACTGCCGTTTTCGTCAGATACGCCACGCATTTCTGCGATAACGGTTTGTGCAAAGCGTTGCTGGTGCTGTTTTATAAACATAAAGCGTGCTTTTGAAAGCAGCTTACCGTTACAATTTTTACGATAACCGTCTTTTAAAAACAGCGTACACAGCTCTGTAGCCCCAGTGTAGTCATTACAAAGGGTGAGAATATCTACCGCTTTATATACATCTAGCGTGCGCGAAGAGTGAATCACTTTACTCAAATGATAGTGATAAAATGCGTCATCTAAGCCAACTGCCGCTTCAATACCTGAAGTACCAACTACTTCACCAGTTTCAGTATCTTCAAGAACAAATAAGTACCCTTCATCACCAGGCTGTGACGTGGTTTTTGTAAATGAGTTAACTGAATGTGCAATCTTCTTTTGTAATAACTCTTCATTATTAGGTAAAGAAGTAAAGCCATGTCCCGACTCGTCGGCAATGGTTACTAAAGCTGCATAATCACTTTTTTGGATTGGGCGAAGGATCATCATGAATCCGCTTACTCCCTTATATATAACGGTAAATAGGAACTGCAGGGCAAACAATGTTTGCCCTTAGAGAAGTTGAATTAGCGATTACGCATTTACAACGTGGGCTACTGCTTTTTCAAAGCGTGCCATACCTTCGCGAATATCAGCTTCTGGTATTACTAAAGATGGAGTGAAACGAACCACATCAGCACCCGCTACAAGTGACATTAAGCCATGCTCAGTACCTGCAACTAAAAACTCTTTAGCGCGTCCTTTGTACTGCTCATTAACTACGGCACCGATTAATAAACCTTGGCCACGAATTTCACTAAATACATGGTACTTTTCGTTAATCGCATTAAGTAGCTCGGTAAATAACGCCGCTTTTGCTTTAACGCCCGCTAATACTTCTGGATTGTTCACTGTATCAAATGCAGCTTCTGCAACTGCACAGGCTAGTGGGTTACCGCCGTAAGTAGAACCATGAGTACCTACTTTAAGATGCTGTGCAATCTCAGTGGTTGTTAGCATAGCGCCAATTGGAAAACCGCCACCAAGTGCTTTTGCTGAAGTTAAAATGTCAGGTACTACGTTTAAGCCTTGGTATGCGTATAGCTCACCCGTACGACCAACACCTGATTGCACTTCATCAAAAATTAGCAATGCATTGTGCTTAGTACATAAATCACGAACGCCTTGAGCAAATTCGTCAGTTGGCGAGATAATACCGCCTTCACCTTGAATTGGCTCCATCATTACCGCACAGGTGTTATCGCTAATCAACGCTTCAAATGCGGCAAGGTCATTGTAGTCACAATGAACAATGTCGCCTGGCTTAGGACCAAAACCGTCAGAGTAAGCCGCTTGACCGCCTACAGTAACCGTGAAGAAGGTACGACCATGGAAACCTTTATTAAAGGCGATAATTTGTGACTTTTCTGCACCAAATTTATCAAGCGCAAAACGACGCGCTAATTTAAGTGCCGCTTCGTTTGCTTCTGCGCCTGAGTTTGCAAAGTAAACTTTTTCTGCAAAAGTCGCATCAACCATTTTTTTAGCTAAGCGAAGCGCTGGCTCATTGGTCATTACATTTGATAAATGCCAAATTTTTTCGCCCTGCTCTTTTAATGCACCCACTAATGCAGGATGGCAGTGACCAAGACAGTTAACGGCAATACCACCAGCAAAGTCGATAAACTCTCGTCCTTGTTGATCCCATACACGAGAACCTTCGCCTCGAACTGGAATTACGCTTGAAGGTGCGTAGTTAGGAACCATTACGTGATCAAATAATTCGCGATTGACTGTCATTTTATTTCCTCTTAATTGTGTGCATCACAAAGCAGTAGAATAGGGGTGTGATTATTGTTAATAACCAAATGTGTCGGCAAAAAATAATAGCTATGTATTTGCCTGAAACTACGTTGTGGTTCAATTTTCAGGCGCTCATTATTTCAGAAATTTAGGGTTATGTCTCTTCAAAAACTTTCATGTACCCCTTTAAAATAAAGGGCTTAAGATATTATTTCATAGATAGTGAATAACTATTTGAGAGCTAATAATGATGTGCATTTACCTTAGTCAGCGCCTCTACAACGAAAAAAGCATAGCGCTTATAAACCAACTGCACATGAATAAGTAGAATTAAAGTGAATGAATAGTCGCAAAAAAATTAACAGATTTAATCGATTTGAAGTGCCAAATTAGTAAAATTAGCTGTTTGTAAGGTCTCTAACTCTTTTTTTGTAAACTTATAATAGCTAAACCAGCTTTGTAATTCATCGTCTTCAATAAGCTGGTGCTCTTTTAAATTTAAGTACTGAGAGTAGCAGCGAGCTTTTAAAATTACTTGCGATAATGGCAATAAGCTATCACCTTTTTCTGTCCCATTCACTAACTGCTGCATAACAGTGTTAAAGGGTAAGTATTTAAATGACATGGTTTCAATCACCTTGGCGCTAACAAGCAGTGATTTTTCATTCAGCAATGTCGTTAAAAATAGCGGGTCAGGTTTTAACTCCAACAACGCAGTGTGTAGGTTTTTGTCACCTTCTTCACGAGCACGCTGTATTTTGCGTTGCCATACTTGCTCAAACACTTTTAAGTATAAGCGCACTAAGGCAATCTGCCCCACATTTAATAACATGCCTAAGGTAAATGCATGCATGGGATTTAACCCATTAAGCTGCGCTAGAGTTTGTGCCGCAATAGCACATGACATAGTATTGTCTTTTAACCTGCGCTTTAATAGTGGAAATGGTGCGGTACTGTTTGGCATCCAATGGCGCACTGCAAAAGTAGGCACTACCAGTTGCAGGTTGTCTAAGCCTAAATAACGTAATGCCAATGCTGGGGTATCTACTTTGACTGAGGTGCCTTTACTGCGTTGCTTACGATAAAAAGGTAAATTAACTAAGGTAACCAGCTCTCGTCCAAGCCAGTTTAAATCGTTAATTAGCGGCTCTAAACGACCGACCGATGCCGCGCGTGTTGCAAGAATATCAAGTATAGCGGGCACATTATCATCTATACCAACAGTGTCTTTGATGACTAAATCTATGTCTTCAAGACGTTTGGCCATCACGGTTTCAATAACCGTATGTAATTTTTGACTGGTTTTTGCCTGTAACTTTTGATGTGAAGTACTTTTTTGTTGACGCTTTTGCTGAGCGGCCACTTCAACTTCTAATAAGGTACGCTTTTTAACGGGTTTACCGTCATTGAGGTCTAAGGTATGAATAAAGCCTATTTGCTGATTAGCAAAACTATGACCCAGTAGCAAATCATGCGCTCGTTGGTGTAGCACGTTAACAATTCGCTGTTGCTGCAATGTATCGGTCATAAACTCTATCTTAAGGCAAAAAAGGAAAATAGCTTACAGGTATAAGCCTAGAAGCGCGTTAAAAAGTTATCAAGTAAGGCTAAGCCTTGCTCGGTCAAAATTGCTTCAGGGTGAAACTGCACGCCTTCAAGTGCGAGCTCGTTATGCAACAATCCCATAATTTCATCACGCAGCCCAGTTTTACTTTGTGTCCATGCTGTTACTTCTAGTTCTTTAGGCAATGAGTGTGCTTCAACAATTAAAGAATGGTAGCGGCACACTGTCAGCGGGTTGGGTAAACCTTTAAACATACCTTGATGCTGATGATAAATTGGCGATGTTTTTCCATGCATAACCTGTTTAGCGCGCACCACCTTACCACCTAGCACCTGAGCAATGGTTTGGTGCCCCAAACAAATACCTAATATAGGATAAGTTCCTTTAAATTGCTCTACAACAGATAACGATACTCCCGCTTCACTTGGGCTTTTAGGGCCTGGAGAAATCACAATATGATCGGGGTTTAACTGTTTAATTTCGCTCAGCGTTATTTGGTCGTTACGTTTTACCACCACTTCTTGATCTAATCGTTGAAAATACTGTACCAAATTGTAGGTAAACGAGTCGTAGTTATCGATCATTAAAAGCATGTATTAAAGTACTCAAAGTAATTAGGCGGATGGTTATTGCATGCATATTCTAACTGAAGGCTTTGCAGGTGTCAGTGTTTTGCAGCTCAGCTAATACAAATAGCTCGCTTACAATCAGCAATGGTTGATTTATTTTAAATCAGCCCAAGCTCTATTATATGAGTAATTCAGTAGTTACAAACTGTCTATCAGTAAAGTGACCTGCATTATCCAACAGCGCATTAAATACGTATAAACAAGGAGTAACCTATGTTAGGCGAAGACCATTCATTAACTAAAGACTTTCCTGATTACACGCAAACAATTGCAAAACTCAATGCAAATGATGAAAACTTTGCTACTAAAGCAAAACAATACAATGAAATCGATAAAGAAATTCGGGTACTTGAACTACAAGACTCACCTATCGATGACGAAGCTATGCAGCAGCTAAAGCACGACAGAATGGTATTAAAAGATTGGTTACATCAACAATTAACGAGTACTAATTAATCACTATTGCTTGGCGTCTATTAAATAATAGGCGCCAAAATTTAATTATCATTTCCCTCTCCTACCCTCTGCTAATCTATAATTTTAACCATTATGGTGCAAAAGCATTGCTATTCGTTTAGCTTAAAGACAAGCTATCTTTATCTAAATTAAACAACATTATTTTTTATGGCTAAATACTTACTCTCGATTGATCAAGGAACGACAAGCTCTCGGGCTATTTTATATAGCAAAGATGCACAGGTGATAGGGAGTGCTCAACAAACCTTCCCTCAGCACTTTGTAAAAAATGGTTGGGTTGAACACGACCCTGTAGATATTTGGCAAACTGTATTAACCAGCGTCAAAAACCTCTTAGCGCAACAACAAGTAACTGCCGCCGACATAATTGCCATCGGCATTGCTAATCAGCGAGAAACCACTTTAGTGTGGAATAAAAAAACTGGGCAACCTATTTATAACGCGATTGTATGGCAAGACCGACGCACTAGTGAATATTGCGATAGTTTACGTCATGCTGGGCATACAAAAATGGTGAATGATAAAACCGGTTTAGTACTCGACCCTTATTTTTCTGCAACCAAAGTTCGTTGGATTTTAGATAACGTCACTGGCGCTAAAGAGCAAGCACATGCAGGTGAACTAGCATTTGGCACGGTAGATACCTACTTATTGTGGCAATTAACCGACGGTAAAGTGCACAAAACCGATGCCACTAATGCCTCACGAACTTTACTGTTTAATATTCATCAGCAATGCTGGGATGAAGAATTACTGGCTTTATTTGACATTTCACTGGCTATGTTACCTGAGGTAATGGACTCAGCGGCTGATTTTGGGTTAACAAGCAGCGAGTTGTTCGGTAGTGAAATTCCTATTTGTGGTATTGCTGGCGATCAGCAAGCGGCTTTAATTGGTCAAGCATGTTTTGAAGAAGGTATGGCAAAAAGCACCTACGGAACAGGCTGCTTTTTAATGCTTAACACTGGCGATAAAGCACTAAAATCAAGTAATCGTTTATTAACCACTCTTGCATATCGGCTCAACGGCAAACCCACCTATGCAATTGAAGGCAGCATTTTTATGGCTGGTGCCACCATGCAATGGATAGTAGAAGGCCTAAAACTATTAGAAAACGCAGGTGAAAGTGAAGCCCTTGTCAAAGGTGTTCCCTTAGATCATGGGGTGTTTTTAGTGCCCTCGTTTACTGGCTTAGGAGCGCCCTATTGGGATGCAAATGCAAGAGGCGCTATTTTAGGCCTAACCCGAGACTCAGGCATTAGCACCATTGTGGCAGCTGCCTTGCAGTCGGTGGGTTATCAAACCAAAGATTTACAAAAAGCTATGGAGGGTGACGGACTTCGCCCTAGTATTTTAAGGGTTGATGGCGGCATGGCAAACAATAATTGGGCCATGGCATTTTTAGCTAACATTTTAGGCGCAAGCGTTGAACGCCCAACCTTGACCGAAACCACTTCATTGGGGGTTGCCTACTTAGCAGGCCTGCAAACTGGGGTATATGAATCAACTGCGCAGCTTGCCAACATGTGGAAAAGCGATCGTCGCTTTGAACCAACCATGAGCAGTGAAGAGCGCAACGATTTATACGCAAAGTGGCTACATTGCATTGCACAAGTTAGACTTTCTAATAGCACTGACGACGAGAGTGACTAAACACTGGGAAATCTATGAGCGCACACGACAACGAATATGACTTACTCATTATTGGCGGCGGTATTAATGGCGCTGGCATTGCAGCCGATGCTAGTGGTCGTGGCTTAAAAGTACTCTTATGTGAGCAGAACGATTTAGCCTCTGCTACCTCTTCTAATAGCAGCAAACTTATTCATGGCGGGCTTCGCTATTTAGAGAACTATCAATTTAGATTGGTAAGAGAGGCCTTGCGTGAGCGTGAAGTACTGTTAAAAAAAGCACCTCATATTATGTGGCCACTGTCTTTTCGACTGCCGCACCAAGCACATTTGCGTTCGCCATGGATGATTCGCATGGGGTTATTTATTTATGACCATCTAGCCTGGCGTAATACTTTACCAGCTTCAAAAGCGATTGAGTTTAACCGCGATAGCGTACTTAACAGCAGCATCACCCAAGGCTTTGAATACGCAGACGGCTGGGTTGATGACGCGCGCTTAGTGATTTTAAACGCACAAGCAGCGCATAATTTGGGCGCCACAATTGCAACACGCACGCGCTGTATTAAAGCCACCCGTAATGCAGACTATTGGGATGTGACTTTAGAACAGCAAGCTAGCAAGCAACACCTAAATATTAAAGCTAAAAGTGTTGTAAATGCTGCAGGCCCTTGGGTCGCGTCATTATTTGAAGATGTATTTACCCAGCCCACACCACATACTGTTCGTCTTGTAAAAGGCAGTCACATTGTGGTGCCTCGGATCCACAGCCAGCCGGTTGCCTATATTTTACAAAACGAGGATAACCGTATTGTATTTGTGATTCCTTATGAGCAAGATTACTCACTAATTGGCACCACGGATGAAGAGTACACCGGCGATATTACTGATGTAAAAATTAGTGAGCAAGAAATCGAATACCTGATCAGTATTACTAATCATTACTTTAAAAAGCCAATAAGCGAAGCGGATATTGTGCACACGTTTAGTGGCGTGCGCCCG
Source organism: Pseudoalteromonas sp. 2CM39R (assembly GCF_023161845.1). NCBI lineage: Bacteria > Pseudomonadati > Pseudomonadota > Gammaproteobacteria > Alteromonadales > Pseudoalteromonadaceae > Pseudoalteromonas > Pseudoalteromonas sp. 2CM39R. Next base: position 38,839 of record NZ_JALNTM010000022.1, read on the forward strand.
CTGTTAGATGACAAATCAACAGATGCCCAAGCTGTCACCCGCGATTATAAACTGATATTAAATAATGAAGCTGATCACGCCCCATTATTAAGCGTGTTTGGTGGCAAAATTACCACTTATAGAAAGCTTGCAGAAAATGCCGTCAATAAGTTAGCGCCTTTTTACCCAAAAATGAGTGGCTCGTGGACGAAAAACACCCCTTTACCAGGCGGCGACTTTAGTAACCAAGCATACCTTATCGCTCAGTTAGAAAGCAGCTATCCTTGGCTGCCAACCGACACCTTAAAACGTATGGCTCGCAGCTATGGTACGCTTAGTTTTCAATTATTGGGTAAAAGCCAAGCAATCGGCGATTTAGGTTATCACTTTGGTCATGGCTTATATGCACAAGAAGTTGATTACTTAGTTAACCATGAATGGGCAAAAAACAGCGCAGATATATTGTGGCGCAGAACTAAGCTCGGACTACGCTTTACTGAAAAACAAGTCATTGCCTTAGGGCAATATTTGACTAAACATCCTGCTTGCCACAACTAAACTGCGATTAACTCGTTGCAACAAGGTGCTGTGATGAGTGAGCGCCTTACTTTAACCGAAACCACCTCACTGGGGGTGACTTACTTAGCAGGATTACAAACTGAGGTGTATGAATCAACTGCGCAGCTTGCCAAGCGTTCGTCGCTTTGAACCAAGTATAAGCAGTGAAGAGCGCAACGATTTATACGCAAAATGGCTACATTGTATTGCATTGAACAAGTTAGACTTTTCAATAGCACTGACGACAAGAGTGAGCAAGTAAACACAAGAATACTTATGGGCGCACACAATAATACTAAAAGTACCTGCAATGTCGTACTTCGATTAATCAAAATCACAAAGAAGCCTCAAAAACATCTGGATGACGGCTAGCTAAAGTAATAATCTCATCTATGATGACTCTTATTTTAGGCATAATGTAAGGTGTTTTTAGCCAAACAATACTGATGGGTGCTCCTTCGCCATTGAATTTCTCTAATACAGGGCATAATTGCCCATCATCAAGGTATTGCTTCACTAACCATACTGGTAGTTGAGCTAAACCTGCATCAGATAAAGTCGATTGCAAAATACCTTCACAGTCGGCTATCTCATGACGTGCTGAAATATCAACAGATTCGGTTGTCCCTTTAGCATTTTTCAGCAGCCAACTATGCCTTTGTCCTATAGGCCACCCGACGATGCAATCATGTTGGGCAATATCTTCTTTTTTGGTAATCGGTGCTCGCGTTGCTAAATAAGAGGGAGAGGCACATATCACCCTTTTTTGCTCCCCTATTTTACGTGCAACAATATCGCCCGAGTTTTCTAAGTGCCCAACGCGGATCGCAAGATCAATCCCATCACTAACTAAATCCGTAGGACGGTCATTAAAGGTTATAGATAGATCTAATTGCTCGAACTTGGACGTTAATTCTAGCAACTTGGGTAGGATTGCTCTTCTACCGAGAACTGCGGGTAAATCAATACGCACACGCCCTGATGGCAATAACTGTTGATTGCTTAAGCGCTTCTCTGCTTCCTCTAAAATGGTCATCGCTTTAAGGCAGTCGGCTAAATAGGAATCCCCATCATTGGTTAACGCGATGCGTCGAGTTGTTCGATGAAGGAGTTTGGTGCCTAGCTGTTTTTCTAGTCGAGCAACGCTTTTACTTAAAGCTGAACCGGTCATTCCAAGCGCTTGAGCCGCAAGGGTAAAACTCCCCAACTGCGCAACGGTGACAAAGTGACGAACTTCTATAAATTGGCTTTTTAACATCATTAATTCCCCACAGGACTTTGTGTTTATCATTTTAAAGACTTAATAAACCAATGTGAATCGATTATTCTGCATACATCAACGAGATTATTCACATTAACTAATTTTAATTAAGGTAAACATAATGAATAACTTCAATAGATTCAGTGGGAAGGTTGCTTTTATCCAAGGTGGCAGTCGCGGTATTGGTGCCGCCATTGTTGAGAGATTGGCATTGGAGGGAGCGTCTGTTGCTTTTACATTTGTGTCATCTCACGAAAAAGCTAAAGCGCTTGCTGAGAACTTAACTTCACAAGGTAGCAAAAAAGTCATCGCAATAAAGGCGGATAGCACTAAGCCTGAAGATATCAGAAATGCAATCAGCGAAACCATAGAACAACTTGGTCAAATTGATATTGTCGTAAACAACTCAGGTACGCTGATCTGGGACAGTATTGAAAATTTGACGATGGATGATTGGGACAAGACCATCAATACCAACGTACGAAGTGTATTTGTGGCTATTCATGAAGCCGCGAAGCATATGAATAATAACGGCAGAATAATCAATATCAGTAGTACGAACGCTCAGCGCATTCCTTTTGCTGGCGGTTCTATATATGGAATGAGCAAGTCTGCACTAACCGGATTGGTTAAAGGTCTCTCTCGCGATCTAGGCTCTAGAGGCATTACAGTTAATAACATTCTTCCTGGTCCAGTGGATACTGACTTAAACCCAGACAATGGCGATACTTCGGAGCCTGTAAAAGCAATAGGTGCACTTGGTCGTTATGGTCAAGTTGAGGAGATTGCTAGCTTAGTTGCATTCGTTGCTAGCTCAGAAGCGGGTTATATCACTGGCGCTGACTTGATGATCGACGGTGGATTTTCCGCTTAATCAAGATATGCGGTCGAGTAGCTCGTGATTTATCAATCTAACTTCAGCAATCATCGATACATGGTCAGTAAAGAGAAGTACTATGGTTGGCCTATTTCAAGGCCAACCTTTTTAGAATACCTACAAATAGCAATTAGCTGTCACAACATAAAAATCCAATATTAAATACTGAGCCCACAAAAAAGAGGCTACCAATCGACACCTTAAAACGTATAGCGCGCAGCTATGGCACACTTAGTTAACCATGAATGGTTAAGAACTAACGCAGATATATTGTGGCGCAGAACTAAGCTCGGACTACGCTTTACTGAAAAACAAGTCATTGCCTTAGGGCAATATTTAACTAAGTCATAGCTAAACTGCGATTAACTCGTTGCAACAAGGTGCTGTGTTAATGCAGCTTTTTCATCAGTCGAAAGCATTTGCTTTGTTTTGCTGGCGAAGTCATAACGTACCATGACCGTTTTACCAATAGCACAGCACTTATCTTGCTGCCAGGCTTCTTGGCGGATCACAAATGAGCTATTACCAATCTGCTCTATGCTGGAGTTAATTGTCACTTCATGGGCATAAAATAACTCGCCGACAAACGACACTTCAACCTTAGCAATAATTAACTTCCAGTTGTGAGGATTAAGATCAGGGGTAAAAAATTTAAAAATAGGTACTCGGGCGGCTTCAAACCAAACAGGGAGTACGGTATTGTTGATGTGTCCGAGTGCATCCGTTTCGCTAAAGCGCGGCATCACTTTTTCAGTAAACATAATAATCCATAATAATTAAACAGGTAACTCATGACGGACTTTATCCGCGTGTATGACAACGCGCTCAGCAGTGACTTTTGTGATAACTTTATCACTACCTTTTCTCAAAGCCCGCATATTAAACAAGGGATGACATCGGGCGGCGTTGATCTTAATAAAAAAGATAGCCACGACCTGCACTTAAACAACCATCCTGAATACGCAGAACAATTAAAGCATATTCAACAAACCACTGCACAGTATGTTTTTAAATACATCGAAGAACATATTTTTATGATGATTGGGGCATTTGGTTTAAAAGTGTATCACCCAAAAACAGGCCAGCCGGTAGATTTGACTCATGCCAATTATGACGAAGTAGGTAAACCACAACTTCCTTTATTGGTGCAACAAATTTTTAGGCTCGGTAATATTCAAGCACAAAAATATGAGGTCAATAAAGGGGGCTATCCGTATTGGCATAGTGAGGTGTATCCGCAGTTACAACATAATGAAGCCCTGCATCGGGTATTGTTATTTATGTTTTATTTAAATGATGTTGAAGAAGGCGGAGAAACCGAGTTTTATTATCAAAATCGTAAAATAGCCCCTAAAAAAGGCAGCATGGTGGTTGCTCCAGGATATTTCACGCATACACATAGAGGCAATAAGCCAGTATCAAATGATAAGTATATTTTAACCTCATGGGTTTTGTTTAATCGAGCAGAGCAAATATATGGAACCCCACAAAGCTAGGTAATCAGCCAATAAAAAAGCCATAAGTAATTTTTACTTATGGCTTTAAAAAGTATTGAATAAATAAGGGATTAACCTAGTAGCTCATCAAACAAATTAAATAGCGTGTCCATTTCTTCTAGAGTGTTATAGTGCATGCAACCAATGCGAACTACGCCGCCCTTATTAAGCACACCAAGTTGTTTGCATAAACCTTGGGCGTAAAAATTACCATCCCATACACATACATGTTGTTTGCCTAAAAATTCAGACACTTGGCGAGGCTCTAACCCTTCAAAGGTCAGTGCAAACGTAGGGGTACGCTCACTTAAGCGTGCTAAGTCATCAATACCAAACAATTTAATACGCGGGTAATTAACAAGGCGAGTTAAAAAGTATTCACTAAGCGCCATCTCGTGTTGTTTCGTTTTTTCAAACGCAACACGCAGTTTTTCTCGGCGTGAGTGACTGTCATTAAGCTCGCTAATTGCCGCAATGTAATCAACCGCTGCAATAAAGCCCGCTAGTGCTTCAAAACTTTGTGTGCCGGTTTCCCAGCGGCCTGGAGCAACATCTTTTGCTGGTTCTACTTTATAAGGTGTAAACCCTTCTAAGTGATCTGTTTTGCCATAAACCATGCCTAAGTGCGGACCAAAAAACTTATATGCAGAACACGCTAAAAAGTCACAATCTAACGCTTGCACATCGATTAGTTCATGAGGGGCATAATGCACAGCATCAACATATACCAATGCACCGACATTGTGAGCAAGCTCTATAATACGTTTAATATCGTTAATAGAGCCTGTGGTATTTGATGCATACGTAACCGCAACTAATTTAGTGTTAGCGTTTAATAAGCTTTCAAAATGCGCCATATCTAAACTGCAATCGGCTTCGTTAATTAGCGCAGTGTTAACCACTGCGCCTTTATCTTCAGCGGCTTGCTGCCAAGACGATACATTTGAAAAATGATCTGCATTGGTCACAATAATTTCATCGCCAGCTTGCCAGTCGCGTGAAATCGCGCGACTAAAGCTAAATGTTAGGCTGGTCATGTTGGGACCAAACACAATATTTTGTGCACTCGGCGCATTTAACAAATCAGCCGCCGCTTGACGCGCATTAGCCATCAGCTCAACCGTTTTGTCACTTGAGAAAAACGCACCGCCCAAGTTTGAATTGTAATGCCCTAAATAAGCGGTCATGGCACTCAGTACCGGCTGGGGCACTTGTGAGCCACCTGGCCCATCTAAGAATACCGGTGACTTGCCATCAACCGTTTGCATTAAAGCGGGAAATTGCGCGCGCAATTGCATTAAATTCATTTTATTTCTCTTAAGCAGTTAGTACAAAACAATCCAGGTAACCTGGTTTGTTAGCATCAATTTTGTTCATTGGCGTGGCGTTATGCCATACCTGACGGTCATTAATTAGTGCAAACATGCCGTCTTTTATTTCCATTTTAAAACACGGTTCAGCTTGTTGGTTTTCATAAACCAATAGCTCACCACCTTCTAAATTTTCATGAGAAACACCACATACACATACATGGTCAAACCCATCTTGATGCACACCTTCAGGAGCCGCAGGCGTATCGCTATCAATGGCAAGCATTCTAAATTGGTGAATTTCAATATCACGCTCTGCATCAATACCGGTAATCGCACAAAATTCGCTAACAATACTTTTCATACCCTCAGACTCAAGCAAGCTTTGCTCTAAATTTTCGTAAGTACGTTCAACATTACCTTGAAAGGTATTAATTGAATCGTCTTGCACAAACGCTTTAGTCGCTTGAAGATTGAGCTCACCATTTTGTAGTTTAACTACTGAATAACGGCGTTTGCGAAACGCACCATCTGCATATGGGTTTGCAGGTAAGTTATCAAAAGAAGGCTTAACCAAATCAATGTTGGCTTGGTTAATAAAACGAAGTTGCAGTAAATTCTGGTTGTTTAATGCGGTCATAAAATCCTGCTTATAATAATGATAATATTGGCAGGGATTTTAATGCATATAGCGAGGATTTTTTGCTTTATTATTCAACTAAAAAGTAAATAATACTTAAATTTAATTCAATATAAGATTATTAAAGCATGAATAATCCAAATTAAATTCAAACGACAAAAAACCCGCGAAGCGGGCTTTTCATTCAAACTCTATTAATTATACAGCTTGCTGAATAATTACGTTGTCTGCTTTTTTAGTGTACTGAGGCATACGGTGGAAGTTCAAGTAACGGTAGGTATCTGCTGCCGTTGCATTGATTTTCGCTGCATATTCTTGGTACTCAGCCGGAGTAGGTAATTTACCTAAAATTGCCGCTACTGCTGCCAGCTCTGCTGAAGCTAAGAACACGTTTGCGCCGGTACCTAAACGGTTAGGGAAATTACGTGTTGAGGTAGACACAACCGTTGCTTTATCTGCAACACGTGCTTGGTTACCCATACACAGTGAACACCCAGGCGTTTCAATACGTGCTCCAACACGACCAAAGATACCGTAGTAACCTTCGTCCGTAAGCTGGTCTTTGTCCATCTTAGTTGGCGGTGCAACCCAAAGCTGTGTTGGAATACGACCAGTAAAGCCATCAAGTAATTTACCTGCGGCACGGAAGTGACCAATGTTAGTCATACAAGAACCGATGAATACCTCATCAATTTTCTCGCCTGTCACGTCAGATAGTAAACGCGCATCATCAGGGTCATTTGGCGCACAAAGTACTGGCTCTTTAATATCAGCTAAGTCGATTTCAAGCACATGCTTGTACTCAGCATCTTTATCCGCTTCCATTAGTTCTGGGTTAGCTAGCCATTCTTGCATTGCTGTAATACGACGTTCGATTGTACGTACATCACCGTAGCTTTCAGAAATCATCCACTTAAGCATAACAATGTTAGACTCAAGGTATTCGCTGATCGACTCTTTAGAAAGCTTAACGGTACAACCTGCTGCTGAGCGCTCTGCTGATGCATCTGATAGTTCAAATGCTTGCTCAACAGTTAAGTGCTCAACTCCTTCAATTTCTAGTATACGACCAGAGAACTCGTTGATTTTACCTTTCTTCTCAACCGTTAATAGCCCTTCTTTAATACCGTAGTAAGGGATGGCATGAACGAGGTCACGCAACGTGATACCAGGCTGCATTTCACCTTTAAAACGAACCAAAATCGATTCAGGCATATCAAGTGGCATAACACCTGTTGCTGCTGCAAATGCGACCGCACCTGAACCCGCAGGGAATGAAATACCTAATGGGAAACGCGTATGTGAATCACCACCGGTACCTACGGTGTCTGGTAATAACATACGGTTCAACCATGAGTGAATTACACCATCACCAGGGCGAAGTGAAACACCGCCACGGTTCATGATGAAATCAGGAAGTGTATGATGCGTATTTACGTCAATTGGTTTAGGGTAAGCCGATGTATGACAGAAAGACTGCATGGTTAAATCTGCAGAGAAGCCTAAACAGGCTAAGTCTTTAAGCTCATCACGTGTCATAGGACCCGTGGTATCTTGCGAGCCAACAGTGGTCATTTTTGGTTCACAATATTGGCCTGGGCGAATACCGGCAACATTACATGCTTTACCCACCATTTTTTGCGCAAGCGTAAAGCCTTTATCTGACACTTCAGTAACTGCTGGTACTTTAAATACGTCAGTTGCACCTAAACCTAGTGATGTACGTGCTTTGTCTGTAAGGCCACGACCAATGATCAGTGGAATACGACCACCAGCACGAACCTCATCAAGAATGACCTCTGATTTAAGTGTGAACGTAGAGATCACGTCATCAGTACCGTGACGTTTAACAACCCCTTCATAAGGGTAAATGTCGATTTGGTCACCCATGTTGAATTCATCAACATTTAATTCGATTGGTAATGCACCTGAGTCTTCCATTGTATTGAAAAAGATAGGCGCAATCTTGTTACCTAAACAGACACCACCTACGCGCTTATTTGGGACAAATGGGATATCAGCACCCATAAACCAAAGCACGGAGTTAGTAGCAGATTTACGTGAAGACCCCGTACCAACAACATCACCTACGTAAGCAAGTGGTAAGCCTTTAGTTTTTAATTCTTCGAGCTGGGTAACTGGACCTACTTCACCGTTTTTATCAGGGTTAATGCCATCACGTTCTGTTTTAAGCATCGCTAGTGCGTGAAGTGGAATATCAGGACGTGACCATGCATCTGGAGCGGGTGATAAGTCATCCGTGTTTGTCTCACCAGTGACTTTAAATACAGTAACCGAGATCTTTTCAGCAACAGCTGGCTTATTAGTAAACCATTCTGCGGCAGCCCAAGACTCAATGATTTGTTTGGCGTATGTATTACCTGCTTTTGCTTTTTCTTCTACATCGTAAAACGCATCAAACATTAATAATGTGTTTGCAAGGCCCTTAACTACGATTGGCGCTAACGCTTCGTCATCAAGTAGGTCAACCATTGGCGCGATATTGTAGCCACCAAGCATAGTACCAAGCAATTCAGCTGCTTTTTCTTTAGAAAGAAGTGGAGAAACGGCTTCACCTTTTGCAACTGCCGCTAAAAAACCAGCTTTAATATAGGCTGCATCATCGACACCCGGCGGTACACGATTGATTAGTAGTTCTAGGACGAATTCTTCTTCACCTGCCGGTGGAGTTTTAATTAGCTCAATAAGATCAGCCGTTTGCTGAGCATCTAATGGCGCTGGTACGATACCTAACGCGGCACGTTCTTCTACGTGTTTACGATATTCTTGTAGCACAGTATTGCCCTCTTGGTGACGTGAAAGTATTCGGTAGTGTTTACAAAACACACTATAACCCAATACTTATAGTATTCTAACGCTCGATTATAAAGCTTTTATACATAGATTAAAATCCATCCACTTGGGCAACTAGTTATATCGATTATTAATAATATGAATAGTGAATTTCATAAAATCAACTTTCATGAATACTTATTAACAGCCATAAAAAAACCCAGCATAAGCTGGGTTTTTACTTAATTAGAAACTATTAACGAAGTACTTTTACACGTTTAATAGATTTTACGTGTGCTTCAACACGACGGTTTTCAGCGTGTGCTTGTGCCGTATTCGCTTCATTTTTAAGGCGTTCTTCGCCTAAGCCAGCTGTTGTAATGCGATCTTCTGCAATACCATCAGCAATTAGCTTTTTAGCTACTGCATCAGCACGTTTTTTAGATAACCATTTATTGTAAGACGCTTTACCTACTGCAGACGTATGACCTTCAAGAAGTACAGTTGTATCTGGATACTCTTTTAAGAAAGACGCTACTTCGTCAATATCATTTAAGTACTGCTGTGAAACTGACGAGTCATTGTTAGGGAATGTTACTAACAAGCTTACTGTTACTTCAGTATCTTCATAAAGTGTACAACCATCACTATCAACCGCATCTGTCATCGGTGTGTTAGCACATTTGTCATCTACATCAGGAATGCTATCATTATCAGTATCAGCAAGTGTTACCGGCACTGGAACAATTTCTGGCTCTGGTTGTGGTGCAGGCTCAACTGGTGCTACTGGCGCTGATTTTTGGCCGAAAAAGTAGTTAATACCTAATTTTGCGCCAACATCTGTGTAGCCTTTGTCTAAACCTTGGTAAACACTGGTTTCAGCATTTACAAAGAAGTTGTCTGTAACAAAGTGTCGGTAACCTACACCTGCATTTACAAACGTGTTGTCATCAACAACATCAATGTCTTTCAGACCGAATAAACCGTAAAAAGGGCCGCCGCCAAAGTGGTAAAGCGCATCGATACCGTAACGTTCGCCGTCAATATCGTTGCGGTTGTTAAGTACTTTGTCATGTGCATTAAAATCTAGGTCTGCGTATTCTAAACGTGCGCTCCAGTAATCATTAAAGCGGTAACCTAATTCAGCACCCCAACCTGTTGACTCATTAACGTCAAGGCCAGCCTGCTCACGCATGTTTTTCCACGAAGCATCGTAGTAATCACCGAACGCACCAATGTAAAAACCTTCTTGTTCGGCAGCAAAAGTAGATGCGCTAGTTGCAGCTAACGCTATGGCAATTGTAAGTGATTTTAATTTCATTGTTTTCTTCCCATTTTAACAACTAAAAATGTAGCTAAGCATTGCTAGCTCTTCTAACTTACCTATACAGTAACTGAGCCTTTGTTAATCAATACTTAACGCAAATATATTTTTTCAATATCTTAGGATAATAAAACTAGCCCATAAAAAATGTTACTGAACAAAGACTAGCTCAAAAAGCAAACAATCGCTTTAAACCCCATACGATCACTAGCCTTTATGGATGTTATGGTATCATTCGTTCATAGTTTGCTCTATGAATGAACATCGCAGGGGTAAAAAATGACCTTTTATATTCATTTTAAAATGCAATAAACCATACTTAAGTACCGCAAAAAGTACGATAATTCTTATCATCTTCGGGCGGCGTTTGAAACTCAGTGGCCTGCGCATGACTAGTGTAAGGGCTCGACATCACTTTGCTAAAACGACTGAGTAGCTCACTATCCCCATGCGTAGTGTACTGAGTAATAATATCTTCAATAATATGATTACGGGGAATCACGCTCGGATTAGCTTGTCGCATCACCTGATAACTGTGCTCATTAGTTCGTGTTTGCCATTGCTGTGCCCAAGAGGTAAGTGCTGATGGTATTTCAGCTTGCCCATTTAACGACTCAGTGAGTGCATTAAAAGTATTGGTATAATCAAGCTGGTGTTCTTTTAATAGCCCTAGTAACTCTCCCACCAGCTCATTATCTTTATCATCAGCTATTGTTAGCCCTAACTTTTGTGCCCACATAGCGCTAAATTGCTGATTAAATTGGGTCGAAAAGTCTGCAATGATAGGTGTCAGCATTGCTACGGCTTGCTCATCGTCGTCACTTATTAGTGCCATTAGACTCTCTGCTAAGCGAGCACAGTTCCAACTCGCCATGTTTGGCTGATTACCAAATGCGTAACGCCCTTGCTTATCAATAGAGCTAAACACGGTATCAAAATCAAACTGGTTCATCATGGCACATGGACCGTAATCTATGGTTTCACCACTAATTAAGGTGTTGTCGGTATTCATTACCCCATGAATAAACCCCACCCTCATCCAACTTACGACTAAGTTAACTTGATTGGTTATCACTGCGGCTAGAAAATCCAAGTATCGCTGGGCGCCAGAGCTGTTAATTTCAGGGTAATGTCTTTGAATGGCTAAATCGGCTAAGTTTTTTAGACTGGTCAAATCGCCTTGGGTAGCTAAATATTGAAACGAGCCAACTCGAATATGACTACTCGCTAGTCGCGTTACAATAGCGCCAGGTTGAGGCGGGTTACGATAAACAGTTTCACCACTACCAACCACGGCTAAACAACGCGTAGTAGGAATGCCAAGCGCATGCATTGCTTCGCTCATTACGTACTCACGAATAGCAGGTCCTAATGCACAGCGCCCATCTCCACCACGCGAGAATGGCGTAGCGCCAGCGCCTTTTAATTGCAAATCCCAAAGCTGGTTTTTATCATCACTGATCGCGCCAAGTAAATGCGCTCGGCCGTCTCCTAAGCGTGGAGAAAAATGACCAAACTGATGACCCGAATACCCTAATGCAACTGCAGAAACTGCTTGAGGTTCATTTCCACTGAATATATTTGCTCGAGAATCTGCATCCACTTGTATATTAAATTGCTCAGCTAAGGGCTCATTCCATAACAATAACTGTGGCGCTATCACCTTGGCTGGATGATCGCTAATAGCAAACCCCTCACCAATATCGGTATACCTTGGCACTAATTTCATGTTTAATCCTATTGTTTTTGGCTGATACCTACGCGATTGTCGCCTACACCATAAGCGACAATTAAGCTTAGCTCTTGCATGCTTAAGCCGCTTTGCTGCTGCAGTTCATTAAAGAATGCCTGCGCCGCACTTAGTGACTTTTTAGTTTGTAATCCACCATCTATAATTTTATGTGCACGCAAATAGCTTTCTACATCTCTTGAAAGTAAAAAAGTATCTTTTCCTAAGGCGCGCAGTGCATAAGGGCCGGTATTACCACCAAGCCTTGCACCATGCTTTTTTAAATATGCCCACAAGCCAATAATATCCTCACTTGGCCAGTTAGCAATAAACTGACTAAAGCTGCCGTGTTGCTCTGCAACTTCGTGGATCATATACGCATTATCAGTAATGGTTTTTACTTTTTTATAATTGCGCACAATCCGTTCGTCACTGGCTTTTTGTTCTAACATGTCTGGTGGCATCATCAATAATTTTTCAACACTGAAATCCCAGAAAACCTCTCTAAATCCGGCCCACTTACTGTTGATCACCGACCAATAAAAACCACTTTGAAAAACTTTCCGAGTAAATTCTTCTAGCCAATCATCATCACTTAATGTGACGAGTTGCTTTGTTGATAAAGGTTTTTCGAGTAACAATTTAAGCATTTTTTCAGAGCCCTTTCGCTCCACTGCACGCTTATAAATATCGCTAAATTTTTCCATCTGCTTAATACCTTACTTCGACCATGAAACTAGTTTACGAGAAAAGCAGCCAATACGTAACCGTTGCTATTATCGATGAACTATTCTGTATTTAGTCACTTGACACCTAGACGGCTAAAGTGGTTTAATCGCCACACTTACCCTATTACATTGTATTTGCTAATTGATTTTTCAATAGCAAATGCAAAGGGCTGGAAGAGGTGCGTTATTCAGGTAGCGTATGTTAGGAGCGCAAACTCCATTGAGCATACGTGAGGGGAATTAACGCCGAGAGGTAACACTTTTTTGTGAAAGATTACTTCGGGCGACTAGGTTGAATCCTAGCGACTGTCACCAATAACATATTTGGTGGAGAGCTTCTGGTCTTAGTATAATAAGGCCGTGCGCCCTATTATTTAAGCCCATTCGCTCTTCGAATTATAAATACATTCAAAGAGTCAGGCACCCTATATACCCGCCAATAACTCGACGAATGCCCTATAAGTTCGTGAGAGATGATCAACAACTTCAATATTAACAATTTCCATTTATGGACTGCGCTGATCACCCCATTTGATCAAAATGGCCTAGTTGATTACGCAACCTTAGACACCTTGGTGGCCGAACAAGAAGCCGCTAACAACGGCATTTTATTACTTGGTAGCACTGGCGAAGGGTTAGCCCTGACCCTAAAAGAGCAGCAAGCCATCGTAGAGCATGTTTGCCAATTACAGCCGAGCGTCCCGCTTATGGTCGCAGTCGGTGGTAGTAACTTAAAGCAGCAGCTTGAATGGGTTAACTACTGCAACCAACTGCCTATTCATGGTTTTTTACTTGGCTCGCCTTTGTACGCCAAACCCGGTGCAGTGGGGCAAACCCATTGGTTTGAAAGCCTGCTCAATGCCAGTTCTCATCCTTGTATGCTTTATAACGTACCAGGACGTAGTGCGGTTAGCATTCCCATTGCAACCATTGAAAACCTCAAACAACATAAAAATTTATGGGCACTCAAAGAAGCCAGTGGCTGTATTTCTCAATTTGAAGCCTATCGACAAGCAGCGCCTGAATTAGCCATTTTTAGTGGTGACGATGCCCTCATGCCGTATTTTGCCCAAGCAGGTGCAAAAGGTTTAGTGTCGGTTGCAGCCAATGCATGGCCAGTGCAAACCCATGAGTTTGTAAAGCGCAGTTTAAGCGGCCAACACCCTAATCTTTTTGTCCAGTGGTCTAGCGCTATCAATAGCTTATTTTCAGTAGCAAACCCTATCCCAGTCAAAGTGTTAATGCATTTACAAGGGCGTATTAGCAGTCCGCATTTACGTCCACCTTTAACACACCTTGAGCTGACATACACAGATGACATTTCATCGGCAAACAACACCATTTTATCTTGGCATTAAATACAGGTTTTTATAATGAGCTGGTTAGAACTATTAAATAATTTAGAAACGGGCGCAGTTCGCGCAGCAACACAAGACGAAAACGGCCAATGGCACGCTAACGTAGAAGTAAAGCAAGGCATTTTAGAGGCATTTAAAAACGGCACTAACATGGAGTTTCCTGGTGGCTTTGTAGATAAACATAATCTAGCGCCGCAATGCTTTGAAGCCACAGCAGGCGTTCGCATGGTGCCAGGTGGTTCAAGTGTGCGCCGTGGTGCACATGTTGCCAAAGGCACTATTATTATGCCACCTGCGTATGTAAATATTGGCGCCTTTATTGACGAGGGGACTATGGTAGATAGCCACGCATTGGTTGGCTCATGTGCGCAAGTGGGTAAAAATGTTCATTTGAGCGCCGCGGTACAATTAGGCGGGGTACTTGAGCCCATTGGCGCAAGCCCTGTGGTCATAGAAGACGATGCATTCATTGGTGCAGGCTGTGTGATTGTTGAAGGCGTGGTAGTTAAAAAAGGCGCGGTACTAGCCCCAGGTGTTCGCTTATCTGCAACCATCCCTGTTTATGACTGCGTTAATGAGCGTCAGCTTGATAAAGGCGAAGCAATCCCTGAATACGCGATTGTGATCCCAGGCTCTCGCCCTGCGTCAAACGACTGGGCGCGTGCTCAAGGCTTGAGTATGTCGTGTGCCTTAATTGTTAAATACCGGGACGAGCAAAGTGACGCGTCATTATTGCTTGAAGAGGTTTTACGTTAATGACCTTTTTGAGCACGCCCGTTAAAAGCGCTATTGATGAGCTTTCGAGTAAACTCGATACTCCATTTTTTGTCTACGACCTCGACTCACTAGATGCGCACCTTGCGCACTTAGTGGCGCAAACCGAAGTAAAGCTTTGGTATGCGGTTAAAGCCAATCCCCTATCTAAAGTGATACAAAGTTTAGATAACGCTGGTTTTAACTTTGATGTTGCAAGTAAAGGCGAGCTTGAGCAAGTACTTGCCCAAGGAATTAACAGCGAGCGCGTGCTCAACACGGGCCCTGCTAAAAGCCCAAAACAAATTAAACATTTTATTGCACGTGGCGTACGCACCTTTGTGGCAGAAAGTCTTAATCAGGTGCGTTGGTTAAACGAACAAGCCAATGCCCAGCAGTGCCAGTTGCAAGTATTACTGCGCGTTCAATTACGCTGGCCCGAGGGTGATAAAAACCCACTTGGTGGTGATAGCCTTACTCCATTTGGCTTAGGGTGCGATGAATGGCAATCGCTAAATACTAAAAACTACACAGCATTGAGCTTTGATGGCCTACATATTTTTCAGTGGGGTAACATGCTCAGCAGCGACAAACTTGCAGATCTGTGGTCGCAAATGATTACACCACTTACAGTCCTTGCTAATAACTTAAATATAAACCTGAATATTTTAGATTTAGGTGGCGGTTTAGGTATTCCTTACACCCTTAATGACCCGACTTTAAGCTGGGATGCATTAATAGCAGCCCTTGCAAAGATTAAACGCGATGCGGGTGTTAAAGAGCTGTGGATGGAACTAGGTCGCTATGCTGTAGGCGAATGCGGCCACTACGCCACACCGGTGGTTGAGCGCAAATTAAACTACGGCCAACAGCAGGTAATTATGAGCGGCGGTATTAATCACTTATTGCGCCCTGCGGTTACTAATCAAGACTTTCCTGCGCGTTTATTACGTGATTCAAACGCAGCAAACCAAGCAATGAGCCTATATGGGCCATTATGTACAGCGCTGGATTGCTTAGGGGAGCACCAATTACCGAGCGATTTAAATGAACATGACTGGCTGGTGTTTAGTCAATGCGGTGCTTATGGTTTTACCGAAAGTATGCCGTACTTTTTGTGCCATGAACTGGCCGGTGAATATGTTATACACCATGGCGAAATCAACTGTATTCGCCAAGCAGAAGATGCAAGCCACTACTTGAGGTAATAAAAATGAATAACACCACAGCTATAAGCCAGGAAAATATTGTAGTTGGTGAAGTGGCAAATGGCCTACCACTGACCATTCCTGTCTATCGTTTAAAGGGCGATGGCACAGGCCCAAGTGTGTATATACAAGCTAATATGCATGGCGCCGAAGTACAAGGTAACGCGGTTATTTATCAGCTACTTGAACAGCTAAAAAACCTTAATTTAAAAGGTGATATTACCTTAGTTCCCTACGCTAACCCCATTGGCTGTAATCAAAAATCGGGCGAATTTACGCTTGGCCGATTCGACCCTATTACGGGGACTAATTGGAATCGTATGTATCACTGTAATAATCAGCTTGCATCACAGTTTGCAAAGCAATACTACGACGCTGGCGATACAGCTCTAAAAACAGCGTTTAAAACCGCGTTAATTAATGATGTTGAGCAGCAACTTAATGGCCCAGACTATCGTTTAACAACGGGTAAACGCATAGCGCTAAACTTACAAAGACTAGCGCATCAAGCTGATATTGTTTTAGATTTACACACTGGCCCTATTTCTAGTCAGCACTTATATTGTCCTGAATATGCCACAGAAAGTGCCCGTTACTTTAATATTCCCCATGTGCTAGTGATCCCTAATGACTTTGATGGCGCAATGGATGAAGCGAGCTTTTGTCCATGGTGGCAACTTAGCGAGCAACTTGCTCAGCAAGGCCGAAATTTTAACGTACAAGTTGAAGCCTTTACGGTAGAGCTGGGAAGCCAAGAAAAAATAGATTTAAGCGCGGCGTTTGATGATGCTCAAAGTATTTTAAGTTATTTAAATCATAAGCAAGTATTTGTTGATGCGCCCTACAAGCCAAAAGTGATGACAAGGTATGGCTGCCAACTAAATGATTATATTGCTTACTATGCACCTATGGGTGGCATGGTTGAATACTTAGCCCCCCTTGGTGGGCACATTAAAGCGGGCGAACCTATAGCTAAAATACTGCGAATGGAACGCTACCTAAGCGAACAACCACTGCAAACATTAAGCTTTGATCTTGATGCGATTGCGATATTGCATTTTGCCTCAGCTAGTGTGAACCAAGGCACTGAACTTTATAAGTTTTTTACAAACGTTTTTGAGCTCTAGCTCACCCCTTCTCATTGCGTGAGAGTCTAACTAGCGAGCTATTAGCTAGTTATCCAGTAAAAGCGACTTAGGTCGCTTTTCTTTTTCTTTATTAAAGTTCAGGACAAGTTCACCGTATACGTGTTAAAAATGCGTTATAATCACTACAAATCTGTTACTTCCCTCACTTACAAAGGAATTATAATGAGTTGGCGCCACTGGATACTACTCTCAACATTACTAAGTACTGCTGTTATTGCTGAAGAAACAGCAAAAAACGAGCAAAACAATGAACTTGAGCTGGTTAAACAATGTATATTAAATGAAGTGATAGGTGGAGACGGTAAGCAAACCCTCGATCAATTGCGCGAAAAATGCTCTGCAGTTGAAGAAAGCAAGCAGCTAACAGCTATCGATAAACGCCAAGCCCGTGAAGCGGTTGGCAAAAAAAACCGTAATGTAATTACGCCGCATAAACGTAATTATATTTTACCGGTTTCTTATATGTCGAACCCAAACACTCGCCCGTTTGATGGACTTGCAGAATTAACCGATAAAAAAGATGGCGACCCTCTCGATAACCTAGAAGCTAAATATCAGTTATCAATTAAAGTACCTTTGTATGATGAGTTTGCCGACTCAGACCAAGCTATATTTTTTGGCTTTACTCTGCAGTCATACTGGCAAGTATACAACGACGATATTTCTTCTCCCTTTCGAGAAACTAATTACGAACCAGAAATTTTCTGGATTAATTACTTAGACCCTGAAAACGTTTTATGGGGCGATGAAATGGCAATAGCCATTGGTATTTCGCACCAATCAAATGGCCGTAGTCAACCAAACTCGCGTTCTTGGAACCGTATATATGCCGATTTCATTTGGGAAAATGACGGCTTTGTATTTAGCTTTAAACCTTGGTATCGCATTCCTGAAAATGAAAAGCCTGCGCCGTTAGATGCACGAGGTGACGATAACCCTGATATCTATAAATACATGGGTTACTTTGAATTTGGTGGCGCGTATCGCTTTCACGATCATGAATTTAGTTTTATGACTCGTAATAATTTAAATTCAGATAACCGCGGGGCAATTCAGCTTGATTGGTCATTCCCTCTATGGGGAAGAGTACGCGGCTATGCGCAGTACTTTAATGGCTATGGTGAGAGTTTAATAGACTATAACGTCGATATTGAACGCTTTGGTGTCGGTATATTACTGACTGACTTACTGTAATAACCGCTAATAAAAAAGCCAAGCAACTCGCTTGGCTTTTTCGTTTATTCTTATTACTTTTTAACCACAAACTGCCCTTCAAACTGAGCAACTACTTGATCACCATCAAAAATGGTTACTGGCACTAAATAGCTCGCCTTACCCGCCTCTTGTAACTCTATTAAGTTACCTTTACAGGTTTGAATATCAACACAGCCTTTAGGGTCGGTATTCAGTGGTTTTAAATATTTAATATTAGCATCGGCTAACACTATATTACCCTCAAGTCCGGCTTCTTTTAATGCTAAGTACGTTGCTCCCCAACCCGTTAGTGTAGCTAGGCTGTAAATAGAGCCTGCAAACATGGTGTTGTGTAAGTTTAAGTTAGCATTTAAATCTGCACGAGTAGTAAATTGCCAATCAGTGTAGCTTTCTACTTTTATCCCCATTGCATCACTAATAGGGATTGATTCACGCCATGTATTTTGCAGTACTTGAGTCCAATTAGGGTGACGAAACCAACCTGGCTCACTCGGCTTAAGCTTAACCATTTTATAGTGTTGAACATCACCATAGGCTAAATGCGCTTTTTCTTTATTTTCGTAGCCATGGCGCTGATAAAATTCCAGGGCACGTTCACGAGCAAACAGCACTAATTCATCAGCATCTTGATTCCACGCTATTTTTTCTAGCTCATGTAATAAGCGACTGCCAATATGTTGATTACGGTTACCCTCTGCAACCGCCATATAACGTACTTGAGCTTGTTGCTGATTATTAAAGTGCAAACGCGCCACACCCAGTACTTCACCTGCTTTATTTTTAATAAAGCGGTGTTCAGCTTCTTGCTCTAAATCGTCTTGCTCAGAACCACGAGGTTCGCCCCATGGTGCACGTAAAACTTGCCAGCGTAATTGGTAATAGGCTTGCCAGTCTTCACTACTTTGAGGGGTGCTCACTTGAAACATACAGACTCCATAAATTAAAAATGTAAAAATATTACGCTGTGCATTTTGTGAAAAACACCATACTCGATCTGGGTAAAACTGCAAATACGACTTTGGTTTCCTATAAATGACTGTAAAAAATTAATGACAAAATCGATTGCGCTTTACCCCTGCTGGTTTATGCTCAATACCATGAATAAATATATCCATGGTAGCAGTGGCCTGATCAGCAGGCACTTTATTGAGCATAGTTCATCGCTAGGCCAGTTACTTTATTGGCATAATCAACATGGCATAAATATACAAGTTCGAGAGCATCAACAGCTGCGCTGGCTACTTATTAACAACACCTTGCAATCAGTTATTTTAACCCGGAGTCCACAAGTATTACTGTTTCCTCACCTTGCCTATTTAGCAACGGTTTGGCAGCAACGACTAGCGCCTAAAAAAATACTTGAGCTCGGTTTAGGTGGTGGTGCTATACGTAACTACTTATTAAAACTGTACCCTCAAGCGCAGCTAACTTCAGTAGAAAAAAACCCTCATATAATTGACTGTTATCAAGATTTTTTTGCCCTTAATGAAAAGGGCCAAATTTACTGTGAAGACGCACAAACAGTTTTAAAGTCAGCGGTGAATATAGATTGGATTATTTTAGATTTATTTAGTGAACTAGACGCCCCTAGATTCTTATTTGATTTATGTTTTTATCAAACAATTTATGAGGCGCTTGCTCAGCGGGGCATCTTATTTATTAACTTTTTATCGCAACATAGCTCCCAACTTACACAGCTACAACTTGTGCTTAAGCACGTGTTTGGGGAAGCAGTTAGTATTAAAAAGATCACCGGATTTGTGAATCACATTGTGGTTGTTGAAAAAACACTTTAAGCGGTTAAGTTAAAGGTAACCGGACCGTCGTTACATAAACTAACCTGCATATCGGCTGCAAATACACCGGTCGCTACCTTTATACCGAGTAATTTAGCCTGCTCAACAAAGTAATTATATAATGCTTGCGCTTGGTCTGGTGTGGCTGCCGATGAAAAACTAGGGCGCATGCCTTTTTTGGTATTAGCTGCAAGTGTAAATTGCGATATGACTAATAGTTCGCCTTGTATATCTTTGAGACTGAGGTTCATTTTATCATTTTCATCACTAAAAATTCGATAATTACTGACCTTGTGTAATAGTTTATCAGCAACACGCTCATCATCTTCTTTTTCAACACCAAGCAGTAATACAATACCTTGTTTTATTTCACCAACAATCTGTTTTTCTATTGCTACGTTGGCGTGTGTTACCCGTTGAATTAGTCCTTGCATTTATTCACTATCCTCTGCTCGTTGCTCTTTTTTATTGTAATGTTGCATGTTAATACACACAGTAAATTCAGCACCTAGTAGCACTACTACCCACGACAAGTATACCCATACAAACAAAATAGGAATGGTTGCTACCGCACCATAAATCACTTCGTATGATGGAAAATGGCTAATGTACAAAGCAAAGCCTTTTTTGGTTAACTCAAATAACATTGCAGCAAACAGTGCACCAGGAATAGCGGCCCTAAATGAAACTCGCGTATTCGGCACTAAGGTATACAGCATGATAAAGCCTGCCATAGAAATAGCATAAGGGAGTAGTTTTAATAAAAAACCACTAAACCCAGGGATCCCCTGATCAGCAAACGACACTAACGACACAATATAAGAGGTGACACCAATACTCGCACCCAGTAGTACAGGTCCCAAACTCAGTACCATCCAATACACAGCAAAGGATATCATCATTGGGCGTTTTTTCTTTACTCGCCAAATACGGTTTAGCGTGGCATCTACATTACGAATAAGTAGCAAGGCAATGGCTGCCAAAAAGCCAATACCTACCGCCGTCATTTGATTAGCATTACCAGTAAACGAGCTAATATGTTCTTTAATAACATCGGAAGAAGTCGGCACAAAGTTAGTAAATAAAAAACTTTCAATGGCTAAACGGGTCGATTCAAACCCTGGAAAAGCAGAGAAGATTGCCACACCCACCGCTATCAGCGGAACCAACGACAACAAGGTAACGTATGCTAAATACCCTGCATTAATGGTTATTTGATCGTCTATACAGCGATTGAAATATTGCATCCACCAGCCTGGTTGCTGTTTTAGAAACACCTTAACTTGCTGTTTATAATGGGAGAGCTTATCATTCATACAATTAACTTTGTTGGTGGGCTTTTGATTATAATAACAATCAAGGCCATAATTTACAGCATTAACACTCGTAAATAGGAATTCAGATGAAAAAACAAACATTATTAGGGACAGCCATACTCTCGTTAATGCTGATGCTTTCAGGTTGTCAGTCGGCTTATTATTCGGCAATGGAAAAAGTAGGTGTACATAAACGTGACATTCTTATTGATCGCGTTGAAGAAACGAAAGACTCACAACAAGAGTCGCAAGAAGAATTTCAATCAGCACTCGAGCGCCTAACTACCTTAATTAATTTCGATGGCGGTGAGTTGCAAGATGCTTACAATCAACTTAATGACGATTACGAGTCGAGCTTAGCGGCGGCAAACGAAGTATCAAATAACATAAATAAAGTAGAAGATGTTGCCGATGCGTTGTTTGATGAGTGGAGCGATGAGCTAGAGCAATACAAAAGCGCCTCACTTAAGCGTCAAAGCAGTAAAAAACTAGCTGCAACTCAGCGCCAGTTTAGCCAATTACTTCGCTCAATGCGCAGCGCTGAGAGCAAAATGGAGCCAGTATTATCGTCTTTACAAGATAACGTGCTTTACTTAAAACATAACTTAAACGCACAAGCGGTAGCCGCTATAAAAGGCGAGTTTACTAACTTAAAGCGTGATATTCAGTTACTCATGAATGACATGAATAAGTCGATTGAAGACTCAAATAAATTTATTGAGCAAATGAATACCACAGGCTAATTACTATAAACTCGTTTACTAAGCCTACTAAATTGTAGGCTTTTTTATTGTTACTTTTTGTTACCTTTAAGCTCTTCGATAATCAGCTGTTGTTGTTATACTTTTACAAAATAATAATAATTAGAACAGTAAAATGAAGTTCAAAGCCATTACCCTAATACTTGCATGCACAATGCTAAGCGCCTGCCAAACAGCTAACCATGTTGAAGTTATTGCAGGGGAGCAAACCATTACCCCGCTACATCAAAATGGCGAGCGAGAAGGACGGTTTCATAATCTCTACCCGGGTAAAAAAACTTACCCGACTACCTGTAAAAGCAACTGCTACCCAACTAGCTCTAAATTACAATGCGAAAAAGACAGCGAAAACTGCCAATTTATTGGTGAGCAACAGCCTATGAATTTAAATACAGGCTTTAGCTTACGCTGGCTGGGGCATGCTGGGTTTATGATCCGCACGCCTAACGGACAGCAAGTGTTACTTGATCCTGTAAAAGAGCAGTTTGACTCACCTGTAGATTTAGCATTTAGACTAGCCTCTGGGTTTTACCGACAGCCCGGCGATTGGCTCACAGATAGTGAACTGAAAAACTTAGACGCTGTGATGTACTCGCATATTCATTACGATCACTTTAATAAAGCAGATATAGAAGAGATCGGTAATAAACCCCGCTACTTAACACCACTAGGCATGGCCGACAACTTCCCTACAGGCGGGTTTAATATTAGTGAAATGGCGTGGTATGCAAAAACAAATATTGGCGATTTAGCTATCCATGCCTTGCCTGCTCATCACTTTAGCAGCCGTGTTTTAGTACCCTTTATTTATGAAGACAACGATAAAGACCTATGGAATGGCTGGCTACTTGAACAAAATGGCAGCACCTTATTTTTTGCAGGCGACACTGGCTACTCAAAACACTTCAGCGATATACAGAAAAAATATGGCGATATTGATGTGTGCTTAATGCCGATAGCGTCTTACTATAGCGAAGATAACCCTAAATGGTATCGTTACGTTCATACAACCCCAGAAGACGCTCTAACAGCAGCACAAGAGCTAAACTGTAAAATAATGATACCTTGGGGATACGGTAACTCATCATGGAAAATGGGCGATCGCACGAGTCATTCAGCTTTACTGCGTTTATTGTATATGCACAAAAAGATGGACTCGAAAATACCCCTGCATATTTTAAATGAAGGTGAGAGTATTAAACTTTAATCAGTCATTTACAAAATTAGTAATAACTTCTCTGCTGAACTATGTTTAATTAACTAAACAGTGAGGAGGTTTTATGTTTCTTGTACGACTTATTTACGCCAGCAAAATTAGTAGTGGTTTTGGGCCTAAAGATATAGAAAATATTTTACAAAGCGCTCGAACCTATAATGTAAAAACAAACGTCACCGGCATGTTATGTTTTAGTAATGATTACTTTTTACAATGCCTGGAAGGCTCTAGAACGGCTGTAAATAATACCTACCAACAAATATTAAACGATAAACGTCACCACAATGTAATTATGCTCAACTATACCCAAATTCCTGAAAGAGAGTTTGAAAAATGGTCAATGGGCTATGTACCGCAATCTAAGCTAACCGAATCACTGAATCTCAAGTTTTCAGGCTCCATTGATTTTAATCCTTTTAAAATGTCTGGAGAAAGTGCGCATTTATTAATGCTCGCATTAAAAGACAGCATAGCAGGCACAATCAGTTAGTATAAAAATAGACTACGAGATTGTTTTTGATTGCTATTTAAGCCAAGCTAAATCATCCTTAATTGATGAGATGATTAATGAAAAAAACACTACTCGCTTTTAGCTTACTTTTTACCCAGCCAATCATGGCTATTGACGTTAGTCATACACCAACAGCTATTACTATTGATGGGGTTTCTGAAAGTGCATGGGACAAAGCCACTTGGCATAATATGCCATACTTAATGGACGGCACCCTACCAGACTCAGACAAGGATTTTAAAGGTCGCTATCGTCTTTTGTGGGATGAAAACTACTTGTATTTACAAGCAGACATTAGTGATGATGTGCTTATTGATACTCACCCAGATCCAACGGATAAATACTGGGACGATGATGCCTTAGAAGTGTTTATAGATAGTGACGCATCTGGCGGTAATCACCAATTTAACCATACAGCATTTGCTTATCATATTGGCCTTGATAACCAAGCTGCCGATTATGGGCCTGATAAAAAAGCGCATTTATATACCGACCACTTAGTTAGTAACTGGAAACGCAATACCACTGCGCCCTATAACATCACGTGGGAAGTGGCGATAAAACTCTACCCAAACGATTTCCAACAAGGCGCACAAAACACTCCGCTTAAATTAACTGAAAAACAAGTTATTGGCTTTATGCTCGCATATTGCGATAACGACGGCAGTAAAGTTCGTGAGCACTTTATGGGTTCACATGAAGTACAGCCTGTTAACGGCAGTCGCAACCTTGGCTATATAGATGCTGATGTGTTTGGAAAAATCACTTTACTACCAATAAGATAATTGAAACCATAGGTTGGGTTGAGCAAAGCGAAACCCAACATAACGGAAACATTAAAAAGCAAAACGTCTATTTTATAAGCTGTTATTTGGGTATACATACTCTTGCTCTTTACTACTGCATTCATCATCATTGAGAGAGCGACCGATTGGGCCAATTAACATATTCAAAAGCCCATTAATCACGTTTACTTTTTGATTTTTTTTATTACTATTAAGATCACCAGCAGGCTTATGACGTTCATTACTGTTCGCAGCCCCTGTAACAAAATCACACCCAGAGCTCATGGCTTGTGACGAAGTACAACCAGATAAAAGTACAGTTATCACAATAAGTATTACTTTAACCAACATTATTCCCTTAATTTGTATGAGTTTAAAAAACATTATTACTTTAACAACTTGCTCTACAAGATAGTGTAAGTAATTGTATTAGATCGGATTGTTCAATCTGTGGACACCAATATTAACCTGAACATACTGAGTATTATTTATAGTTATTACTATTTTTTAAGTGAGCTAGTTACTAAGCGGTAAAAAAGCGCACTCTTTTCAAAGAGAAATAATTGCCTGATATTTTTGGAGCTAACTTTATCTAGTTTGTTTTATCTTGTTTATCCTGACTACATAAAAGCTAAAGCTTCTCTTACTTTAAAAACAAAAAAGCCGCTGTATTTTGCAATACAGCGGCTTTTAAAATCATTATTCTAAATTAATAGATTATGACTTAGGAGCACGACCCGCACGTTTACGCTCATTTTCAGTTAAATGACGCTTACGAATACGAATGTTCTCAGGTGTTACTTCTACTAACTCATCATCAGCAATAAACTCAAGCGCTTGCTCAAGTGAATAGTTAAGTGCTGGTGTTAGTGTTTGTGCTTCATCTGTACCAGATGCACGAACGTTTGTAAGTTGCTTACCTTTAAGTGCGTTAACTGTAAGGTCGTTATCACGGCTATGAATACCAATAACCATACCTTCATAAACTTCAACACCGTGACCGATAAATAGACGGCCGCGCTCTTGTAAGTTAAATAATGCGTTAGTAAGTGCTTTACCTGTTGCGTTTGCAATCATTACACCGTTCTTACGAACACCTAGCTCGCCACCTTTGTGCGGACCGTAGTGATCGAATGTATGGTAAAGTAAACCAGAACCCGACGTTAATGTCATGAACTCAGTTTGGAAACCGATTAAGCCACGGCTTGGGATCATGAAGTCCATACGCATACGGCCTTTACCATCTGGTGCCATGTCAGTTAGCTCACCTTTACGAAGACCAATTTGCTCCATGATAGAACCTTGATGCTCTTCTTCACAGTCAATTGTTAGTGTTTCATACGGTTCTTCTAACACACCATCAACAGTACGTAAGATTACTTCTGGACGAGATACAGCAAGCTCGTAACCTTCACGACGCATGTTCTCGATTAAGATACCTAGGTGTAATTCGCCACGACCCGATACACGGAAGCTATCTGGGTTATCTGTATCTGCAACACGAAGTGCTACGTTGTGTACTAATTCTTTGTCTAAACGCTCACGAATATTACGTGATGTTACAAACTTACCTTCTTTACCACAGAAAGGAGAGTTGTTTACAGAGAACGTCATTGTTACTGTTGGCTCATCAACACTTAGTGGTGGCAATGCTTCAACGTTGTTTGGACAACAAAGCGTATCTGAAATCTTAAGCTCGCCTAAACCTGTTACTGTTACGATGTTACCAGCGTAAGCTTTATCAGTTTCAATACGTTCAAGGCCTAAGTAGCTTTGTACTGAACCAATCTTACCGTTACGAGTTGTGCCGTCTGCACTGATAACCGTAACTTGTTGGTTAGGTGCAACAGAACCACGTTTAATACGACCAATACCAATTACACCCTTATAAGAGTTGTAATCAAGCTGTGAAATCTGCATTTGGAAGTCACCTTCAGGATCTGCATCCGGTGGTGATACTTCGTCAACGATCATCTTGAACATAGGTTCCATGTTATCTGATGCTTCGTCTAAATCTAATGTAGCCCAACCATTGATTGCTGATGCGTAGATTACTTTAAAATCTAACTGCTCATCAGTTGCGCCTAGGTTGTCGAATAAATCAAAGATTTGATCCATAACCCAATCAGGGCGAGCACCTGGCTTATCAATTTTATTGATAACAACGATTGGCTTTAAGCCTTGCGCGAATGCCTTTTGCGTTACGAAACGCGTTTGTGGCATTGGGCCTTCTTGAGCGTCAACAAGTAGTAGTACTGAGTCAGCCATCGAAAGTACGCGTTCAACTTCACCACCGAAGTCGGCGTGTCCAGGAGTATCTACGATATTGATATGGTAATCATTCCAAGATATAGCGGTGTTTTTCGCTAAAATGGTAATACCACGTTCTTTTTCAATGTCGTTTGAATCCATCACGCGCTCTTCATTACCGCCGCGTGTTTCTAATGTACCTGATTGCTCAAGTAGTTTATCAACCAGTGTTGTTTTACCGTGGTCAACGTGGGCGATAATTGCTATATTTCTTAACTTTTCGATACTCATATGTTCACTCAGAGAAATTGATCTCATTGATCCTGCAGGGGGCTATACGTACTCACCTGCGCTTTCACGAGATGTCCCAGCATAGGATTTAAAAGGGCGCATATTATCCCCTATAAATGGAATGGATGAAAGTTTATCCAAAATAAAATTTCAAACTTTCGCAATAAAATAATTAACCCTTTGTTTTAAAATAATTAATTTTGATGATTAATTTTTATAAATTTATCTCAAAAGGTGGTTTTGAGTTAATTTAAAGCGACTTTACTGCGTATTTTGCATTTTCTTTGTGTTAGTCTAAGGTGATTAATTTGCAAGCAATTATGACTCTGTAAATGTTGCACCTTTTTGGAATTATTACGCACCAAAATAGTGCTTAATCTATACCACCTTTATGTTGTTTATATATTTTTACATAAAAAACAATAGATTATAATAGTGGCATAAAATCAGCTTGTTAGTATTTAAAGTATCTAAGCAGCAATAATAAAACCCAATAGTTGGAGGACACATGTCACAATCGGTTTTAGATTTTATTAAAGAAAATGACGTTAAGTTCATTGATTTACGCTTTACTGACACAAAAGGTAAAGAGCAACATGTTTCTATTCCTCATCATCAAGTTGATGAAGACTTTTTTGAAGATGGAAAAATGTTCGACGGTTCTTCAATTGCTGGCTGGAAAGGCATTAATGAATCAGACATGGTGTTATTACCTGACGCAGATTCAATTAAGCTTGACCCTTTCACAGAAGAAACAACGCTAATCGTTCGTTGTGACGTGGTTGAGCCTTCTACATTACAAGGTTATGAGCGCGACCCGCGCTCAGTAGCTAAACGCGCTGAAGAGTACATGCGCTCTACTGGTATTGCTGACACAGTTTTATTTGGTCCTGAGCCAGAGTTTTTCGTATTTGACGATGTTAAATACAAGTCTGACATGTCAGGCTCAATGTATAAAATTGATTCTAAGCAAGCAGCTTGGAACTCAGATAAAGAATATGCAGATGGCAACACAGGCCACCGTCCAGGTGTTAAAGGCGGTTACTTCCCGGTTGCACCTGTTGATGATTTCCAAGATTGGCGTTCTGCAACTTGTTTAGTTCTTGAAGAGCTAGGCCAAGTTGTTGAAGCACATCACCACGAAGTGGCGACTGCCGGTCAGAATGAAATCGCAACTCGTTTTAACACTATGGTTTTAAAAGCAGACGAAATCCAAGAAATGAAATATGTTATTCACAACATGGCTCATTTATACGGAAAGACAGCAACCTTTATGCCTAAGCCTGTTGTTGGCGATAACGGTTCAGGTATGCACTGTCACCAGTCTTTAGCTAAAGACGGCGTAAACTTATTCGCAGGTGATAAGTACGGCGGTCTTTCTGAAGACGCGCTTTACTACATTGGTGGTATCATCAAACATGCTAAAGCAATCAACGCTTTTGCTAACGCGTCAACTAACTCGTACAAACGTTTAGTACCTGGCTTTGAAGCACCGGTAATGCTTGCGTACTCTGCCCGTAACCGTTCAGCATCAATTCGTATTCCAGTGGTTCCATCTGCAAAAGGTCGTCGTATTGAAGTGCGCTTCCCAGATCCAACTGCTAACCCATATCTTGCATTCTCAGCAATGCTTATGGCTGGCCTTGACGGAATTAAAAACAAAATTCACCCTGGCGATGCTATGGATAAGGATTTATACGACTTGCCAGCTGAAGAAGCAGCAGAAATTCCAACAGTGGCAGCCTCATTAGATGAAGCACTAGCGGCATTAGATGCAGACCGTGAGTTCTTAAACCAAGGTGGCGTATTCACTAATGACCTAATTGATGCTTACATTGCACTTAAGTCAAAAGAAGTTGAAAAACTTAACATGACAACTCACCCAGTTGAGTTTGAAATGTACTACAGCTGTTAATTTATTAACCGATAAATAATGTGTGTTTTAAGCCCGCTCTGCGGGCTTTTTTTATGGTAAATTTAACGGTTCTACACTAAAGTGAAATAAGTTTAAACAATGCAGGTTAGCAGGATGATAGGTAAGGTTTTGTTGCTATTAATAGCTTTAATGATAAGCCTTAATAGCCATGCAAATAATAAAAAAATTTACGCATGGAAAGACAAAAACGGTGTACTGGTTTTTTC
This sequence comes from Pseudoalteromonas sp. 2CM39R, assembly GCF_023161845.1. NCBI lineage: Bacteria > Pseudomonadati > Pseudomonadota > Gammaproteobacteria > Alteromonadales > Pseudoalteromonadaceae > Pseudoalteromonas > Pseudoalteromonas sp. 2CM39R. Next base: position 68,284 of record NZ_JALNTM010000022.1, read on the forward strand.
AGATACCCCTCAACCTGGTGCTAAAGAGGTTAAACTCACTAGCCAACACTTAAACATGCCTGCAACTAATACTGACATACTTGATACTTCACCAACTAAAACAGCGGTAAAGTTTAAAATTAGTATTACTTCGCCAGAGTCCAACCAAACTATAAGAGAAAACACCGGCTCTGTGTATGTTTCAACTCAGATTGCGCCTCGGTTTGAAGCTGGATTTACCATTGGTTTATTTTTAAATGGCGTTGCCATTGGTGAACCTAGTGACACCACTACGCTGGCGTTAAGAGATGTAGAGCGCGGGCAACACACACTACAAGTTAAACTTTATAATAAACAAAACCAAGTAATTGCAACTAGCCCTGAGAGTGTATTTTTTATGCATCGCAAAGGCCTTAATATAGGTCGGTAATTGCAGTTAAGTACGTACAATTAGCGTATATTTTACTAAAAACCTTGCCTACCTCCCCAGGCGCACTAAAATGGTGCAACAATGATAAACAAAACACATTTTAGCCCAGAGCTACTAAATATAATTTGGCAAAACCAAACCACCGCCCTAATGTTACTTGATGAAAGCTTTACGCTCATTTACGCCAACACCAGTGCCAGTGAATTACTTGGTTTAGGCGAAAAGCGCTTACTAGGACAAGCGTTCGATGATTTATTTAATTACCACTCTATCGACTTAAAACGTATTGCACAGTATTCGTTGGTTGATGGTGTAGACTGCCACCAGCATAGAGCTGACGTGGTGTTTATCGATTCTCGCCATGCAAAGTTAGCGGTCAGCACACGACGAATAAAGCATAACGATACCTTTTATATTTTATTTGAATGTCGACAAACTGATGACGAAATAAAGCACGATCAAGTCTCAAATCAAATGCATCAATACCAAGCTGCACGCAACTTAATTCGCGGTTTAGCCCATGAAATTAAAAACCCACTGGGTGGAATTCGCGGGGCGGCGCAATTATTGCAGTATGAAGGTGATCAGCAAGAAAGAGATCAATGTGCAGAACTGATAATTGAACAAGCCGATCGATTGCGTGAATTAGTTGATAGGCTCCTTGGGCCTAATCAGCTGCCGCAAAAATCGTATGGCAATATACATCAAACATTAGAGTCGGTTGTAAAACTCAGTACCTTAGATAACAACCGCGATATTCGGTTAGTTAAAGACTACGATCCGAGTATTCCTGATGTTTATATTGATCAGAGCAAAGTTCAACAGGTAGTGCTAAACATTGTGCGTAATGCACAACAAGCATTGGTAGATGGTGGCGAAATAAAAATAAAAACGCGGATTAATTACCAGCATCGTCGTCCTGGCAAAGCCCCTAAAAAGGCACTCCTTATTCAAGTAATGGATAATGGCCCGGGTATTGATGCCAATTTACGCGACACCTTATTTTACCCTATGACCACCAATAAAGAAGGTGGCTCGGGACTTGGATTATCTATAGCGCAAACCTTGATTGATCAACATGATGGCTATATCGAATGTGATAGTTGGCCGGGACATACTGAATTTAATATTTATCTGCCGTTTACAGATTAATACTTTGGAGTTTGCATGAAAACAGCTTGGCTTGTAGATGATGATGCCTCAATTCGCTTTGTACTAGAAAAAGCACTGACTCGCGCAGGGTTTGAAGTAGAAAGTTTTGCAGATGCACAAAACGTACTTAACGCGCTAAAATTTAGTCAACCTAGCGTGTTGATTTCCGATGTGCGAATGCCTGGTATGGACGGTATGGCGTTACTTGAGCTAATAGCAGAGCAAACGCCAGGGCTACCTGTGATCATTATGACCGCCCACTCAGACCTTGATTCAGCCGTTAATGCATTCCAAAAAGGCGCATTTGAGTATTTGGCCAAGCCATTTGATTTAAATGAAGCGGTTGCACTGGTGGAAAGTGCTTATCGAGCTAATTCAACTAAAAAAACCAAACGTAAAAGCGCGCCCCCCAAAAGCGCCCATATTATTGGTGAGGCCCCTGCTATGCAGGAAGTGTTTCGTGCCATAGGTAAACTCTCAGCATCGAGCATGAGCGTACTGATCAATGGAGAGTCAGGTACTGGTAAAGAGCTCGTTGCCAGCGCCTTACATAACCACAGCCCGCGAAAAGAAAACCAATTTATTGCCCTTAATATGGCCGCTATACCTAAAGAGTTAGTTGAATCTGAACTGTTTGGCCACGAAAAAGGCGCTTTTACAGGGGCAGATAGCGTGCGTAAAGGTCGCTTTGAACAAGCGAATGGCGGTACCTTATTTTTGGATGAAATCGGTGATATGCCACTGGATGTACAAACCCGCTTATTGCGCGTATTAGCCGATGGCGAATTTTATCGCGTGGGGGGTCATCAAAGTATAAAAGTAGATGTACGCATTATTGCTGCCACCCATCAAAATTTAGAAGAGCTGGTAAAACAAGGTAAGTTTAGAGATGATTTATTTCATCGCTTAAACGTGGTTCGCCTACGTTTACCTGCCTTACGCGAGCGCCCTGAAGATATAGAGCGCTTAGCGCTACACTTTTTACATAAAAGTGCAAAAGACCTGCAAGTAGATAGTAAAGTATTAAGCCCTAAAGCAATTAAACAACTGTGTTTATTTAATTGGCCAGGGAATGTTCGTCAACTTGAAAACACCTGCCGCTGGTTAACCGTTATGGCGCCTGGAGAGCTGATTGGTGAGCAAGATTTACCCCCTGAAATTATTGATAATGCCGCCGCAACCCAAGAAGGCGATTGGCTAGATTCATTTCAGCAGTGGCTTAATCAAGAGTTTAAACAAGGTAAAGAAAATATTTGGCCTGATATTCAAGCCCAGCTAGAAACCCGCTTAATAAAAACAGCACTCGCTAATTGTTCTGGCCATAAACAAGAAGCCGCAGTAAAAATTGGTTGGGGTCGCAATACGTTGACCCGAAAATTAAAAGAGCGCAATATTAGCTGATATTTTATAAGGCTAGCGTCCTAGGTTATTAATGAAGTTAATTGAGAACATCCCTTTGTTTAAGCAAATGGAGATTATAAATCGCTTAGATTTTTTTAAAGAATTCACACTTAATGAGCGCCAAATTCTGCTTGAGTCGTTTGGTTTGCTCTATTTGATAAATAAAAACCAGTTTTTATTTAAAGAATTTGATAATGACAAGCGACTGTTTATTGTGCTCAGTGGATCTTTAATGGTGTTTAAGCACAATCACTTACTGGAACTGGGCAGTATAGAGCCTGGTGAATTTATTGGTGAAGGTGCATTTATTAATAACCGAGAGCGCAGTATTAATGCACGCGCTAAGGAAAGCGCTATAGTACTGGCTATTACTGCCGATGCCCTTACCCGCCTACCTAATGTTATACGTGAAAAAATTAAAGACCGTATTATTGAAGGTATGAGCCTGCGCATTGCAAAACTCTCGGAGCATATAGAAGAGCATGGTTAACAGTTAACTTAATCCATATAAACAACCTGCATTGAGCAATTAAGCCAGCCTGGCTTATTTACATGAGCTGTTATGGTATATGTGTCTGATGGTTTATCGCCAAAAGGTGTCTCAACCAATGGCTGTGAATGAGTGTAGGTTTGTGAATAATTGCTGTAGTAAATAACCAAATAGCCGTATAAATATTCCCATTTCAATGTGACTTTTGCGCCGCTGATTAATGTGAACTCAGCATGTTGATCAGTAAAGGTTACGGCTAGGTCATTAAACTCACCTTTTTCGCACTGGGTTGTTCGCAACCGAGAAGGCATGGTAAAAGCGTCATCCGCATTAGTATTTTTTAGATAAAAACCAATATTACCATCACCATAAAAGTGATTTGCGCGTGTGGTGTAGCTAATTTCGGGTTGATAACTTAGGGTCTGTTAACCTTTCAAGGTTAAATTTGCAGCAGCCTGTTTGGTATTTAGGCAAGGCAGAGCCTATGTAGTGTGGTTATTCCCCATAAGTAGGCGATAACGCCGCATTAATACCAAACAGGCGCTGCCCTTCGGGTTCTTCCTAGGGGCAATTTACTCTTTGTTCCTCGGTTTTGACTTAGCCCACTAGGTTACAAACCTCGCGCCGCGATTAAATCGCCCCTAGTTTGAACAAATTTTAATCCGCAAAGATCAACAGACCCTAACCCCTGCATAATAGTAGCTAACTGCTCTGTTTCTTGGCGTAAAATTCTATCATTTGATAATAGTAAAGTAGCTACGCCAAATTCCCGAGGGATGTTGTGTTCAACATATTCGTAAGGTAGGGATTGTGTTTTGAGTGCTGCCTCTAACTGCTCGCGCTGTGAGTCCGATAAACCTTTACTAAATATATACACTGTAGGCTGTTGGCATGCACTCAACAATAGCATGAGTGCACACGCTAAAATTCCATTTTTCATTATCACCCCCGTTGATTACAAGCGTAGTCTAAAGGAGTGATTTAAAATCGCAACTTAATTTATTTGGCTGTTTAACCTGAAGTCTGGTTATTTAGCCATGCATCGACACTCTGACGTTTGTACAGCACTTCATTAAATAACCGATGACGCTCAAATACTAGCTCACTTTGTTTGGTTTTAAGCCCGCTAGTTAGCTGGCTATGGGTATCGTTAAACTTAGAGATAACTGAAAAGCCACGTTCAGTGTCTTCTTTTACCTGTTGTGCTAGATGCGCTCTTACATCATCAGCGGTTAACAGATCTGAATGCTCTAAGCCCATTAGCTCTTTTTTCATCGCTAATCTTATGCCCATGTTTTACTCCATTATTTATATTCAATCTCTTATACGGCCGATATTGGCAATTAGCGCGCCAATGTGTAATTTTTTTCGCGTGAAGCTTAACCCTGAATTACTTCAGTTTTTTTAAAGACTGTAAAAAGAGATAAAAAGTTTCATAAAAAATCACATAATCAACTCACCTAACAAGCTCACTTTGGTGCAAAATAGCCACTGAGCCTTTATACTACAGCTAATACCACCCCCACTGAGAAACATGATGAACGAAGAATATATAGAAGTTGAGTTAGAAGAAGAGCCTATAGAGCTGTGCAAATTATTAAAGGTATTAGATCTTGTTGAAGGTGGTGGTCAAGCAAAAAACCTAATTAGCGAAGGCTATGTCGGTGTTAACCATGAAATTTGTACAATCAAACGGAAAAAATTATACAGCGGTGATGTACTTGCATTTGATGGCGAGTTGTTTCAATTAACGTTAAGTGAAGATGCCACTCCAGCAGAACGTCCAGTTATTGATGAAACAGTTACAGCAGAAAAAGCCGCGCCAGTAGCAACAACAGAGCCGGCTAAAAATAAACGCAAACGCACTAAAAAGCCTAAGGTTGATGAAAAAACAGGTCGTCGCCCTATTTCATTTGGCTAACATTTGCTTAAGTTATATGTGTTATTAAAAGCCAGTTTGCATCACTGGCTTTTTTATTCTTTAATAGAATATCAATAATAAAAAATAGATGCTTACATGTCAGAAAACACCTCAAACCGCTGGATAAAACCCGTACTTATTACCGCCTTATTATGGAAAATATTAGGTATTCTTGCATTTGTCATGCAGCTGTTTCTCTCTCCAGAGATGATAAGTAAACTACCTGAAGAACAACAGCTTGCTTATAACAGCCAACCTTTATGGGCTACTTTAGCGTTTGCTATTGCGGTATTTGGCGGCGCATTAGGATGCGTACTTTTGTTATTCAAAAAGTCACTAGCCACATTAACATTAATAATCTCTTTGGCAGCGGTTTTAGCTCAGCAATACTATAATTTTATGATTATTAATAGCATCAACTTGTTTGGTATTAGTGCTATTTTTATGCCTATTGCAGTCACCATAATCGCGATTGCATTGGTGTATTTAAGTTTCCATTTAAAACAACAGGACTATTTTAAATAGCACTTTTTTGAGTTTAGTTTTGTGGCCAATTATTACTCAGAGTATCCCTTGAATTTTAACTTTTGGCCTTCATCTCTATTTAAATAACGACCAAAATAAATTATACAATATGGTATTTTTTATCATGGTACACACTTTGCAAATCACTACAGAGGTCACTTTTACAAGAATATTAATCTAATTTATTGAAGGGACAAATAATGAAAAATAGTTTCGACACCCAACAACAGCTCACTATCAATGGCGAGCAGTATCATATCAACTCGCTCATGGGACTTGGCGATAAAGCCAAACGCCTGCCTTTTTCGTTAAAAGTATTACTAGAAAACTTACTGCGTAACGAAGATGGTGTGAATATTAAAGAGCAAGATATTCAGGCTCTTTTAGATTGGGATCCAAAAGCGAAGCCCTCTGCCGAGGTGGCGTTTACTCCAGCCCGCGTAGTAATGCAAGATTTCACTGGTGTCCCTGCAATTGTTGATTTAGCCGCCATGCGTGATGCGATGGAAAAACTCGGTGGTGATCCTGCAAAAATAAACCCACTTTCTCCTGCTGAGCTGGTAATCGATCACTCGGTGCAAGTGGATGGTTACGGTAAAGATGGTTCATTCGACTTAAACTCAAAATTAGAATATGAGCGAAACAAAGAGCGTTACGAATTTTTGCGTTGGGGACAAACCGCATTTGATAACTTAAAAGTTGTACCACCTGCAACCGGTATAGTTCACCAAGTGAATTTAGAGTATTTAGCCCGCGTAGTATTTAATGATACAAAAAACGGCAAATCGTTAGCCTACCCAGATACACTAGTCGGTACAGATTCTCATACAACGATGATTAATGGTTTAGGCGTACTTGGCTGGGGTGTAGGCGGCATTGAAGCCGAAGCCGCTATGCTTGGCCAACCTATTAGTTTGCTTATTCCACAGGTTGTGGGTGTTAAATTAAATGGTCGCTTACCTGAGGGCACTACAGCAACCGATTTAGTACTTACTGTTACTGAAATGCTGCGTAACCACGGTGTGGTAGGTAAGTTTGTTGAGTTTTATGGTGACGGCCTTGCCGACTTACCACTTGCCGATAGAGCAACTATCGCTAATATGGCGCCAGAGTATGGCGCAACCTGTGGTATTTTCCCTATTGATGAGGAAACGATTAATTACTTACGCTTAACTAATCGCGATGAGAAGCAGCTTAAACTGATTGAAGATTACGCTAAACACCAAGGCTTATGGCGTAACGATGGCGACGAAGCACATTATACCGATAAGCTTGAACTGACTTTAGATGATGTTGTGCCAAGCCTAGCAGGCCCCAAACGCCCGCAAGATAGAATTACTTTGGATAAAGCCGGCAAGGTTATTGGTCAGCACTTAAAAGACTTTCAAGACGAGCGTATGGCACGTCGTGATAAAAGCGATGAAGAGCAAGCGCGTATTGAAAGCGAAGGCCCTACTACCAACCCTGATGAGCCTACCGATGAAGCGCAGTTTATGGGCGCAGCAAAAGTAAACTTTAATGGAGAAGAATTTGAGTTAAATGATGGTGCCTGTGTTATTGCTGCAATTACTAGCTGTACAAACACATCTAACCCAAGTGTTATTTTAGCTGCCGGTTTAGTAGCTCAAAAAGCACGTCAGTTAGGTATTAATGTAAAACCTTGGGTTAAAACCTCACTTGCGCCAGGTTCTCAGGTGGTCACCGATTACCTTGAAAAAGCAGGGTTGATGGATGACTTGGATGCGCTTGGCTTTAATTTAGTTGGTTATGGCTGTACCACATGTATTGGTAATTCAGGCCCACTTGCTGATGAAATTAGTGAGGCGATTCAAAAACACAAATTAGTTGTAAGCTCAATTTTATCGGGTAACCGTAACTTTGAAGGGCGCATACATCAAGATGTTAAAATGAACTTTTTAGCGTCGCCTCCTTTAGTGGTTGCCTATGCCATAGCGGGTAGAACCGATATTGATGTTTACAACGAGCCACTCGCGCAAGATAAGCATGGTAACGATATTTACCTTAAAAATATTTGGCCGAGCGTTAAAGAAGTAAGTGAACTAGTAAAAAGTACGGTAACTAAAGAGATGTTCGAAAAAAGCTACGCCAATGTTTACGATGGCGACAGTCGCTGGCAAAAAATTCAAATACCTGATGGTAAACTTTACGATTGGGACAGTGCTTCGACTTATATTAAAAAAGCCCCCTTCTTTGATGGTATGAGTGTTGAACCACCGGGTATTCCAACTATTGAGGGTGCGCGTTGTTTAGCTAAACTGGGTGACTCGGTGACTACCGATCATATTTCACCAGCAGGTGCAATTAAGGCAGAGGCACCCGCAGGGCTTTACCTACAAGAAAATGGGGTTGAAAAAGCGCAATTTAACTCTTATGGATCACGACGTGGTAATCACGAAGTAATGATGCGCGGTACGTTCGCTAATGTGCGCCTTAAAAACTTACTAGCTCCAGGTACCGAGGGCGGTGTTACCCGCACTCAACCTGATGATAAGCTAGAAAGTATTTATGACGCGGCAATGGCATATCAAGAAAGTGGAACACCACTAGTGGTTCTAGCAGGTAAAGAGTATGGAACTGGCTCTTCGCGAGATTGGGCTGCAAAAGGGTCATTATTACTCGGTATTAAAGCTGTGATAGCACAAAGCTATGAGCGTATTCACCGCTCTAATTTAATTGGTATGGGCGTACTTCCTTTACAATTTAAAGAAGGTGAAAGCCATGAATCACTAGGCTTAACTGGGCAAGAGCAATTTGATATTCAAGGGTTATACGATAAAACCGACGAAGTCAGTGTGATTGCGACTAACAGTGAAGGTAAACAAGTTAGCTTTAGTGCCGATGTGCGTATTGATACTCCGAAAGAGTGGGATTACTACAAACATGGCGGTATTTTACAGTACGTACTGCGCAATATGCTCGACTAACAACTTAAAACGAAAATGCAGCCCGGCTCAGTAATGAGCTGGGCTTTTTTATATTATTAATGGATGCTTGCGCTAAATCAATGCCGCTTTATAAAGATTACATACACTAAGAAGACACGCTGCGCAGAGGTCGCTATGTCTTCAATTGTAATAATAAGACTACTTAAAACATCGATTTTGCTTGGATTGTGCTTAATAGTGACAGGCCATGGTTTAATTGTATCGAGCTACTTTACCAACCAGTTCGGCATTAAAGGTATTATTACTGCAGCTGCCTGTATTGCAATTGGCGTACTTTTATCGTTGCCCACAAAAATATACTTAACTATATTATTAATGGAAGCAGAAAAGCGTTATTTGAAGACACAGCAAAAACACCTCAAAACTAAAAGCCGCTAAAACTTTCGACCTCTTTACTGCGTTGCTCTATTCTCTTTTTAGCTTTTTCAGCATCTTCAAACAGCTTATTAATTGATTCACTGTTGTATATCGCTGGTGCTCGCTGAGGAAAAGGCTTTACTGCTGATTTAGCACTGCCACTCAAAATGGCGGTATCTTCTGCAACCACGACATTAATATCGGCGGGGTTAAGCTTTACCACTTCGCTTTTACCATTCTTGTTTGGTACATCTGAGAAATGCCATTGTCCTTGCTCGTCTTGCCATTTATAAATTGGCTTAGGAGTTTCTGTCTCAAAGGTAGCCCCAGTGATTTTTTCACCCGCTGTGGTAATTGCTGAGGTAATACTATCTAACGCGCTAGATGAAAGCGCTATCATTTCATTCTTGATCTCTGTTGATTCATTATAAATATGAGAGGTGCTTAGCCAAGGCTGGCCATTGGGTTTTTTAATATAAAACAATAAGATAACAGCAATTATCATCACTGACACTGCTAAATAGGTGAAGTATTTCATAGCGTTCCTGCTGTGTGTTTAATCCATCATCACAACCAATATAATAAAAAAGAATCAATTCAGCAAATATTAAACAATAAAAAACGCAGCAAAGGCTGCGTTTTTTTCATTTTATAGCTTTGAATAATAAGGTAATTAAATTCCATCACCATCAATATGTAAGCCACATTCACGGTTCAAGCCAAAAAAACGGGTTTCCTCTTCACTCATGCCGGGCTCTAGTTTACGCGTGGTGTGCACATCCCCCATCGACACATAACCTTGCTCCCATAATGGATGGTATGGCAAATTATGCTTTGTTAAATACTGATATACATCGCGATTATTCCATTCAATGATGGGATACACTTTTACCGTACCTCGGCTTATTTCTAGTACTTGCTTTTCAGCACGGCTTGAGGATTGATCTCGACGTAGGCCACTAAACCAAGTGCTCGCATTTAGCTCCTTTAAAGCGCGTGTCATTGGCTCTACTTTATTAAGCTGGTTGTATTGCTTAATACCTGCCTCACCTAGCTCCCATAATTTTCCAAATTTAGCCTCTTGCCATGCATGGCTCAGCTGCGCTTTATACACTTTTAGGTTAAGTGATAACTGCGAAGTCATTTGCTCTATAAACTGATAGGTTTCTGGAAATAAGTAGCCTGTATCGGTTAATACCACAGGTATATCTGGGCGCTGTGCAGTCATTAAATGCAACATAACTGCAGCCTGAATACCAAAGCTCGATGATAAAAACGCAGTGTCAGGCAAATTTTCAAGTGCCCATGCAACGCGCTGCTCTGCGCTCATGTCAGCCAGCAAACCGTTCGCATCAGCTAACATAGCCTGTTGGCTTTGCTTATCTAGCTGTAATATGTTTTTAAATTCACTCATGGTCAACTTTAAACCTCACCAGCGCTTTGCGCTGCTTTTAAATTATGCGTAAAAATCGGTAACGGATACTTTTACTTCTGCAACAATACCTTTGCGAATAACAAAATCACCAAAACATTCGCCATCATTACGCTCACTAACCCATTGCCCAATGAGTTTATCGAATGCTTCTAAGTAAACCTCTTCGCCAACATTTTCAAGGTAAAGCTTTGGAATACGTGTACCCTCAGTATTCCCCCCAAGGTAAACGTTGTACTTACCAGGGCCTTTGCCGACCAAGCCTGCTTCTGCTAGCATGGCACGACCACAGCCATTCGGACAACCAACTACACGCATAATAATGCTGTCATTTGGCACTCCGTGTTTGGCTAATAAGCTTTCTATTTTTTCAATTAAACTCGGTAAGTAACGCTCAGCTTCGGCCATAGCTAATGGGCAAGTTGGCAATGCCACACACGCCATTGAATTTTTGCGTTGCTCAGTGTCCTTATCGTCAATCAAACCATGATTGCGGGCTATTTCTTCAATTACTGCTTTTTGATCGGCCGGTACACCCGCAATAATTAAGTTTTGATTTGCCGTCATGCGAAAATCACCTTGATGAATTTCTGCAATTTTGCGACACCCTGTTTTAAGCGGCTTATCTGGGTAGTCTAAAATACGACCGCTTTGAATAAATAAGGTTAAGTGGTGCTTACCATCAATGCCTTCTACCCAACCAATACGATCCCCTCGGTGAGTAAACTCATAAGGGCGGCTTGGTGCAAAGTTCACGCCTGCGCGCTTTTCAACTTCAGCTTTGAATACTTCAGTGCCAACACGATCGAGTGTGTATTTAGTTTTTGCATTTTTACGATTTGAGCGGTTGCCCCAATCACGCTGAACAGATACCACGTGCTCAGCAATTTTTAACGTATCTTCTAGGCTAATAAAGCCAAAGTCGTCCGCTTTACGTGGGTAGGTTGCTGTATCGCCATGGGTCATCGCCAAACCGCCGCCTACTAGCACGTTAAAACCAACGAGTTTGCCATCCTCAGCAATCGCCACAAAGTTTAAATCGTTAGCATGTACGTCCACCTCATTATTAGGTGGGATCGTCACTGTAGTTTTAAACTTACGCGGTAAATACGTTGAACCTAAAATAGGCTCTTCTGTAGTTTCAGATTTTTCGCCATTGAGCCAAATTTCAGCGTATGCCTTCGTTTTAGGTAATAAGTGTTCAGAAATTTTTGCCGCCCACTCGTAGGCCTCTTGATGTAACTCAGATTCAACCGGATTGGTAGTACATAATACATTACGGTTAACATCACCGGCGGTGGCAATCGAATCAATTCCAACACTATTAAGCAATTGATGCATACCTTTAATTTCAGGTTTTAATACACCATGAAACTGAAATGTTTGGCGAGTTGTTAAACGAATACTGCCATAACTGGTTTTATCACCAGCAAATTTATCAATTGCAAGCCATTGCTCTGGCTTAATAATACCGCCAGGCATACGTGCACGTAGCATCACATTATGCAGTGGCTCTAGCTTTTGTTTAGCACGTTCCGGACGAATATCGCGATCATCTTGTTGATACATGCCGTGAAAACGAATTAACTGGAAGTTATCGGCGGTAAAACCACCGGTGATCTCGTCTTTTAAATCTTGCTCTATGGTGCCACGTAAAAAGTTGCTTTCTCTTTTCAAACGCTCGTTATCAGAAAGCTTTACGTTTTTATCTTGTTCGCTCATGTTTAATCCTAAATTTGTTACAGTGACGGCTGTTAGCGTTATTTTTTATAAAGTAAGCAATGTGCACTTAGTACACGTCTTTCTGATAGCGATTTGCGCTTCTTAAGTCTTTTAAGTACTGCTCTGCGTCTTCATAGCTTTTACCAGTGTTTTCGCTAATGATATCAACTAAGGCATTGTGCACATCTTTTGCCATGCGGTTAGCATCGCCACACACATAAAAATGAGCACCCGCTTCTAACCAATCAAACACTTCTTTTGAGTTTTTACGTAACTTGTCTTGTACATAAACTTTTTCTGCTTGATCACGGCTAAACGCCACATCGACCTTACTTAGTAAACCTGACTTTAAATACCCTTGAATTTCTACTTGGTACAAGAAGTCTTGAGTAAAGTGTGGGTTACCAAAAAACAGCCAGTTTTTACCTGTTGCTTCTCGTGCATCACGCTCTTGTAAAAAGGCGCGAAATGGCGCAATACCAGTACCTGGGCCAACCATAATAATTGGTGTGTCATCGCTTACTGGTAAGCGGAAGTTATCGTTATGTTCACTGAATACTTTTACTTTACAGCCTTCTTCTGCGCGGCGTGCTAAGTACCCTGAACAACCACCTAAGTGCTCTGTGCCAAACGCTTCAAACTCAACCAATGCAATAGTTAAGTGCACCTCATCTTCAACCTCAGCTTGGCTAGAGGCAATTGAATATAAACGTGCTTGTAATTTACGCAGGCAATCAACTAGTGTTTGCGCTTCTAATTTAGCTGGGTTTTGTGCAACCACATCAAAGATTTGACGAGGCTCAATGTATTCGCGCATTGCGCCTTTATCTTCTACTAGTTTAAGCAGCTCAGGCGTGCCTGTAGCCGTGGCGTACTTTTCAACAAACCCAGGGTAGGATTGTGTTAGCTCTAGTTTTTCAATTAAGGCATCACGTACGCTGAGTTCTTCATCGCCAAGTTTAACGCGGCTAGTTGGATCAATTTGCGTTTGCGCTAGTAGCTCATCTACACGGGCTTCATCATTTAAAAAGTAAATACCGAGTGAATCACCAGGTGTATACGTAATGTCTGACCCTTCTAGTGAAATTTCAACATGGCGTACATCTTTGGTTGAATCACGACCGGTAATTTTTTGCACTAAGCTTAGCTCTGCCGCAAACGGATTTTGCTTTGTGTACTGACTAGCCGCTGCTGCAGGAGCGCCAAATGGCATTGATACAACTTGACCGCTAGTTGCATCTTGCTGGGCTTTTAAGTCTGGTTCAAACGCATTTAATGCGCCCTCAATCCAAGTGGCTGCTTCGTCATCATAATCAACGTCTAGGTCGGCGCGTTGATGAATAACCTCTGCACCTAATTTAGTTAAACGCTCTTCAAAGTCTTTAGCGGTTTGGCAGAAAAATTCATAGCTAGAATCACCTAAACCTAATACTGCAACTTTGACACCATCAAGCTTTGGCGCTTTTTTAGTAATTAAAAATTCATACAGTGTTTCGGCGTCTTCTGGTGGCTCACCCTCGCCGTAAGTCGATACAACAACGGTTAAAAACTTTTCTTTTTTCAGGGCTGTCGGTTTGTAATCTGACATACTAACCAGTTTTGTTGCTAAGCCGCGAGACTCAGCTTGCTCTTTAAGTTTAGTCGCCACCGCTTTAGCATTACCTGTTTGCGAACCATATAAAATGGTCAACGCTGCCGCTTCCGAGGTTGCGGGTGTAACTGAAGCTGGCGCGCCTAGCGCTGCAGAATTAGCATTAGCAGCTAAGTAGCCGCTAACCCAGGCTTGCTGAATTGGATTAAGCTCAGCCACTAAACCTTGTAGCTTTTGTACTTGCTCTTGCGAAAGCGGACTTGCTAGCGCATTGAGTTGACCTAACAACATGAATTTTTCCTCATAACCCTGAACGTTAAACACAATGCTTGTTCACATTGTTTAAAATGAGTGCCACCTCACTCAGAAAGTTCTGTTGAGGTTAATTGAGTATGCAGGATAGCCGCCTAAGCATAGATAAAAAAAGAATAGAATCTGCTTTGATATTCCATTTAGTTATTAAGTTATCTAAAAACCTACGAAATAGGCCTAAAAGGGTTTTATTGCCTTTTATGAAATTTTAATTTAACAATTTTGTAACTTTAATGTTCTAAGGTATATTACGCAAAAATATAAATAGGAACACCTATGTTACACGGTATATATAAAAACAAATTACTTTTGAGCACCTTGTTATTATCCTCATTACCCGCGATGGCTAATGTGGTTAATGGCAACTTTGAACAATACAGTGGCAACACCCCAGATGCGTGGACAGTGATTGATAGCGGTATTAACGTATCTGCCAACAGCACAGTCGTAAGCACAGGCTCACAAGCAGCAGCGATTAGCGTTAATACAGGCACACAAAGCAATACTGATTTTTTGCAGCAAGTCGCTGTTGAAATGGGTAAAACTTATGAGTTCTCAGTAGATGTGTATCATACCGAAGGCCATCTTAAGGCGCGTTTGTTGATAGATGGTTATCAAGGCTATTCAAATCCAGCACAAACCAACCAATGGCAAACCATTACTTACAGCTACACAGCCGATAGTAATAAAACCATTGATGTCGGCTTACGCTTTTATGATACAACGGGATTTGATGGTAGCGAGTTAGTTTATGTTGATAACTTCTTGCCTAGTAATGACAGCAGTGGCTCTCCAAGCTGCGCAGATAACAGCCTTACTTTTAGCCTAACCACAGATAACTACGGCGAAGAAACCAGCTGGCAAATAGCGCACAACCAAACCGGTGTCGTTGCAAGCGGAAGTGGGTATGCGGCAAACACCCAATATACCGAACAATTATGCGTAACCGATGGTGAGTATACATTTACTATTAATGACAGCTATGGCGATGGTATTTGCTGTTCATATGGCAGTGGTAGCTACGCCTTGAATAATGAAAGCACATTGCTCGCCAGTGGAGCTAGTTTCCAAACAACCGAAGCTACCGCTTTCTCATTAGGAAGCACTGAGCCAACACCGACGCCAACCGGCTACTATGTGACAACTCAAGGCTTGTCTGGTTACACGCTTAAAACTGAGCTTTATAACATTATTAATAATCATAATGCTCAAGGGTATTCTGCTATTTGGAATTTTTACGACGCATCAGCGCGTGATAAATACTTTGAAAACGATAATAGTATTTTAGATATGTACAGCGAGAAGCCCAATGGCTCTGATAGCTACACATACACAGCCGTTAGCGATCAATGTGGCACCTACAGTGGTGAGGCAGATTGCTACAACCGAGAGCATTCGTTTCCTAAAAGTTGGTTTGGTGGAAAAGTTGAACCGATGAACTCTGATGTTCATCATATTTACGCCACTGACGGCTATGTAAATTCAAAGCGAAGTAACTTCCCGTTCGGTGAAGTAGCAAGTGCTTCATTTACCTCAACCAACGGTAGTAAATTAGGCTCAGCAAGTAATGCGATTAATTACAACGGTACTGTATTTGAACCTATTGATGAATTTAAAGGTGACTTTGCTCGTGCTTATTTTTACATGGCAACCCGTTATCAAAACGTAATTGGTGCTTGGCAAAATAACACCGCAGCTAGTAATGACGTGCTTAATGGCACCAGTACCCAAGTATTTGAAAGCTGGGTTGTGGCCATGCTGTTAAAGTGGCATAACAACGATCCTGTTAGCCAAATGGAATTAAACCGCAACCAAGCAGCGTTTGAATTTCAGGGAAACCGTAACCCGTATATCGATCATCCTGAGTTTGTAGAGATGATTTGGTAAAAGGCTTCGGGCTTTTCTTACACCTATTTTATAATATTATTTTTTGCACTTAGGTTCGTAACACTCAACCCAAACTTCGGCGCTATAATTTATTTACTTCTGAAGGCTGAAAGCTTCAAACTTATCGCTTTTTTAAACGCAAAAAAAACCCCAGCAAAAGCTGGGGTTTCTTATAAAACAGACTTAATTAAAAATTAAGCTTGTTTTGGACGTTCAACAACATCTACCAAAGTCCAAGATTTGTTCTTAGAGATTGGAGCGCATTCACGGATAGTGACAGTGTCACCCGCTTTTGCAGTGTTATTTTCGTCATGTACGTGTAACTTAGTCGTACGTTTGATGAATTTCCCATAGATTGGGTGCTTCACGTAACGTGCGATAGCAACAGTGAAAGATTTTTCCATCTTGTCGCTGATTACACGGCCTTGAAGAGTACGAATTTTATCGCTCATTATTGACCTGCCTTCTGGTTAATAATTGTTTTTACACGCGCGATATCGCGACGTACTGTTCTTAGCGTGTGTGTCTGAGCTAGCTGACCAGTGCTTGCTTGCATGCGCAGGTTAAACTGCTCACGAAGAAGACCTAGAAGTTCAGCATTAAGCTCTTCTACGCTTTTATCTTTTAGTTCGTTTGCTTTCATCACATTACCGTCCGAGTTACGAAAGTTGTTTTGAATGGCAGCTTACGAGCAGCAAGGTTAAACGCTTCACGAGCAAGCTCTTCTGAAACACCTTCCATTTCGTAAAGTACTTTACCAGGCTGAATTTCAGCAACCCAATATTCAACAGAACCTTTACCTTTACCCATACGAACTTCAAGAGGCTTTTCTGTGATCGGCTTGTCAGGGAAGACACGGATCCAGATTTTACCTTGACGTTTCACGTGACGTGTCATAGCACGACGAGCTGCTTCGATTTGACGAGCAGTCATGCGGCCACGACCAGTAGCTTTCAAACCGAAAGTACCGAAGCTTACTTTGTTACCGTTTTGCGCTAGACCACGGTTGCGGCCTTTATGCATTTTACGGAATTTTGTACGTTTTGGCTGTAACATTACTCGCTACCTCTACTTAGCACTTTTTTTGGCTTTCTTTGGTGCGCGTTTAGCTGGCTTCTCTTGCTCTTGTACTAGTGGTAAACCACCAATAACTTCGCCTTTGAAGATCCAAACTTTAACACCAATGATACCGTAAGTGGTTAAGGCTTCAGAAGTTGCGTAGTCGATATCAGCACGAAGAGTATGTAGAGGTACACGACCTTCACGATACCATTCTGAACGTGCGATTTCTGCGCCGCCAAGACGACCGCTAACTTCAACTTTAATCCCTTTAGAACCGATGCGCATTGCATTTTGTACCGAACGCTTCATAGCGCGACGGAACATAACACGACGCTCTAGCTGAGAGGCAATGCCGTCTGCTACTAGTTGTGCATCTAGTTCTGGTTTACGTACTTCAGAAATATTAATCTGAGCAGGTACACCAGCGATTTTAGTTACCGCTTGACGTAGTTTTTCTACGTCTTCGCCTTTTTTACCGATAACAACACCCGGACGAGCCGTGTGAATAGTTACTCGGATAGATTTTGCTGGACGCTCAATAACGATTTTAGACACAGAAGCCGCTTTCAATTCCTTAGTAAGGAATGTACGTACTTTGTGATCGCCAAAAAGCTGTGCAGAGAAATCTTTTGAATTCGCGTACCAGGTAGAAACCCAAGGTTTAGATATACCTAGGCGAATACCAGTAGGATGAACTTTTTGTCCCATTACTTATATCTCCTAGCTATCTGAAACCACAACAGTGATGTGGCTTGTACGCTTAAGGATGCGGTCTGCGCGTCCTTTAGCACGTGGCATAATACGTTTCATTGTTGGACCATCGTCCACAAAGATCGTTGTTACACGTAGCTCATCAATGTCAGCACCTTCGTTATGCTCTGCGTTAGCAATAGCAGACTCAAGTACTTTCTTAACTAATACAGCCGCTTTTTTCGGGCTGTACGCCAGGATTTCTAGTGCGCGATCGACAGGTAACCCGCGGATCTGATCTGCAACTAGACGTGCTTTTTGCGCCGAACCAGAGGCGAATTTATGTTTAGCTAATGCTTGCATTTATCTTCCCCTCTTAACGTTTCTTCGCTTTCTTATCCGCAGCATGGCCACGGTAAGTGCGAGTTGGTGCAAATTCACCTAGTTTGTGACCGATCATTTCGTCAGAAACGAAAACTGGTACATGCTGGCGACCATTATGGACAGCAATGGTCAATCCGATCATGTTAGGTATGATCATTGAACGACGGCTCCAAGTTTTAATTGGCTTCTTTTCACCGCTTTCCAAAGCTTTCTCTACCTTCTTCAGCAAGTGTAGGTCTATAAAAGGACCCTTCTTGAGAGAGCGTGGCATGGCTATTCCTCAATATTACTTAGTACGACGACGTACTATAAATTTATCCGTACGCTTGTTCTTACGCGTCTTAGCACCTTTAGTCGGTTTACCCCATGGAGACACAGGATGACGACCACCAGATGTACGACCTTCACCACCACCGTGTGGGTGATCAACCGGGTTCATGGCAACACCACGAACTGTCGGACGAATACCACGCCAGCGATTTGCACCTGCTTTACCAAGTGAACGAAGCATATGCTCAGCATTGCCTACTTCACCTAGCGTAGCACGACAATCAGATTCAACTTTACGAACTTCGCCTGAACGAAGACGTAATGTTACATATTGACCATCACGAGCAAGGATTTGAACGTATGCACCAGCAGAACGTGCGATTTGAGCACCTTTACCTGGTTTTAATTCTACGTTGTGAACAGTCGAACCTACAGGCATATTACGCATTGGTAATGCATTACCAGGTTTGATTGGTGCATCAACACCAGACTGGATTGCATCGCCAGCTTTTAAGCCTTTAGGTGCGATAATGTAACGACGCTCACCGTCTGCATATAATACAAGAGCGATGTTTGCGCTACGATTTGGATCATATTCTAAACGCTCAACAGTGGCTGGAATGCCATCTTTAGTACGTTTAAAATCGATTAAACGGTAATGCTGCTTATGACCACCACCGATATGACGAACCGTAATACGACCATTGTTATTACGACCACCTGATTTAGAGTTTTTCTCTAATAGTGGTGCGTAAGGTTTACCCTTATGTAAATCTGGGTTAACCACTTTAACTAGGTGACGACGACCCGCAGAAGTTGGCTTACACTTTTGAAGTGCCATAATTCTAACTCCCCTTATTACTCGGCGCCGCCGACAAAGTCCAGCTCGCTACCTTCTTTAAGAGTAACGTAAGCTTTCTTCCAGTCGCTACGACGACCGAAACGCATGCCAGTACGTTTTGTTTTACCCTTAACGTTAAGTGTGCGAACACCAGTTACTTCTACTTCAAAAAGCTTCTCAACTGCCGCTTTAATTTCAGCTTTAGTTGCATCATTTACTACTTTGAAAACAATTGTGTTGTTTTCTTCAGCAGCAATTGTGCTTTTTTCAGAGATGTGTGGAGCAAGGATCACTTTTAAAAGACGTTCTTCACGGATCATGCTAGCGCCTCCTCAAGTTGCTTAACAGCAGCAGCTGTAATTAGTACCTTATCGAAAGCAATTAAGCTTACAGGATCGATACCAGCTACATCACGTGTGTCAACCTTGTACAGGTTACGTGCCGATAAGAAAAGATTTTCATCTACTTCTTCAGTCACGATAAGAACATCTTTAAGCTCAAGTTCTTTAAGCTTAGCAACTAGTTCTTTAGTTTTTGGTGCTTCAAGACCAAAACTTTCAACAACGATTAAACGCTCTTGACGAACTAATTCAGATAAGATGCTTTTGATCGCACCGCGGTACATTTTACGGTTTACTTTTTGGCTGTGGTCTTGTGGTTTAGCTGCGAAGCTAACGCCACCTGAACGCCAAATTGGACTACGGATTGTACCAGCACGTGCACGGCCAGTACCTTTTTGAGCCCATGGTTTTTTACCACCACCGCTTACTTCAGAACGTGTCTTCTGAGCACGAGTACCTTGACGAGCACCTGCTGCGTATGCAACAACTACTTGGTGTACTAATGCTTCGTTAAACTCACGTCCAAAAGTAGCTTCAGAAACTTCAAGAGCGCCAGAAGCGTCTTTAATTGCTAATTCCATCACTAAATCTCCAGGACTTATGCTTTAACAGCTGGTTTAACGATAACGTCACCGCCGATAGCGCCAGGTACTGCACCTTTAACTAAAAGCAGGTTACGCTCAGCGTCAACGCGAACTAGTTCAAGGTTCTGAGTTGTTACTTGCTCATTACCCATTTGACCGGCCATTTTCTTACCTTTAAACACCTTACCAGGTGATTGGTTTTGACCGATTGAACCAGGAGCACGGTGAGATAGAGAGTTACCATGTGTAGCGTCTTGCATGCTGAAATTCCAGCGCTTAACACCACCTTGGAAACCTTTACCTTTAGAAGTACCGGTTACGTCAACTTTGTTGATTTCGTTGAATAATTCAACAGTAAGCTCAGCGCCTACTTCAAAATCGCCTTCACCACCATTTAGGCGGAATTCCCACAGACCGCGACCCGCTTCAACACCAGCTTTAGCGAAGTGACCCGCTGTTGCTTTGTTTACACGGCTTGCTTTTTTAGTGCCTGCGGTTACTTGAAGCGCGTTATAACCGTCTGTTGCGTCAGATTTGATCTGAGCAATGCGGTTAGGAGTCGCTTCAATAACTGTCACAGGGATAGATACACCATCTTCAGTGAAGATACGTGTCATACCCACTTTACGACCGACTAGACCTAATGCCATTTTCCTAAAACCTCTCTAATCTTCCGATTAACCCAGGCTGATTTGAACATCAACACCAGCAGCAAGGTCTAAACGCATAAGTGCGTCTACAGTCTTGTCAGTTGGTTCTACGATGTCGATCAGACGTTTATGGGTGCGGATCTCGTACTGATCACGCGCGTCTTTGTTAACGTGCGGTGATGTAAGTACAGTAAAACGTTCAAAGCGTGTAGGTAGTGGAATTGGACCACGTACTTGTGCGCCAGTGCGTTTCGCAGTTTCCACGATTTCCGCCGTTGATTGGTCAATCAAACGGTGGTCAAAAGCTTTTAGGCGAATACGAATGCGTTGATTTGACATTCTTAAACCTCAATATAAAGAGCATTTAAAGAGCATAAAAAAACGACCGAAACAATCTTAATAATTAAGATGCCGGTTGTTTGATTATATCTACGTTGAGTTCCAAATCGGAACTCCTGTTTATTAGCTTGAAATCCAAGCTTAATTTATTCTTTCTTGTTCCCGAGGGAATTTTGAAAGCCTGCGTATTATAATGATACTGGTGATAAATGCAACAACTATTTAGAAATTATTACTTTGTTATTGTCGTTTAAAAAATAGCTAAGTTTATTAATAGTGAACGCAATAGAGGTGATGATGTCTTTATAATGTCATAGCTTGTCGATTAATCTGCAGGGGATTTTTTAGATATTATGTTATCCTATGCGCTAATTTTGCTGTTATATACCCATATTGGTTTGGGTAACTACTCTCTTATGGTGAGTCAATGCGTATTTTAAATTATGGTTTAAATCTTATCTCTGGTGGTATTAGCCGCTTATTTGTTAAAAGCAAAGTACTGCCTGAAAAACCTTTAGAGCAATTTGAGTTAAACCCTAAAAACCCGACATTTTATATAGTGCGTTTAAATTCACGCTTTGATTTAGCGGCACTGGCACGTGTTTGTAAACGAAATGGTTTACCAGACCCAACAGAGCAGCAAGTATTAGGTGACGAGGCGTTAGATCGCTTTATCGGCATTAAAAACCCTCCCCCGCTATTTGGTGATAAAGAAAAACCTACCAATGCATTAGCGCAAGGCAAACACATTGTTGAGCATTTATTAAATAGTGGCCAAAAAAATGTCCAGGTTGTGCCTGTGACTATTTTATGGGGCAGAGCGCCGGGTAAAGAAAAGCCAGGATTAAGCACTTTACTTTCGCACTCACTTACGCCCAGCTGGTTTAGAAAAATCTTTGTGGTACTTTTTTCAGGAAGAGATAACTTTATTCGATTTAGCCAGCCACTCGACTTATCTTTATTGGTTAATGAAAAAGCCGACGTTAATGAACTTCCTCATAAGCTGTTGCGTGTAGCTCGAGTTCACTTTAAGCGTCAAAAGCTGGCTGCTACAGGGCCTAAAATACCATCTCGTGATCAGTTATTTAGCTCACTGCTGGCATCACCAACAATAAAAAAAGCAATTCAAACCGAGGCCACTGAAAAAAACATCAGCCAAGCCCAAGCGCGACAAAACGCCTTGAAGTTGCTGGATGAAATTGCCGCTAATTATAGTGATGCCACCATCCGCGTTGCGGATCGTATATTAACGTGGCTTTGGAATAAGCTTTATAATGGCATTGATATAAAGTACACCGAGCAAATTCATGACCTAACCAATAAAGGCCATGAAATAATCTACATGCCTTGTCATCGAAGTCATATGGATTACTTACTGCTAACCTACTCTATTTATCATCAAGGCCTTGTACCACCGCATATTGCAGCTGGGATCAACCTCAACTTTTTCCCTGCAGGTGGCATATTCCGCCGCAGTGGTGCATTTTTTATTCGTCGCTCATTTGCTGGTAACAAACTCTACTCAGCGGTATTTAAAGAGTACTTGAGCCAGTTATTTATAAAAGGTTATTCGGTTAAGTTTTATACCGAAGGTGGCCGCAGCAGAACCGGACGTTTACTCCCCCCAAAAACCGGCATGCTCGCCATGACATTACAAGCAATGCTGCGCGGTATTGATCGCCCAGTATCTATTGTGCCTGTATACATAGGCTACGAACACGTAATGGAAATAAACACCTACTTAAAAGAGCTCGCGGGTAATGATAAAAAGGGCGAGTCGATATTAGGTATTTTTAAAGCGATTAAAAACTTAAAAAACTATGGTCGTGGTTATTTAAATTTTGGGGACCCTATTTCTATTAACCAATACCTAAATGACAACCAACCCGACTGGCGCGAGTCAATTCATGCTACCGACGTGCAAAAGCCACAATGGTTAGGGCCGCAGGTGGCTAATCTGGCTGATCAGGTTATGGTTAAAATTAACAATGCAGCCGCACTTAACTCAGTTAACTTACTGGCGATGATACTGCTAGTAAACGATAAGCACGCATTGAGTAAACCTAAATTGCTAGCTCAGCTTGAGTTTTATTTGCGATTACAACGTGAAGCTAGCTACAGCAATAAAATAACCGCACCCGATGAAACGCCAGAGCAACTGCTAGAACACGCCTTAAAGTTGAATAAGTTTGATGTGATCAGTGATGAGTTTGGTGAAATTATTGCGATAAACGATAAAGAAAAAACCTTATTTAACTATTATCGTAATAACATTTTGCATATTTTTGCAGTGCCGAGTTTAGTTGCCCTGCATTTATTCAAGCAGCATCAAAGTAGCGTTACTCGTTGCCATCAATTGGTAAAATCTTTTTATCCGTTATTCGCCAAAGAGTGGTATTTACAAGAGCTTGATGAAAGCTATGTAACCCGCATTTTAACTAACTTTAGCGATCAAGGCTTAATTGAGCTTGATGGTGATAACATTAAAGTGACTCAAAATAACGATAGCTTTGCCAAACTCGAAATGCTTGGTCGTGCATTAAGCTTTACTCTGCAACGTTATGCGATTGTGATTGGCTTTATTCAAACCAGCCAAGGTATTGCAAAAGCAGAACTGGAACGTGAAAGCTATGTGTTGGCACAGCGTTTGGGTACGTTACATGGTATTAAAACGCCGGAGTTTTTTGATAAGAAGGTACTTAGTAGTTTTATTTCCAATCTTCGCGAACAAAAGCTTATTAGTGAATCTGATAGCGGCTTACAAGGAAGCCAAGAGCTGTGCGAGACCTACAAGCAACTGCAAACACTCTTGCCAGCACGTATTTGGCAATCAATTACTGACATTGTTCACGCTCAATGTCAGTAACATACTCTTATTATCCACTGTATTGAATTAACTCAATATAGTGGATTTTAAAGAGTTAGCGCTGGCGCATTACCCCTTCTTGAATCGTCGAGGCAACTAAATTTCCTTGGCGGTCAAAAAACTGCCCACGTACCAGCCCTCGTCCCGAACTCGCGCTTGGGCTATCAATGGTATATAACATCCAATCATCCATTCTAAATGGACGATGAAACCACATAGCATGATCTATGGTCGCTACTTGCATATTCGGCTGCATAAACGACACACCATGTGGCTGCAGCGCGGTTGGTAAAAACTCAAAGTCAGACGCATACGCCAATAAGTAATTATGAATACGTTGATCGTCCGGCATATCGCCATTGGCTTTAAACCAAATATGTTTTACCGGTTCTAGGGCTTCAGGTTTAAAGGGGTTATGAAAGTTCACCGGGCGCATTTCAATCGGCATTTCACGAATAAACTTATTACGGATTGCTTCAGGAATATGCTGTGCATTTTCTTGATAAAACTCTAACGAAGAACGCAGTTCTTCAGGAGCTGGAACATCAGGCATAGTGGCTTGATGCGATAACCCTTGCTCTTCACCTTGAAACGACGCTGTCATGTAAAAAATAGGTTTACCGTACTGAATCGCACTGACACGTCGAGTGCTAAAACTTTTACCATCACGTATAGTTTCTACATCGTACACAATCGGTTTTGCAGCGTCGCCTGGACGTAAAAAATAAGAATGTAAGGAATGAACAATACGCCCCGCAGGCAGTGTTTCTTTAGCTGCTGAAAGCGCTTGCCCCATAACTTGACCGCCAAACACCGCTCTAAAACCTAAATCTTGGCTTTGTCCTCGATATAAACCTTGCTCAATTTCTTCAAGTGACAACAACGATAATAAATCATCTAATACTTGGCTCATTATTTCTTCCTCAATCCCCTAATTTATAAATGATACTATACAATAGTTAAAAAATACTAACTCACTGATTGAGGAAATCTAATATGGCATTTTGGCTTTTTAAAACCGAACCCGACGCCTTTTCAATTGATGACTTAAAGCAAGCGCCACAGCAAACAACGCTATGGGAAGGTGTACGCAACTACCAAGCGCGTAATTTTATTCGCGATGATGTAAAGCAAGGTGATTTAGTGATGATTTATCATTCTAGCTGCAAACAAGTTGGCGTTGCAGGGCTTGGTGTGGTTACTAAGGCTGCTTACCCTGATCCAACGCAATTTGATTTAAGTAGCGACTATTACGATGCTAAGGCAACCACTGAAAACCCTCGCTGGTTTGTGGTAGAAATAACTTATCAGGCGCATTTGAGTAGTTTAGTAAGCCTGCAAGCGATCAAAGCAAATACTGCTATAACTGATATAGCACTTAAAAAAGGCGGGCGTTTATCGGTCATGCCAGTGACCGAAAATGATTGGCATGAAATTTTAAATATGGCGAAATAAGCCACTAAAATAACTACATTTTCTTCATTAAAATAGTACTCCACCAGCGCAGCATGTCACCGCTCGATTTTCTTATGGAGCCAAATTTGTTATGATCTTCGGCTTGCTTTACTGGAGGATAAATGAAATTACTGTATTGGTTAGATGAATGGTTAACTCTCAGCGATGATGAGAAGCAAGCAAAACTACCAACCTCTGGTGAAGATTTACTCGGTGATGTGTATGTAAAATATCACTTTGTTGACCTCACTAAACCCCTACTTTTTACTTTTTCTCCTGCGGGCACCGATATACAAGAACGCGATCTAACTGAAGACTTTGCCCCTTGGGGCTATCATTTAGCGCAAAAGCAAGATGTTAATATTATTGCGTTTCAGCATTTGGGTAAAAGCAATTGGTTTCGTAACCGCAATTTAATCTTTTTTATTGAACAGCTATCAACTTTACTCTCTCCTTTTAAAACTAAGTTAGGCTATGGGCTCAGTCGTGGCGGCTTTGCTGTGGGTGCATTTGCTAAGTTACTCAAACTCGATAAAGTACTGCTTTTCCATCCTGTTAGCACCAAAAACAAACTTATCGCCCCTTGGGATGACCGCTCAAGTACTGAAATTGCTCAGCAATATGACTGGCAAGGTGACTACCATGATTTAGACTTAGGGGATGCCAAGGGTTACATTATTTACGACCCAACCAATCGTATTGACCGCCAACATGCTAAACGCTATAAACAGCTCACTCACTTACGCGTGTTTGGTATGGGTCACGGCACTCACGCCACCTATTTAAATAAGTTTGGTTTTTATAAACAAGTAGCGGTTGATTTTATTCGTAATCAGCAAATCGACATCGCGCAATTTAGGCTGCAAACAAAAACACTGCGTTTAAAAGAGGATTATTATAAAAAGCTTAATAAAGCCAACGCTAAATCGGCACATCGCCAAGCGTTATTAAGTACGGCTCACACTATTTTAATCGACGAAAAAGCAGCGCACGTTAAAGAGCATCAAGCGAAAATTGATATTCAACCTTTAATAGAGGTAGCTATTAAGCATCAAGACGAAAGCCCAAATGATGCCATTAAGCTATTAGAAGTTGCTCAACAACTCGTGCCTGACGACCCACTTGTTGAGCATAAACTGAGACAATTAGAATAAGTAACAAAAGGTACTCATTCTTTACTTTTTCTTGGCGTGCCCTTGCTTGGGCACAATCGAAAAGTAAAGAATCAGCGCTATCCACGAAAAGAAGATAGCGCCGACTAGCCAGCCATTTTTTTCATGGCCTTGGCTACGCTTACTGTTAAGAATTATCATGATAGGAAAAATATAAGCACACAAAACAATAATTAAAAAAGCAACTTCAGTCATTATTTTTCCAAGCTAAGCCAATCAACTTCACCACTTAACACCCGCTCTTGCGCGATGTAATGCAGAATATCACCCGCATTTACTGCATAATCTAGAGGTGGATTTAAATCCATATTCTTTGCACTTAAATTATGAGCTACACCTAACAATATTGCATCATGATCGTACTTAAAATGATGAAATAATTTACCAAATTCCATGGTTTTTATATCACTGGGTATTTGTAGGCTAAATTGCGTATCACCATGCAAAGTAGATAACAACTCTTCTTGAACTCGACTTGAGCCTGGATCTTGCATTGAACGCACCAAAATCTCTGCTGACTTAGTGCTACTACACTCTACATTGTGGCAATGCTCTAATAACATTTCCACTTTCGTTTCATCAAAAAAGTGTGCGCTAATGTGACAATCTTCTTTGACTAAACGGCTAATACGCAGTGCGGTAGTAAATGTTTGGTCGTCATCTTGGCCATCAATAATCACTTTATCGGCATGGCGAATGGCAACGCGTTCTAATTCATCCAAATCGGTAAAACTAGTCAAACGAGCAAAATCAACATTCTCATTACTTAAAAATGGATGCTCTATTTGTTCAGTAACCGCCAATAAAATACGGCGGTCTGTACGTTTAGTATCAGCCAAAATATAGTCGATCATTTTTTTTGTTCGAGCATTATGCCAACCAAAAATAATAATGTGATTACTACTGTGAGCAAAGTTTTTATCACCAGTCATAGCGCGCCTAATTAAGTAAGTTACTGTTTGCCCTGTTTTACCTAACAAGACACCAAATAAAGCCAAACCAAAGGGTATTTGTATTAATGCGACAATCCAACGGCCCAAGTCAGATGATGGACTTAAATCTCCATACCCTACCGTTGAAGTGGTTACCGTGTAGTAGTAAAAAAAGGTCCCTGGCGAAAGTAGTGCTTGCTCATTAGCCATAAATAATAAGCACCAAGTAAGTAGCATGTGTAAAGACGTTGCTATTACAACAGACTGCCAACTAACCTGATCAATGTGACTGCGCAACAGCACAACAATACGTTTAAAAATATGATGCATAATTGTTTGTTAATCGATTGATTATTTGAATCATTTGGTAACACGATACTGCACATCATAACACTTAAGCAACGTTTTACTGTAATCGAAATATTCACGGTTCGTTATGAATAAAAATAAGAGTAAACTATAGTTATTAAGTTATGAGGAAAGAATGGGTCTATTATGTCAGGTGTTTTAGCGTCAGTTGATCAACGTACTCAGCTTGTAGGTGAGAATCGTTTAGAATTGCTACTTTTTTATTTACATAGTCGCCATTTATTTGCACTCAATGTATTTAAAATTAAAGAAGTGGTGAAGCTTCCCCGTTTAAGCAAAATACCGCACTCTCACCCAAAGGTGACGGGTGTTGCCAATATACGAGGTGAATCTATTCCGGTGATTGATCTACGCCAAGCCATTTCTATGTCGCACAAAGAGCATGGTGAAGATTGTAATTTAGTAGTGACTGAATATAACCGTACCACCCAAGGTTTTTTAATTGGTAAAGTTGATCAAATCATGAACATGACCTGGTCTGATATTATGCCACCACCCAGCTCAGTGGGTAAAAATCATTACATTACTGCACTTACTAAAGTACAGCGCGACGACGTGGAGCACTTGGTAGAAATTATAGATGTAGAAAAAGTACTGGCTGAAATAGTTGAGTACGAGGTTAATATTTCAGATGGGGTGTTAGACCAAACTATAGTTAACGAATTCTCTGGGCGAAAAATACTACATGCTGATGACTCGCCAACAGCACGCAAGCAAGTTAGCGATACGCTATCGCAGCTTGGTATCGAAATCGTTCCTGCCAGTAATGGCTTGGAAGCACTCAATATGCTTAAAAGTTGGGCCGATGAAGGCCGCGATGTTGAAAAAGAATTACTTATGGTGATTACTGATGCCGAAATGCCTTCAATGGATGGTTATCGATTAACCTATGAAATACGTAACGACAACCGCTTAAAAAACTTACATGTGGTACTTAATACCTCACTAAGTGGCAGCTTTAACCAAGCCATGGTGGAAAAGGTCGGCTGTGATGCATTTTTATCAAAATTCCAGCCTGACTTACTGGTGCAAGAAGTACAAAATCGTTTAAAACATGTGTTAGGCAACGCTTAATTATAAAACTAGCAAATATCTGCCAGGGTAAATATTTGCTAGTAACATTCTCCTCATCAGCAACCTTTAAAAAATCTGCCTTACTGAGTGGTTATTCAAAGCGGTGTTTGCTAATCCTAAGATTTCATGATTAATTAGCAAATAAGTTTTCACTAACTCGTTATTAATTATGCTCAATAAAGTTGCCAGCCCGTTTACTAAGCTCGTCGAGCGCTACTTACCCGACCCATTTATATTTGTCATTATGCTCACTATTATTACCTTGGGTATTGCGAATTTAGCGACTCCTGCAACTACACTTGAGGTAATCACATCATGGGGTAGCGGGTTTTGGAACTTACTAAGCTTTGCCATGCAAATGCTGTTGGTGCTAGTAACAGGCTACATGCTCGCCAGTACCTCGTTAATAAGTAAGTTATTAACAAAATTAGCAATGCTTGCTAATACGGCCCCAAAAGCCATTATTTTAGTGACATTTATTTCGCTTTTAGCAAGCTGGCTTAATTGGGGGTTTGGCTTAGTGATTGGTGCTTTATTTGCTAAAGCCATTGCTAAGCAGACTCGAGTAGATTATCGGCTCTTAGTCGCAAGTGCTTACTCAGGTTTTGTAGTATGGCACGGCGGATTAGCAGGTTCCGTACCACTAACCATTGCCAGCGAAGGGCATTTTTCACAAGCGACAATGGGGATTATTGGCACCGAGCAAACATTATTCGCAGGCTTTAACATTGCGATTCTGATTGGCTTATTTATTATTATGCCGTTAGTTAACCGTTATATGCTACCGAGTGAAAAAGACAGTGTTTATATTGACCCATCACTGCTTAAGAACACTTTAGCCGATAAAATAACAATAACACGCCCTGCGCAACATTTAGAACAAAGCAAACTGCTTGGCATGGGCATTGGCTTACTCGGACTTGCCTACTTAGGTTATTACTTTTTTATCGCAGGTGGCGGCTTAAATCTCAACAGCGTGATAGCGCTTTTCTTATTTTTAGCTATCACACTACATCAGACCCCCCACAATTTACTAAATAGCCTACAACAAGCGATTCCAAGTGGCGCGGGAATTGTAATTCAGTTCCCTTTTTATGCCGGTATTATGGCGGTTATGGTCGATACAGGGTTAGCACAACAAATATCGCAGGGCTTTATTGCCATAGCGGATGCCGATAGCTTGCCATTTTACAGTTTTATTAGTGCAGGACTCGTTAATATGTTTGTACCCTCAGGTGGCGGACAATGGGCAGTACAAGCGCCTATTGTTATACCTGCAGCACAAGAGCTTGGTGCGGATATAGCGCGGGTTGCTATGGCTGTGGCGTGGGGAGATGCGTGGACTAATCTAATTCAACCTTTTTGGGCACTGCCCGTATTGGCTATAGCGGGCCTAAAAGCTAAAGATATTATGGGTTTTTGCGTGGTACAGCTGATTATTACTGGGGTGTTTATTTCGTTGGTATTGAGCTTTTATCCGTGAGTATTTTGGTAATAAATAGGCGCGATTTTATATCGCGCTTGCTAGCTGCAAACCAAAAGAACTAAGTAAGAAAGTAAAGTTAACTGATAAGTCATTTAATCTCACCAAATAATCTCACCTAGTGCTAATAAATTACAGATCATGTGAGCGATAATGCAATACCACAAGTTACCCGATAGATGACGAATTAATCCCATCAAACAAGAAAACACAAACAGAAAAGTAAAAATTTCAACTTGATCATACTGCCCATGTAACAATGTAAACACGATACTTGGGATAATAATTGCGCCAATAGCTCCCAAGGCTGTTTTTTTCAGCCTGTAGAATGCAACTCCTCGAAAAACTACTTCCTCAAATATAGGCCCAATAAATACTGCTGCTAAAAACAGCATAATTTTAGCTAAAAGCGAGTTTGTTTGTGCTTCAACTTCTAACATAAAACCTGGCAAGGCGACTTCCATAAAGCCAAAAAGCCATTGTTCCAGTAAAACGTAAGCCGCTGTTAATAGCACTATAATGATTAAAGGAAAAAGAGCCACCTTCTCTATTGCTAAACGCCCAATAACTTCGCTTTTATTTTGCGCATCAAGAGTAGACTTTAAAAATGGCAGCGTAAGTACAGCAGTGAGGAAGGTAGATATAAAAACTAAGCCGGGATTCGAATCTAGTTGCTCTAAATGAGTAATGTCATTTAATAATAATGCCCCACCACCCGATAAAAAAATAATCAAGTATGAAGCCATTGGGAGCGCCAGTGAAAAAAAGGCCAACCAATAAAGCGTGTACAATAAAGATTCCACTGTACTTTGGTTTACTTGTTGTTTTATCGCATCATCCATAATTTTATCAGCTCACGGCTTCTTGTTATTTTTCATTCTGAGGGATAGTACCATACCAATTCCCCCATTAAGAAACAAACCAAAACTAACATCTTGCTATCGCCATACAAACCTTAAAAAATACCGTGCAAAAAACAGCATGGTGAGCAAAATTTGATCTGCCATACTGTTTTTTTTAGCTCGATAAAATTGTCATCGGTAGGCTAAGTATTGGATTTTCAGAATCTGCAAAATGCATCATCACTGCTACATGGCCTACAACTACCAGCGCATACATTACTGCTGAAAAGCCTTGTCCATATTTATCTAATGGCAGTAAATGTGAGTAATGCCGGCCGCGCCATTCAAACACAATTTCTAGCGCCCCAACAAATAAAAAGAACACTAATAACATTAAACCAAAGGTGTAACTTAGCCATAAACCAAATAGCACACCTAGTAAGCACACACTTAAACCAACCCAAGAGCGCATTGAAAAGCTAATGCTTTTTAGTACATGCCCGCCATCAAGCGGTAAAATAGGCAGTAAATTGAATAAATTAAGCAGTGCACTAAGCACCGCAACACCTGCAAATATTTCCATTTCCGTAGCGTAATAAAGCACTACACCAAGTACAGAAGTAAACAAACCAAAGGCAGGCCCCATTAGTGATATAACCACATCTTGCCAGCGCGTAGTTATTTTATCGTCGCTAACGGCTAACCCGCCTACAAAAGGAATTAAATAAATGCCTTTGGTTTTAATGCCAAAATACTTCATAGCTCGTACGTGGCCATATTCGTGTACCACCAGGCAAGCAATCAGCATTAACGCAAATTCAATGGTAAACAGCCACGCATAACCGGCCACCGATGCACTGGCAAGCGCCACTTTAACAACTTTAGCACTTTTAAATAATTTAAAGCCAAGCGCCGCGAGCCCTAAAAACCCTTTTTTAGGTTCGCCTTGTGCTGCTGCAGGTAAAGCTAACTGAGTTGCAAACTGATTATTTACATATAGCGCCAAGCTTTGCTGGCTTACTTCGCTGCTATCAATACCAATTAACTGCTCATCAAGCATAAACTCGACATAATTTTCACGTGGGTTTTCAAATGCTATCGCTTGCTGATCATGAAATATTTTTACAACTTGCTGCCCTGATATCATCAGCGTAAACGGTTGCTCTGCCAGAGAAAGATCGACTTTTATCATTGTTATACCCATTATAAATTATGGCGCTAGTATACCTTTCCACCAAAAAAACACGAGTGAGCTAGCATCATTTTATTAGCGATAATTTAAGGTAAAAATGCCTGAAATACTGACAAAAACTATTCAAGCGACTATTTTTAGTATTACAGGAAGTAAGTTATAACTACCAAGGACACCAATGCGAACTCAATTGCCAAACATACTCGTTGTTGATGACTCAAAAGCCATTTTAATTGTTATGAAAGCGATTTTTAATGAGCTCGAAATGCCAGAAGTCACCACTTGCTTAAGCGCAGTTACAGCATTAGAGAAAGTAAAGCCTGATATAAACTTTTATGACGCCATATTTACTGATCTGAATATGCCAGAAATGGATGGTATGGAGTTAATTCGTAATTTAGGTGAAATAGGCTATTGCGGTGCGATTGTTATTATTTCTGAAATGGACCCTAAAATAATCAGCCTAGCAGCTGACCTAGCCAAGCAGCACAATGTGCATTTAATTGGTAACCTTACCAAGCCTGTGCAACTAAATCAGGTAAATACGTTACTTGCCAAAATAGCGCAGTTAAACAGCCACACACTTGTAAAAGAGCGCCCAATTACTAAAGCTAAGCTGATTAACGCATTAAAAAATAATGAAATAACACCGTATTACCAACCTAAAATAAATATAAACAATAACCAAATACAAAGTGTTGAAGTATTGGCTCGCATTGTTTCAAATAAAAACGAACGCGTTATTTTACCAAGCCGCTTTATAAGCCTTGCAGAGCAATGTGATTTAATCAATGACATTACTTTTACGCTGTTTGAAAAAGCCTGCAATGACTTAAAGCAGCTCAAAGAGCAATTAGGAGAAAGCTTAAAATTGTCATTTAATATGTCGCCATGCCAGTTAAATGATTTGAACTGCCCTAATAAGTTATTGCTGCTATTACAAAAGTACGGCGTGCTTCCCAGTGATGTGGTTGTTGAAATAACCGAACAACATGCGCTTTCAAGCTATACCCAACTTGAAACCTTAAATAGATTCAGAATATTTGGTTTTGGTATTTCGCTGGATGACTTTGGTACTGGCTTTACTAATATTAATCAACTAAAACAACTTCCTTTCACTGAAGTTAAAATAGACCGCTCTTTTATAAGCCATATTGAAACCGATAAGTTTTCGCAAGTGGTGGTCAGCTCATTAATTAATATGACTAGCCAAGAGCAGCTACAACTTGTTGCTGAGGGTGTTGAGCGCCCAGAGGAACTTGCCTACCTAAAGCACTATCAAACAGACTTAACTATACAAGGATTTTTGTTTAGCTGCCCAAAAGCAAAAGCTGAATTTATCTCATGGGCACAGCACTGGATAAAAACAGCCACTAAAACAAATAATAACTAGGGCCTACTGACCTTTGTCTGTTGATATTTACAGACCTCCTAACGAGGTTCGTTATCGTCGGCGCTGACGATATGCTCACTATCAGCTAAACGTTGATGCCAACGTTGTTTAGCAACGGCACGCATGTTGGTAGATTGATCTCGCTCATCAACAATTTCTAAACCCATTAACGCTTCGATCATATCTTCTAGGGTTACAATGCCTTGTACATCACCGTATTCATCGATCACTAAACAAATATGGGTTCGCTTAGTGAGTAATGTTTGTAATAACGACGACACGTTTTGCGTACTCGGTACGGTATAAATAGGCTTAACCAGCTTACTAATTTTGTAGTCTGTACCTAAGCGGTGGTATGCCAACATGATATCGTTTTTATGAACAAACCCTATGATATCGTCAGCATCTTTGTCGTAAATTAGCACTCGAGAGAATGAGGAAGAGCCATGTTCACTTAAGTACTGATTAACAGTAAGGTCTTTATGAATTTTAAAAATAACCGTACGCGGAGTCATTAAATCGGTTAGTTTTGCATGTCTAAAGTGCAGTAAGTTGCGGATGATCTCTGATTCATCAGCATGAAGTGCCCCTGACTCACTGCCAATATCGGCCATCGCTTCTATTTCTTGGCGAATATAATAGGCCTCATTATGCTTTTGCCCCATCAAATTGGTTAGCTTTTGTGCAGCCCATACAAACGGCTTAAGTACTAACACCAAAATACGTAAACCATAAGTCACACTCGGTGTTAAAGCACGCCAATAATTGGCACCCAAGGTTTTTGGAATAATCTCAGATAACACCAGTACCAATAAAGTCATAATTGCAGATGCAATCCCCACTGCAGCATCTGAGAATACAACGGCGGCTTGTGCACCTACCCCTGCGGCACCAGCAGTATGGGCAACTGTATTAAGCGTTAAAATAGCCGCTAATGGCTGATCAATATTACTTTTTAGCTTTTCAAGCTGCTTCGCCAGCACTGGACGCTCTTTGCGCAGCAATGCAACATAACTAGGCGAAATGCTTAATAGCACCGCCTCCATTATTGAACACAAAAACGAAATCACAATCGCTGTAACCATGTAAATGATTAATAGTGTCACTTTTTTTCCTCTATATTGGATATATGAGCATCATAACAATACATGCTATATTTGGCCAAATACCCAATAATAATAGGCATAACAATGAATTTAAGCGCACCTTGGCATCGTTACGCAAAACGTTTTACTTACTTAGCAACCCTACTAACATTAAGTAGTCTGAGTTTA
This sequence comes from Pseudoalteromonas sp. 2CM39R, assembly GCF_023161845.1. NCBI lineage: Bacteria > Pseudomonadati > Pseudomonadota > Gammaproteobacteria > Alteromonadales > Pseudoalteromonadaceae > Pseudoalteromonas > Pseudoalteromonas sp. 2CM39R. The sequence goes on from NZ_JALNTM010000022.1 coordinate 103,662, forward strand.
ACGACCTTAGCCGCCCCACTCGATCAATCAAAAATCCAATTTATTGGTCCGCTTGCAGAAGATATGCAAGCTAAGCCATTTCAAACACCCCATAGCGATGTGATTATAAATAATCTAATTGCACAGCTTAAATTAAATACAGAAAGCTTTGTTGTATTTGGTAAAAAACACAAGTGGCAACCACTTGATAAAATTAACGCGCTTACTTTAGGCGGTTTACAAGCACTTAAATTTAATTTGGAAACTAACCGATTTACACAAGGTTCCTTAAACATTAAAGGAATAGAGCAAGGTCAGGTTTTTATCAATGGTGAGAAGCAAACTGGTGAAAACCAACGCTATCAGCTTGCTTTAAATAACGGCTCACATACCGTGCTCGTCATCGCTCAACAGGTTGCTAATTGGAATGATGTTAGCTTAGAGTTTGTGCCAAAAGCAGAAACTGACGTCGTGACCCTAACGACAAATAAAACCAAGCGCTTATCGGCTAAGCAATTGTTTGACGCCCCAACTATTAGTGCCCCCTCTTTGTCGCCTGATGCCAAACATTACTTAAGTACAACCAAGCACTATAGTGACAAAACCGGCAACGATGCCATTACCACAACCGAGCTTAAAAATACTAATAACCAAACGGTATACCGATTTGAAGCAGCCCAGCCAAGTCAGTTCATTTGGAGCCCTAATAACCAATTTTTAGTTTATTTACTAAATGGTGAATTAAAGCAACTAAACCGTAAAAACTTAACAATTAAAACTTTAGCTTCTGGCCTTGAAGGCGCAAGTAATTTCAACTTTTATAAGGACAGCAGTATTATATTTAGTTGGTCAAAATCGCCAGAAGAAAATAACAGCCTAACCAAGCACCATAAAGGTCTTCAAGATCGTTGGTCATATGCCCGTACGGTTAGCCAATTATATTTACTCGATACCAACAGTGGTCTAACCAAAGCTCTGACCGAAGGCGTATTGAGCCATCAACTTGAAGATGCTAACAGCAACCGTGGAAAGCTATTAATAAGTCGTCCAGTAATGGCGATGCAAGCCTCAACTCACCCAGAGACTGAGTTGGTTGAACTTACATTAAAATCCAACAGCATAAAATCATTAGGTAAGTTTAAAACCTTTAATCAAGCTAAATATGCCGCAAACAATATTTATGTTGTTGCAGGCCCTGATTTTAAGAATGGTGCAGGCAGAACATTACCAAAGAACATGCTGGCTAATAATTACGATGGCCAGCTGTACTTACTAACTGATAATGCCAAAAAAGTAACGGCGTTAAGCAAACAGTTTGACCCCGCAATTGGCACATTAGAAGTACTAAGCAATGGTGATGCGCTAATCAAAGTGACAGAAAAAGATACCCAACCACTGTATTTATTTGACCTGAGTAAACAGCGCTTTAAAAAGTTAAATACAGGCTTTGATATTGTGCAGCAATTTAGCTTTTCAAATACGCGCAATGCCCAGTTATTAATTAGTGGCAGCAATGCGTCGAGCGCTCAACAACTCAAGCGCTTAGACGTAAGTAAAAACAAGGTAGAGATCATTTGGGATTCAAACCAGATTGCATATGCCAATACGACTATTCCTGCGCTTGAAGAATTTAACTTTACCAATAAGCGTGGCGTAGAAATCTCTGGCCGTGTTTATCTGCCAAGCAATTTTGATAAAGCCAAGAAGTACCCTGCTCTTGTTTATTATTATGGTGGCACCTCACCAGTAACACGCGGGTTTACGGGCCGCTACCCTTTTAACTTATGGGCAGCAAACGGGTATGTGGTTTATGTTGTACAACCAACCGGCGCAACGGGTTTTGGGCAAACTTTTTCAGCTCAACATGTAAATGCTTGGGGCGACTATACCGCCGATGACATTATGCAAGGCACAGAGGCATTTTTAGCTAAATATGATTTTGTAGACAGTAGTAAAGTAGGTAATCTTGGTGCATCTTATGGTGGCTTCATGACTATGCTGCTTGCCACCAAAACCGATATGTTTAGCGCATCTATTGCGCATGCCGGTATTTCAAACTTAACGTCATACTGGGGTGAAGGATGGTGGGGTTATTTATACTCAGGCGAAGCCTCAAAAAATAGCTTCCCGTGGAATAACCCTCAACTTTACAGCCAGCATAGCCCTGTATTCCATGCTGATAAAGTAACCACACCATTACTGCTTATTCATGGTGACAGTGATACCAATGTGCCTGTGGGCGAAAGCTTAACTATGTACACCGCACTAAAACTGCTTAATAAAGACGTTGAAATGATAGAGTACAAAGGAGCGGATCACCAAATATTTGCGCGCGATAAGCGATTTAATTGGTGGAACACCATGTTGGCTTACTTTGACAAAAAGTTAAAAAATGAACCACAATGGTGGGATTCAATGTATAAAGATTAGCAACCATAATGCGCACTTTCTTGCTCAAGTGAAAAGTGCGCATTACAAGAGTAATGTTATTAGACCAATTCGTAATATAATGTTACCGAAAAACAACGATCTCTGTGTTATACAGGCCATCAATGATGCTAATATACAAAGCTGAAACTAAAAAAATAACAGACTATGGCAATTAATGTTTTATTGGTTGAAGATGACGAATTACTCGTAAAGCGCATCCAAAATCATTTTATAAATACCGAGTTTTCTATTGACGTTGACCCCACCGGGGCCGATGCGTTAAATGTTGTTAAAAGCCGCGTAAGTCAGCGCAATACTATTTCCTTGGCAATAATTGATATTGTGCTACCAAAACGCGACGGTTTACAACTTGCCAAAGAGCTAAATACGCTCACCGATATTGGCGTTATCTTATTATCGAGTCGTGACTCACAAGCCGATCGAATTGCAGGCCTTGCTCAAGGTGCCGATGACTATATTTGCAAGCCGGTAGATTTACTTGAGCTTGAGCTAAGAATGCGCGCCCTATACAAACGAGTTGCCAATAATCACAGCGACGATGACAGTGAAGAGTTTATTGAATACGCCGATTTTAAGCTTCATCCAGATAATCGCACCCTTATTACAGCCAGTGGGATTGAATCACGACTGACTGAAGCAGAACACAAAGTGCTTATTTGTTTGATTGGTAATGCTGGTAAAGCGACTTCCCGTGAAAAAATATCAGAAGAAATTGGCCAGCCCGATTGGAGCCCCAACGATCGCACAGTAGACGTGTTAGTGGGTCGTTTACGTAAAAAGCTGAACGATGAGAAAGATCAAAAACGTATTGTCACTGTTCGCGGTAAAGGCTATATGCTTTCAATTTAAAGCCTTAGTGCTGGGTTAACTGCGATAATAAACGCTCAAATGCCCGATAATTAAGCGCTTCTTTAAGCTCATTTAAACTGATTTGTGGCGCACCTTTTAAATCACTAATAGTTCGCGCCACTTTGATTACTCTATGATAAGAGCGCGGCGATAACGCCAGCTTTTCACTGGCTCTGGCTAAAAACTGCAGCTCTGCAGGTGGTAACTCACAGTGCAAGCTCATCTCTTTGTTATTTAAGCGCGCATTTACTTTACCTTGGCGTTTAAGCTGAACTACATAAGCTGCTTCTACTCGTGCCCTCACCTCAGCACTGGTTTCTTCTGTAGTTGTACTTTGTAGCTCCACGCTGCTCAACCTTGGTAGTTCAATTTGCAAATCAATTCTGTCAATAAACGGCCCCGATACTCGCGATAAATAGCGCATTACCTGATCGGGTGTCGCCCGTTTATCATGATGACACCCTGTCGGACTGGGATTAAGTGCTGCAATAAGCTGAAACTGCGCTGGAAATTCCATTTGTCTGGCCGCGCGCGAAATCGTCACTGTTCCGGTTTCCATTGGCTCGCGTAGCGAGTCTAGCACTTTACGCTCAAATTCAGGGAGCTCATCTAAAAACAACACACCGTTATGCGCTAACGATATTTCACCGGGTTTAGGGTTAGACGAACCACCCACTAGCGCTACTGCAGAACAGGTATGATGCGGATTGCGAAACGGTCGCTGACGCCAATTGGTTAAATCAATTGAGTGGCCAATAATTGAATATAAAGCAGCAGTATCAATGGCTTCATCATCAGACATGGTTGGCATTATTGTGGCCATTCGTTGTGCAAGCATTGATTTTCCGGTCCCTGGTGGACCTAAAAATAGTAAATTATGCCCACCAGCAGCGGCAATTTCTAATACACGTTTAGCACCAGGTTGGCCTTTTACATCGCTTAAATCGAGTAAAAAATCTGGCGCTTGGGTGCAATCAGGGTAGGCAATGTTAAGCGGTAAAGGTTGTTGATTGAGCAAGTCTCCCCATACCTCTTGTATAGAACTGACGGCTTTTCGCTTTACACCACTGACAAGGCTGGCCAAACTGTCATTTTCAAGAGGCAGAAAACAACAACGATTTTGCTCTTTGGCACCAAGCACTGAAGGCAAAATGGCATTTACCGCCCGTATTTCACCATTAAGTGCAAGCTCACCGTAAAATTCATACTTATGAATATCAGGGCAGACTATTTGACCCGATGCGACCAAAATACCTACCGCAATCGCAAGGTCAAATCGCCCTCCATCCTTAGGAAGATCGGCAGGTGCTAAATTAACGGTAATACGCTGATCGGGAAATCCAAATTGCGAGTTTTCTAGAGCACTACGTACTCTATCCTTGGCCTCTTTAACCGACGCCTCAGGTAAGCCGACGATATGAAAGGCGGGTAAACCATTCCCTAAATGTACTTCAACCATCACCTCGGGGGCGTTTATCCCCACCTGAGCGCGAGAAAATATACGGGCTAACGACATTCCTTATCCTAGTTAACAGCTGTATTAACCAGTTTAGTCAGGATATTTAAAAACATGTAATATAATCTTCCATTTAATCGCCGAAAAACGTAGCAATAAGGTCATTAGCATACTCAGAATCATTGCCACTTCCACCGTTAACGATAGGTTGATACTTAATGTATAGACAATGCCACCAGCAATACAGGTAATAGCATACAGCTCACCTTTAAGCAGCATTGGAATATCGCGGGCAAGCACGTCGCGAATAAGCCCACCAAAACAGGGGGTTATTACAGCCATAATCACAACCGTCATATCTGGCATACCAGCCAATTGCGCTTTTTGCGCTCCCATGACCGCAAAAAAGGCTAAGCCAAACGCGTCAGCGGTTTGCAATACATAGTATGGAATGGATTTTTGCTTATTGATCAGTCGTGTAGTAACCAGAACCGCCACCAAAATAGCGTAGAAGTAGCTTTGGTCGTGTAACCAAAATACGGGCTGGTCGAGTATCACATCGCGAACGGTACCGCCGCCAATAGCCGTAACAGTTGCAAGTACAACTACACCAAAGCCATCCATTTTCTTTTCATAGGCTACCAAGGTGCCTGAGATAGCAAATACCGCCACACCTATTAAATCAAACCAGTGATAAAGTTCAGTCATAATTTTGATTACAAAAAGTTTTAAAGAGTTTAGTGCATAGCATACTAAATATTCAGCAATAACACTTTCAAAAAGTAGAATTAGAAAAGAACAGCAGGTATACGTGTTAAAAATAGCGTGAGGGAATATGAATTTTAGGCATAAAAAAACACTCTTGTAGAGTGCCGATTTAATAAAACATGTTATTTCAGTGGTTGCGGGAGCCAGAGTTTGTAAGGAGCGAACCGACGACCTTTGCTGGCTAATGGAGAGTT
>NZ_JALNTM010000022.1:109458-109903 GCF_023161845.1 Pseudoalteromonas sp. 2CM39R
GAGACCGACGAGCTATTTACTTCACTGAATTTCAGGTATAAAAAAACACGCTTTAGCGTGTCGATTTAATAAAACATATTATTTCAGTGGTTGCGGGAGCCGGAATTTAATAGACGACCTTTGCTGGCTAATGGAGAGTTGAGACCGACGAGCTATTTACTTCACTGAATTTCAGGTATAAAAAAACACGCTTTAGCGTGTCGATTTAATAAAACATGTTATTTCAGTGGTTGCGGAAGCCGGAATTTAATAGACGACCTTTGCTGGCTAATGGAGAGCTGAGACCGACGAGCTATCCATTTCACTGAATTTTAGGCATAAAAAAACACTCGTATAGAGTGTCGATTCATTCTTACAATTTATTTCAGTGGTTGCGGGAGCCGGATTTGAACCGACGACCTTCGGGTTATGAGCCCGACGAGCTACCAGACTGCTCCATCCCGCG
>NZ_JALNTM010000023.1:0-106633 GCF_023161845.1 Pseudoalteromonas sp. 2CM39R
AATTTTGTTAAACTTGAAAGTTTTCAGAACTAAGTTTTACTCGACTCACTGAGTAGCTCGTGCCTCGCTATGCGTTGCGCTCTGCCGTCTCAGTGGGGTCGCATTATAGGGCGAATCGATTTTAACGCAAGCGTTTTTAAACGGTTTTTTGCATTTAATTTTTACCCCAAAGATACCCCACCTAGGCACACAAGATACTCACAAAACCCTGTGGATAACCTTGCTTTTACCCGGCTATCCTAACGCAAAAACAAAAAAACACCTTAACATAGGTGCTTTTTATAGAGAGTTTATCTTAATCGTTAATACAAAATGCTATAAAGCTTGCGACGATATTTAGCAGCTAGCGCATCGCCATCTGGTAAAGACGCAATAACAGCCAAGAAGTTTGGTCTCGCCTCATCAAAATTCAGATCTTTTTTAAGAATAGTAAAGAGTGCTTCTAATGCTTCTTCTTTCCTTCCTGCTTCATTGAGTAGGTTACTTAGCTCCATTTGTAATTCAAGCTCATTAGGATGCTTGGCTACCCTTTCTTGCAATGCTTTTATTTCAGGTGAATCAGTTGCCTCTAGTGCAGCCTCACATTTAGCTTTAATGTTATTAAAGTATGCATCTTGATCTTGTGCGTCTATTGTTTCTATTAATGCTGCGGCTTCATCTAGTTTGTGAATCTGTATACATATATCTGCAAGCACTAATTTAATTCTCGCATTACTACTATCTAATTCATACGCTTGCTTAGCATAATTAAACGCGGCATTTAAATCACTATTAACCAGTGCTTGCTTGGCTTGCTCTAATAAAAGGTCTTGTTGCGCAGGTAAATGTTTAGATAGAGCGTCACGTACTTGGCTTTCTGTTTGTGCACCCGCTAATACATCAACTGGAGCTGAGTCTTTTAATAACACTAAGGTAGGCAAAGTTTGTAAACCTACTTGCTGGGCAAGTTGCGAGGCCAAAGCTTGCTCTGCATCACAATCTAAGTTTGCAACAACTATATAGTTATTATATTCGGCGGCTAGCTTATCTAAAATAGCTGCTTGGCTAATACATTCTGGGCTTTGAGGCGAAAAAAAGTTAAGTAATACTAACTTTTGTTGTGATGTCTCACCTAATACTTGCTGAAGATTTTGTGCGTTAAGGTTAACTATATTGCTCATTGAGTTATTGCCATGTTCATCTATTTAGGTTTTTATATGGTGATGAAGATAATAATTACAAGACATGTGTCTAAATCATTTAAGACACGCATACAATATAAATGAGGGAAATATGAAATTAGTATATGCGAGTGCACTGTGTTTATTAGTTAGCCCATTATTAAGTGCGCAAACACTCAAGTTGGATCTTAATAAAAGTATGCCAGCAATAGAAAAGCTTTATCTAGATTTACACCAGTCACCTGAACTGTCTTATCATGAGCAGCAAACAGGTAAAAAAATGGCTTCGCAGCTTCAAAAGCTTGGGTTTGATGTAACCAATAGCGTTGGCGGTTATGGCGTCGTAGGTATATATAGAAATGGTCAAGGCCCTACCGTTATGATTCGAACTGATACTGATGCTTTACCGATAACAGAACAAACTGGAAAAGCATACGCATCAACTGTTACCACAATAAATAAACAAGGTAGCAAAGTCGGTGTTATGCATGGTTGTGGTCATGATATTCATATGAGTTCATTTATAGGCACCGCGCAACAACTAATTAAAAATAAACAGTCGTGGCAAGGTACTTTAATGATGGTTGCGCAACCGGCTGAAGAAGTTGGGGGTGGTGCAAAAGCAATGCTTAGTGAGGGGTTATTTAGCAAATACGCAAAACCCGATCATATTATTGCTTTGCATGTTAGTGCTAGTGTACCTGCAGGAAAAGTTGCTCTGAAAAATGAGTACACTATGGCAAGCGTCGACTCAGTTGATATTTCAATAAAAGGCAAAGGAGGCCATGGAGCCTATCCTCATACGACTGTTGATCCTGTTATTATTGCTGCTCGCACCATTTTAGCATTACAAACAATTACGAGTCGGGAGTTATCTCCTCTTGAACCATCAGTGATCACTGTTGGATCTATCCATGGCGGCTCAAAACACAATGTAATTTCTGATGAAGTAAAGCTACAACTTACTCTGCGTAGCTATAACCCGGAAGTTAGAAATGCGCAAATTGCTGCGATTAAACGTATTACTGCAGGTATTGCACACAGTGCTGGCTTAGAAGAAGCGCTCTACCCAGAAGTGTATGTTCATGAAAGTGAATCGATTCCATCTACTTACAATAATCCGGAGCAAACAAATATAGTTAGGAGTGCCATTGCTGATGCAATTGGTGTAAAAAATGTACTTGAAACTAAAGCTGTTATGGCTGGTGAAGACTTTGGACTATATGGTAGAACAGATGAAAACATCCCCATTACTTTATTTTGGTTAGGCGGAGTTAACCAACAGCAATATACAAATGCGATGAAAAATAACGAAACACTCCCTTCATTACATTCAAGTAAATTTGCTCCCGATTATAAAGTAGCGCTTCCAACAGGAATAACTGCAATGAGCAATGCCGCTGCGGCATTATTCAATCAATAATCTTCAAGGTTATTTTCAAGCCCTGAGTTTAATTTACCGCAGGGCTTTTTTTGTAACTCGACTTTTTATACGGCGCTTTCTTTGTACGTTTAGCAAAACGCTTCTTAGGCGATGTTTTTGGCAAATGTGCAAATACATTACTATCGCAGTTAGTTGCTTGGCTTACAAAATTAGTTAAATCAGCTAGCAAAGGCTGTATAAATTGCTGATAACTCATTGCTTGCTGAGCGATATCTCCTAAACTCGACTCCCATTTTGCAGTTAAATCGGGGCTTGATAACCCCTCAGGTAATACACTAATTAGTGCCAGACCTGTTTCAGTTGCTTTAATTGCTTTTCCTTCACGTTTTAAAAAGCGACGTTTAAATAATAGTTCAATGATACCTGCGCGAGTGGCTTCAGTACCAAGGCCATCTGTCTCTTTTAATATTTTTTTTATTTGCGAGTCTTTTACATAACGGCTAATTCCCGTCATAGCAGCAAGTAAGGTTGCATCGGTAAAATGAGCAGGAGGAGTTGTATGCTTTTGCACCACCTCACCTTTAGTACAGGTAAGTACCATGCCTTTTTCCAAATAAGGCAACGTTGCTTCTTCTTTAAGTTCTGACTTACCCATAAGCAATTTAAAACCCAAGTCTACATCTTGTTTTGCATTAGCTTTGAATAAACCACCCGCTATAATTACCTCTACCTTGGTTTCGTTATAAATGTAATCGGGATAAAACTGAATTAAATAGTGTCGACTTATTAACTGATAAATTTTTGCTTCATCACTGGCTAAACTCACACTTTTTAACTGTTTAGCTGTTGGTACAATCGCGTGATGAGCTGCTACTTTTGAATCGTTAAAACATTTACTTCGTTTTTTTGCATCTGCTCCATTAACAAATTCTGCTTTTTGGCCTCCATTTACTGCAATCGCTTTTAGTATCGCAGCTGCATCTTGGTGATGATCTTTTGGTAAATAACGATTATCTGAGCGTGGGTAAGTAATTAACTTATGACGTTCATATAAAACCTGGCAAGTATCGAGCACTTTTTGCGCTGGCAATCCGAACGCTTTAGCGGCATCTATTTGTAAAGCAGACAAATTATAGGGAAGCGGCGCGGTTTGTTTTTTTTGCTTTTGCTCAAGAGCAGTTACGCTTGCTGGTTGACTAGCGATACGTGAAGTTACATTTTCAGCTAAAGCTTTGTTAAGCACTCTGCCCTCATCATCTTGATAAGGTTCACACGCTTTACTTGGTATCCACTTAGCAGTAAATGATTGCTCCTTAGGTGTATCAAGGTGAGCAAGTACTTCATAAAATGGTTTTGATACAAAATTTGCTATCTCGTTATCGCGATTAACTACTAGGCCCAAAATGGGTGTTTGCACTCGCCCAACCGACAATACATTACCAAATCCCGCTTTTTGCCCCGCTAATGTGTATGCACGCGTCAAGTTCATGCCAAACAACCAATCAGCACGAGACCGCGCCAGAGCAGAAACGCTCAAAGGAATAAAGTCACGGTTAGCACGCATACTATTTAGTGACTTTTTAACTGCCGTTAAGTTTAAGTCACTGATCAATAAACGCTGAATATTTTGTTTTTTTGCTTGGCTGATTTTTGCTTGTTCTATAACTTCATCAACTAATAACTGGCCTTCACGGTCAGGATCGCCAGCATGTACAAGTATTGTTGCTTGTTTGATTAGCTTTTTTAAAATAGTGAGTTGTTTACGAGTTTTAGGCTTTGCTTTAAGTTGCCAATGCTCAGGCACAATAGGTAAATGTTCAAACTGCCACTTTTTAAAACGCTCATCATAGTCATCGGGTTCTGCTTGCTCGAGCAAATGACCTATGCACCAAGATACGCAATCACCATTTGCCACTTCAATATAGCCATCATGCTTTTTATGCGGTTTAGGAAGTGCGTCTGCAATAGCGCGACCCAAAGAGGGTTTTTCAGCAATATAAAGTTTCATAACCAAGTTCTAACACTGTTCATATAAACAGTAGTCTAGCATATCATTTTAAAACGAGGGGTATTTTTGTCGTTATAAGCTTAAAGCTTTATTTCGCTTATTAACAAAAATATATAAAAGCGGTAGATAACATATAACAACAGTAGCGATATTTATTAAGGGCATAAACGTTTGATACATAACAGTACTATACGATAAATCCCAAAGATGGCGATCTACTAAACGAAATAATTGCAGAATAGGGGCTGCAATAACCACAAGTTGGCCAAGTACACATTGCCACAAATGCACTTTATCTTTCAAACCCAAATAAGCAATCAGTGCCATCCAAGTAATATCTGTTAATGCCCATACAAGATAACGGTATACATAAATACCATCATCAAACGCCATTAAACTTGAGTAAGTTATAGTACCAAATAAGAAAAAAGCAGCGGTAATAGCAGCAAACCTTAAGGCTAAATAATCCTTAAGGATAAAAAACAACAAAATAGCTGGGCTCAGAATAAGAACCCAGCTTTTACTTAATATACTGACGAAGTACAAAAACCATTCAGGCAAACTAAAAAACCTTACTTAACTTTTTTATCTTCGTCTGTACCATCGCCATTACCAGGCATACTACAAAATTTATTTAACATGCTCACTCCACTTTTAATTACATCTGTTAAGAGAAATGCATTCTATGCTAAAAAAGGGGACAAAACCAATAAATTCTATCTAATATCAATAGGATCTGATTCTTTCGCCTTGCCTTGTAAAATTGATATTTCTACCCGGCGGTTACGTCTTCGATCTTCTCGGGAATCATTCGGCACTAAAGGTCTGGTTTCTGCACGCCCAACGACCATCATTCGGGTCTTATCAAAACCAGCGACTTTTTGCAGTTCACTTGCTACCGCAACAGCTCGTTTAGAGGATAAATCCCAGTTATTAATATAAAGTTCATTAGAAACTTGAAAGTCATCAGTGTGACCGGAGACAGTGATTTCACCTGGCACATCTTTTAATAACCGGCCAATATCCTGAATGATAGGTTTAAACTGGGGTTGTAAAAACGCACTGCCCGATGGAAACGAACCATTTTCTCTAATACGAATAATGATTTGCTGACCTAATGACTCAAGCTCAATAGCTCCATCAATAATTTGCTTTTCAAGCTGTTGTGCAATTTTTTTAACTAAGTCATTTATTTGCTCTTGATCGGCAGCAGAAACTGAAGGCGCTGAAGCAACTTCCTCAGAGGTGCTGCTAGACTCACCACCTCGTTTTTCGCCTCGTTGTTCTTGCCGTCCGCCGGCTGAACTTTCATCGCCCGCCTGAAACTCTAGCATTTGCTGAGTCATTTCAACTGTTTGTTGCTGAATAGTTTCAATGGGGGTTGGCTCAGGTTTACCTGGAGTAAACTCCATCGCAATAACTGAGGTGCCTTTTGGAATATCTTTAACTTCAATTTTATTTTGTACACCAAAAGCAAACTTCATAGAGCCTGCAATTTGCTTAAATTTAAGCACATCCATTTCAGAAAACGCGAGTAAGAGTACAAAAAAGCACATTAATAGCGACATTAAATCGGCAAATGTCCCCATCCATGCAGGTAACCCTGGGGGTGGGCATTTACACTCTTCATCAGACATAACTATTCCTCAGTGTTTACCGCGCGTTTAGACTCAGCCAAATAATTTTTCAAGATCCCCTCAATTACTTTAGGGTTTTGGCCATCTTGGATGCCTAATACCGCATCCAAAATAAGTCGCTGGTTCATTGCTTCTTCATCTTTACGCAATTCAAGTTTTACCTGAATAGGAATGGCGACAACATTCGCCAAAAATGCCCCATACAACGTTGTTAACAAGGCTACCGCCATGGCTGGGCCGATTGCTTTTGGATCATCCATATTTGATAACATAGCCACCAAGCCGATTAATGTACCAATCATCCCCATTGCGGGAGCAATATCACCTAGCGACTTAAATAAGCTTGCGCCCATTTCATGACGAGTTGTCGTCAGGGAAATATCTTTTTGTAATGTTGCACGCACCACATCCGCATCATGCCCATCCACGAGCATATCAACACCTTTACGCATAAATGGATTTGGAATTTCAGCCTCTTCTAATGCTAGAAACCCGCCTTTTCGGGCAGAATCTGCTAGCTCAACCGCCTTTTCAATTAACGCTTCAGGGGGTTCAATTTTAAACATAAACGCTTTAGCACAAACCTTACCAATGCCTAAAAATTGCGACATAGTAAAATTGGATAAAACGATAAAAAGGGAGCCACCAAATACAATAACCACTGAAGGGGTATTGTAAAACATACCGACTTCACCGCTACTACTCATAAACATGGACATGACAATTAAGCCAATTGCGCCAAGGATCCCAATAATGGTTGCTAAATCCACATTCCCTCCAAAGGTTTTATATTTTTTCTTCGCAAGCGTTGTTATTAAATGTATATCGGCAAGATACTGAAATACTTAAGTGATTTTTATGATAAACGATAAAATTACGATTAGTCCTATTTTAGATCAACATAGGTAATCAATCTAACTAATCAGAATTTATAATTTAAAAATAACGCTGAAGCGCAGTAAAACCCAATTAACAGCATTTATCTATCAAAAAAACATAACATTCTTTGACCTAGTTTAGCATTCCCCCTAAAATTGGCGTCTAAATTTATTATGTAAGTTGAAAATAAAGATGGCGACTAAAAAACCTGAAAATTTAAGTTTCGAACAAGCACTAGAAGAATTAACAACAATTGTCAGTGAAATGGAACAAGGTGATTTATCGCTTGAACAGTCTTTAAAGCAATTTGAGCGCGGCATTGCATTAGCCAGTGCGTCTTCCGGTAAACTTCAACAAGCCGAGCAAAAGGTGTCGATATTAATGGGTAATGACGAAAAAGCACCGCTTACTCAATTTGATAACGATTTGGAATAATTGTGAGCATAAAAGAACAAATAAAGCTCGCTCAAGATGATGTAGCCAATACACTCAACCTTTATTTCGAACAACCTCTTGAAAGCGACAGCACCATAAAAGAAGCCACCCATTATAGTCTAATGAATGGCGGGAAGAGATTACGCCCTTTTTTGGTTTATACCACAGGCAAAATGCTCGGTGCTGAAAAACGTGATTTAGATGTGCTGGCAGCAGCGATAGAATGCATTCATAGTTATTCATTAGTGCATGACGATTTACCCGCTATGGATGACGATGATTTACGTCGTGGCCGTCCTACATGTCATATTGTCTATGGTGAAGCACAAGCTATTTTAGCAGGTGACGCACTGCAAACCTTAGCGTTTGAGCTTATTGCTAAGCACACATTTAAATGCTCAACAGAAGCTCAGTTAAAAATGATTGCAGAATTAGCACATGCTTCAGGCTTGCAAGGAATGGTTGCCGGACAAGGCCGCGATATTGCAGCAACAGATAAAGTTATTACGGTTGATGAATTAGAACGTATTCATAAACTTAAAACAGGCGCATTAATAAATTGTGCGATTACTTTGGGCGCACTTTGTGCCCCTAATATTAGCCAACACACTTTAGATAACTTATCTACTTTTGGGTATGCTATCGGGCTGGCCTTTCAGGTTCATGACGATATTTTAGATGTTGAGGGCGACACACTAACTTTAGGTAAGCCTCAAGGGTCAGATATTGCCGCGAATAAAGCGACATACCCGGCTTTATTAGGTATGCTAGGTGCTAAGCAAAAAGCACTAAATTTGATACAACAAGCCCATGAGGCGTTAGCTAATATTGACGCAGACACAACCAGCTTAGCAGCATTGGCAAACTATTTAATTGAACGTGACCATTAAACATGGCTAAAACGTATTAAATCTTAGAACAAAATTATTACTAAATATTAAGTCGCCTCTTAAACTTAGCTTTTTTGAGGGAAGTTAATATTAGCGAAGGATATATAAAAAACCATGACACTTGATAGCAGCAAGTATCCATTACTTAATTTGGTGAACGAACCAGCCCACTTGCGAGACTTAGCACAAGATAAGCTTCCTGCATTTAGCCATGAATTGCGTGATTACTTACTCAATTCAGTATCGCAAAGTAGCGGCCATTTAGCGTCTGGTTTAGGAACCGTAGAACTTACCGTTGCATTACATTATGTGTACAACACTCCCGACGACCGTTTAGTTTGGGATGTAGGTCATCAAGCCTACCCACATAAAATACTGACGGGACGTCGTGACCAAATGCACACCATTCGTCAAAAAGATGGATTGCACCCATTTCCATTTAGAGACGAAAGTGAATACGATACGTTTAGTGTTGGCCATTCAAGTACCTCTATTTCAGCGGCGCTGGGTATGTCTATTGCTGCGCAAAAAGAAGGCAAAGGTCGTAAAACCGTGGCGGTGATAGGCGATGGCGCAATTACCGCAGGTATGGCCTTTGAGGCGATGAATCACTTAGGTGATGTTAAATCAGATATGTTGATTATTTTGAACGATAACGAAATGTCGATTTCTGAAAACGTCGGCGCGTTAACCAATCATTTTGCGCGTATTTTATCAGGTAGCTTTTATACCAACATCCGCGAAGGCAGTAAAAAGCTTCTTTCTGGTGTACCGCCGGTAAAAGAACTTGCCAGCCGTATGGAAGAACACATTAAAGGGATGATGATCCCGGGTACCTTTTTTGAAGAGTTAGGCCTAAATTATATTGGCCCAATTGATGGCCATGATGTGAATATGCTGGTTGATACGCTGCGTAACATGCGTAACTTAAAAGGCCCACAACTTTTACATATAAAAACCCAAAAAGGCAAAGGTTACAAGCCCGCAGAAGCCGATCCGATTGGTTATCATGGCGTACCAAAATTTGATCCTGCAACTTCAAGTTTACCAAAATCTAAGCCAAGTGCGGCTACTTTCTCAAATGTATTTGGTGATTGGCTTTGCGATATGGCAGAGCAAGACAGCAAATTGATGGCAATTACCCCTGCGATGCGAGAAGGTTCGGGGATGGTGCGTTTTTCTAAAGAACACCCTGAACAATATTTTGATGTGGCAATTGCTGAGCAGCACGCTGTAACCCTTGCTGCAGGTTTTGCCTGTGAAGGGTTAAAACCCGTTGTGGCTATCTACTCTAGCTTTTTACAACGTGCGTATGATCAACTAATTCACGACGTTGCATTGCAAAACCTACCGGTATTATTTGCTATTGACCGCGCAGGTATTGTCGGAGCCGATGGTGAAACTCACCAAGGCGCCTATGACCTAAGCTTTATGCGCTGTATTCCTAACATGGTTATTATGGCACCTAGCGATACTAACGAATGCCGTCAAATGCTATACACTGGCTATCAAGCCAATTGCCCAGTAGCTGTGCGTTACCCGCGTGGCAGTGCGGGCACAGCAGACATTCAAAGCGCTATGCAACAGCTCGAAATTGGTAAAGCTAACGTAATTAAACAAGGTGCTAAAGTAGCTATATTGTCATTTGGTACCTTGCTTGAAAACGCCCAATTAGCCTCAGATGATCTCAATGCCACTTTAGTTAATATGCGATTTATTAAACCACTTGATTCTGGTTTAATTGATGAACTTGTCGCTAACCACGATATCATTGTAACACTTGAAGATAATGCAATTTCTGGTGGTGCAGGTTCGGCGGTTAATGAGTATTTAGCTACCCAAAAAACGACTGTAAAAATACTTAACTTAGGTATACCGGATGAATTTATTAAACACGGTACGCAACAGCAAATGCACGATGAAATGGGGTTAGGTGAGCAAGGCATATTAACTTCAATTAAAGCATTTATGAGCTAATATTTATAGTGTTTAATAAAAAAGGAGCCTTTGGCTCCTTTTTTGTTGCTCACTTATAATCTCTAGCGCATCCATACCTTAATATCGGCTAAGCCATTACTTTGTAACAAACCAATTTGCTGTTCAACATTCGGGTTTTGCTCAAACTCAAATGCGTCTAGTTGCTCGTCAAAAGTAATGTTAGCGACGCCATCGCCGCCGCGTTTTTTAACTTGATGTAAAGCGATGTCAGCTAAATTAATCGATGTTTCCCAGCTAATAACTTGCCCACCTAACAGGGGTAGCGGATAGAAAGACCAACCCACTGACGCTGTTATATTGGTTGTTTCACCGTTAGGAAGCTGGAAAGTATAATCGGCAATAGCTTGGCATAATTCAGATACATAGCTGTCGATCAAATTACACTTAAAATCGCGTAATAACAGTAAAAACTCATCTCCACTCCACCGAGCAACATAATCAGAGCCTTGAGTACGCGAGTTAAGTAATGCAGCTACTTGTTGTAAACAACTATCTCCAGCAATAGGGCCATAGGCATCATTAATACGGCTAAAGTTATCTAGATTAATAATTAATAGCACCAAAGATTTACCCTGAGCCTGCAATGACTGTGAGTTACGTTGAAAATGCTCAATATCTTTTGGTAATTGATCAAACAAGAAACGACGACTTCTCAGCCCAGTTAGCTCATCAGAGTGACTAACAAGTTTAAGCTGAGAATTTACTTGGTTTAATTTATCATTCGCTTGGCGAAGCTCTAGGGTTCGCTCAGTAATAAGCCCTTCGAGTACCTGTTGCTTGCGTCGCTCTTGAACTTTAAAGACCCAAAACACTAAATAAAACAGCAGTACGAAACCACTGGTGATCAGTAACCTAAAGTAGATAGTTTCACCAAATCGCTCTGGAACAATAAACGCATATTCTGCTGATTGCGCTTTACCCCAATCCTCACCTTGGCGTTTAGTTTCTAATTCAAATAAAAACATACCGGCGGGTAAATTTGTATAAATTGCTTCTCTGCGGGTATTTGCATAGCGCCAATCGTTATCAAGTCCATTGAGTTTATATCTAAACTCAATACTTGCCGGAGCGTAATAATCAATCGCGGTATAGGTAAGTGTCACATCACGCTCATCGGTCTCAAGAACTGGTTTTTCGCCTAAAGCAGCTGCTGCGAGCTTTCGTGATGGCGTCGTTAAGGTTTCTATAGTTGGTTTAAGTGAGCGTAATCCAAATAACTCTACGTCTTTAGGAATTTCTACAACGCCTTGCAAACTGGGATACCAAATAGAGTTATCCATATCAACCACCGCATCATGGCCTAAACCATTACAGCATTGGCTGGCTTTACCATCGAGCTGACGGTCAAATGAAGAGATCACTTCTTCTACTTTTAGGCTTTCGATGTTGGCTTTAAATTGCTCAACAGGCATACGGTAAACCCCTTTCATGGTGCTTACCCAAATTCGCTTTGAGGTGTCATCGTATTCTAAGCTGAATATAGAACCATATGGCAGTCCATTGGCGGCGTCTAGTTGCTGCCATTGCCCTTGTCCACTGCGATAAAACAAACCATCATTCAACGAACCAATTAAAATACCTACGCCTTTAATGTGTAAAATGCTAGTAACGTACGCACTTTCTAAGGTGGTTTGGTCACCTATTTTTTCTATCCCGCGTTCAGTAAAGTAATACGCGCCTTTACTGGTACCAATCACGCCAAAATTTGGTTTATCTAGAACATAAGTAACAAACTTACTACCTAAGAACGCATTGTACGCAAAAGGGTTTAAGCCATTATAATTTAGACGATATAACCCTCGTCCGGTGCCTACCCAAAAGCCGCCTTTAGTTGAAGTGCTAATTGCAAAAACAGGGTTATCGCTCAACGCACGAGCAGGGAAACTATATAAGGTGTTCGACTCATAGAAAAACAAGCCTCTGCCAGTAGCAATATAAAGGCGATCGCCATCAAATTGCAGGTCATGTACCGAGGCATTTCCATACTTGGCACTATTGATAACATTAATAAAGGTTTTATCGGCATCAAAATAACCAATGCCACTTTTATTGGCAATCCATAATTTACCATCAGGTGATTTACTAATAGCCATCACCGCTTCGGTCATTTTAGAAATGGCTGAATGGCGCTCTATTCGCCCTTCGTGAGCAAGCCATAACCCTTCACTAAAACTCGCTAGCCATATGTTATTTTCATCATCTCTAAATATATCGGCAAACCAAATGCTCTGATCTAATTGGCTGGGTTCAACCCACTGCCAATCATTAGATTTAGCTCTAAATAATAAACGTCCATAGGTTGATATCCACAAGCCGCCATTACCATCGCTCATAAACTTATACACAGCTGAGTTATTAGCATTGGGCAGTGGAAACGGACGTAGCTCGTCATCTAAATCTAAAAAGTAAGCCCCTAACTCAGAAGCTAGGTACAAATTACCATTTAAAAACGATAGATCGTGAACAATGGTTTGCGCTAAACGATCAGGCAGAGCCACTTTAGCAGTTAGTTCTAAGCGTAATTTAGAAAAGTCAGACGAGCTTTGCGTTAAACGTAATAAATTACGGTCGTTAACCAGCCAAATTCCCTCAGGTGAAAGCGCCATTTTACTGACCGATCCCACAATTTGAGTGATAGCTGTGGCGTTTACAATAGGACTAGGGTTATTTAGTTGGTCGCGGAGTTCTATTTGGCCTCTGTCTATATAATAGAGCCCATTAGCTGCTATCCAGATACTGCCTTGAGAATCTTCAAGAATATCTCTTACAGGGCCTTTAATATTAAACTCTTGTGCGGTTAGCTTTTCAGGGTCAATGACCACAAGGCCATTTTTAGTGCCTACCCACAATAATCCTTCGCCATCGATCAATAATTTATTAATACCATTGCTGGGTAAAAATAAACTATTTTGGGTATTATAATTAGTGAAGGTATTGCCATCAAAACGGCTTAATCCAAATTGAGTGCCAAGCCACATATAGCCTTGGTTATCTTGTACTACACTTTTTAGGGATTGTGAGGGTAAGCCGTCTTTGATATTCCATTGTTTAACTACGTAATCAGTAATTGAAGCCGTACTTGGCATGGCACATAGCATAAGTACACAAACCAATAAAAATCGCATCATAGTGCTGCCACCTAGTTAAACAAATAATAAATTAAAAGGGTAGTAAACCTACTTTTATCAATGCTTGCAAACAAATAAGCGAAAAAATACCTGCAAGTACATCATCGGCCATAATACCAAACCCACCATGGGCACGTTTATCGAGTATGCGAATCGGCCCTGGCTTTGCTATATCAAAAAAGCGAAACAGTAAAAAGCCAACCAGTAATGTTTGCCAGTTAAGTGCTGCGCCAATCATAGTAATATAATAACCAGCAACTTCGTCCCAAACAATTGCGGGATGATCATGTACTTGAAGGTCATCGGCTGTTTTTCCACATGCCCAAATACCAAAGATACTTATGACTACTGCAAATACAATTTGTAACCATAGCGGAAAATGCATGGTAATAAAAATAAACGGTAATGCTGCCAATGTGCCAAATGTACCAGGTGCTTTTGGTGCAAGCCCAGTACCAAAACCCAAGCCAAAAAATTGATGTGGGCGTTTTAAATTAAATAATCGGTTTTTATTCAAACCTGCTCCTTGGAAAAGTGCTCAAAACCTTTATGTTCAAAAGCAAACTTCTCACCTTGGTGTAATAACTCTATATTGCCGTCACCACTTTTTATTTGCCCGATACAGCTTGCCTCTACACCGTATTGGCGCAGCTTAATATCTAGCATACTCTTGTTACTATCAGCAACGGTATACAGTAACTCGTAATCATCGCCATAGTTAAGAACAAAAGGAAGTCGCTGCTCAAAATCAAGACTCGCTTGCATGGCATCTGAGGTGGGGACATTTTCAATATTAATGGTGGCACTAACTTGTGATAAATTTAGCACATGCCCTAAGTCGGCTAGTAACCCATCGGAAATATCAATGGCCGACGATGCCAAGCCTCGTAACGCTTGCCCAGCAGCTACACGTGGCGTGGGGAAATTTAAACGTTTATTAATATCTTTTAAGTGTTCAGGTGCAATCGATAAGCCTTGTTTTTTCGATTCAATCGCCAACCCAGCATCACCAAGCGGACCGGTTACAAAAATCCAATCACCCACTTTTGCACCACTTCTACGTAATGCTGTGCCTTCAGGAACTGTACCTTTTGCACAAATAGTAATACTAAGTGGACCTTGAGTGGTATCACCACCAATGATCTGAACGTTAAAGTACTCAGCAATTTCATGCATGCCATCAGTCAGCTCAGCAATCCATTGTGGATCGATACTAGGTAAGGTAAGTGCAACCGATACCCAAGTAGGCTCTGCGCCCATGGCAGCTAAATCACTTAAATTAACAGCAAGAGCTCGATGCCCTAATGCGCGAGGGGAGATATCATGAAAAAAATGCACCCCAGCAACTAAGGTATCTGTGGTTACAGCAAGCTGACAGTTCGCTGGGACTGTGACAAGCGCACAGTCATCTCCAATCCCTAAATTAACATCGCGACGAGTAATGCCACGACCTTTAAAGTAACGATTAATTAATTCAAATTCCTTCATACACAAAAAAGCCGGCCTATGCCGGCTCTCCTTTTTAACGGTTATTTATAACAACTCATCTGATGATAAAAATCAGCTAAAGTTGTTATTACTTGCGTAACTGTTTTACAGCTTTATCAAGTACACCGTTTACAAATTTATGGCTATCTTCAGCGCCAAACATTTTAGCTAATTCAATACTTTCATTGATAGCCACTTTGTAAGGAACGTCTTCACGAAATTTAAGCTCGTAGCTGCTTAAACGTAAGATTGCACGTTCAACTTCGTCTAATTCATCAAATGGACGAGTTAAATGAGGCGATACAGCTTCGTCTAGTTGCTTGTGGTTTACTGCAACTCCACGCGCTAAATCTTTAAAATATTCAACATCAATTTTAGTCACATCGTTTTCGATCAACATTTGTTGTTCGATATCGGCAATTGCATTGCCGCTTAATTGCCATGAATACACGGCTTGAAGTGCTAAGATACGTGCTTTACGTCTTGCTGCTGGTTTCACAAAAATTCCTTAAACTTAAATTTTATCTAACACATTAACCATTTCAAGCGCACCTAAAGCAGCTTCGCCGCCTTTGTTACCCATTTTGGTACCTGCGCGCTCAATTGCTTGCTCAATGCTTTCAGTGGTTAATACGCCAAATGCAACCGGGATATCATACTCAAGTGATACTTGTGCAAGCCCTTTATTTGACTCGCCAGCGACGAGATCAAAGTGAGGCGTGCCCCCTCTGATCACTACACCTAAGGCGATAATTGCATCATATTCTTTTTTTGCTGCAACGCGTTTCGCTGCTAAAGGTAATTCAACCGCACCTGGTACGTAAATTACGGTAATATCATCTTCTGATACTCCACCAGTACGTTTTAGCTCATCAACAGCACCTGCAAGCAAGCTACTACCAATAAAGTCATTGAAACGAGAAATGACAATGGCAAACTTTTTGCCTGGAGCGTATTTATTACCTTCAATAATTTTCATTTGATAACCCTAAAAATAAGTTTAAGCGATTTCGGTTGCGCAAAAATTGCTGCGCATTATACCACATAAATAAAATAATAGCCTAGCGTGTAATTATTGTGGCTCTACGTAATCAACAACTTCTAAATGGAAGCCTGATAATGCATGATATTTTTTCGGTAAACTCATCAAACGCATTTTTTGGATACCTAAATCAGCCAAAATTTGCGAGCCTACACCTACGGTACGTGAAGTACCTTGGAATTTGCGTGGCGTTACACTCTCGCCAGCATCAGCTGCAGCGAATGCTTTAACAGTCGCTTCTAATTCGTCAGTACTTTCTTGCTTACCTAAAATAACTAAGGCGCCATTATGCTCAGCAATATAAGCCATTGCTTGCGATAAACCCCAACTACGGTCAGCATTGCGATCAGAGAGTAAAATATCGTTAAAGGTACTTTGTAAGTGCACACGTACTAAGGTCGGTTCTTGTTGTTTTATTTCACCTTTAAGCAATGCATAGTGTAACTGCCCATCAATGGTGTCTTTGTAAGTCACTAAGTCAAACTCACCATGTTCAGTTGGCAATTTACATTTTGCAACTTGCTCAATTGTGGTTTCGTTTAGGTTGCGGTACTCGATTAAATCAGCAATGGTGCCAATTTTAATATCATGTTGCTTAGCAAATACTTCTAAATCAGGACGACGCGCCATGGTGCCATCTTCATTTAGGATTTCTACAATCACTGATGAAGGCTCAAGCCCTGCTAAACGCGCTAAGTCACACCCCGCTTCTGTATGCCCTGCACGTGTTAACACGCCGCCTGGTTGCGCCATAATAGGAAAAATATGACCTGGTTGTACAATATCGCTTGGCACAGCGCCTTTAGCTATGGCAGCTTGAACAGTGCGAGCACGATCCGCTGCAGAAATACCTGTGGTAACCCCTTTTGATGCTTCAATCGACATAGTGAAATTAGTTGAGAATGCGGCACCATTATTTTTTACCATTAATGGTAAATCAAGCTGCGAGCAACGCTCTTGAGTCATAGTTAAACAAATTAGTCCACGGCCATGAGTCGCCATAAAGTTAATCGCTTCTGCACTAATGTGTTCAGCAGCAATAATTAAATCGCCTTCATTTTCTCTGTCTTCATCATCCATTAAAATAACCATTTTACCGGCTTTAATGTCATCAATTATTTCTTGTGCGCTGTTTAAATTCATAAGTTGCTCGTATAAGTTGTCAATGTCGTTATTTTATAAAGCCCGCTTTAGCGAGTAAGCTCATCGAAATATCTGAACCCGTAGGTTGCTCAGCCCCTCTAACTAGGCGCTCTAAATAACGTGCTATTTGGTCGACCTCTAAATTCACTTTGGTACCGACTTGAAAATCAGCTATGGTCGTTTGCCCGCTGGTGTGGGGCACAATCGTTAGTTTAAATTTATTACCTTCAACCGCATTAACCGTCAGGCTAATACCATCAATACAAACCGACCCTTTGTAAGGAATGTATTTCATTAAATTTTCATCGGTGGCTAACCAATATTCTGTTGCTCGCGCATTGGCATTAATTGCTGTGATAGTGGCAATACCATCTACATGGCCAGATACTAAATGACCACCGAGGCGCGAAACAGGTTGCATCGCCTTTTCTAGATTAACGGTTTGCCCTAATGCGTAATGTGCAAACCCTGTTAAGCTAATCGTTTCATTTGATAAGTCAGCACTAAAGCCATCAATATGCTTATCAACAACCGTCAGGCATACACCATTAGTTGCAATACTGTCACCTAACTTAACATCACTCATATCAAGGTTTTTACTTTGGATACGAATAGCTAAATCACCTAGTTTTTTTTGTAATAACGCAATTTTACCTGTCGCTTCAACTATTCCAGTAAACATAGTGCTACTCTTTATATAAAATGATTAATGAGCTTTTTTTAGTGCTGTGATACGTAGATCATCACCGATTGGCACACACTCATTAAAAGTTAAATTAATGGTATTTTGCATACTCATTAACTCTGGGAAATTTAGTAAACTTTTAGCATCGCTGCCCATTAATTTAGGAGCAATGTAAAAAACAAACTCATCAATTAAATCAAGTTCTGTCATTTTACCGGCCAGTGTTGCTCCAGCCTCTAGCCACACATTATTAAACTGCAATTGGGCAAGCGTGTTTAACACGGCCAGTAAATCTACTTTATTATTATTTTCATGTACTTCAATCTGTTTAACAAAATGAGGCCACTGATGCGATTTATCAACCTTGGTGGTAAATATTATCACCTCACTTTGAATTGAAAATAAGGCAAGATCAGGGGTAAGTCTATTTTGTGAGTCAATAATAACGCGAACCGGTTGGCGCAGTGGTAAATCAGTTGGTAAAGAATACGGTAACTCTTCTGGGCGCACATTTAATTTTGCATCATCCATTAATACCGTATCGGCACCGGTTAAAATTGCACAGCTTTGTGCTCGGTATAGTTGCACATCTTGACGCGCTGCGGGGCCAGTTATCCATTTACTTTGCCCGTTTTTAAGCGCCGTTTTACCATCTATACTGGCGGCCATTTTGCAAGTCACAAAGGGTAATCCCTGCTCCATGCGCTTAAAAAACCCAAGGTTTAATGCGCGAGCTTGCTCTTCAAGTAATCCGTGAGCAACTTCTATACCAGCATCCGCTAAAATTTTCAGACCTTTGCCTGCAACTTGCGGGTTGCTGTCAACCATAGCAGCAATCACTTTTTTCACACCCGCAGCCTTTAGCCCTTCAGCGCAAGGCGGTGTGCGACCATAATGACTGCAAGGCTCTAGGGTTACATAAGCGGTTGCGCCTTTGGCATTTTCGCCAGCCATAGCCAGTGCGTTTACCTCAGCGTGACCTTGACCCGCTAACTGATGAAACCCTTCACCTATTACTTTATTATTCTTTACGAGTACGCAGCCAACATTAGGATTAGGAGTGGTGGTAAAGCGCCCTTTTTTTGCCAGTTCAATAGCGCGAGCCATGTAGCGTTTATCATCCTCTGAAAACGAACTTTGCATGGTCATTACTACTCTCCTAAGCGGGCTATTTCTTCACCAAATTCGCGTATATCTTCAAACGAGCGATACACTGAGGCGAATCTTACATAGGCCACTTTATCTAACTTTTTAAGCGCTTCCATAATGCACTCACCCACCAAATGGCTAGACACTTCGCGTTCGCCAGTGGCTCGCAGCTGCGATTTAATTATATTAACTACTTCGTCAACTTGTTCAGTACTTACAGGACGCTTTTCAAGGGCGCGAGTTAAGCCATTTAGTAACTTATCTTCATTAAACGGTTCGCGGCTGCCATCTTGCTTAATAACTCGCGGCATGACTAATTCAGCCCCTTCAAAGGTGGTAAATCGTTCGTGGCATTCATTACATTCACGACGTCTACGTACTTGGTGTCCCCCACCAACAAGGCGAGAATCAATAACTTTAGTATCTTTGGCGGTGCAAAATGGGCAATGCATAACTGTGTGTTTCCGTTTTAAAAACAAAAAATGGCCGCTGTAATAGCGGCCATTATCATAACAAAAATGTGTGCAGTTGTGATCTAAATTACTATTTTACTCTTGGAT
The DNA here is from genome assembly GCF_023161845.1 of Pseudoalteromonas sp. 2CM39R. Lineage (NCBI taxonomy): Bacteria > Pseudomonadati > Pseudomonadota > Gammaproteobacteria > Alteromonadales > Pseudoalteromonadaceae > Pseudoalteromonas > Pseudoalteromonas sp. 2CM39R. The sequence continues at coordinate 19,587 of NZ_JALNTM010000023.1, forward strand.
TAAGCGTAAACAGGTAATTTTGCACAAATTGCTTTCACTTTTTCTTTTACTTGCGCTTGTACTGACTCATCTTCTATGTTGTCTAGTACGTCACAGATCCAGCCAGCTAACTCTTTTGACTCAGCTTCTTTAAAGCCACGACGAGTGATTGCTGGTGAACCAATACGCAAACCAGAAGTAACAAATGGTGAACGAGGATCGTTCGGTACTGAGTTTTTGTTAACCGTGATATTCGCATTACCTAGGGCAGCATCTGCATCTTTACCTGTGATATCTTTATCGATTAAATCAAGTAAGAATAAGTGGTTGTCAGTTTTACCTGATACTACTTTGTAGCCGCGCTCTTGTAATACTGCAACCATTGCTTGAGCATTTTTAACAACTTGAGCTTGGTATGTTTTAAATTCAGGTTGAAGTGCTTCTTTAAATGCCACCGCTTTAGCAGCAATAACATGACATAAAGGACCACCTTGGCCACCTGGGAAAACAGCGCTGTTTAGCTTTTTATAAATATCTTCATCGCCACACGCAGAAATGATTAAACCACCGCGAGGGCCGGCTAATGTTTTGTGTGTTGTGGTTGTTACAACGTGAGCAAATGGCACAGGGCTTGGGTAAACACCCGCAGCAATTAAACCTGCAACGTGCGCCATATCAACAAATAAGTATGCGTCTACTTTGTCTGCAATTTCACGGAATTTAGCCCAATCAACAATACCTGAGTATGCAGAAAAACCAGCAATGATCATTTTTGGTTTGTGCTCAAGTGCTAACGCTTCAACTTGTGCGTAATCAATTTCGCCAGTTTCTTCGTTAAGGCCATACTGAATTGCGTTGTATGTTTTACCTGAGAAGTTTACGTGTGAGCCGTGTGTTAAGTGACCACCGTGCGCTAGGCTCATACCTAAAACAGTATCAAGTGGGCTTAATAGTGCTTGGAAAACAGCGGCATTCGCTTGTGAACCCGCATGTGGTTGCACGTTTGCGTAATCTGTACCAAATAATTCATTTGCGCGGTCAATCGCTAACTGCTCAACCACATCAACGTGCTCACAGCCACCGTAGTAACGTTTGCCCGGGTAGCCTTCAGCATATTTGTTAGTAAGTTGAGAACCCTGCGCTTCTAGTACGCGTGGGCTACAGTAGTTTTCAGATGCAATTAACTCAATGTGCTCTTCTTGACGTGATGTTTCTTTGCTCATCGCGTCAAATAACTCTGGATCAAAGTCCGAAATATTCATGCTACGTTCTAACATTGGGGTCTCCTGGGCAACGTGTATGGGTATTTTTTACAGGCTTTATTGTACGCTTAAAACGACTCTTTGCCTACGCTCTTAAGTTGAGGATATTTAAACAGGGATTGAAACTATTTCACAGCATTTTGATGATGATATTTTTTTATAAACTAATAACAATTTTAAATGAATTTGATTTATTACATTTATTTAGCTTATGCGTTATGCCTAAAGCGACACATAAACAAACAAAAAAGCGGCCTAAGCCGCTTTTTCTAAACGTGTGATTTTAACCAAGCTTAGCAAATAGTTCGCTGCGTAAATCGTCGTAATCATTGTGCATATCAATGGCTAAACATGGTTTTGCAAGCGCATCTGCTAGCGGTTTTGGCATGGCTATTTCGGTATTTAGTACCTCTTCAACGCTTTCTTTAAATTTAGCTGGGTGTGCAGTCGCTAAAAAGATACCTGCAGCATCTGTTGCTTTATTTTCAACAAGCCCTTGGTAGGCAATCGCGGTATGAGGCTCTGCAATATAGCCAAGCTGTTGAATTTTTTTCATCACTGATTTTGTGCTTTGCTCATCCACACTAACAGAATAAAAATTGTCATAACTAAACCAGTTATTATCTAGCATAGTTTGTACCCGCGGCCAGTTATTAGGTTTACTGACATCCATAGCATTAGACAATGACTCAATAGTGGCGCTGGGCGTCCACTGCTTATCAAGCATATAACGTGGCACAGTATCATTTTGGTTTGTAGTCGCACTGAGTTTACCTACTGGCATACCAATAACAGCGCCAATCATAGCCGCACACACATTACCAAAATTACCACTGGGTACTGAAATATGCGCTGTAGCACGCTTTTCTTTTGGCAGCTGTGCTATTGCCTCAAAGTAATAACAAACTTGCGCAACTAAGCGGCTAATATTGATTGAATTTGCTGAATTTAAACCAAGTTTTACTTTTAACTCTTCATCTAAAAATGATTTTTTAACCAACTCTTGGCAATCATCAAAACTGCCTTCTATCGCGTAACAATGAATATTGTCACCGAGTGTAGTAAATAGCTTTTGCTGAGCGAGTGAAATTTTGCCCTTAGGGTATAAAATAACCACATCAATATTTGGCTTATTATAAAAAGCATGCGCGACAGCGGCACCGGTATCACCCGACGTTGCTGTCAATATTGTCACTTTTTCGCCGTGGTTAAACTGCGCTAAACACTCCGCCATAAAGCGGCCACCAAAATCTTTAAACGCCAATGTCGGTCCATGGAAAAGCTCTAAGCAGTAGGTGTTTTCTGCAACTTCCACCAGCTTAACGGGGAAGTTAAATGCATTTTTTACCATTTGGGCAACCGTATCGCTTGGTAACTCATCACCAATCAGATGAGAGAGGATTTTGCCGCTACGAGTTACAAAGTCCATATCGAGTAACGCATCAATATCGCTAAGCGGCGCTAACGACTCTGGGAAAAACACCCCTTGATTACGCCCCAATCCAGTTTTAACGGCTTCAACAAACGACACCTTTTGTGAATTTTCTTTTAAGTTATGTAATTGCATGACTACTGCTCCTTTATGCTGTTAATTGACGCGTGCCGTCGTTATCTAATTTACAAATATGGCAAAAACCTTGCTCGTTGATGTAATTTTCCTCTAGCCACTGCGCGCATTGCTCTGCCGCTTCAAGCGTTTTACATACACTAAACAAAGTCGGCCCTGCGCCTGAAATACTCACCACTTCGCCACCGAGTTCTGGCAAACTAAGTTTGGCTTGGTCAAAACCATTTATTAACGGCGCACGATGTGGTTCAGCAATATTGTCTTGCATAATACAAAGCGCCTCATCAAAACGTGAAGTCAGCAATAAACTGCTAAAAGCCGATAATCGCTGCGCAAACTCTACCCCCACATGCATACTTAGCTCTTTTGGTAAAACAGAGCGTGCCTTTGCGGTATTGAGCGAAAAGCCAGGAAATGCGGCAACGTAATACCAGTTTTCATCAACAGGTAACGCTATTGATTTATTTGGAATTAAGTCGCCCGTTAATTGTAAGCCACCAAGGTAACAAGGAGTGATATTGTCATAATGACGTCCACCGCTTACCAAGCCTTCAAAATCGGCCATTAGCTCTATTAACTCAACTTGGCTTAAATTAGTTTGAGCAAACTTATCCAGCGCTGCAAATGCCGCAACAACAGAGCAAGCACTTGAGCCTAACCCAGACCCTATAGGCAGGTTTTTCTTCAACTCTAATTTTACGGCTGGCATATTCGGTGCTACATGTGTACGAAAATGCACTAAACATTGATACGCTAAGTTTTCATTCGCATCGCTTGGGAGTTTATGGGCGTATTCGCCACTACAAATAAACTCATCACGAGGCGCTTCACATATAGTAACCACATCCCCCAGCAAGCTGCCATCAATCGGGGCTAACGCCGCACCGAGGGAGTCAAAACCAACCGTAAAATTACCAATGGAGGCTGGCGCATAAACTTCAATCATAACCGCCCCCTAGCGTGATAGTGTTTTAAGAATATCGGCAAATACACCCGCAGCAGTTACTGCAGAGCCTGCGCCATAACCACGGATAACAAACGGACGTGGCTGATAGTATTGGCTTAAAATAGCCAGCGCATTTTCACCATCACGAATTACACTTAATGCGTGTGATGAATCTACCGCTTCAATACCTACTTTACAGTGTCCATTTTTAATTGTGCCTACATAGCGAAGTACTTTACCTTCACTCGCTGCACTTTGAATACGGTCGTTAAAGTCAGCATCCAGACTTGGTAGCTTTGCCATAAACTCATCAACATTGTCACCTTGGGCGAAGCCTTGTGGTAGTACAGACTCCACTTCTATGTCGCTAAGCTCCAATTTCATACCTGCTTCGCGGGCAATGATAAGTAGTTTACGTGCTACGTCTGTTCCCGATAAGTCATCGCGAGGATCGGGTTCAGTAAAGCCACTTTCTTTCGCTTTAATTGTTGCTTCAGAGAGTGATAAACCATCTTCAAGGGCACCAAACATGTACGAAAGTGAGCCAGATAAAATACCACTAAATTCAAGTAATTCATCGCCAGCACCAAAGAGTGATTGCAAGTTATCAATTACAGGCAAACCCGCACCTACGTTAGTTTCGTATAAAAATTTACGGTTATTTTTATGCGTTGCTGCAATTAAGTCTTGGTAATAAGTATATGAACTAGTCGTCGCTTTTTTGTTAGCGGCCACAACGTGGAAACCCGCATTTAAAAAATCGACGTATTGCGAAGCCAAGGCATCTGATGAAGTACAATCAACTAGCACAGGGTTAACCAAGTGATTTTGCTTAACAAACTGTTCTACTAATTTTAAATCAAATGCTTGCTCTGATTGCGTTAGTTTTTGTTGCCAATCATCAAAAGCAATGCCTTCACCATCAAGGTGTAATTGACGAGAATTAGCCACACCGTATAGGTTTAATTTAATATTACGCTTTTCAAGCCATGCTTGTTGACGTTCAAGCTGGTTTATTAGCTCTTGACCGACTAAGCCACATCCCAATAAAAACACATCGATTGAAGGCACATGAGTGAAAAAGTTTTCATGACAGATTTTAACCGCGTCATTACACAACTCACCATCAATAACCGCAGAAATAGCGCTTTCAGTTGAATCTTGCGCTATGGCAACAATGTTTACTTGTGCTTGAGCAAGCGATGCAAAAAACTTAGCAGCTAAGCCTTTATGTGCGCGCATGTTATCGCCCACTAGCGTTACAATTGCTAAATTACGTTGCACATTTACCGGCTCAATTAAGCCTGCTTTTGACTCTAAGTCAAAGGCTACTTGCAACGCATTCAACGCTAGATTTAAATCACTTTCATGAACACAAAAACTGATGCTAAATTCACATGATGATTGAGTGATCAGGACGATTGACACGTTATCATGCGCTAATGCATTAAATACTTTCGATGCCATGCCCACTTTGCCCTTCATACCAGGGCCCGAAACGGTCAACATAGCTAAGTTTTGTAGGCTTGAGAGTGCTTTTACTGGTTCATCAGATACCGTATCGTTACTAATTAGTGAGCCTTGCGCATCTGGGTTATGAGTGTTTTTAATTTCGCATGGCACTCCAGCTTTTGCACACGGTAGGATAGTTTTAGGGTGCAACACTTTAGCGCCAAAATAAGAAAGCTCCATCGCCTCTTTGTAAGATAGGAAATCAACCTTAGTGGCTTTTTTGATATAACGCGGATCGGCGCTGTATACACCATCAACGTCAGTCCATATTTGGCACACTTGCGCCTCTAAACACGCTGCAGCAATCGCCGCTGAATAATCAGAGCCATTTCGACCAAGTGTTGTGAGCTCACCTTTATCATTACTTGCAGTAAAGCCAGGCATAATGTAAACCGTTGCTGGCGACTCTTTTAGTACCGCTTGAAAACGGGCTTTACTGGCGACTAAATCGGCTTCAGCGTCTATGTGTCCACCCGTTGAAACAATACAGTCTGTTGCTTGTAAATAATGCGCGTTATGATCGGCTAGTAGGCTTTGCATTAGCGATACGCTAACACGTTCACCAAAGCTAATAATAAAAGCCCTGATTTTATCTGGGCAACACTTAATTAGTGCAACCCCATCAAGCTTATTTTTCAATTCGTTAAAGTCCGGCCAGTTTTGAACTGTTCCTTGTCTTTCCTCTACAGCCGCTTTTAAAGCATTGCAGCGGGTAACAAGTGCATCCCACAACGGGTTGAAATCCTGCCCCTGCTCTGCAGCACTAGCCAACGCAACAAGCGAATCTGTCATACCGCCAGGCGCTGAAAGCACCAGTAACATTTCATCTTTTAATTGTGCCTTAGCTAGAGCAGCTACTTGCTCTAAGCAGGCAAAGTCAGCGAGCGATGAGCCACCAAATTTTAAAACGCGCATTTTTTATGTTTCCTCATTCCATAAAACGAAAAAAGGCCTGTGTTCTAAGTGAACACAGGCCTTTAAATTTGTTGCACCGACCTATGCCACTATCCAGTAAGAATGGTGGTTGTAATAATAATGGTCGTTACAAGACTAAATGTTTTCATAAGCTTAAGACTGCCTTAACAAAGGCTATTCTGTCAACCCTAAATTAGAAGATAAAACAGTCTTTTTCATCATGAATTTTATTAATAAATGCCAAACTTATGCAAAACGTCGTTAAGTTGTATTTTATTAATCGGTTTATGAATGAAATCAATTGCACCAAGTTGCGCTACCCGCTCTCGCATTTTTTGTTGAATGTCAGCAGAAATTACCAATACATAAGTTTCTATTTTATTTGCTTTAACTTGCTCAAGTACTTCAATACCATCCACTTCAGGCATGGTTAAATCGAGGCATAGAAGATCAAACTGCCCATGATGCAACTGCTCCAAGGCTTCCTTACCATTTTTTGCCTGTTGAATATCGGCATCTATGCACTCATTTAAACAGCGGACCACTTGTTTACGAGCAACGGTTGAGTCATCACAGACTAAAATAGAAAAACGCACCATAATGACTATTTAATTAAACTCATATAAAACACCTAAACCCACGCTAAAATCAATTTGCTTGCTCAGTCAGCAAAAAGTAAAGAGTATAACCAACATAACTAGCGAGCAGGTTATTTACTGTATCTTTTACTAACGTTATCAATAAAATGCATGAATGCACAATACAAATTAGCAAAATAACTCTACCTAATTTACAAACAAGCTGGCTAACACACTACGCTTTATTGTTAAGTTCATGAGGGAATCCTTATTTAAGAGCCTAAAATAACAATATAATAAAATATATGTTTATTTTTAATGATTTATTAACTAATGTTTATAAGCGTACATTAACAGCTGAATAACTAAAGGAAATACAAGTCCCTCATGCCGCAAAAAAGTCTCTCAACAAAGTTACTCACACGAGTTTTATCAGTTTATTTTATACTGACTTTTGTGGTGACCTGCGGACAAATCTTCGCAGAGTATGTTAATACCAAAGATTACATACGCGATGAGCTCGGCACACTGCAAAAAACATTTGGTAGAAGTTTAACCCGAGCAATTTGGGAGCTAAATATAAAGCAAACTACAACAACCGCAGAAGGATTACTTGATATACCTATGGTTGAAGGAGTTATTATCCGTGATGATAACGGCGCTATTATTTCTCAATTAGGCCGTGCACTAAACATTCATAACCTTTACAGCCAGCAACTTGTCCAAGAAGACGTCATGGTAGAGGATACTAAAGCCGGCTTGTTTGGCTATACATTTCCGCTTATTTTTGAATTTTCAGGCCGTGCCACTCAGGTAGGCGATGTGACTTTATTTTCTAGCCGCGACGTGATCTTTAGTCGCATCATGCTCTCTATTTACTTTTTAATTGGCAACGCCATGATTAAAACCACCTTTTTAATCATCTTGTTTTTAATCGCATTTAGAAAGCTATTAACTGAGCCGCTCACACAACTCACTGAGCAAATTGAATATCTTGAATTAGAAGAGCTCGATGGCCAGCACGTTAAAATTGTCACTGATGAAAATAACGAACTGAAAGTAATGGAACGCTCTTTTAACAATTTGATCTCTAAAGTTGTTGAGTATAAAAAAGAGTTAAAACAAACCCAGCATGACCTAATCGAAAGTAATCAAAAACTAGATCAACAAAACTTACAGCTTGAACAAGATGTTGCGCGAAAAACATCAAACCTAAGCCAAGCTATGATCGATCTGCAGCAACAAAAATATGAACTCGAACGCCAAAAAGCAGTATTAACAGAAGAAGTTGACCTACGAAAGCAAACAGAGCAAGAGCTGCTAAGTAAACAAACCCAACTACAAAACTCACTCGATGAACTAAGCTTTGCGCAAGAGCAACTTGTTGGCTCAGAAAAAATGGCGGTATTAGGTGGTTTAGTTGCTGGTATCACTCATGAAATTAATACCCCTATTGGTATTGGCGTAACCGCGACCTCATTTTTGCAAGAGCGCTTAACTGAAATAGAAACTGCATTTAAAAATAAATCGCTATCTTCCTCGGCACTGGAAGGCTTTATTAATGATGCAGCACAAAGCGCTCAGCTACTCTCTCACAATTTAGAGCGTGCCTCAGACTTAATCACCAGCTTTAAACAAATTGCTGTTGATCAAGCCAGTGAGGCGCTAAGAACCATTAACTTTAAAGATTACATCAATGAAGTTATACGTTCTTTACATCCGCAAATTAAAAAAACATCCCACAGTATTCGCCTGCACTGCCCGGATGATTTAATTATTAATTTACCTGCTGGGGTGATCAGCCAAATATTTACTAACTTAATTATGAATTCATTAGTTCATGGCTTTGAAAATATAAATAGTGGTCAAATCACCATAGATGTAAATACCGATGAAAACGACTTAGTTATTAATTATCAAGATAATGGTATCGGTTTAAAACCAGCTCAACTTAAGCGTTTATTTGACCCATTCTTCACCACAAAGCGTGATGAAGGTGGCAGCGGCTTAGGTGCTCACATTATTTTTAACCTTGTAAAACAAACACTCAATGGCAAAATTGAAGTCAGTAGCGAACCTAACCAAGGGTTACATTACCGAATTTCGTTCCCTAAAAATATGTCATCCCCCCTGCCACTTTTTAAACTCGATTAGCCGTTTCTAGAAGCGGCTTTTATTGCTATGATTGCACAAATTTTTTAAATGGATCATTTCCCTATGTGGTTTAGTAACCTTATATGCTATCGCTTTAAACAAGACGTTTCGTACACTCAAGAAGACTTTGACAAGGCGTTAGAACAAGATCTATTTCGTCCATGTACTGGCCAAGAGTTGGCAACATTTGGCTGGACAAAAGCATTTGGTAAACATGGTGAAACTTTGTCTCACTTTTCACAAAAAAGCATTTTAGTCTGCGCCAAGCGTGAAGAGAAAGTGTTACCGGCATCTGTAATAAATGAGCTTGTTGCAGAGAAGGTTGATCAGATTGAAGCTGAAGAAAATCGACCAGTAAAGAAAAAAGAAAAAGATGAATTAAAAGAAAACATCTTGCACACGCTACTGCCACAAGCATTTAAAAAGTCGAGCTTACAGTTTGCGTTCATAGACCAGGAAAATGGTTGGGTTGTAGTTAATAGCGCAAGCTTTAATAAAGCTGAAGAGCTTCTGGCGTTACTACGTAAATCGTTAGGCACATTACCGGTTGTTCCTGCGTTTGCTAACTATGATTTAGATGTATTTTTAACTGACTGGCTTACTAACTTTAGTACACCTGAGGGCTTTGCGATTGGCTCAGATGCTGAGCTTGAAGAAGCGGATGACAGTGGAGCCCAAGTTAAGCTTAAAGGCCATGACTTAGCGTGTGACGAAGTAAAATCACACCTTGAAAGTGGTAAACGCGTGACTAAGCTTGCCTTGGATTGGCAAGAGCGCGTTAAGTTTATGCTACAAAACGATGGTTCAATTAAACGTTTAAGCTATAGCGAAACACTTAAAGAAGAAAATGCCGATATTCCTAAAGAAGATATGGCGGTTAAACTAGACGCTGACTTTATTCTTGCATCTGAGGAAATAAAACAGCTTCTTGAAGAGCTTACTCAAGGCTTAGGTGATGCAGACGATTTAGCGTAAAAGCTTTATTAAACAAATAAAAAGCACGACACTAATCGTGCTTTTTATTGTTCAAAAATTTAGCTAAACATTTCTTTTACGTCTTCAACCATATGCAAGTATTCCTCACTCTCTAACATTTCTAATGAAGGAAAAATGCCTTTATCAATATAGGTTTGTAGCGCCGCAGATTTATCTGATACTTGTAGGGTTCCCTCAAGGATTGCACCAATGCGAATAAAGTCGATATAACTCACTTCAGTAGAGCGATAGTTAACATCAGCCCAGTGCTGTGCAACCTCTACAAACACATCAGGGAATTCCCATGCTTTCATTATTGAGCCACCAATTTTACCGCTTAAACGTTGAATTGCATGCGCTAAAAAACTCGGATTGGCAAACACTTCTGGATGTCGCTCAGCTTCAGTTAAAATCGGTAATACCCCAATATTATAAACCAATGAAGCTAGTGTAATGGCATCACGGTTAAGCGAAGTGTGGGTATTTCTTTTTAAGTAAAACTCCATCAATGAAATAGAATGCGAGGCCACATGCAGCGTTTTTTGCCACGCCTTGCCCATGTATCCCTTTATTAGCTCATTATTAGATACAAACAACTGCTCCATTGCCATGGCTGTAGCTATATTTTTTATTTGCCTTAAGCCAATACGTGTCACTGCTTGATGTAAGTTAGACACCTTTACAGCACGACCCATAATAGCACTATTTGCTACTTTAATCATTCGCGCAGACAGTGCTGGGTCATGTGCTATTGCATCTGACATTTGCATCAAATTTACATCTGGATTGTCAGCGGCTTGACGAACCTTAATCGCTACCTCTGGTAACGTAGGTAACACCAGTGTGTCGTTGTTAATTCTGTCAACCAAAATTGTGAGTAAGGCATTTTCTGTAGACATAAAATATCCCTTTGCTTAATGACCTACACTTTACAGCAAGTCTTATATTATTAATTATTTCAAAGCTTAGCAGTACTAAACATATACCCAAAGTAGAAAAAATTGTAGATAATTATTGATTATTTACTAGTGCCTCACTGATTTATGCGCACTAACGCCTAATACTTGCTATTTGCTAGGGGGTTTTGCTTTAATGCAAACATGCTAAGGCACATTAACACGCTTCAGTACCTTAACTTACAGTATACAAGTTATAAAATAGACTTTTTAAAGGCAATATAATGATCTTAAATAAAATTAGCCAAGCAATACTGCTCTCTGGCATCGTTTTTCTTAGTGCCTGCTCTGAGCAAGCACCGTCTTCAAGTAATACGCCGCAGAGCTCAGCGCCAACGGCTTCTCAAACGCCTTCTGGGCCAGCGCTTGTTAATATTGACCGTCAACGCTTAGACATATATACAGACTTTAGTTTACAAAGTGACTTATCACACTTGTCTGACAATCAAAAAGCTATGGTAGCTAAACTTATTGATGCTTCAAAAATTATGGATGATTTATTCTGGAAGCAAGCATTTGGTAAAGATAAGCAAGACTTTTTAGCACAACTAGATGATGAAAAAGTACGTCAGTTTGCTGATATTAACTATGGCCCATGGGATCGCTTAAACGGCGATGAAGTATTCTTATCAGGCTATAAAGAAAAGCCGCTTGGTGCAGGCTTTTACCCAGCCGACATCACCAAAGAAGAGCTTAATAACGCTGATGTAAAAGATAAAACAGGGCTTTACTCACTGATTAAACGTGATGAACTAGGCAACTTATACAGCACTCCTTATTCAGAAGAATATGCCTCAGAGCTTGCTCAAGCTGCTGAGTTACTTAGAGAAGCCAGCAAGCTAGCCGACGACAAAGAATTCGCCAACTACCTAAACTTACGGGCTGACGCAATACAAAGCGATGACTTCCAAGCCTCTGACTTTGCTTGGATGGATATGAAAAATAACCCAATTGATGTGGTTATTGGCCCAATTGAAAACTACGAAGACCAATTATTTGGTTACCGTGCTGCCTATGAATCGTATGTACTAATTAAAGATTTAAAATGGAGCGAACGCCTGGCTAAATTTGCTGCCTTTTTACCTGAGCTGCAAAAAGGCTTACCTGTCGATAGCAAATACAAGCAAGAAGTACCAGGATCAGATGCTGACTTAAATGCCTATGATGTTGTTTATTATGCTGGGCACTCAAATGCTGGCAGTAAAACCATTGCAATTAACTTGCCCAATGATGAGCAGGTGCAATTAGAAAAAGGCACTCGTCGTTTACAGCTTAAAAACGCAATGCGTGCGAAGTTTGATAAAATTTTAGTGCCTATCTCAGAGCAGTTAATTGTGCCAGAGCAACGCAAACACATTACCTTTGATGCATTTTTTGCCAATACCATGTTCCATGAAGTGGCTCACGGTTTAGGGATTAAAAACACCTTAACGGGTAAAGGTACCGTTCGCCAATCACTTCAAGAACACGCTAGTGCTTTAGAAGAAGGTAAAGCCGATATTCTTGGTTTATATATGGTTGAACAGTTACTTAAAAAAGGTGAGATCACTGAAGGGACTTTAGAAGATTACTACACCACCTTTATGGCGGGTATTTTCCGCTCAGTACGTTTCGGTGCCTCAAGTGCACATGGTAAAGCAAACATGATCCGCTTTAACTTTTTTGCTCAAGAAGGTGCTTTTTCCAAAAATGAAGATGGGCTATACAGCATCAACATGGATAAAATGGGTGATGCCATGGCAAAATTATCGCGCCTTATTTTAACTCTACAAGGTGACGGTGATTACGAAAAAGTAGATCAACTCATTGCCACTCATGGCGATATTAAAGCGGAACTTGCTAAAGACTTAGAAAAGTTAAGCAAAGCGAACATCCCTGTAGATGTGACCTTTAAACAAGGTAAAGATGTGCTTGGCCTTGATTAACAAAAGCTAATTAAATAAAAAGCGTTACATTGTAACGCTTTTTTATTACTTATCAGTATGCTTATTTGTCATTCACCACTTTGCGTACAACCGGCTCAAGGCTTGCCATTCCCCACTGCTTACCGATTTCAATCGCAGACTCTATATCTGTACCTTGCTGGTGGGCTGAAATAGCCATTAACGCGCCAACACGGTTGCTACTTGCACAATGAACAACCACCGACTCACCTTTAAGTTGCTCTAAAAGATTGGCTAACTGCTTTGCATTATCAGTGTTTACGTCTTTTGCACCCGCAATCTCAATTGCGTGGTAGCTCATTCCTAAAGAGTTGACTAACGCGCCTTCATCCCAGTCTTGCTCATCTGCTGCACGTAAATTAATAACATGCTTTACCTTGGCTTGCGATAATTGCTTAAACTGCTCTTTAGTCGGTTGCGCTGCTGAAAAAACCAAGTTGTTATGTGCTGCAAAGTTTTTAATGCTAACGTTATTTACCACATCTGTAGCTACCGGCTGCTCGCTCGCTATTACTGTTGAAACAGCAATGGCTGCTATAAATACACTAGTGCAGAGTTGTTTTATTAATTTCATACTATCTCCTCAAAGTAACCCATTCTGATTTTAAAAATGTGTTTTTAATTGCTCTATCTGCTCATTAGTATAAGGGACACTTGGAAACTTGCCCCATACCGGCGCAGGCCATGCAATATCTGTTTTAAAACGCGCTATATGATGAATATGTAATTGCGGTACCATATTACCAAGCGCGGCCACATTTAACTTATCAGGATTAAACACCTCAATTAATAAATGACTGAGCTTAGCCGACTCCTGTAAATAAGTAATTTGTTGCTGCTCGGTTAAATCTATTATCTCTTTTAAACCCGCTATTCTAGGAACTAATATAAACCATGGGTATTGGCTGTCATTTAGTAGTAATACCTTACAAAGAGGCCAATCGGCCAGTTCAATACAATCTCTTGTCAGCTCTGGGGCTAAGGTAAATGATGTTTCGCGCATGTTAAATCCTTAGGTTATTTTACTTCACACTTTATAGCATTTAGTTGCAGTTGCACACGCTTGTGCTTTACCATCGGGGATAATTTTATGTAAGTAAAGGCAATCCTGTGTTAAAAAAACTAAAACACCTCTCACTGGCAATCCCCCTGATGGCGGGCGCATTAAGCGTTCAAGCAAAGCCGTTAACGCTTGAGCGTATATTTGATGATCCAAGCTTAGCTGGCAAATCTCCGGTACAACTTAAGTTTTCTCCCGATGGTAGCCGTGTTACCTACTTACAAGGTAAAGCAGATGACTACAACCGCTATGATTTATGGGAATATAATTTAAAAGATAACACCAATCGATTGCTCGTTGATTCAGCGCAATTATTTTCAGGCCCAGAAAACCTGTCAGATGAAGAAAAAGCACGCCGTGAACGCCAGCGTATTTTTGGTAAAGGTATTCTTGAATACAAATGGTCAAAAGATGGTAAAGCGTTATTATTTCCTCTTAATGGCGACCTTTATTACTTCGACTTAAAAACAAAAAATAGTAAAAAGCTGACTAACACTGAAGCATTTGAAACCGATGCGCGCTTTTCTCCAAAAGGTAATTTTGTGTCATTTGTTCGTGAGCAAAACCTCTTCGCATTAGAACTGGCATCTGGTAAAGAAATTCAATTAAGTAAAGATGGCGGTGGCGTTATTAAAAATGGTATGGCCGAATTTGTGGCGCAAGAAGAAATGAGCCGCATGACCGGTTATTGGTGGGCAAATGATGAATCTAAAATCGCCTTTACTCGCGTTGATGAAAGCCCTGTTCAAGAAGCGATTCGTAACGAAATTTATGCTGATGAAGTAAAGCTATTTAACCAGCGTTATCCATTTACTGGCACCAATAATGTTGACATTCAACTTGGGGTAGTAAAGCTTAATGATCAAGCAGTTGACTGGATTGACTTAGGCGACGATAAAGATATTTATATTGCCCGCGCTAAGTGGCTAAACGACAGCAATACGCTTTCTTATCAATGGCAAAACCGCTCGCAACACAACTTAGAATTACGCTTTTACAACAGTAAAACGAAACAGCAAACCGTTGCTTTAACTGAAAAAAGTGATACCTGGATAAACCTACATTTTGATCTTGAGTTTTTAAAAGATAAAAAACATTTTGTGTGGGCCTCGGAGCGAGATGGATTTAAGCACCTTTATTTGTACGGTAATAATGGCCAACTTATTCGTCAAATAACAGCTGGTGACTGGGTTGTTGATAGCTTAAAAGGCGTAGATGAAAAAAATGGTATAGTTTACTTTGCAGCGCGTAAAGATACTGCGCTTGAAAGCCACTTATACAGTGCACCTTTATTTAAAAAAGGAGCAATTAAGCGTATAACTGAAAAAGGCCAATACCACAATGTTGTACTGGCAAAAGATAACAAAACCTTCATTGACACTAGTTCATCGGTGAATAAGCCAAATTCAGCAGCGCTGCGCAAAATCAATGGTGAGTTTATTACGTGGCTTGAAGAGAATAAACTAGACGACTCTCACCCACTAACTCCCTTTTTAACCGATTTAGCACAGCCTGAGTACGGTACTATTACCGCTGAAGACGGCCAAGTTATGCATTACCGTTTATTTAAACCTACAAACATGGCTAAGGGTAAAAAGCACCCGGTTATTGTTAACGTGTATGGCGGCCCTCATGCTCAGCGAGTAACTAATAGCTGGCGTAGTAAAAACTTATACTTTCAATATATGGCGCAACAAGGTTATGTTATTTTTCAACTAGATAACCGCGGCTCTTACAATCGTGGTAAAAAGTTTGAAGATGCAATATATGAAAATTTAGGCGTTGTTGAAGTAGCTGATCAGATTAAAGGCGTTGAGTTTTTACGTACACTTGATTACGTAGACCCTGCACGCATTGGTATTTATGGTCACAGCTACGGTGGTTATATGGCGCTAATGACCATGTTTAAAGCAGGCGATTACTTTAGTGCTGGTGTTTCAGGCGCACCTGTAACTGACTGGGCCTTATACGATACTCACTACACCGAGCGTTACTTGGGTCACCCTGATACAAATGCGCAAGGTTATACCGACAGTGCTGTTTTCCCATATGCTGAAGGCCTTAAAGGCCCATTAATGATTTACCATGGTATGGCCGATGACAACGTCTTGTTTACCCATGCAACAAAATTGTTTAAACAGCTGCAAGATAACAATCAACAGTTTGAAATGATGACTTACCCAGGCTCAAAACATAGTCTTCGCGGTAAACAAGTTCAAACTCATTTACATCAAACTATTACTAACTTCTTTAACCGTAATTTTAATACAAATTAACTAACGTTAGGTTAATTATTCGACTAAAGGCTGATACAAGTATCAGCCTTTTTTTATGCAAATAAGATATATTGAAACGTCAACAAACAATAATTAAATCCATTTAAGCATAGAGTAACTAAAAATCTAAGCCTGAGCGCGCAACTTGTATTGTATTTAAATTAACCGCTAACAACTAAATATAAAAATTCAATATTATGAAAATAAAGCTCTATTAGCCTATATTTTAACTATGCTTATTAAAGAGAAGTAATGCTCTTATACAGGAACATGTTTATGCTAAATCTCCGTCGTTTTACTATATTTCAACGTCTAGCCATTTTAGTAGGGATTGTAATATTTGGTTTAATTGTATTGAGTATTTCGAGCTTGAGTAACCAATACCAAGCGCTCAAAAACGAGCAATACCTTAAAACTAAAAATGTGGTAGAAACTGCATATAGTACTATTAAGCACTATGCAGCCCTTGAACAAAACCAAACTCTTACTCGCCAACAAGCACAGTCTCAAGCAATCGCCTCAATCCGCTCATTGCGCTATGATGACACTAACTATTTTTGGATCAATAATTACCAGCCGGCGATGGTAATGCACCCAATAAAACCAGCTCTTGAGGGAAAAGATTTAACTAATAATAAAGACCCTGATGGCACCCCGTTATTTGTTGAGATGGTTAGCGTTGTAAAACAATCCGGCGAAGGTTATGTGCCTTATAAATGGCCAAAGCCCGGTAATGACAACCCCGTAGATAAAATTGCGTTTGTTAAAGGTTTTGATCAGTGGCAATGGATAATCGGCTCGGGAGTTTATCTTGATACCATAGACAGTGCCTTTTCGCAGCAGCGCACTATCATCATTATCAACGTTGTTATTATGATTATTGTGGTGGTGTTATTTAGCTACTTTATTGGCCGAAGCATTTTAACGCCGACTCGTTTAGCAGCGCAGATGATGAAAGATATCTCTCAAGGTGAGGGGGATTTAACTCGTACTCTCAACGAAAATGGTAATGATGAAATATCTCAACTTTCGCGGTCATTTAATTTATTTGTCTCTAAAATTAGAGAGTCTTTAGTACTAGTCGCCAAAAGCGCAAACGATGTAAACGAGCATGCCCATGCTGTAGATGATTCTAGCAAAACCAGCCAGTCGTTTATTGAGCTTCAAAACGACAGTAGCACCCAAGTAGCCGCTGCAATGGAGGAAATGACTCATCAAATTCATGATGTTAGCCGTAATGCCGAAGCCGCTGAACAAGCCGCAAATGATACTGCCAGTAATGCATCAACGGGTAAAAATGTGGTATCTAAAACGATTATCGCCATTGAAACCCTCTCGAGTAATATAGAAACCGTAAGCAAAGTAACCGCTGATCTTGCTCAAGAGAGTAATAATATTGGCTCGGTGCTTGATGTAATAAGAAGTATTGCAGAGCAAACTAACCTGTTGGCACTCAATGCAGCCATTGAGGCTGCACGGGCAGGTGAGCATGGTAGAGGCTTTGCCGTCGTAGCCGATGAAGTAAGAACCTTAGCAAGTCGAACGGGTAAAAGCACTGATGAAATTCAAGCCATGATAGCTAAACTGCAAGAAGGCGCTAAAGCCGCAGTTGAGGCGGTAAAATCTAGCCAAGAAATTTCTATTTCTACGGTTGAACAAGCCTCTTCAGCAAATACATCACTGGATGAAATAGACAGGTTAGTATCGGTGATCACCGATATGAACGGCCAAATTGCAAGAGCAACAGAGCAGCAAACATCGGCCGCAGATGAAGTGAACTTAAGAATTAACGATCTTTCGCAATCAACGGAGCAATCATTAGGTAATACAAAGGATTTAACCCTTGCCAGCGACAAACTCAAACAAAGCAGTGTTGAATTATCTAGCGTGGTATCGCGCTTTAAGCTTAGTTAACTCAATTAAAAAAGCCCTGATTTTCAGGGCTTTTTAGACTTATTTATAGAGAATTATAAACAGTAGCGGGCAAATAAACTGCTTACTGACGCCGCAGTTGGTTTACCATGTTGCCAATCGCCGCCTTCAACGCCACTACCGGCAATATCCATATGCACATAAGGGAGTGGTAAAGTAGACTCATTACCATGCTTATCTAACCCGCCTACAACAGCTAAAAATGCCATAGGGAATTGATGACCGCGCGCTGTGACGGCAGAAGCCGCATTATTACTAGAAAGCACATCATCGGCTAAAGTACGTGGTTTTATAAAGTCATAATCTTCACGACGTGAACGTGATACTTCAGCACCGTCAGCCCATAAATCACCACAATCAGCTAATTGACGTGAAATATTAGCACTACGTGCTGGCCCATTTTCTACATAAGCACCATATGGTCCCATCGCACGTGCAGCATGCCCTGTTAAAGTAGCCACAGTAAACAGCGTTGGGTTTATTTCGTTTACAGCCAAATCTTTCATTTCACTAAGTAAATCACCCATCGCTAGACGCCCTTCGGCATCAGTATTACCAATGCGCACTCGCACACCTTCACGGCTAGTAATAATTTCATCAGGAACAAAACAATCTGAACCAATTGAGTTACGTACCACTGCTAAAAAGGCAATCACTTTAACGCCTTTAGGTTGGTAATCAGCAACTGCTTTCATAAATCCAGCCACAGAAGCCGCACCGCCTTTATCTCGGCTCATACCTGCCATGTAGCCGCCTACTTTTAAATCTGCACCGCCTGTGTCATAAACTAAGCCTTTACCAACAAACATCAGTGTGCGTGTTACTTCACCCTCTGGTACATATTCAAGTTTAACAACGCGTGGATGATGACGCTCTACTGCATAAGATGCACGAGCAACAGTACTTAGCATCGGATAGTGTTTATCAATGGCAGCCAAGTCATCAATCACATCAACGCTCACTGCGCTATTATTAAATAGTTCGCTACAGTAATCAGCAAAGCGTGGTGGTGCCATACGTTCAGGCTCGGTACCACATAAATCACGTGCAGCATATTGTCCAGCTGCTAATGCATTGACTGCTTTAATCGTTTGCTCATTGGCATCAATTAAACCGATTTGAGTAATTGGCTCAATACCATGACCATGAAATTCACGTGCTTCAAGAGGCTGCCATAATGCTTGGCATGCGCCTAAATAGGCCACTTCCAGCGCGTGTTGGTAACGGCTGTCGGTATTTAAAGCAGGTAAGTAAATAGCGGGGTTAACACTGCCTGACGCTTTAGCCTCGTTAATGGCTAATTTAGCCGCATCAAAATAGCGACGTACATCATCATAATCTCTATTTAAAGGGCCTGTTGGGGCTAATACAACACGTTTACCGGCAACTACTAGCAAGGTAACTTGATTACCTATGCGAGAGTCTACTTGAGCTTGATTTAAAATTGCATCGCGCAGAGGCGTATTTGGTATGTGAGAAAAGTCATCGCTGATAATAATTAGTGCATCGTGTGATGCACAATCTAGGCTTGCACTAACTGGCTGAGCCAGCACTGCTTTTGGATATGCCATAAAAAAGGATCCTGTTAGAAAACGTAGCCCCTATTATTATTTATTTAGCAATTTATAACCAGTAAACTGCGGTAATCTGCATACTTACTGGCAACCTAGAGTTACAGCTTTTACACGTCTAAAATACTCAGCTGTAAATTATGCTCTGGTTGGTTTTTAATACCAACACCAATTCCTAATAAACGCACAGGTTGTTGTAATCCGCGTTGATAGGCTTTGGCGAGTAACTCTTTAAAAATAGCCGTGTTTAATTGATGATTCGCTTGATCTGCTGAGGTCACAACAAAATTAGCAAATTTAACTTTAACACTTAACTTGTTAATTTTATTTTGTAGCTGCTGTTTGTTTAATCTAACCTCGAGCTCACCTAACAGTTGCGGTAATTGCTCCAAGCACTCATCAAGACTATTTTTGTTGTATTCATAAGTATGCTCCACGCTCAATGACTTACGAATCCGCTCAGTTGAAACCCGCCCTATATGCTCCCCCATACATTTTTGATATAACGACACGCCAAAATTCCCCACATGTTGCTGCATCCAATTAGCCCCTTTTTCGCGAACATCTTGGCCCGTGTACAACCCTTTTAAATTAAGCTTCTCCAAGGTTACCTTACCCACTCCTGGAATTTTACCTAGTGGTAATTGGGCTAAAAACGAGTCAACTTGCTCAGGCAATACTACAAATTGGCCATTGGGTTTATTTTCATCGCTAGCAATTTTGGCTATAAATTTAATTGGCGCAATCCCCGCAGAAGCGGTCAGCCCTGTGGTATTAAAAATATCGGTGCGGATCTGCTCAGCAATTAACGTTGCACTGCCTTTAAATGCAGTACTGTCGGTAACATCTAGGTACGCTTCATCAAGTGAAAGAGGCTCAACAAGATCAGTATAGCGGTTAAATATAGCGCGGATTTGAGTTGATACTTGTTTATAAACAGCCATTCTTCCGGGCACAATAACTAAATCGGGGCAAAGCTGTTTGGCATGATAGTTAGACATAGCAGAGCGCACCCCATACTCTCTAGCAAGATAGTTAGCGGTAGAGAGCACTCCACGGCGACTGTTACCGCCAATTGCCAGCGGTACACTTGCAAGCTTGGGGTTGTCGCGCATTTCAACGGCTGCATAAAAGCAGTCCATGTCTATATGAATAAACTTTTTCATCACACAATAACAACTGTTTATTTATACAGCCATTATTGTGTAATCGCTATTAATTAGCAAGCTTGTTGTTATTTAAAAAGGGCGCCTATTTTTCTTAGGCTTATTAAAACAATACATCCAAAATAAAATTTCTAAAGAAAAGCCTAATAAAATCAAAATAATTGCTCCTGCCTCATTACCCATAGCGTAACAAGTAAACGACGCTATAAAAACGGTGCATGCCAATAACCAATTAATTATATTCTGCATAGTTATCTCCTTGTGTGTTAATAGTTACTATAGTCATGAATTCAAAGAGGTACAATTTTAGCCCTAGAATTTTTGCCAACTATAATTCCCTTGAGCTCATCCGACCATGTTGCTAATCTAAATACTTTAAAACCAAGAGCTATAAATACATGGAAACGTTTAAACAACAACACCCTATTCATACCGACATTACTGTAGCGTGGGGCGATATGGATGCCCTACAGCATGTTAATAACTGTGTTTATCTTCGTTATTTTGAAATAGCCAGAATCGACTTTTTAAATAAATTAAATTTATTTGATACTATCAATGCTAAAGCCACTGGCCCTGTGATCAGTGAAAATAATATTCGCTACAAACGCCCTGTGACGTTTCCTGACACATTAAGCGTAGGTATTACTATTAGTGATATTAAGTCAGACAGATTTATAATGAATTACAGTGTATTTAGCCATGCGCAAAATGCGATAACGACCACTGGCATATCAAAAGTGGTGATGTTTGACTTTAAAACAGGGCAAAAAGCCACGATCACAGAACCTTTGTTATCGGCTTTAAAAGCAAACTCTGAAAACGAATAATTAGGATTAGTAATGCAATATAGTCAATTAGGCAGTAGTGATATTAGTGTTTCTAGGGTCTGTTTAGGTAGTATGACTTGGGGAGTACAAAATACCCAGCATGATGCTGATGAGCAAATAGCCTATGCTCTTGACCGTGGTGTTAACTTTATTGATACGGCAGAAATGTACGCAGTTCCTCCCTCTCCCGATACTTATGGTAAAACTGAGGAAATTATAGGGAATTGGGTCGCACGTAATTCACAGAAACGAAAAGACATTGTTATTGCTACTAAAATTGCCGGTAATGGGCTTTCATGGATCCGTGATGGTGGTGATATTACTCGCCAAGCTGTTATTGATGCAGTTGATCAGTCTCTAAAACGCCTACAAACCGACTATATTGACTTATACCAATTACATTGGCCAAATCGCCGCACTCCTCATTTTGCAAGGCAATGGCCTGGCATGCTTAAATTTACTGAGGTCGATGCAAAACAGCACACCGCTGACATGCTTGATATTTTAGAGGGTTTAGATGCGTGTGTTAAAGCGGGTAAAATTAAACACTGTGGACTTTCTGACGACACCCCGTGGGGGATTAGCCAATTTTTAAATTTAGCCAAAGAGCACAATTTACCAAAAATGGTGTCTATTCAAAATGAGTTTAGTTTAGCGCATGCGAAAGATTGGCCTTATTTAATAGAGCAATGTGTGCATGAAGATATTGCTTATTTACCTTGGTCACCTTTAGCTGCTGGACTATTAACGGGTAAATACCTAAATGGAGCGCGCCCTGAAGGCTCTCGTTGGACATTTATGCAGCGTAACGGTATTTTTAGAGATACGCCACAATCACAAAAGGCGACCAAAGAGTATGTTGAACTTGCCCATGCACACGCTATCACCCCTGCACAATTAGCGCTAGCGTGGTGTAATCAAGTGGATGGCGTTACCTCATCTATTATTGGTGCCACTACTATGGCGCAATTAAAAGAAGACATTGATGCATTTGAGCTAACCCTTAGCGACGATGTACTACTAGCGATTGATACCATATTCAGAAATAACCCAATGCCATACTAGGGCTTATTAATTTTTGGGGATTAAAGTTTGTTCTATATAGGGCGATTTAATCACGGCAAGAGGTTTTAAGCCTAGCAGGTGATCAAAAACAGCAAAGTATAAATACGTTTCAATGAAATTGATGCTTTGCTGTTCTTTATGTTTATTTTTTAGGCACTGCTAGTATAATACGCAACAAATTTTCTAGGCGGATCTATTTGTAATGCAATCACTTCGTTTTTTATGTCTTGGCATTTTGGTCACTTTTTCTACTTGCAGTCATAGTAAAACAGCAAAGCCAATAGAAGAGATTTTATGGTTACAAAGTAAAACCCCTCCGTTTCATTTAAGCAAAGAAACAAAACAGCTTGGCTTATGCGATGATTTAACACAACAGCTAATGCATAGCATAAAAGGGGTGAAACATACCCGCTTAGTTTTACCGCAAAAGCGGATTAATAAATACATAGATGAGGGTAGGAACGTTTGTTTTCCATGCGCTATTTACAAACGCAGTGCAAATAAACAGTTTTTATATTCATTACCTACGGCGGTTTATCCCCCTCATAACATCATAACTACCGCGGCAAAAGCACCTGAACTAATCTCTAAGCATGGAAACCCTATAAACTTAGTGGGTTTACTTGCTGATAAAAGCTTCACTTACGGTCAAGCTGATGCACGTCGTTTTTCTGTGCAGATTAACAATATTATTGAAAACTCATTAACTCACTCTAATGTTTCTATGAGCTGGAGTAGTGATAATGAAAGTGGTGTTGTAATGGAGCGCTTAAAACACGGCTCTTTAGATTACTCGCTTGATTACCCATTTATTACTAGCCACTTCAGCAAAGGCAATCAATCAAATATTGTAAACCTACCGATTGCCCAAAATAAAAATAAATTAGTTCCAATAGCCGTTGGTTGTGCGACCAATGCCCCAAATAATTTTGCATCTATGGCAATAAAAAAAATTAATCACGCACTAAAAAACAATATTTTAACCTCAGAGCAATACAAAAATAATCAGCAATACTGGTTAAATGAACACTTTGAGGACTTTAATAAAGCCTATAATCAATATGTGCTTAACTTTGATTCACAGACCAATGATGCTCCAATAAACACTGCTGACCAGAGTCAGAATAAAGAGCAACTTTAAACTCTCGCCCGGCGCTTACCATCCCTACGCCAGCAGGCGTGCCGGTCATAATAATATCGCCCTCTTCTAAACCCATAAACTCATTTACCTCTGCCAGAATTTGCGCAGGTTGGTGCAACATTAGCTGGGTTTCTCCGTGCTGAATTACTTTACCATCAATATGTAATTCAAATATAAACGATGTCATTTCTGGCGTTAACTCAATAAAATCACTAAATAATGCTGAGCCATCGAATGCTTTAGCACGTTCCCACGGCAAGCCCTTTTCTTTTAAACTGCTTTGCAAAGCTCGCTTAGTCAAATCAAGTCCAATCCCTACGCCTGCAAGCTGCTTATTTTTTATCACAAAGCATAATTCAGTTTCATAATGCAACGTATCACCGTTATGGGAAGAGAGTAAGGTATTAGTGATCGCGCTATTAGGCTTATTAAAAATTACCATTTGCTCAGGGTGCTCGTTGTTTAATTCAGCAATATGCGCACTGTAATTGCGCCCCACACAGACTATTTTTGAAGGCTGTATGCTCTGCGAAGCCAGCTTTATTTGATTCATTCTCTCACCTGTTAATTACATAACGCTTTTAATATTTTGGCATACTCTCAAATAGTTAACGCAAAAGCGAATGCAGTTTTATTATGTTTTTATGATAACTATTGAGCTGAATATAATCAATCACATAGAATGGAATAAAAGTAAGAAGGGACTAATTTGGTAGGTTTTGTACTATGTGTTTAAAAATAATAAGCAGGTACTCTCAGTACCTGCTTATTAATAGATTATTGACTACTTACAAGTAACACTACTTTGCTCGGCAGCATTTGCAGTTATAGCTAGTTTAGCTATAGATACATGCCAATCACCTTGCGTACTTAACTGCCATGGCGAAAATACTTGTGCTAAGTCAACACCCTGCTCTGCAAAACAACTTAAGTTGATGTTTAATGTTTGCCATTGACCTGATTGCTCAAGGTTATCGGTAATATCAAACTTACCCTGACAACTTTCGCCACAGCCCATAGCAATCCACAGCGGGCTTGATGCCGCTTTATCTACTTTAATTTGCATTTGCAATTGGCCATTGTTTTCAACGTATGAGCGTAAGTCAGATGGGAATGCCGCGGCTAAATTAACCCCAGCCATCGCTTGGCCATTAAAACGAATAGCGCGTGCATCTTCTTGCACCTCTTTATCAAATGTTTGGATGCTCACCGCACCTAATGACTCGCGACTGCTCGCCACCGTTTTTTGCTGCTCGCCACTTTTTAATACCAACGACCACGGTGCTTTTATAGCACGTTCAAACAACACTAAGTCGTCCAATTGTTCAGTCTGTTGATTTTGCTCTACCAAGTCATCTTTAAGTACGTTGCTATCACCGTAGGTTAAGCCAAAACCATAAGGAAGTAATGGGCTATAAGCTTCGTCGTTGCGGTTTTCATTGTCGATTGGGTTATTCGGCCATGAAAACGATAACTTTCCTTTAAAGTCGTGGTTAATTGAACCGTCTGCATTTTTAAACAATACATCACTTATTGCATCACCTTCACTGCCTGGAAGCCAAATAGCAACAAACGCATCACTGGCATTTAGCTCAGCATTAACCCACATTGGGCGACCGCTAATAAATAATGATACAACAGGGATTCCTGCATCTTTAAACTTTCTCAGTAGCGCTAAGTCGCTTTTATTACCGCGCTGGTATTCTAGGTTATCAACATCACCATTACCCTCTGCATATGGTTGCTCACCAAACACCACAATGGCTACATCTGGGCGTGCTTTGTATTCCCCTTCAACACTCAGCATTGCACTGCCACCAGCTTGCTCTACAGTATCTTTAATACCTGCGTAAATAGAGCTGCCGCCAGGGAAGTCACTGTTGGTATTGCCTGTTCCTTGCCACGTAACGCTCCAACCACCCGACTGCATGCCGATGTTATCAGCCCCTATGCCTGCGACTAATACGTTGGTCTTAGGCGATAATGGCAGTAACTGCTGCTTATTTTTAAGTAATACTAGAGACTCGCGTACAGCTTGTTTAGCCACTGCACGGTGATCGCTACTACCAATAATTTCAGTTTTTCCAGAAAGAGGACGCTTCGCGGGGCTTGGTTTATCAAATAATCCTGCGCGCACTTTAACGCGTAGGATACGCGTTACCGCATCGTTAATTCTGCTTAGTGGAATTTCACCGCTGTTAGCTTGGTTAACCAAGTTGCTAAATAGTGGTTTCCACTCATCTGGCGCCATGTACACGTCTAAGCCTGCATTAGCAGCTTGAGCACAGTTACTATTTGAACAGCCTTTAACTTGTCCATGGCCATTCCAATCGCCAACAACAAAGCCATCAAAACCCATTTTTTCTTTTAATACATCGGTTAATAAGTATTTGTTACCGTGTATTTTATCGCCATGCCAGCTGTTAAACGAAGCCATAACCGTTTGCGCACCTGCACTCAAACCACCTACATAACCTTGTGCATGAAGCGCAAATAACTCTTCTTCAGAGGCGATATTATTACCTTGATCGTCGCCATTGACAGTGCCACCATCACCTAAAAAGTGCTTAACGGTGCTAACTACTCGCGTATCCGACAAAAAGTCTTCATCTACAGCGCCTTGCAATCCTTTAACGATAGAAGCGGAATACGCTTTCACTATTTCAGGGTCCTCAGAGTATCCTTCGTAAGTACGGCCCCAGCGGTCATCACGAACCACCGCAACAGTAGGTGCAAATACCCAATCTATACCGGTAACCATTACTTCTCGCGCAGTAGCGGCGGCTATTTTTTCAATAAGTGCAGGGTTGTTTGCAGCACCTAAACCAATATTATGCGGAAATAAGGTCGCGCCAATAACATTGTTGTGTCCATGTACCGCATCAGTGCCCCACATTGTAGGGATTGTGCTGCCATCTAAAGAATCATCAATAGATGCTTGGTACATTTCTTCGGCTAAATCAACCCAATCTTCAGGGGTTGCATGTTTATTATTGTTTGGAAATGAACCACCACCATTTAAGTAAGAACCAAAACCATACTTACGCATATCTTCAACCGTGATATTACGGATTTCAGGTTGGATCATTTGCGCTATTTTTTGCTCTAGCGTCATGCTCTTTAGCATATCAGCGATTTTTTGCTCCATTTGAGCATCGCTTTTAATACCTGTTTCTATTGTTGGCCAAATTTCTTTTGGGCTTGTCGCATCACTAGCACTGTTAGAGGGTTGCGAACAACCGCTGCTGGTTATTGCTGCTAGCATCAGCGCAGTGATTGAAAAAGTGCGTTTAATAATCATAACATTCACCTAAAACTCAAAGAGGAGTTGACGTTGTTTTTTTTGCACCAAACAGCGCGAAATAAGTAATATATAAATAGCAACCAATGGGCAGAATAAGAGCTAATTGCACACCGATGTTATCAGCTAGCATACCTTGTAATAACGGAATAATGGCACCGCCAACAATCGCTAAACATAAGATACCCGAACCCTGCGAGGTGTATTTACCAAGCCCCTGCAGTGCTAAACTAAAAATAGTAGGAAACATAATAGAGTTACATAATCCAACTAATAAAATAGCCCACATAGCCAGTGACCCTTGACCCGTCATAGCAATTAACACAAGTAAGCCTGCTAAAATACCGTGACAAGCTAATACTTTGGCTGCGTTTAATTTTTGCATAATCGCGGCGCCAGCAAAGCGCCCTATCATTGCACCTGCAAAATAATAGCTAATGTAATGTGCTGCTTGTTGCTCTGGTAAGCCTGCAATATGATCAAGGGTTAAAAAGCCAACTAAAAAACTACCTATGGCCACTTCAGCCCCTACGTAAACAAAAATACCAATCGCGCCTAAAATAAGGTGACGATATTTCCATACACTGCCTAAATCAACAAACTCAGTGTCACCTTGGTTTTCTGCTTCACTGTCAATCGCTTTACCTAATTTAGGTAACTTTAAAAAAGCAAAAATAATCGCCAATGTTAATAAACTTGCACTGAGCATTAAATAAGGAAACTTAACTTGTTCTGCTGTAGCTTGACTAATTTCTGACAAAATTAACCAACTACCAAACAATGGCGCAACAGTTGTACCTAAAGAGTTAAAAGCTTGAGTCATAGTTAAACGCGAAGACGCTGTTTTTGCAGGCCCTAATACGCTTACATAAGGGTTGGCAGAGACTTGTAAAATGGTAATCCCTGAAGCAAGTACAAACAAAGCAAGTAAAAATAGTTCGTAAACATGTGCCTCTGCAGCGGGGTAAAATAGTGCACACCCTATCGCAGCAACAACCAAACCAACAACAATACCAAATTGGTAACCTATTTTACTGACCAGCTTCCCTGCAGGAATTGACATAACAAAGTAGGCACCAAAAAAACAAAATTGTACCAACATTGCTTGGGTGTAATTAAGGGAGAACATTCCCTTTAAATACGGAATTAAAATATCGTTTAGGCAAGTAAGAAAACCCCACATAAAAAACAAGGTCGTAAGCGATGTTAACGCAAAGGTGTGTGTAGACCCTGGTTTTTGGCTGTTTTCTGCTGCCGGTAGTGGCTGTGTGATATGTGCCATAGTATAATCTCTAATTATTTTTTAATTATCAGATTGTTACCTCTATTTTATTGCGTTTAGTAAAACTTAAAATGCAGATAATAGTTGCAACACCAAATGTAAGCGCTTACATTTATAGCATATAGAGAAAATTTATCAATTTATTTACAAAAATATTGTAAGCGCTTACATTGTTGTATTATGCAATTTATATTGCTTAGCTAACTATTGTAAAGCTCATTATTATTTGCAAGCTTAAGGACGTATCTCATTGTGTTTAAAACAATCTCCTTACCAGGCACGTCAGCCCTCTTGAAGCCGCCGTTTATTTTTGGGGTTGCTACAGCCTCTTTTCAAATAGAGGGAAGTTACGATACCCGCCTCCCCTGTATTTGGGATACTTTTTGTAACAAACCAAACACCATTGCAGATAACAGTAACGGCAACCAAGCATGTAAACACATAGAATATTGGCAACAAGATGTACAAATGATTGCTGATTTAGCTGTAGACGCTTATCGTCTTTCGATTTCTTGGCCACGCGTTTTACACCAAGATGGCAGCTTGAATATTCAAGGAATGTCGTTTTATAAATCGCTATTACAAGCTTTAAAAGCGCGTAACATTAAAACTTATGTCACTTTATATCATTGGGATTTACCACAGCATTTAGAAGACAACGGTGGTTGGCTAAATCGCGATACCGCGTATCAATTTGCTCATTACACTCACATAGTAACTCAACAACTAGAGGGCTTAGTTGACTCTTATGCGACCTTAAATGAGCCTTTTTGTAGTGCCTACCTAGGCTATGAAATAGGGGTACATGCACCAGGCATAAAAAGTCAAAAAGCAGGACGCCAAGCAGCGCACCACTTACTGCTTGCCCATGGACTCGCAATGCAAGTGATACGTAAGAATTGCCCCACGATAGAAGCCGGTATAGTACTTAACTTTAGCCCATCCTATCCGCTTACCACTGCTGATCAACGCGCTGCTAAATTAGCTGATGACTATCATAACCAATGGTATATACGGGCAGTACTAGAGGGCTGTTACCCTGAAGTGATTAATGAGCTTGCAAATGATGCAAAGCCCCAGATTAGTGATGGAGATATGGCAATTATTAGCCAAAAGATCGATTTTTTAGGGGTTAATTACTATACTCGTATTCATTACAAAAATACCCCAGATCATTGGTTTAGCGAAGTTTCTTTAGAGAATGTTGCCACCACCGATATGGGCTGGGAAATATACCCGCAGGGATTGTGCGAATTACTGCTTTCACTAAATGATCGTTACACTTTACCTAAGGTATATATAACAGAGAACGGTGCAGCGATGGCTGATATATTAATAAATGGTAAAGTAGATGACATACAACGTATCAATTATTACCATACCCATCTTAATGCCGTTCATAATGCAGTTGAGCAAGGCGTTAATGTACAAGGCTACTTTGCATGGAGTTTAATGGATAATTTTGAATGGGCCTATGGTTATGAAAAACGCTTTGGGCTAGTCTATGTTGACTACCAAACTCAACAACGTACCTTAAAACAAAGCGCAATTGCGTATCGTGATTTTCTTAAACAGCGCCAAAAATAATAACGAGTGGCTTTTATGCTGAGTAAAAAAGAAAAAATAGCTTACGGCCTAGGTGACACGGCCAGTAATATTATTTTTCAAACCGTCATGCTGTTTTTAACTTTTTTCTACACTGATATTTTTGGTATTTCGCCTGCTGTTGTGGGCACCCTTTTTTTAGTAGTTAGAGTTATTGATGCAGTAACTGATCCAATAATGGGCGCACTCACTGATGCCACTCATACTAAATACGGTAGCTACCGACCCTACCTACTTTGGCTTGCCATCCCTTTTGCCGTTATAAGCGTGATTACTTTTACTACCCCTGAGATGGATGACGCCAACAAAATTATTTACGCCTTCGTTACCTACACCCTGCTAATGTTAGTTTACACCGCAATTAATATTCCTTATTCGGCACTTGGCGGCGTATTAAGTGGCAATCCCAACGAACGTGTCTCCATTCAATCATACCGGTTTGTATTTGGCATGTTAGGTGGTTTGCTGGTTACAAGCTGCACCTTGCCTTTAGTAAAATGGTTTGGCAATGGTAATAACGAAATGGGCTATCAACTCACCATGCTGGTTATGAGTTGCCTAGGTGTGGTGTTATTTTTAATTTGTTTTCGTTACACCAAAGAGCGAGTGAGCAATCCACCGCATAAATTATCTTTAAAAACACAACTTCACGTTTTATGGCAAAATCAGCCGTTTAAAATCTTGTGTATGGCAGCGCTGGTATTATTAACCAGTATGGTATTGCGCACAACGTTGGCTATTTACTATGTAAAATATGTTCTTGGCAAAGAAGATTTAATCACCGAATTTGTAACCTTAGGTATGATTGGTAATATTTTAGGCTGCGCTTGCGCACAACCTTTAAGTAAACGCCTTGATAAGAAAGCGGCTTATGTTTATCTGCAATATATTTCCGCCATATTGAGCTGCATTGCCTTTTTTGTTCCTAATGAACACGTTTTACTGGCGTTTTTAGTGTATTTTTTATGGTGTTTTTTCACTCAAATGGCAACGCCTTTATTATGGGCAAAAATGGCTGATACTATAGATTACGGAGTCTGGCAAAATGGCCTTCGACTCACGGGTTTAGTTTACGCAAGCATCGTATTTTTTATCAAATTGGGGCTTGCATTAGGCGGAGCGATTGCCGGTTGGTTACTTGCTTATTATCAATATCAAGCCAATGTGGAATTAAGCGAGGCAACTAAAAATGGTATTTTAACCTCATTCACACTTTACCCTGCGATTGGTAGTGTACTTGTGGCATTAATAATGAGTAAATACAGCCTAGACAATAGAACCATTAAAAAAATCACTGCCGATTTAACACAGAAAAGCAATTTGTAGCAAGGAATAGTATGGCCACCATTTATGAAGTGTCAAAGCTTGCAGGGGTGTCACTTGCCACTGTTTCAAGAGTAATGAACAACAATGCAAACGTAAGTGATGCAACCAGAAAAAAAGTCACCTTAGCCATGGAAGAGCTGGGCTACCGCCCTAACTCTATTGCGCAATCACTGGCTTCTAATTGCTCGAATAGTGCGGGCTTGTTAGTTTCAGAGCTTAAGGGTCCATTTTATGGGCCGATGATGAGCGGTATAGAGAACACCCTAAGAAACCAAGGTAAACACGTTATTATTACCGCAGGCCACAGTGACGCAGAGCGAGAGCGACAAGGCATCGAATTTTTAATTAGCCGTAACTGCGACGCACTTATTTTGCATGTTGAAGCTATTAGTGATGAATACTTAATAAAACTCAGTAAAGGCAAAACCCCGTTTGTTTTGCTAAACCGCTATATTGAAGAGCTCGCCGACCGCTGTATTATTCTTGATAATACTAAAGGTGGCTATTTAGCCACTAAATACATTATTGAATCGGGCCATAAAGAAATTGCGTATATTAGCGGCCCATTATGGAAAAAAGATGCCCAAGAACGCTTAAATGGGCATAAACAAGCGCTTGATGAATTCGCCATTAAATTTGATGAAAATAATTTATTTGAAGGTGACTTTGTAGAAGAAAGTGGCTACGAAGGCTTCGCTACACTGTATAAAAACAACCCCGCCTTTACCGCCTTGGTATGTGCCAATGACGAAATGGCCACTGGTGCCATGGTGAGTGCCAGAGAGCATGGTATACAACTACCTTCGCAGCTTTCAATTATTGGCTACGATAACGTGTTTTTTACCCGTCACGTTTACCCTCCGTTGAGCACTATAAACTATCCTATCGATGAGATGGGTAAAGTGGCAGCGCAGTGGGTACTGAGCCATGTTTATCAAAAAAGCGTACACCCTATTCAAACGTTATTTGAGCCCGAGTTAGTTATACGCCAATCTGTGGTTAAACCTTTAACATCTAGGTAAGCTAATAGGGTGTTAAACAAGCTGATTGAGTAATGCTAAATTTATTGGTTTTAACAATACCTGCTCTATTTCTAGTTGCCTGATATGCACGGCATCGGGCTCCATACCACTAATAATAACGCGCTTAATATTAGGGTAATGCTGTTTAATAAACCCAGCCAGCTCTAAACCGGTTCCATCTGGCAAATGCATATCAAGTAATACTTTATCGTAATTACTATTATGCTCTAGTACTGCCTTACAGTCTTTAACACTTGTTGCTATATCGGTATCTACATCCAAGCTTTCTAGTAATAGCTGGGTAATTTGTGCGGCATCAGCATCATCTTCTACTAATAAAAAGCACTTCTTATCTCTACTCGGTTTAGGCATTGGCTGAATAGATGAAGTAGGCTGTTCTTTTTGCCCGAGCCTTAACTCTAAGCATTGATAAAGCAAGTTGGAATCGACAGGTTTGGCAATCATATCGTCAAACCCTAACGCATTGAGTTCGCTATGAATGCCTTTCATAGTCGCAGCAGTTAAGGCTATGATTGAACCTTTAAACCCTAGCTTTCTAAGCTCAATAGCAGCTTCTTTTCCGCCCATTACTGGCATGTGGATATCTAAAAATATAATATCGTAGGTTGCGTGCCCGTCTGCTAGCTGTTTTTTTACTTTTTCAAGCGCTTGCTTACCATTATCAGCATAATCGACCGCAGCGCCTGCTGAACCGATTAAGTGACCAACTAACACACGTAAATCGCGTAAATCATCAACCACCAACACCTTACCGCTCACTTGGCAGGGGGCTACTTTTTGCTGCATATTGGGGGTTAAATCAAGTTTTAATAAATTGCGCTCTACCTGTCTGATATCACCAGGATATAAAGAAATGGTAAAGGTTGACCCTTTACCTACGTGAGAGTCTAATGAAATATCCCCCTGCATACGACTAAGTAGTTCAGAACAAATAGCTAAACCTAAGCCTGCACCACCGACTGAACGCGACTCTACATCAGCTATTTGCTCAAAAGGCTTAAAGATGAGAGCTTGTTTTTCTGGAGCAATGCCTAAGCCTGAGTCTTTAATACTAAAAAATAGCATTTCACGCTCATTGACTACTTCAGTCCACGCGTTAACCACAATCTCGCCTTGCTCAGTAAATTTAATCGCGTTATTGATCAGGTTAATAAGAATTTGTCGAACTCGAGTGGCATCTACACGAATGACTAGTGGTAAAGGCTCCAGTGATTCAAACTTTAGTGATAAGCCTTTATCGAGTGCCGATACGCGCATTAATGTAAATACGTCGGCCATTAAGCTATCAAGGTTAACCTCCCCTAAACTCAGTTCGAGTTTATCGACAGCAATTTTAGATAAATCTAAAACATCATTCAGTAAGCTTAATAAATGCTTACCATTACGATAAATCACACCGAGCTCGTTCTCAGCCTGCTTGTTAAAGTCACTGAGCATCAACAACTCGGTATAACCTAAAATAGAAGATAGCGGTGTTCGCAATTCGTGGCTTAAATGTGCTAAAAAGCGATCTTTTGAACGGTTTTCAGCCTCGGCTTTTAAGCGTTCCACTCGCTCATCTTCTACATCACGGCGCGCTAATGCGTAGCGAATAGAGCGAGCAAACCGGCTACCACTCATTTCGTTTTTAACTAAGTAATCAACAGCTCCGGCATCAAGCGCAGCTGAATCGAGGGCATCGTTTGACTGCCCTGTAAGCATAATAATAGGCCCACAAAAACCATTTTTAAGCGCTTGTTTTAAAACACTTAAGCCATCAGATGCCCCTAAGCGATAATCAAGCAAGCAAATATCATGTTGATTTTTACTCAACACTTCCACCGCCTGCTCAGGAGAGCTTATCCAGTCTATGTCAAACACATGGGAACTGAGCTGCTCTAAATAGTCACGAGTTAAAATATAATCATCTTCATCGTCTTCAACCAATAGCAGTTTCGTTGCCTTTGCTAACATAGCGTCTCCTGTTTTAATAATATGCTTAATCGTTAAACGTGCTTGGTAGCTCTACAAACTCAACCCAGTATTTACCCAGCGTTTTCATCAACTCAACTAACCCGTCAAACGTAACCGGCTTAGTTATGTAAGACGCAGCGCCTAGGTTATAACCTTTAACCATGTCTTCTTCTTGCTTAGATGTGGTTAAAATTACCACTGGAATGCCTTTTAGGTTTGGATTTGCCTTAATAGCTTCAAGCGCTTCACGACCATCCATT
This sequence comes from Pseudoalteromonas sp. 2CM39R, assembly GCF_023161845.1. Taxonomy (NCBI): domain Bacteria; kingdom Pseudomonadati; phylum Pseudomonadota; class Gammaproteobacteria; order Alteromonadales; family Pseudoalteromonadaceae; genus Pseudoalteromonas; species Pseudoalteromonas sp. 2CM39R. The sequence continues at coordinate 54,185 of NZ_JALNTM010000023.1, forward strand.
CTCGGCATGTTTAAATCAAGTAAAATTAAGCCTGGTCTTGGCGAGATGCTTTTATCTACAAACTTGCCTTTGCGCTCTAAATACTCCAAGAGTTCAACACCGTCTTCAACAAAATGTAATTCATTTAAAACGCGACTTTCAGCAAGCGCATCTTGGGTTAATAAACGATCATCTTCATCATCGTCTGCCATCAAAATGGTAATCGGTTTTACGTTTGTTAATGGCATATTATGCCTCTCCTTGTAATGTGAATAACTCTGCATCCACAGGTAATTTAATGATGAAAGTTGCCCCCTCACCTAGGGTGCTTATCGCAGCAATAGAGCCGCCGTGTCGTTCTACAATTCGACGACATACAGATAAACCAATACCCGTTCCTTTATATTCTGAACGGCCATGCAAACGTTGAAATGGTACAAATATTTTATCCGCGTACTCATCAGAGAAGCCGATACCATTATCTTTTACGGTAATGACATGCCAACATATTTCACTGTTATGATCTTCACTAAACTCACATACTCGTTCAAAGTCAACATTAACAACCGGGTCAACGTTAGGCGCTCTGAACTTCACTGCATTGGAAATTAAGTTTAAAAACAGCTGATGCATTTGACTCGGATCTGCCTGTATAATGGGCATATCAACCGTAACAACCTGTGCATTACACTCATTAATCGCTATTTCTAAATCACCTTTTATATCATTCAGAATGCTGTTTAAATCGGTGTCGGTAAAATCTTTACCTCGGGTTGTTACTCGAGAGAACTCTAATAAATCATTAATTAAATTAGACATCCTTTGTGCGGCATTTTTCATGCGGGCAATATAATCTGCGCCTTTTTCGCCTAATTCGTCTTTAAACATGCTTTCAAGCCGGTCACTAAATGCTTGAATTTTCCTTAGCGGCTCTTGCAAGTCATGGCTGGCAACAAAAGCAAACTCCTCTAACTCTCGGTTACTACGACTCAATTCATCAGAATACAAAGTAAGCTCTTGAGTACGTTCAGTCACTTTACTGGCTAAGGTTTCATTTTGCATTTCCAGCTCGGCACGATACTCGGCCGCATTTTTCAAGTTCAACCTCGCCAATAAAAACATACCCAAAATCAATAATGTACTTGTAACTGCAGTAATACCAAAAGTGATTTTAGCTTCTTTCTTAATTTGTTCTAATTTCGAAAAGTGACTAACTTTAAACAACAATTCACGCTCTTGAATATCATTAACCAACGCCCGAATCTCTCTGTAAAGATCACGCCCTTCATGTGTATTGAGCCTCAGAAGTGCACGCTTTTCTTTATCATTTAATGCTAATTCAACCGTTTTTTTCAGCTCAGCTATTTTAGCTTCAACCAGTAATAATAACTCAGCAATACGCTGTGCCTGCCCATCAATTTCAGAATGTAAGGCGCTCACATGGTTAGTTTGAGACTCTATTTGTGCGACGGCATCGTAATAAGGCACTAAATAATCATCAGTTTGGGTTAATAAATACCCTCGCTGTCCCGACTCAGCTTGCACTACTGAAAGGTGCAATTGCTCTATCGCCGTACTTAGCATATTAGTGTTATCTAAACTTTGTTGAGTACGCGTTAGGCCTTGTATGGTATTAATGGCTAAAAAAGCATTACCAACAATAATACACAGCACTATAGATATAAATAACGCCCATACTACATTTGCCTTGCCTTGCTGTTTGCGTTTAATCATTTATCGTCCTGAATTAATTAGGGTTACTTCGACTCTGAAATAAGCTGCAAACTGTCACTGCACGCTTGGCAATTAGCAATTATTTTATCCAGTGCGGCGAGTGCTTTATCTTTTGGCATATCGTTTTCAAGTACTAGCTTAATTAGTTCAGCATTCATAGAAATACGATTTAGTGGCGCACGTGCGTCGTGTACCAGCTCATTCAAAGGTTTTGCCTGTTGTGGTAATGCCATTAAAGTCCTCGTTTTGTTGTTATTAAATTTGCATGCTGGTTATTTATACTCGCCAATACCACCATAAGCATTTAAACGGTTGTATAAGGTTTTAGTACTAATGCCTAACATTTGTGCCGCTAATGTTTTATTACCTTGTACCTTATCGAGCGTGGCATGAATAAGCTCTTTTTCAACTTCTTCAATTGTTTGCCCTGCTGATACCTGTTTGTCCTCAGATTGAGTATTAACCCTTGAAAAAGGCGATTCTAAGTTGTCAGGTAAACTAATTGTGCTAGTTTGCGGGTCGCTCATAATAAAAGCGCGATGAATAGCATGGCGAAGTTCACGTACGTTACCTGGCCAGTCGTATGTTTGTAGCTCTTTAAGCTGTTCGTTAGCCCAGGCAAACGCTGTACCATTTTCATCGTTCAACTGACCTAAAAACGCTTTTGCGAGTAATGGAATATCTTCTTTTCGCTCTCGTAGTGGCGGTATATCAATTGGAAAAACAGCCAGTCTAAAGTAAATATCTTCACGTAAAATATTATTCTGCGCTAAATCGGTAAGGGAGCGGTTAGTCGCTGAAATAACACGGCAATTTACTGGTAACTCACGATTACCGCCTACTCGTGTTACTTTTTTAGTTTCAAGTACACGCAGTAAGTTAGGCTGCATATCAATCGGCATTTCGGTGACTTCATCAAGAAATAACGTTCCGCCGTCTGCTTGTTCAAACACGCCCTCTTTACGAGCAATGGCACCGGTAAATGCGCCTTTTTCGTGGCCAAATAATTCACTGCCAATAAGCTCTTTTGAAAGCGCCCCACAGTTACTAGCCACCAGTGGACCTTCGCATTTACTAGCATTATGAATGGCTTGGGCTACCACCTCTTTACCTGAGCCACTTTCACCCATAAGCATAACATTAGCATTGGTTTTAGCTACACGCTCAATCATCGTATAAAGCTGTTGCATGGGCGCAGACTCGCCAATAAGCGTGTCAAAATGATGAGTAATAGCGGCGCTTTTCGCTTTTTTTACTGTTTTTTTAGGGCCATTTAAAACCAGTTCTAAATCTTCACGTTGCAGCGGCTTTAATAAATGCGACACATTAGGCTCACACATCTCAGCTAAAATGCCTTTGACCGAAGGGTGACCTGAAATAAGGGTGACTTTAGGCGATTGACCAATCATTTTTAAGTGATCCAGCAAGTGCAAACCACTGCCATCAGGTAACATAAAATCGAGCAGCACATGATCAAAGGTGTTATTTTCAAACCATTGATGCGCTTCTTTTAAACTGGTTGCTGTATTAATGTTGTGGCCAAGAAACTCAACAATATGGCAAATAACATCACTAAATTCGACGTCGTCATCGACTAAAAGTATATTTAACATGAATAATCCCTGTGCTTTTTCACTATTCTACTCACCCTTTAATGTAAATGAAAGATATACATAATTAAGGTACACAATGCAGCTGGTTTATTTTTAATCCACTAGTTTAATCATAAGTAGCTGTATAGGCGCTGAAATAGCACTGCTTTATGCTGCTTATTAAATTTCTATTAAAGCAATTAATATAACCAACTGATATAATTTATTTTTATTACAGGAGTTGTTATGCGCTTATTAAAAACCTACATTCATCCCTCAATCAATATTGAGCAAGGTCGTCAATTTTCTCGCCCAACCGCTCGCGCTATTGCATTTAAGCAACAACACATTTTACTTATGTATACTCAGCGCTACGACGACTTTAGCTTACCTGGCGGTGGGATTGACTCACATGAAAGCATAGAGCAGGGATTGATCAGAGAACTAAGTGAAGAAACTGGCGCACAAAATATAAAAGTATGTAGCGAGTTTGGGCTTTACGAAGAATACCGCCCTTGGTACAAAGATGACTTTGATATTATTCATATACAATCATACTGCTACCTCTGCCAAATTGATGAGCAACTAGGCCAAGCACAGCTTGAACACTACGAACAACAAAATGGCATGCAGGCTAAATGGGTTGATATTTTCCAGGCGATAGCCCATAACGAACGTACACTTGCAAACAGTGACAAGCAAGGGCTATCAATTATTCGCGAAACCTATCTGCTAAAAGCCATTGCAGCACAGTTTTTTTCCTAAGTGTTTAGGGTTGCGTTTGCGGTTCGCTCAGCGATTTTTTACCCACATAAAAGCGGTATAGTCCTAATAAGTTACTACTTAAAAATAGGCTTTCCATGATTATTGCCACTGGCGAGCCGGCAAAAATATTATGTGTTATCCAAAAAGAGGTTCCCACCACCATACATAACCTTAAGTGCAAATCTCGATTTTGAAATGAAGCGATAGTTTGTATTAATGTCGCCACCAATGCAAAGACACTAAACCAATCTTGCCAAGTAAAATAAACGGCTAAGCAGCTTAAAGCCATAAACCCAAACATAGCCCAAGTATGCTTAAAGTAAATACAATAAAAATAACGCACCGCGGCAATAAACATTAAGCAGCCGGCACTGTTATAGCCCAATATAAAAAAGTGAGCAGAGGTTAATAATACTGAGGTAAATAAACAGCTTAAAATAATTCGTCGGGATTTAAACTGAAATGAAGCTAAGTCGAGTAAAGTAGCGACTGCTACTAACGATTGGGCAATTAAAAACATAACACTCCAAGGTATTAAAGCTTAAAATGGGGAGTGTATAGTGCTTTATGAAAACAGCACTTAACTTAAGTTAAGTCGCTTACGAATTCGTGATAACGAAATAGCCGAAATGCCTATATACATTGCCACTTGGCTTAAACTTAACTGCGCCAACCAATGAGGTTTATGTTTGAGTAAATAGCAGTAACGCTGCTCGGGACTATTGAGTAATAAGAATGCTTCTTTGGCTTCTTTAAAAATAAGTTGCTGTGCAATAAGCTGCTGCTTAATCAGTTGATACTGTGCTTGCTCAAATAGTGTTAGTGGTACTTTAATTACATTGGCTTCGTTAATCACTTTTAATTGATAAAACGCAGGAGTTGAGGTCATCCAATTGGCAAACAGCAAAGCAAATTCATTTTTAAAATAAAACTCTTTACACTTTTGCACGCCTTCAATGTCGTCATGAATAGCGCCTAGAACCCCGTCCACAACTAAATACCCATAACTTTGCAGATCGCCTTGTTGCACTAATACGGTATTGGGCGCTATTAGTTGCTGAGGATACTTACCAGCCAATTGCACTTTAAACTTGTTTACTAGTGCTTCATAACTGTCGCCAAGCGATAAAAGTGGATTATCAGACATTAAAAATTACCATTTTTTCATTAAAGCATGTGTAATATCAGCCGCTGATACACCCACCCTAGGAATATATTTTTGGCCACACCATAAAGGTGAAAAATCACTTTTAGCACTTTTTTCAGCTAGAGTTCTTAAGGCTGTTATAGCACTGCTGGCATGTGGAAACGCAGGAACGCCCTTTGGTATAGCACCTAGCTCTTGCATTACTCGATTTTTAATACCCCGAGCAGCTCTACCAGAAAACAATGTAGTCAGTGTAGTCTCGTCTTGTTGTTGATCTAAAATAGCCTGTTGATGCAAAGCTGATGTTGTTGCCTCCTTACATAGTAAATAAGCGCTCCCTACTTGTACAGCACTCGCTCCTAACGCTTTAAACCGCTGTACATCATCGGCTGAAGCAATGCCACCAGCAGCAATAATAGGCAGTGATATATGCTCAACACAACGTTTAATTAACTGCTCAGTAGTTTGTTGTAAGCTTAAATCCATTGATAAAAAGTGCCCTCGATGGCCACCAGCTTCTATACCCTGAGCAATAATCCCATCAGCGCCATTTTCACTAAGCCAAATAGCTTCATCTAAAGTGGTAGCCGTTGAAATTACTTTAGTGCCCCAGCTTTTTATTTGCGCCACAATAGCTTGCTTAGGTAAACCAAAATGAAAACTAACTACTGCTGGCCTATAGGGGGCAATAATATCAACAACCGATTGATTTATAGGTTGACGAGAAGCCCCTGCAGTTAAACTTTGCGGGTCAATTTCATACTCTGCAAAATAAGGTGCCAGCATATTATGCCATAGCTGCTTTTGTTCGTTCGTGTAATCAGCAACCCTATGACAAAAAAAGTTAAGATTAAACGGCTTCGTTGTTTTTTGGCTAAGTACTTCTAGCTGCTCAATTAATTGTGCTGGTGATAACATGGCGCAAGGCAAAGAGCCCAAGCCTCCAGCCTCACTTACAGCAAGAGCAAGCTGCTCGTTTTGAACACCTGCCATAGGTGCCTGAATTATCGGTAAAGCGGTATTAAACAATGATGGCTTCATTTGAACTCTCCCTGTAACTTTTTCAACAACTTGCACTATTTACAGAACCATAGCAAAAACAACAAGCAAACAACATCTAGATTTTAGTCATAAGCAATATAAAAATCATTACTAACAGATAGTTATGATTTTTTAATATCTAGAAACTAACTGGCTTTGGTTTTGCACCTATCCTATTACATAATTTGTTAGGAGGTAAAATGAGTAACACAGTTGATACGATCAATCCCGCAACCGAGCAAGTCATTAATAGCTATACGCTGCTTTCTCAAGCTCAAGCAGAACAAGTGATCGAAAAATCTCATGAAACATACTTAACATGGCGATTAACCTCGTTTACCGAGCGCGCACAACATCTAAATAAATTAGCCTCTTTATTTGAAAGCCAAAAAGAAGCCTTAGCAAAACTAATGACCGAAGAAATGGGTAAAGTCTATGAGCAAGGCTTCCAAGAAGTTCAGCTTTGTGCTGACATTTGTCGTTATACCGCTGAGCATGGCGCCGATATGCTTAGCGACGAGGAGCGCGACATGCAAGGAGGTCGTGCAATCATAAGCTATCGCCCTACTGGTGTGCTGCTGGGTATTCAGCCATGGAACTTCCCACTTTATCAAGTTATTAGATACAGTGCCGCAAACATTATGGCGGGTAATACCACGGTATTAAAACACGCCGGTAATGTATTTGGTATGGCTGAAAAAATTGAAACATTATTTCTACAAGCAGGCTTCCCTGAACACTGCTTTAGCAACTTACTGGTTGATGGTAAAACCGCCAGCGCCCTTATTTCACACTCGGCTATAAGCGGCGTGACCTTCACTGGAAGCGACGGCACAGGTAAAAAAGTAGCAGAGCAAGCTGCTAAGCATGTTAAAAAAAACGTACTAGAACTGGGTAGTAACGACGCTTTTGTTGTACTTGATGACGCAGATCTGGCTCTTGCAGTTAAGGCTTGTTTACAAGGACGCATTATTAACAACGGCCAAACCTGTGTTGCCGCAAAGCGCTTTGTGGTGGTTGATTCACTCTACAATGACTTTAAAGAAGCACTAAGCCAGCAGTTTAAGGCGATAAAAATGGGCGACCCAATGGATGAAGATACCGAACTGGGTCCTATGGCACGCGAAGATTTACGCGACAAAATTCATCAGCAAGTGCAAGACTCTGTCAATGCGGGTGCAAAAGTAATTGTAGGCGGCGAAATACCGCAACAAACAGGTTATTACTATCCACCAACTGTGCTCGAAAACCTTACACCGGGTATGCCTGCTTATGACGACGAGCTATTTGGCCCTGTCGCATCTTTAATTAAAGCACAAGATAACGACGACGCTATGCGTATCGCTAATGATTCACGCTATGGACTAGGCGGTGGTATATTTTCAAAAGATGAGAAGAAAGCCATTGAACTGGCCAAAAAGTATTTTGATACCGGCATGATTAATATTAATGGCTATGGTTTGGCACAACCAAACCTACCATTTGGCGGTGTTAAAGACAGTGGTTATGGCCGAGAGCACGGCGGCTTTGGTATTCGCGAATTTGTGAATGTTAAAAGCATCATGATCCATAGCTAGTATCAGATATCAGGTATCAGGTATCAGGTATCAGGTATCAGGTATCAGGTATCAGGTATCAGGTATCAGGTATCAGGTTAGTAAAATTAAACACCGCGCTTGTTGCAAGCGCGGTGTTTTATTGTCTGATGAATTTAAAAACCTGAGTTAGGCTGTTTTAAAAAATCAAGTTCTTCTTTTGTAGACTCCCGCCCCAGTATCTTATTACGATGCGGATAACGATTAAATCTATCGATAATCGCCTTATGCTGATACTCAAAATCTAAGTTATTTTGAATACCTAACGCCTTAAATAGCTGGACTGCTTCCTTATGAATTAGCTTTGATTCGCTGTGCATAAAAGGCATATACAAAAATACGCGTTGTTCATCCGTCAATTTCTTATCAAACCCTTTAGCAATAGCAGTTTGTGCTAACGCTAAAGCTAATGCATCACAAGCAAATGCTGCGGGCTTTTCACGGTAAATATTACGTGAGAACTGATCAAGCACAATAATTTCAGCAAGACTACCTATCGCGCTTTCACGCCAATCAAATAACTCATTTACACTTGCTTGATGATGTAATTCACCAAAACGAGTTTTAATTTGTGCATCAAGCCCATCGTCTTTTTGCCACCACTGTTTAGGCTCAAGCTCATTAAACCAAAAGTCGATGATTTTATTAAACATAATGAATCTCTTTGTTAATTAACGCTAAACTAAATAATTTGCTACGAAAACTTCGCAAACTTAAAAGCCCTATCGTAATGTATTAACTTTCTCTTTCACCTAAAACCTTTAACCTAATATCTGTACTATACCTAGCCCTTTTCAAACATAGGTACTTTGCGTTTATCTGCTTTGCTCATTGCCAGCTCTTGTATATCTTGCTGCTTTTGCTCGCTTGGTTTTGTTTCTAGGGATTGCTGATTAGCATCTTCAAATACCAGTTCGGTTAGTAAGGCAAAATGATCGGAGCCATATTTAGCAAGGCGCTTTATCCGTTTTACACTAAAGCCTTTTGAATGAAACAAATGATCAAGCGGCCAACGCATAAAAAAGTAATTAGCGTGAAAAGTATTAAAAAAACCACGGCCTTTACGAGGGTCTAAAAAGCCACTAATTTGCATAAATAAACGAGTACTGCGTGACCAAGCAACATCATTTAAATCGCCAGCGACTATCGTAGGCCGAGTTGAATCTTTAAGAGCTTTAGCCACCATTATTAATTCGCTATCGCGCGGGCGTGATGAATCTTCTTCGGTTGGGCTTGGTGGCGCGGGATGAATAAAATGCCCCTGCATTTTTAACCCTTGGTGGTTTTCAAATAAAATATGAATAGAAGGAATGTCATCTTCTATAAGTGCACAAATTTGTGCATCGAGTATGTTAAATTTACTAAATACATGCATGCCGTAGCGGTTATCTTTTGGGCACTGTATTTGATAAGGGTAGTTTTTTTTAAGCACGGACAATTTATCTTGCCACCAACTATCGCTTTCTAAGGTGATAAGTAAATCGGGCTGATATTTATCGACTAAGTTAATTAACTGCTCACTATGTCGATTCGACATCAGTACATTAGCGGATAAAATTCTGATGCTATGCTCACTACTTTTTGGCGCTGTTAATACTTCTTTTTTAGCAAACCAAGTGTAGGGATAAATCCACTTAGCTTGAAGCGCTAAAATAACTAAAGCGACAGTGGCTAATAACGGATATGTAATATAGTCGCTTTGCCACATACCTATCAGAGCCGCTATAACGATAGCGCTTGCTAGGTAGCACACCTGCAAGCGCACAAAGTCGCAACTACGTATCAAATAATGCTGACTGTATGACAGGGGTAATAAGGTTATTAATAACAACAAGCCAGTAACTATGACCAATACAGTGAGCATTTATAAATCCTAATAGCGCTGTAAAATAGAGAGTATTTCACGAGTGTCGTGCACTAAGTGAATAATAGTGCGATCAACTTCAACTCGCACTGTGTCTCTTTCTCGGTCTATTACTCTAGCACGCTTATAAATGTCATGCCCAAGGATATCACCTTGATGATAAGATCTGTGCCACCCTGGTGGAGTCCACCCTTGACGAATTAACTGCTTGGCCTGTTTTTTAGAAAGCCATTTTTTATTATTGTATTGGTTATATTTTTGCTTTTTCCAGTGATGCTTGTTTGCGTGTTTATTCGCATGCTTGCCTGCATGCTTGTCTTTGTGTGGTACAGCAAATGCGTTTGTTGCCGTTAGCGCAAAAACCATTACTAAAATACTGATTAGTGATTTCATGGCGATTCTCCAGTGTGATCATTACTGAAGAGTATTAACGGCTAAGCCTGAACATTACATGAAATGAGAAAAATTAACGTTGCTTGTACTGTGTTTTACAATGACTGCGCATAATCGCGGGGTCGCGTAACTTTAGGTGTTTAGTTTTACGCCCAGCATGGCGCTTACGCCATACTTTAAATGACCCGCTAGAGATATGCTCCCGCATAAAATTAACTAATTGAGAGTAATTTAGCCCATACAGATTTTCAATGGCTTCAAATGGCGTTCTGTCTTCCCATGCCATTTCTATAATGCGTGATTGCTGTTCTTGGTTAAACATATTAATTCCAAATTTGGTTGATACGCAAAAGTTAAATTTAGCGATCATCACTTGCTTGTGATGTTAAAAATATAACCTCTTTTCATTTATTAACTTTAATTAAGTGTATGATTAATCTACACACTGAAACCGGAGCTAAAAGGATGTTTACAAAACTACCTAAGTGGGTCGAATATGGTGCGTTTACCCTCGCTTTTATTGCCGGTATGGTAAACGCAGTAGGTTTATTAGGGTTTGAACAGCAAGCAATTTCTCACGTTTCAGGGTCGGTGACTTCATTAGCTATTGAACTTACTACCAACATCAAGGCGGCGTTATTTTTAATTGCGATTGTACTGAGTTTTATATTTGGCTCGGCATTAACAGGCTTAATGCTTTCAGGCGGTTCACTTAAGCTAGGCCGCCATTACGATACGCTCTTATTTATTGAGGGTATTTTACTGCTGTTAAGCGCACAGCTACTTCAATATTCTTACCCTTACGCACTTACACTTGCTTCTGCGGCCTGCGGCTTACAAAATGCTTTAGCCACTAACTACAGCGGCGCAGTTGTGCGAACCACTCACTTAACCGGTATTTTTACCGATCTGGGTTTGATGTTTGGTAAAGCCCTAAAAGGAGAAGCTTTTGACAATAGAAAATGCTTGGTCTTTGTATTAATTATTGCCGGTTTTTTAGCCGGCGGAGTGGTAGGTGTATTACTATTTAAACATTACTCAGTGCTCACTTTAGTTTTTCCGAGCATTTTTTGTATTGTTTTATCGATTACTTATCGGGTTTATAGGTTGAGTGTGCTTTAACCAATTCACAAAATCCCCTACCCTAAACTTATCAAATTGCCGATGTGCTGGAATTTATGAAATATTACTATTTATCCCCGTTATTGTTATGCAGTCAGTTAGGTTTAATTAATAGTGCGTGTGCTGAAGATACCGCGCAATCAATTGAACGTATCACCACCACAGCATCGCGTAGTGAAGCGCTTTCCACGCCATTACCACTGGTGATCAGTGTATTAAGTGAATCACAGCTTGAGCTTATAGCTCCTACCCATGTAGAGGAAGCGCTACAACGCGTTGCAGGTGCCAATGTCCAACGTGGGAATGGCCAAGAGTATTTACCAGCTCTGCGCTCCCAAGTACTTTCTGGAACGGGCGCTTGTGGTGGTGTCTTAACCGCAGAAGATGGCATAGCTCTTCGTGCAGCTGGTTTTTGTAATATCAATGAACTATTCGAAGCGCATAGCGAAATGGCAGAGCGTATTGAAGTATTAAAAGGTCCAGGTTCTGCGCTATATGGTTCTAATGCAGTGCATGGTGTAATTAACGTTATTACCCCTGATACTACGCAAGGTGCTGGTTTACTAGGCTTTGATTATGGCTCTTATGGTTATGCTCGCTATAAATTACGTGCAGGCCATGCCATGGATAATTCAGGCCTAGGTATTAATGCTAGTTTTACGGATGATAGCGGTTATCGAGATGACGAAAGCGTAAAGCAACAAAAAATAAATGTGCGCCATCGCTATAATAATAACAACCTAAGCTTAGTTTCTGGGCTTACGTATACCAATTTAGATCAACAAACTGCTGGTTATATTAGCGGTTTTCAAAGCTATAAAGATGAAGATATAGCACAGCAAAACTTTGATCCCGACGCCTTTAGAAAAGCTCGCTCGCTTAGGGCTTGGAGTAAAGCAAGCTGGCAATTAGGAGAGAACACTCTAGTTGTTACTCCTTATATTCGTGACCAAAGTATGGACTTTTTTAAACACTTTTTACCCGGCACACCACTTGAAAAAAATAGCCAAACTGGGTTTGGGCTACAATCGCTTTATCAGCATTATGTGAACGACAATACCAACTTAAAGCTTGGTTTTGATGGTGAGTTTACCCAAGCCGATTTTTTACAAACCCAAGATAAACCGACTCAAGGTTCTGCGTTTTTAGTGGCCACAGTGCCGCAAGGTAAACATTACGATTACCAAGTCGATGCCACCTTATATGCCCCATTTGCCGCTATTGATTGGCAGCTAAATAATTGGCTTATAACTGTAGGTCTACGTTATGAGCATATGCAATATGACTATCAAAACAATATGCTTACAGGGCGTACAAAAGAAAATGGCAGTGAATGTGGTTTTGGTGGCTGTCGTTATAGTCGCCCAGAGAGCACTAAAAACAGCTTTAGTAATCTTTCGCCAAAACTCGGTGTGAGCTATCAGCTTAATATTAATAATACATTATACGCTAACTTTTCAAGAGGCTATAGAGCCCCACAAGCAGCTGAGCTTTATCAATTACAACGCGAGCAAAGTACTGCCGACTTAGACGCAGAAATAGCAAATAATGCTGAGTTAGGTATTAAAGGGGTGTACAACAATACTCGCTACGGTTTATCGGCTTATGCGATGAGCAAGCACAATACCATCTACCGTGACAGTGACTTTTTTACTGTTAATGACGGCCAAACTCGACATCGTGGCATTGAGCTTGAGTTAGCACACAGCTTTAATCAGCACTTTTCGATTAATTTTGCAGGTACTTATGCCAAACATACGTACTCGAATGAGCAAATCATCGGCAGTATTAATATTAAAGGTAACGATATTGATACCGCACCTCGAAAGGTCGCTAATATCGATTTTAACTGGCAAGCCAACGAGCGTGTTAACCTTGCTCTGCAATGGCACTATGTGAGTCGCTATTTTACCGACCCTGAAAACTTACATGAATATCAAGGTCACGATATTTTAAGCTTGCGCGGCCAATGGCAAATAAGCCCACAGCTATTACTGAGTGCGCGAATAATAAATCTAACCAACACGGCTTACGCACAGCGCGCAGATTACACTAGTTTTACTGGCGATCGTTACTTCCCAGGAAAACCGCGTAATGCCATGTTGTCTGTACGTTACCAATGGTAAAACAAAAAATGCGCTATATAAGCTATATAGCGCATTCTTTTTATTCATTTATTTGCTTATCTAACGGCCAGTACAATTAGACCAGGCACCACAAAGAACGACCCTAACACATAGCCTAATGCAGCTGATTTATTCTTTGTACCAATTTCGGCTAGCTTTTCGGCTAACTTAAGCGGAATTTCACGTAGTACAGGAATTCCGTAAATTAGTGCAACCGCAAATACATTAAACATAACGTGTACTAAAGCAATCGTTAGCGCCACTTCAGCCATAGGCCCTGTGATTGATGTGGCGGCTAATAAAGCGGTAATGGTTGTACCAATATTAGCGCCTAGCGTAAATGGATAGATTTGACGTGTAGTAAACACACCACTTCCCGCAAGTGGGATCATTAAACTCGTGGTAGTTGATGACGACTGAACCATAACTGTTACCGCCGCACCTGATGTTATACCTGCGATAGGCCCGCGCCCAATTGCACCATGCAGTATATCTTTTGCAGTGCCAACCAATGCTTTTTTAAGTAGTTTACCTAATGTAGTTACGGCAAATAAAATCAAACAAATACCTGCTATAACCATCGCTGCACCTAGCATTTTTGTGTCTAGGAAGCTAAATGCATCTTTTATTACACCCACAGCAGGTTTAACAAGTGGTTTAATAAAGTTGTAGCTCTTTAATGATAAGTCAGCATCACCAATAAATAGATGCGACAAAGCAGCTGACATTTTTTGCAGCAAACCAAACATTATCTCAAGCGGTAAAAATATAATAACGGCAAATAAATTAAAGAAATCATGAACCGTTGATGCTGCAAACGCACGTTGAAACTCTTCTTTAGAGCGAATATGACCAATAGACACTAAGGTGTTAGTAATAGTCGTACCAATATTTGCACCCATCACCATTGGAATAGCAATACTTAACGGTAAACCGCCAGCAACAAGGCCCACTATTACTGAGGTAACCGTTGATGACGATTGCACTAAAGCCGTTGCCAAAGCACCTAATAATAATGCAATAAACGGGTTGGTTGCGAATGCAAAAATTTCTTTCGCTCCCTCGGTACCGCCCGACGCTAATTTAAAACCACCACTGACAGTGCCAACGGCTACCAGGACTAAATAAACTAAAAAGGCGATAGCAGCCCAGTTAAGCGTTTTTATTAATAGCGTATTGCGCTTTGATTCACTCATGTTTAAATCTCAGTTTTTGTCTTACCGATTATGGCATTTTGATGACGTTTTTGTTTCAGAGCGCATTAGAACACCTAAATATTACAGAAATATTTCAATTCGATTAACGTGCTTGAGTGAGTAAAGAGATTAATACAAAGAAACAACTCGTGCGCACAGCGCTATTAAAAACAGATAGCAAAGTTACTTTATTATCAGCTACTTAAAAAAGTTACTTTTAACTTAGCATTTCACAGTGATTTACAAATGCCTACAAAACACATTAATAACGGCAATTAAATTATTAATTACCGTTATTGTAATGAGAAAAAACAATGAAGACTTTTAAAAAAATTAAGTAGTTTGGATTAAGAATACCCCCTAAAACCACATAAAAAATCACATAAAAAATCACCATTAGAGGGAAATTCAATTGAGTTTAATTAACCTAAATTGTTTTTTACCTCGCTGTATTAACCAAAAACGTTGATGCAATGCCAAATTTAACTGACTATGATCAGCCGAAATTGTTTCACCATTAATTTTTACTGCGTTTACAGCTATCAGTTCTCTTGCGGCACGCTTAGAGTTTGCTAAACCACTGAGAACCAATAGCGCGGAGGTGGTTATATTAATTTCAGTAAGGGTTATTACTGGTAAGCCATCTTGTTCTAATTGTGCTAAATCATTTAAATTTAAGGTTTGTACTTGTCCATTAAATAACAACTCAGTGATACGCTGCGCACTTGCCAAGCCTTCTTCAGCATGAACAAAACGGGTTAATTGCTCAGCTAAAATGCGCTGTGCTTGAGGCTTTTGGCCGCTTATCTTATCGTTTGCTTCTATGGCCTCAATTTCTTTAACTGATAAAAAAGTATAAAAACGCAAAAAGTTATACACATCAGCATCTTCACAATTTAACCAAAACTGATAAAAACGATACGGTGAGGTTTTTTTGGGGTTGAGCCAAATAGCACCGCCCTCGGTTTTTCCAAATTTTGTACCGTCTGACTTGGTAATAAGTGGCAACGTTAAACCAAACACTGTTTGCTGGTTTAAACGGCGGGTTAAATCAATTCCACTGACAATATTACCCCACTGATCGTTACCGCCTATCTGCAAAGTACAATTTAACTCACTATTGAGCTTAGCAAAGTCATACGACTGCAATAAGGAGTAACTAAATTCAGTAAACGACAACCCTTGCTCTGGACGTTGCAAACGTTGTTTTACTGACTCACGGTTGATCATGGTATTAATTGAAAAGTGTTTACCTACATCACGAAAAAAGTCTAATACATCAATACAGCTAAACCAGTCAGCGTTATTTTTTATCTGCAGTGGCTTGTTTAAATGCGGACCAAGTACACTTTCAACTTGGTTTGCAAGCGCTGTCACCCATTGTGACACCGTTTGTTTAGTATTTAGGCTACGCTCAGTGGCTTTAAAACTCGGGTCACCAATCAACCCTGTAGCACCCCCAATTAATGCCACACCTTGATGCCCTGCATCCATAAAACGCTTTAGCATTATTAATGGTACTAAGTGCCCTATGTGTAAGCTACCTGCGGTAGGATCGAAGCCACAGTAAACCACCTGTGGAGTTTTAAGCTTATGGGTTAATTGCTCAATATTACTCACTTGAGAGACTAAACCACGCTGCATAATGTCGCTAAGTAAATGTGCTGTCATCGTATTTCTCAAAATTATCCATAAGAAAAATACTAATTAAACTCAGCAATGTGCACTATATCCCTAAAGGGACATAAACGCGCTTTATTTTGTCAGCATTAAATGATTTAAAAACAGTCGGAAGAATTCACTCAGTGAAGCAACGTTTAACTGTGCATATATACGTTTACGATGGTTTTTAACTGTACCTAGGGCGATCCCAAGCTGAGAAGCAATATCTGCGGAGTCGCAACCTTGCACAATTAAACAAGCAACCTGATGCTCTCGTTGAGTGAGTTGTTGGTTAGCAAATGACGTGAGGGCACTTTCTATAAGCTGCCCAGTAACTGAACTATTAAATTGATTTAATAGTAATTTTTGGCTACCCCAATGTTGGCTACACAGTGCTTTTATTAAATTAAAGTGTGCTATTAATTGCTGCTTTTGCAACGCACTAAAGCGCTGGTTATTGGATAATAAACCAAGGTAAATAACAATCGAGCGACCGTTACCTATATTAGTACAAATACTTAGCTCATCAGTCCAGCCAGTGTGAGTATAAAACTGCTGTTGATATGCCTTAAAGGTCAGTTCATCTTGATAACGAGCTATATCAGCGAGCCGAAATACTCCTTCCTCAGCTTTACTAACCAGTTCAGTATAAAAAGGGTCGTTTACAAACGAGTTAGTAAGGTAGCGCTGAAATAAAAGTTCACGCTGTTTCTCGATAGAATCGAATAAATAAATGGGATGCTTATTTACTCTGCAAGCCAATACAACCGCACAATCAAACTCAACAATAAGGGCAATGTAATTAACCAGCTTTTGCGCAAAACTTGTCCCCTTTATAGCTTGTACACATTGCGCTAACGCATCTTGCTGAGTTAATTGCTGCTGCGAGTCCGACTGCATTATGATGCCATTTTACACTGAGTATCACTGATACAAGTTTGCTTGCTTAATACTGGCAAAATCATTAAAACGTACGCCGTGTTGGCGCATCACTTCAAGGATTTTTTTACTGATCATTTGTCGTAAATAAAACGGCTGATTCGGCACAAAATGATGAATAGTATGAGTATGCCCAAAGTTAAAACAAAATAAATTAAATGGCATAAACAAACGGCTAGTAATTACGTGAGTTTGTTCAAGCATATTATTCACACCGCCATAATAATGCATACTTGAAGTAACAAAATTAAGTGAGCTCGAACGCACAATGTTAGGCACAATCAGCACCACCATTAGAAATTCAAACACATTCATTACATCAAGCAGCAATACAGGTGAATTAGCAGCCAGTGGAGTGAACAAATTAACTAAGTTAAACACAATTACGCTATATAAAATGGCGAAATACGCAGTAGTAATGGGAAAACCTGCATTAAACACTTTAAAGAAGCTAAACCCATTAATTTCTTTACTAAAACGTTTTGCATTAATTAATAAACCGAGTAACCCATCAACAATTACCAAGGCACGTAAAAACGGATTTTGAATACCATTACCTACCAAACGTTCTTCTAAATCTTGCTCAGTACCCGACGTTTTATGATGATGTAAATGCATCTTGCGACGGTACCATGGGCTTATGGTATTAGGACGCATCAGCCACACGGTTAACATCATAAAATTATGCAAAAATGGTTGGTTGCTAAAGTACTGTTTGTGGATTAAGTCATGCTCAAGCTCATGGGAAATTGAGGTAGCAATGGCCGCTAAAATAATGCATAGCCAAGCGGGAATAATAGCAAAATAATATAGCGTGCCAATTCCGATTAATGCACTCAAAGAAAGTAATAAAATAGCCATTCCTAAGGTATTTTGATGCATTAATAGCGGGTGTTTTTTACGCAGTAATGCTTCTTCAGCCTTAATCGCTTTTACAATGGCTTGAATATTCTGTTTTGCGGTTAGTTGAGTCATGATGTTTTATTCGCAACAAGAGGTTGAGGTATATAATACCCGAGTCAAAACACATTGCATAACTTAGCACACCCGTATCAATGAAAAATACGATTAAAGTCAGGCCTGTATTTACTATATAACCTTAGTTCTGGATAAGAAACCTATCTCAAGCAGAGCTTAAGGTTAGGTAAACCAAAACGTTTACAGGCCAAGTTTAGATCAAAACCTACTGCTTATAAAAGTAGCAATGTTGGACACATTTTTTGTAATTAAAATCCGTGAACTCAAATCTTAGGCATAAAAAAACCTCAACCAATTTGGTCGGGGCTATAAAAAAATGGTACTAAGTTGCCGGACTTTTACTTATAACAGCGGCACCTCACGTGCCGCTCGAGTCCGGCAACTAAAATCTTAGGCATAAAAAAACCCCTGCTAAATCTAGCAGGGGCTATAAAAAGTGGTACCAGCGGCCGGACTTGAACCGGCACGCCTTGCGGCAGGGGATTTTGAATCCCCCATGTATACCAATTTCATCACGCTGGCATCATTTTTCTTTAACCTTCTAAACACGAGAAGATAAAGAAAAACCACTTAAGAGTGAAAGATTATGTACCCTCTTCCATCTCATTGCCTAGCATTATACAAACAATGAGCAAAGCGGCAAGCGTTTTATGTATTAAGCGTGATCGACCGCTTAACATTTAGGCAACCATTAACATTTGAACCAATAGCTGGTTAAGCACATAGCGTAATAGGTAGTATTTAGCGGCTTATTTGCTAAACTATCGCGCACATTAACAGTGAGAGTATATTTATGTCGGCTGAGTTTCCACGAGCAGGGTTTTGGCGTCGTTTTGCGTCATTGGTGTACGACACATTAGCTATTATCGCTTTTGCGATGCTAACGGTGGTATTGTATTTATTTGCTATCCAAGGACTTATTTCCCTTGATGTTATTGCCCTCAATGGCGCTGAAGATGTATCTGCACGTATTCAAGATTCACTATTACTTTCTGGTATTCGTAGCTCGCTGCTGGTGCTTGTTGGCTTGGTATTTTTTGGTTATTTTTGGACGAAAAGTGGGCAAACAATTGGTATGCGAGCATGGCGCTTAAAAGTACAAACCAGCCAAGGAAGTTTAATTAGCTGGCCACAAGCTATTATCCGCAGTATCAGCGCATTACTTGGTTTAGGAAATTTAGTGGTATTAGTCGACTTTAAAAATAAAAAAGCACTACAAGATTACTTATCAAAAACCGAAGTGGTTACGCTCACCAAAGAAGAAAATAAACGCGTGTATCGCGAACTAGATTAATACTTAATCTAGTGAATTGGTATAACCTCAAGCTAAAGCATAAAAAACGCGGCACTTTTAAAAAAGGCCGCGTTTTTTATTTAAGCTTTAAGTCTAGCTACACCCGCTTATTCATCAAATAAGCTGCAAACCCAGTAAATAAAATGCTCGGTAGAACGGCGCCTACAATGGCTGGGATTTGATATACCATTACCACAGGGCCAAATATCTCATTAGTTAAGTGAAACACTATCCCCGTTACCACTCCCATGATAATTCGTGCCCCCATAGTTACGGTTCGCAGCGGACCAAATATAAACGATAAGGCAACCAACAACATCACAGCAATAGACACTGGCTGCATTAATTTACGCCATAGTGCTAAATCATAGGTACTTGTATCTTGCTCATTTTGCTGTAAATAAGCTAAATATGACCACAATCCTGAAAATGACAGTGACTCTGGTTTTACTGAAACCACGCCAAGTTTTTCACCGGTAAGCTGCGACGGATAAAACTCTTCAGTAACTTGCTCCGTGGTAATAAGCTCTTCACTGATCAATACTTTGTTCACATCGCGCAGTAGCCAGCCATTATCACGCCCTACTGCTTCTTTTGCTTTAGTAATTTGTGTAAGTTGCAACGACTTATCAAAGTGGTACATATTTACGCCGCGCAGCATGCCATTTTGGTCAACATCTTCAATATTAATAAAGTTACTGCCATCTTTAGCCCACACGCCTTTTTGTGCATTAAATACATCCCCGCCATGAATAGCTTGGTTACGCATTTCTTTGGCGTGCAGCTGAGCAGCGGGCGCCCCCCACTCACCTAGCGCCATTACGCACAGCGCCATAAAAATTGCGGTTTTCATTACAGAGCCAATGATTTGTAAACGCGACATACCCGCGGCTTGCATCACTACCAACTCACTATTAGAAGCTAAAGCGCCTAACCCAGTTAAGCCACCAATAAGTGCTGCCATTGGGAAAAACACCACTAAATCGCCGGGCATACTATAAATGGTATATAGCAAGGCGGTCATAATATCGTAACTACCACGGCCAACCGATTTAAGTTGCTCTATAAATTTTATTAAAGTACTGATCCCCACCAACACCATTAGTGCAAATCCAGTCGTTTGCATAATGCTACGGCCTAAATACCAATCAAGCGTTTTCATCATATGTGTTGCTCCCGTTTAGTCACGACAGCCTTCAGCCAAACACCTAATGGGCGGCCTTTAATAATTAATAAACTACCTATAAATAATGCACTTAGGTGAATCCACCATAGGCCAATAGAGGGCGGAATTTTCCCATCTTCTACCGCAAACTTAGCCGCGTTGAGTAAAATGAAATACCCTAAATATAAGCTCAAAGCAGGTACTAATTTAGCAAATTTACCTTGGCGTGGATTAACAACGCTCAGGGGTACTGCTAGTAAAGTTAATAATGGAATAGATAACGGAATAGCTAAACGCCATTGCCACTGTGCAATTGCTTCTGGAGTGTTAATAGACATTAACTCACGAGTTGGCACAGCTTCTAACTTACGACGTTGATGTTCTATTTCTTGCTCGCGAATTTGTACGCTGTAACCATCAAATTCAGTTAAGTTAAGTGAAGGCGCTTCGCCGTCAGTTTCATAGCGCTTACCATCAGTGAGCACTAACTGCTGCTCACCATTTTGCGCTTCAATAACAACGCCCTGCTCTGCATAAACTAAACGCGCTAGGTCACTTTTTTCACTATCGGGTAGTTGTGCCACAAAAACTTTGTTGAGCTCTTTGCCGCCATTTTCAATATTATGAATAAACACCACGGCTTTTTCGTTACCGGTTTGTTGAAAACGTCCAGCTCGAAGTGCAGATAAACCAGCATCAGCTTTGGCTTGCTCTTTAAGTTGGTATTCTTGTTCGCTTGCCCACGGTGCAATATACAAAGTAAGTACCGCGGCCAACAACGCTAAGATGACACTTGAAATTAGCGTAATACGCACTACATACCACTCACTCACGCCACAGGCTTTAAGTACTGTCATTTCACTGTCGGCGTAAATCCGGCTGTAAGCTAAAATAATTCCTAAAAATAAGCTCAGAGGCAAAATTAACGATGCCAACTGCGGCAATTTAAGCGCAATCATGGCAAACACAAGCTTTGCTGGGATACTACCTTCTGAGGCATCACCAAGAATGACAACAAACTTTTGCGACAAAAATATGGTCATTAAAGTTAAAAATACGGCGACCTGCGATTTTAAAACCTCAGTGGTCAAATAACGGAAAATTAGCAACATTCGCCCCTGTTAAACATGGAATTTCAATTTAGTAATAAAAAACAATGAGTGAACTAGTTAATTCACTCATTTTAAATGAGTATTAAGCACATATTATAAGCCATCAATATTAATTATCCTACCTAACATCACGATATAATGTTGCATTAGTAACCCTTAAGCATATAAAGTTCAAATACACAGTAAGAGTCGAGTAAAATCTACTAATATTAGCGCTAGACCTAAAAATTTAGGTAAAAAGACTAGAAAACATATTTTTAGTCCCAACTTAGCTTCTATAGATGACTCAAAATCAGGAGTGACAATGGAATTCAACGTAAAAAGTGGTAGCCCAGAAAAACAACGCAGTGCATGTATTGTTGTTGGCGTATACGAACCACGCAGGTTATCCCCCATTGGTGAACAACTTGATAAAATCAGCGATGGTTATATCTCAAATTTATTACGCCGTGGCGACTTAGAAGGTAAGCCAGGGCAAGTATTACTATTACACCATGTACCTAATATTTTAAGCGAACGTATTCTACTCGTTGGCTGCGGTAAAGAACGCGAACTAGACGATAAACAATATAAACAAATTATTTCAAAAACTATCAACACCTTAAATGAAACAGGCTCGATGGAAGCAGTGTGCTTTTTAACTGAGCAACACGTTAAAGGCCGTGATACCTATTGGAAAGTGCGTCAAGCGGTAGAAACAACCCAAGACTGTTTATACACCTTCAATCAGCTAAAAAGTAAGAAAGTAGACCCACGTCGTCCACTGCGTAAAATGGTATTTAACGTTCCTACGCGCCGGGAACTGACTATAGGTGAAAGTGCCATTGAGCATGGCCTAGCGATTGCTGCTGGTAGCAAATTGTGCAAAGACGTTGCCAATATGCCGCCTAATATTTGTAATCCAGCGTATCTCGGCGAGCAAGCCAAAGAACTTGAGACTAATTTTGACAACATCACTGTTGAGCTGATTGGCGAAGATAAAATGGCAGAACTAGGTATGAACTCCTACCTAGCAGTTGGTCGTGGTAGTGATAACGAATCGGTTATGTCGGTAATTAACTACAAAGGCGCAGGCGATGACCAAGCGCCTATCGTATTAGTTGGTAAAGGCTTAACCTTTGACTCAGGCGGTATTTCATTAAAACCAGGCGAAGGCATGGATGAAATGAAATACGACATGGGCGGTGCTGCTGGTGTTATTGGTGCCATGCGCTCGCTTGCACAAATGCAGCTACCTATAAATGTAATTGGCGTTTTAGCCGGTTGTGAAAACATGCCAAGCTCAAACGCCTATCGCCCAGGTGATATTTTAACCACTATGTCTGGGCAAACGGTTGAAGTACTTAATACTGATGCCGAAGGCCGTTTAGTGTTATGTGACGCGCTAACCTATGTTGAGCGTTTTGAACCAGAAACCGTGATTGATGTTGCTACATTAACCGGTGCATGTATTGTTGCTTTAGGTGCCCACGCTACGGGTTTATTAGCAAACCATAATCCACTGGCGCATGATTTATTAAAAGCGTCTGAGCAAAGTGGCGATCGTGCATGGCAACTGCCATTATGGGATGATTATCAAGATCAACTAGAAAGCCCATTTGCCGACTTTACTAACTTAGGTGGCCGAGCTGCAGGTACTATTACTGCGGCCTGTTTCTTATCTAAATTTACTAAAAAGTATAACTGGGCACATTTAGATATTGCCGGTACGGCATGGCGCAGCGGCGCTAAAAAAGGTGCAACGGGTCGCCCTGTACCTATGCTAACTCAGTATTTATTAAACCGAGCAGGCATTAGCGAAGCAACCCAAGACTAACAAACCTGTAAAAGGCTTCACAGCCCAATATAGAGTATAAAATAAGGCGCTTTTAAAGCGCCTTATTTATTGGGTATTAATTGAAGCAAACCCCGTTATATGGCAAAATCCCCTTCTTAATTTGTGTGTATTTAATAACAGCACAATCAATGTCATGGGAAATCCCGATACAATGAACATGAATGCCCAGTTTTTCATTTTAAAGCAACAAGATGAGTCATTAGCTAAAGCCGATGATCACTTTGCTTTAGCAGCTCAAATAGCTGGGCAACAGTATCGGCTTGGTCAACGCGTATTTATTTTTGTAGACAGCGAAGCAACCGCCAACAGCATTGACGAAACTATTTGGACATTTGATGCCGACAGTTTTGTGCCCCACAATTTACAAGGTGAAGGCCCAAAAGGCGGCGCACCTGTAGAAATTGGCACAACACCACCTGTTGGTAATCGTAAAGTATTAATTAACTTGGCCAATCACTTACCGGATTTTATTCGTCGGTTTAACCAAGTTTTTGATTTTGTACCCGTAGAGCCCGTAGCCAAACAAGCCGCTCGTGAGCGCTTTAAAAAACTACGCCAACTCGGTGCCAATATCACCACGCAAGATATTAATCGCTAACGCTCACTGCGTACAAAGCTAACTAACTCATTTAAGTACTTATTTAAGGTTCTGTGTAATGGATAAAACCTACAATCCGCAAGATATTGAACAGTCTCTATATCAAGACTGGGAACAAAAAGGCTACTTTAAGCCATCTGGCCAAGGCACCCCATATTCAATTATGATCCCGCCGCCAAATGTCACGGGTAGCTTACACATGGGCCACGCTTTCCAAGATACCATCATGGATACCTTAACGCGCTTTAAACGTATGCAAGGTAACAATACATTATGGCAAGTAGGTACTGACCACGCAGGTATTGCCACGCAAATGCTAGTAGAGCGAAAGCTTGCGGCAGAAGAGGGGAAAACACGCCATGATTTAGGCCGTGATACATTTATCGATAAAATTTGGGAATGGAAAAACGAGTCTGGTGGCACAATCACTAAACAACTTCGCCGCTTAGGTGCTTCTGTTGATTGGGACCGTGAACGTTTTACCATGGACGATGGCCTATCAGAAGCTGTTAAAGAAGTATTTGTACGCCTTCATAAAGAAAACCTAATTTACCGTGGTAAACGCCTAGTAAACTGGGATCCAAAATTACACACTGCGATTTCTGATCTTGAAGTAGAAAACAAAGACAAACAAGGCCATATGTGGAACTTACGTTACCCACTAGCTGATGGCGTAAAAACGCAAGACGGTAAAGACTACATTGTTGTAGCCACTACACGCCCAGAAACTATGCTGGGTGACTCAGGTGTGGCAGTAAACCCAGATGACGAGCGCTACCAAGACCTAATAGGTAAAGAGGTTTTACTACCAATCGTTAATCGTCGTATTAAAATTGTTGCCGATGAACATGCCGATAAAGACAAAGGTACGGGCTGTGTAAAAATAACCCCTGCGCACGACTTTAACGATAACGAAGTTGGTAAGCGCCACAAGATGCCGATGATTAACATCTTCGACAAAGACGCGGCTATTTTAACCCAAGGTGAAACATACACCTTTGATGGTAAAGAACTTGAATTTGATGCGCCAATTCCTGAGCGCTTACATGGCCTGGACCGTTTTGACGCACGTAAAACCATTGTTGCTGAATTTGAAGAGCTAGGCCTACTTGAAAAAATTGAAGACCATGGCCTAACTGTTCCTTACGGTGACCGCTCTGGTGTTGTTATTGAACCACTACTTACTGACCAATGGTATGTACGTGTTGCACCACTTGCTGAACCTGCAAAAGACGCGGTTAAAAACGGCGACATCCAATTTGTACCTAAGCAATACGAAAACATGTACTTTTCGTGGATGAACGACGTACAAGATTGGTGTATTTCACGCCAGCTTTGGTGGGGTCACCGTATTCCAGCTTGGTACGACAGCGAAGGCAACGTATACGTTGGTCGTGATGAAGCAGAAGTACGCCGCGATAACAATATTGCAGATAGCGTAGCGCTTAGCCAAGACGAAGACGTTCTTGATACGTGGTTCTCATCAGCACTGTGGACCTTCTCAACCCAAGGTTGGCCAGAAAATACCGATGACTTAAAAACCTTCCACCCATCTGACGTGTTGGTAACCGGTTTTGATATCATTTTCTTCTGGGTTGCACGTATGATCATGATGACGCTGCACTTTATAAAGGATGAAAACGGCAAACCACAAGTTCCTTTTAAAACCGTGTATGTAACTGGCTTAATACGTGACGATAACGGCGATAAAATGTCGAAGTCTAAAGGTAACGTACTTGACCCACTTGATATGATTGACGGCATTGGCCTTGAAGACTTAGTACAAAAACGTACTGGTAATATGATGCAGCCAAAACTTGCCGCTAAAATTGAAAAAGATACCCGCAAAGTATTTGCAAACGGTATTGAAGCACACGGTACCGACGCACTGCGCTTTACCTTAGCAGCGATGGCTTCAACTGGTCGTGATATTAACTGGGATATGAACCGCCTTGAAGGTTACCGTAACTTCTGTAACAAATTATGGAACGCAAGCCGTTACGTATTAATGAACACAGAAGAGCAAGACTGTGGCTTTAACGATAGCGAAAAACAGTACTCGTTAGCTGATCGCTGGATTTTAGGTCAATATGAAGCCACGGTTAAAACCTACACCGAGCACCTTGATAACTACCGTTTTGATTTAGCGGCGAACACATTATATGAATTCACCTGGAATCAGTTCTGTGATTGGTACTTAGAACTAACTAAGCCGGTACTATTTAAAGGCAATGAAGCTCAGCAACGTGGTACACGTCATACACTTATTACCGTACTTGAAAGCTTACTGCGTTTAATGCACCCAATGATGCCTTACATTACAGAAACAATTTGGCAACGTGTAGCGCCACTTGCAGGGCTTGAAACAACAGGCACTAGCATTATGGTACAAGGCTTCCCTGTTTATAACCAAGCCAATGTTGATTCACAAGCAATGGATGACTTAGAGTGGGTTAAGCAATTCATTTTAGCAATTCGTAATATTCGTGGTGAAATGGATATTAGCCCAAGCAAGCCGCTATCGGTATTACTAGCGAATGCATCGAGCGACGATGTGCGCCGTATTAACGAAAATGAATCGTTTTTAGCGTCACTCGCTAAGCTTGAAGCATTTACTCTGCTTGAAAACAAAGACGATGCCCCAGCGTGTGCAACCTCTTATGTTGGCAACCTTGAGATTATGATCCCAATGGCGGGGTTAATTGATGTCGAAGCTGAACTTGCACGTATTAACAAGCAACTTGAAAAAGCTGAGAAAGGCCTAGCTCAAGTGCAAAACAAATTGGCTAACGAAAAGTTTGTTAACAATGCACCTGAAGCGGTACTCGCTAAAGAAAATGCTAAGCTAGCTGAATTTACCGATGCTAAAACTAAGCTACTAGAGCAAAAAGTTAAAATAGAAAGCTTATAATTAAGCTGTTACGGATGGCTTACGCCATTCGTAACCAGTTAATTTATAAGTATAAAAAAAGCCGCTTACTGCATTTGCTGTAAGCGGCTTTTTTTGTCTAGGCTCTAAGCTCTAGGCTCTAGGCTCTAGGCTCTAGGCTCTAGGCAGAATTAGAATGTGTAGTTGTACTGAGCACCTAATAATACTGCATGACCTTTTGATTCAAAAGACCATTGCTGTGGTAGTGTTTCGCTTTCTACTTTTTCAGTAAAGTTTTGTGTTTTACCACGTAATACGCTCACACCTAAATCAATATTTGAGTTTTGATCAATCGCATAGTTACCACCAAACGAGAACCAAAAACGGTCTGTATCAGGGATAGAAATTGATAAATGCTGTTGTGATACTGGTGATTCATCAAACGCAAAACCAGCACGAAGCATTAAATTTTCACTGTACTGGTAATCAGTACCGATTGAGTAACGCATTGCATCAGAGAAATCTTCTGTTTTTTCAAACGCACTGAACTTGCCACCTGTAGGTGCAGTAACTTGTGCTTCTAATGAGTCAAAGCTGCTCCAACCTGTCCATAGTACGCTGTAGTGAACGCCTAGCTTTTCATCTAACTGGTGAGAACCTGAGAACTCAGCAATTGCTGGTAGTGTAATTTCAACTGAGCCAGGTAATTCAACTTGACCGTTTAACCCACCAGGAATAAATGAAGGTAGTTCATTCGAGTACTCACCTTCAAAAGTAATATCTGTTTCTGTACGGTAATTAAAACCAAAGCGGCTATTTTCATCTAATTGGTACATTAAACCAACGTTTAAGCCGTAACCCATGTCATCACCTTCAAGGTGAACAGCATCAGCACTTGCAGGAATAGATGCAATAGCAGGGTTTACAGGAGGTACTACGCCAAACTTACGAATAATCTTCGCTTCTGCATAAATTGCATTTAAACCAATACCAAAACTGAACTGCTCAGATACTTTATAAGCAACACTTGCGTTCATGTTTACAGTAACAATTTCAGTTTCACCAGCAATTTGGCCAGCTGCGTAATCATCGTTAAACTCAGTGGCAAGGCCAAAGTTAGAAAATGCACCAAAACCAACCGATACTTTATCGTTTACTGGCATAGTGAAATAACCAGCAGGAATAATCGCGCTAGGTGCGATGCTGTCATCATCTAGTACGCTGTTATCTAAACCGTAGGCATTACCTGTGCCTTTTAGGCTAACATCAGGAATGACAGCCATAGCTGCAACGCTAAGTTGCTTCTCTTTAAACAACGTCATTAACGCTGGGTTACGAGCAACCACAGAGGCATCATCTGCTACAGACGCTTCACCTGCGTATGCACGACCTAAACCAGATACATTTTGCTCAGCAAGTTGAAAAGCCGCTGCAAAGGTATCAGCTGAAACAAATGCCAGCGATGCAGCAATAAGAGTTTTAGTAAATTTCATTGTTGTGTCCTTAGCCAAACTTACTGTTTGGATAGCTATGTGTGTTGTTATTAGAGTTTCAAACCCGCGTACACTACCTTAATTTTTTATAAAAAACCCTACTAAAACGTTAAAAAAGGCCAAAAAACACGTTTTTTAACGACAATTTAACAACTATTTAAAACTCATCGGAGCAGAAGTATGGTATTAGAGTATATACTCTAATGATATTAGTTCTCATTTGCATTGACTTAACTTGCGTTGCAATTTACACTGCCAATAAAATCACCAAGGGAGAAAACAGTGATCATTTTACTTATTGTTACAGCGCTTACTTTTTGTGGCTTAAGTGTTTATTTCTTTTATAAAGCAAATTATTGCGCGTGTACGCAGGCAGGTAAATGTGACAACCCAGTTAATCTCTATTGGTTAGCAGCCATTAGCATGGCAATTATTTCTTTGGTTTTTTGCTGCTTAGCGCTGCATGTAGAATTAGGCACATTACTGTGGATGACGTTAATGGGTAATTGCTTTTTAGGTGGGTATATTTCTGCTAAAACAAACAGAAAAAGACGATGCAAAAATACTAAAGCAGTAAATGCTCTTTTAAAAGTCGAGGCAAGTTAATTTTATAATCAGCTGGTTTTACACTTGCTTGTATTTTTATTTCATTATTATTTGAGCTCAAATCAATATCTTTTGCGGTAACATGATGGTTGTGTTTTGCGTTATAAAAAAGCTTAACTTTGGGCTTGATTGGATTTGAATGATTACCTTCTAGCACCAAGGCCAAACGCTCATTGGTTAACTTAACAATAGTACCCACCGGGTGAACACCTAAACACTTAATAAACAGCTGTACTAACTCTGCATCAAATAGCTGTTTATTTGCCAACAAATAACGCAGTGCATTAATAGGCTCATCCCCTTCTTGATGGGGTCTATCTGCGGTGAGCGCATCGTATACGTCAACAATCGCTAAAATCCGAGCAGGACGACTTATCTTGCTGTCATCGACTCCTCGAGGATAACCAGAACCATCAAGGCGCTCATGATGATTTACAATCATATCTAACATTAAAGAGGTGATGCCTTTCCCACCTTTTAATAACCCTAGGCTTTGTGCAACATGCTTTTTTATTGCCGTCATCTCGTTACCCGTAACTTTGCCAGGTTTAGAGAATATTCCTTGAGGTAATTTGGCCTGCCCTAGGTCATGCATTAATGCCCCCATAGCAAGCTCCTGAACAACATCGCGTTTATACCCTAGATACTTAGCGAATACCGCTGTAAAAATGGTGCAGTTGATCATATGACGCCAGTTATAGCTATGCTTATCTTTAATACGAGTTAAAATGGTCATTGCATGTTCATTACGAAATACTGAGCTGACTATTTCATTACTTATCTCATTAAGCGCATCAGTATTCAGTGACAAACCTGAGGTTAAATCACCAAAAATACTTTGTAATTTTCTGTTGTGGGCATCATAACTAACACTGGCTTTGGCAAACTCTTGTTGCAAGCTGACAACTCGCTTTTTACTAGCGGGCTTGTCTTGATTTGTAGCAGCGGCTTGTGGTTTTTCTTGTACTTTATATTTAGCCGGTACAGCCACATCACTTTTTGTAAAATCAATAAGAAGCTCTAGTACTCCTTCGGTAATTAAACGCTGAATTATAGATTTATCACGTACCAAACCACTGGTTTTAATTTTTATACCATCAACACTCTCCTGCTGCTTGGTCACGCTATTTACGTACATGCCGGGAATAAGCTCTGATATAGGTAAGGTAACTAACATAAATGTGAGGATTTCTATAATTAAGGAATATTTTCTTTTAATAGCATTATTTAGCTATAAAAGTCTAGCTTTTGAGTTTAGGGTAATAATAAATTATTAACACTAAAATCCTACGACTATTGATATTAAACTATAACCGCAGCACTGAGTATACGCCTAACGGTGTAAATTAGATTGCTACAAATATTATTATTTAACTGAGAATAAAAATAGTGAGTTAATTTAAATAGCTACGATCGTTTTGAAGGGGAGTAAAAAGTAAAACGCAAATGGCGCTCTCGGTAGGGATCGAACCTACAACTCAGCCTCCGGAGGGCCACGTGATATCCATTTCACCACGAGAGCACATTTGTTGCCTCCACATCAACTCGCGATATCAATGCTTTAGCATGCGCAATAATAAAGGCATCTTTGTATAAATACCAGCATGATTCGTTTACATGTCTATAATTTAAGCTAATCACTTAACAAAAGGTAAAAAAAGCGCTATTTATTTATATTCTATAAAAAAACAGTAACGCTTTAGACACATATTATCTATTATTGTCACTGGACGGAAAGATTAAACACGAGGAAGTAATTATGAAGTTAATGTCAACAGAACAAGTTGCTGAGTTTTTAGGAGTTAAAGTCGAGCGAGTTAAACGCTTAACACGAGAAAGCTTACTTATTGCCAAAAGTGAAGATGCTAATGGCGAACCACAGTATGACGCCGATGAAGTAGCTAAATATAAAGAGCTAGCAGCTCGGTTTGGTGGTTTGTAGCTAAACTTATAACTACTTGGGGATAAGCTGGGCTATTTATTGAATTAGATAATCCAGCTGCTCACACAATTTTTTAACCTTATCACTGACACCACGCGCAGAATACCAACAAATACAAAGCACTAAGAATACTACTTGATAACACTTTAACTTTTCTATCGAGGGACTAAAATTACACTGCTGAGGTAAATATGAATGATAGGTTTTCAGTAACTGCGCTTTTTGTATTTGTGTTAACTCAAAACTAACTGCTAATGCGGCTAAATCAAAGTAAACATCGTTAGTTTTAGCGTATTCAAAGTCAATTAAGTACATGCCCTCTGTGTTGAGAATAATATTTTCTTTAACTAAATCATTATGGCAAAAACCGTTATCTCTAGGTTGGCTATAAATATAGACTAAAGCTGATTCAACCCCCTGCTGATATTGCTGATAAAGTTCGGTGTCAGAGTAGTAACCAAGCTCGAACTTAATATCCATTGGCTCTGTTACGATATTATGTTGGTGTAAACTGACCAATTTTTTTATTAGTTCAGATGTGTAGTTGTCTTGCGCTATATCACCGTCAATATATTCAAAAATGGCTAACTTTTTTTCTTCATTGAGCCACATTGGTGCAGGACAAACTTTATACTCTGCAAAGCTTGCTTGCGCTGCTAAGCCTATAGATGGCCAGTGTTCCCGATAACTCTTCAATAGGTAAGCTTGCTGCGCTGTATGGACAAGGAAATTATCGTTACTTAAACCACTATACAAACGCTCACTACTGAGAACATTAAGTTGCGGGTCAAAAGCGCTAAATATAGCGCTTATATTGTCAAAGGTCATTGTGGCTCTTATAGCTGTGCTAGAGGCTTAGCTTGCTCTTGCTCGTACTCTTCATACCAGGTTTTAAACCCCCATGCTGCCATTAACGTGTAGAAGATAAACAACGCAAGTGTTGGGTAATAGCCTTTTTCGTAATACAAGTACATCGAAGCGGCATCTATCACTATCCAATATAACCAATTTTCCAGCACTTTTTTGGCCACTAAATAAGTAGTAACAACAGCAAAACAAGTGGTAAAACTATCTAAATAGGCAAAATCAGCATGGGTATAATTAGTCATTATATAGCCCAAAATTATCGCAACTAAGGACGTTATACTGATAATGCCAATATGTTGACTTACCCGCCATGATGTAATTGCTAATTCCTGTTTACCTACTCCACTCCTCCTCCATGCTAGCCAGCCATAGACTGCCATATACATATAATAAAAATGCAGCAATGACTCCATTAATAAAGCGCCATTCCAGTACATAATAGTGTAAATTAAGGTACTAAAGAATGCCGCAGGCCAGCACCAAAGGTTTTCTTTGATAGCTAATAAAAGGTAAGTCATAGACAAAGCCACTGCAATATATTCCCAGTGTGACATCGCAGTAAACCCAGCAAGAGTTTGGTTAATAAAGTCCATTATTGGCTCACTAAGCTATTAAGCATTATTCAGGAGAAAGATCACCAGAAAGAAATTTACAAACAAAAATAGCCTTGCCAAACTCTTCGTATGAACGTTTTATTTCAGTACTAAGTACCGACATTACTAAGTCATAGTCACCAAAAATTTGCGTCGACAATGTGTTTGTAATCACTTTTAAATCATCATAGGTATTTAACCGGTCAATAAATCCTTTAATAAAGGGAATATAATCTTGATGAAGCGGGTATTTACTGATCTCTACTGATAATTTCATTTCAAACTCAACTTTTTAATTATTTGATTTCAACTAATCATTCAACGCAACTTAAATACAGTGTAAAATTACACTAACACTCAATATAACTGAGCTTATTATGGCACGCAGAATTACCTATACTTTTAAAAATCAACCGCGCGAAATTAACTTCGCAAAAGATAAATACCACGATATGTATCAGGCTATTGCGGCTGCTGAGGGTATCGATTTAACTAATTACTTAAACATGGTACGCCAAATTGAAATGACCTCTAAAGGTTCATCGGCGGTACGCAATTTTCGCGACCAAGAGTTTGCACGTATGGGCTTTAGCGATATTTACTTTATAAAAGAGTAACCATACCCAGTAAGCTAGCATCACGATCATGACAGCAATGTAAACTTACTGCATATCTTTAATAATAAACATTAGCGCTGGTACTCATAACTTACACGCGGTGTGATATTACACAATAACTCGTAAGAAATAGTATCAGCACATTGTGCAATCTCTTCTACTGGTAACTCTGGCCCCCACATAATCACTTCATCACCCACCTGGACGTTGTGCTCGTTATTACCTATATCAAGGGTGATCATATCCATAGCTACGCTACCCACAATACCGTAACGATGCCCATTAATAATCACGGGTGTGCCTTCTTTCGCATGACGCGGATAACCATCACCATAGCCCAGTGCAACCACAGCCAACACCGTAGGTTTATCACTTTGCCAGCGGCCGCCATAGCCTACTTGCTCATGTGCCCCCACATTACGCACTGCTATCACTTTAGTGGTTAAGCGCATCACAGGCTTTAATTGGTGATCTTTACCTGTGTGATTAGCCATAGGCGATACACCATAAAGCATTAGCCCAGGTCTAACCCAATCACCATGGCCACTCGGCCACGCTATAATTCCCGCAGAGTTCGATAAACAATGAGCTTGTTGAACCTTTTGGGTTAAATTATCGAACAAAGTTATTTGCTGCACTGTTTTAGTATTTTTTACATCATCGGCACACGCAAAATGGGTCATTAAGTTTATTTTGTTTTGTGCATTTGGGCTGGCTTGTAGGCGCTGATAAAACATATCAAACTGCTCAGGCGCAATACCTAAACGATGCATGCCGGTATTTATTTTTAACCAGCAATTTAAAGGCGCATCTAGCTGCACACTTTCCAGCATTTTTAGCTGTATCTCGTCATGAATAATAGTTTGAAAATTATTCGCCAGTAAAATAGGTAAGTCTTCTTGATGAAAAAAGCCTTCTAGCAACACAATTGGTTTTGTAAGGCCACCTGCACGCAGCGCTAACGCTTCATCTATACGCGCAACCGCAAATGCATCTGCTTCATTTAAGTGTTGCGCAATAGTGACTAAACCATGCCCATAAGCATTCGCTTTAAGTACGGCCATTACTTTACTATTGGGCGCAAAGCGTTTTACCTGTGCTAGGTTATGCTCAAGCGCGGTTAAATTAATTTCAGCAGTGGCTAAGCGCATTAGTAATCATCATCTACAGCAGGCCCCGCGTAATTATCAAAGCGAGAGAATTGACCTTGGAAGGTTAGGCGCACTTTACCAATCGGACCGTTACGCTGTTTACCGATAATAATTTCGGCAATGCCTTTTTCAGTACTGTCTTCGTTATAGACTTCATCACGATAAATAAACATGATCAAATCGGCATCTTGCTCAATAGAGCCCGACTCACGTAAATCTGAGTTAATTGGACGTTTATCAGCACGTTGCTCTAGAGTACGGTTAAGCTGCGATAGAGCAACAACCGGACACTGCAACTCTTTTGCTAATGCTTTGAGTGAGCGTGAAATTTCGGCAATTTCTAAGGTACGGTTATCTGACAAGCTAGGTACACGCATTAATTGCAGGTAATCGACCATGATCATACTAATACCACCATGATCACGTGCTATACGACGTGCACGTGAGCGAACATCGGTAGGTGTTAAGCCTGAGGCATCATCAACGTACATTTTGCCTTTTTCCATGAGTAATCCCATGGTTGATGAAAGGCGCGCCCAGTCATCGTCATCTAGCTGACCAGTACGTACTTTAGTTTGGTTAATTCGGCCAAGGGACGCCAGCATCCTCATCATAATTTGTTCAGAGGGCATCTCTAGTGAGTAAATAAGCACTGGCTTGTCTTGAGTCATTGCGGCATGTTCAGCAAGGTTCATCGCAAAAGTGGTTTTACCCATTGATGGACGCGCTGCCACAATAATTAAATCAGATGGCTGCAAGCCTGTAGTCATTTTATCAAGATCAGCATAACCCGTGCTCACACCGGTCACACCATCTTGTGGTGATTGATAAAGCTCTTCTATTTTATCAACGGTTTTTTCAAGTATGTTGTGAATGCTTTGTGGGCCTTCACTACTTTTTGTACGCTGCTCAGCAATTTTAAATACTTTACTTTCAGCAAAATCAAGTAAGTCGTGGCTAGTACGCCCTTCAGGATTAAAGCCCGCTTCGGCTATTTCATTGGCAACACCAATCATTTCACGAACAACGGCGCGCTCGCGAA
The DNA here is from genome assembly GCF_023161845.1 of Pseudoalteromonas sp. 2CM39R. Lineage (NCBI taxonomy): Bacteria > Pseudomonadati > Pseudomonadota > Gammaproteobacteria > Alteromonadales > Pseudoalteromonadaceae > Pseudoalteromonas > Pseudoalteromonas sp. 2CM39R. The sequence goes on from NZ_JALNTM010000023.1 coordinate 89,504, forward strand.
CAATACTTGCGTAAGCGTCAATATTGGCAGCACTTGGGGTGTTTTTTGCTATTTCGGCTAAATACGCAAATCCACCAATACCTGACAGCTGGTTATTTTTTTCTAAACTCTCAGAAATTGTGATTAAGTCAATCGGATCACCAATTTCAGCAAGAGCTGTCATCGCCTCAAAAATAAGCTTATGGGTACGGGTATAAAAATCCTGCGCCACAACAAGTTCAGCTACCCGATCAAATGCTTGGTTATCAAGCATTAAACCACCTAAAACAGATTGTTCAGCTTCTATTGAATGGGGAGGAACTTTAAGAGTGTCGACTTGCTTATCTGGTTTGGCCATAACTTCACAGTACTAAAATTGAATAGCTCTATTCTATCGACTTGGCGGGGCTGTGCAAATAGCAAAGCAGGAAATCTTTTCCTGCTTTTTGTTACTTAAAATAAAATAGCTAATTATTGACGTTTAAGTTCGATAACACCGCTAATAGTATTCATCTCTACGCTAGCATCAGTGCCATTAGTATTAAACTTAATTCCACTTGCTGGGCCATACTTGGCTTTTTGTACTTGATCGTTAGTTAACTGGTTGTCAATTTTACCGCCAGCGTGTGCTTCCACCTCAAATTGTGCTGATAAATCAGCAGGGAAATAAAACGCAGCGTTACCACTAACAGATTCAAAACTCACATCAGCATCACTCAGAAGGCGGTTAATTTGTACCTTAACTTCGCCATTAACGGTGCTTATTTGTAACTCTTTAATTGTATCTAAATTAAAGTTAATATCGCCATTTACGTTTTCTAAGCGAATATCATTGGCCGTCGAGTTTGATGTAATATCGCCATTAACCGCACTAAAACGAACTTCACCGCTAGATTGCTGATCATCAATCGAACCATTAACAGTTTCAAATTGAACTTTACCATTAAGTGCTTTTGCCTTGATGTCACCATTTACAGTGGTCAGCTTAATATCGCCATTAAGATCGTTTACTGTAATAGCCCCATTAACTACATCAATTTCAGTACCTTTTTGTAACTCTTTGGCCGTTATAGATGCATTAACACCCACAAATTCTAGCGCACTACTTTTTGGCATAAAAATAGTGAGCGTTGAGCCATTGTTGTTATTATCCCAATTAGAAAGTTCAGGCATTTTCACAATAAACTGGGTTTTATTACCCTGTGTTTTAAGTGTGTAGCCTTGTGCCTTATCATCAAGTTCACCGGTTACTTTAAATTGATTTTTATCCCAACCTGTCACTTTAATATCACCACGCTGGTTTTCAATGTGGATCACCCCAGCATTGGGTACCTCAATTTGCTGATCTATTTTTTCACCAGCAAATACGGCCATGGGTAATAAAGCGATCCCTAATATTATTGCTTTCATTTATTTCTCCTAGATGTGTTGCCAACGCGGTGCATGCACCTTGTTAATTAAGTCGAGTTGTTGTTGATAAACTTGCGCTAACATAGACAATAGCGCCTTGTTTTTCGGTTCATTTTCAAGAGTTTGCTTTATTGCTTGCTCTGCATCTTCAAGTTCTTGTAACTGTACTTGCCAATTGTCGGTCAATGCTGCTTGGCTTTGATATTGCACTAGTAAACTTTGTTTTTGTTTAGTAAAAAACTCACTCATTGCCACTGCAGTATTTGCCTCTGGTACTTTAAATAACAATACTGTGCTGACCAAAACCGCGGTAAAACATGCAGCAATGGCGGTGAGCTTTGGCCAATATTGATTAGTATTAATAGTGGGCTGATTATTAGCTATTATTGCGCGCTCAATCCCATTCCACAGTTCTTTTTTTGGTGGAATATTTTTATCTAACTGGGTTAAAGACTCATTTAAGTAGTCATCAAAATTTGTTTTACTCATTTTCATACCACTGCTTTAATAATTGCCTTGCACGATGATATTGCGCCTTACTAGAGCCTACCGCCATACCTAACAGGGTTGCAATTTCCTCATGCCTGTAACCTTCTACTGCATAAAGCACAAATACCATTCTTGCGCGCTCAGGCAGCCTAACAATTAATTTATCTAGCCCATTTAATCCGTTACAGTCATTTGCCGTTTGCTCATCCATACCGCTTTGCTCAAAACTAATTACTTTATTAAGCCAATGCTTTTGCCTGCGCACATAACTAATAGCAATATTACTGGCGACACTGTAAAGCCAAGTGGAAAACTGCGAACGTCCATCAAATTGCGCTATTTTGTTCCATACTTGCACAAACACTTCTTGAGTAGCATCTTGCGCATGACCCTCATCGGCTATAAGCCTCAGGCATAAGCCATAAACTTTTGCTTTATGCATGTCATAGAGCGCTTTATAGGCTAACTGGTCACCGTTTTTAACTTGATCAATAAGCATTTGCTGCACTTGATCAGTTATTGGCTGATTAGCGTCCATTAACATCGCAAATTTTTCCTGTTTATAATTATGTAATTGCAATTTAACTTATAAGACGCGCAGAAGAATAGAAAGGTTTAAATGAAATAAAAAATATTTGTAGAAAATTAAGGTTTATTTTAGAAAGGTGTTTGATTTTACCCACAACAAACAATTTATTGCTTTGGGTTATAAATTTTAGACACAAAAAAACCGTGCAAAGCACGGTTTTTTTAACTTAATTTTAAAAATTAAGCTTCAGCAATAACGATTACTTTAATAGTAGCTGTTACGTCTGAGTGTACTGCGATTGCAACGTCAAATTCGCCAGTCTCACGGATAGTACCTAGAGGTAAACGAACTTCTGATTTAGCAACTTCAACACCAACAGCTGAGATAGCGTCAGCGATGTCACGAGTACCGATTGAACCGAATAATTTACCTTCGTCACCAGCTTTAGATACTAATGTAACTTCTGCTAATGCTTCAAGTTTGTCAGCGCGTGCTTGTGCTGCAGTTAACTGTTCAGCGATTTTTGCTTCTAGTTCTGCGCGACGTGCGTCAAACGTTTCAATGTTTGCTTTAGTTGCAGGAACTGCCTTACCTTGTGGGAAAAGGAAGTTACGTGCGAAGCCAGATTTAACTACAACCTGGTCACCTAGGCCACCTAGGTTAGCGATCTTATCTAGTAGAATAACTTGCATGTTTCTACACCTTTTAAAAACGTGTTAATCCGCTGCTTACTTATGTAAGTCAGTGTATGGAAGAAGGGCTAAGTAGCGAGCACGCTTAATAGCTGTTGCTAGCTGGCGCTGGTATTTAGCGCTAGTACCTGTGATACGGCTAGGTACGATTTTGCCACTTTCTGTAACATAGTTTCTAAGAGTAGCTAGATCTTTGTAATCGATTTGTTGTACGCCTTCCGCTTTAAAGCGGCAGAACTTACGACGTCTGAAATAACGTGCCATGAGATTAATTCCTCAAATAATTCTTTCTATATGCTGAGCATGCAAAACCAATTGGCTAAGGCCGTTACGACCTTCGTGGCGATTTAAAAAACCACTCACTTGCAATGCCTGCCCAACGTGCAAATGTTGAGTCTGTTGTTGCATTTGCTTACCACTGGCAACCACCTGAAGCCTAACATAACTGTTACGGTTAAGATCTGCTTCAACTTGCATTGATTTATGTTCTACAACAAAAATACAATGCGGTATGCCCGCGGGGCTTTGGCTAAACTTGGGTGTTTTACAAACTACCCCCGATATAACCAGCTGATTCGTATATGGGCTAACCATTATAGTAACTGCTGACTACGTGCCATGCTAGGACTCAAAACAATTAAGCAGCTGGTGCTTCTTTCTTCTCTTCTCTTACAAGAGGAGACGCTTCAGTTACAGCGTTTTTAGTACGCATAACTAAGTTACGAAGCACTGCATCGTTGTAGCGGAAAGTAGTTTCTAGCTCGCTGATTACTTCAGTTGGTGCTTCAACGTTCATAAGAACATAATGAGCTTTATGAAGCTTGTTGATTGGGTAAGCCAGTTGACGACGGCCCCAGTCTTCAAGACGGTGGATAGTACCACCTGCTTCAGTGATAGAACCAGTATAACGTTCGATCATACCAGATACTTGCTCACTCTGATCAGGGTGAACCATGAATACGATTTCGTAATGACGCATGGATATTCCTTACGGTTAATAGAGCCTTCTACCGTTTCGGCCGGTCGGTTTAAGGCAAGGAATTAATAGTTTAAAAGCCGAAATGAGCGCGCATTTTACGCTTAGTAGGATAATTAAGCAAGCAGGTTTTTAAGCTTTGATAGATAAGTGTTAAAGGTTTCGGGTTTCGGGTTTCGGGTTTCGGGTTTCGGGTTTCGGGTTTCGGGTTTCGGGAAGATATTATTGGATGCTCCCTTTATATCAATAAGTAAAATAAAGATAAGTGTTTAATATTTACTAGGTAGGCGCGAGCTTGCTCGCGTGAAAAGCGTAGCCTTTAATTACTTAAGCCCTACATTTGCCCCTAAAATATAAACATTTACTCAAATCTAAAGTCGTGCAATTATTGAGCAACACATTATTTAATAAGGATATTTATGAAGCTTTTACTATCGCTTGTGTTAATACTTACTTTTAGTACGCCTTTTTTAAGCTATGCAGACACCGCTACAATCGACATAACCGTGGGTAAAAAGGTCATTCTACAATCAAAAATACTTAACGAAGACAGACCTCTCAGAATCTTCATACCTGAAACCGTAAAAGATGATCAGCCCCTTTATGTTATTTATTTACTTGATGGTGTTGAGCACTTTCATACGGCGTCTGGCGTAATCAAATCCCTTGTTGATTACGAGCAGATACCTAATGCAATGCTTGTTGCTATTGATACAACTAACCGTGTTCGTGATTACTTACCTAAAGTACAAGGGGAGCCTAAAACTGAGTTTCAAACCTTTGTTAAAAGTAAATGGCCTGACGCAGGGCAAACCGATAATTTTTTAAAGTTCGTGTCTGATGAGCTCATGCCCTATATAAATAGCAACTACCCAACTAATGGTTACAACACCTTAATTGGTCATTCTAATGCTGGTACATTAGCGCTTTATACTTTAGTTAATCAGCCGGAATTATTTAACAACTATATAGCCATAAGCCCAAATAGTTGGTGGAGTGATGAAGAGTTAAAGAATAATATTATTAAATACACTAAAAACCCTAAAGGCGCTCAAGCGTTATTTATTAGTGTAGCAAGTGAAGGCGCACGCTTTTATACAGGTGCATTAAATATTTTAGTAAATTTAGAGCAACAAATGCCCACGCAGCTAAAATGGAAATATAAGCATTACCCCTCTTTTACTCATATGGGCACCATACTTCCAGCACTTAGCGATAGCTTAATTCACTTATTTAGCGACCTAATATTTAAAGTGACTGACGAGCACGGAAAATTTGCGGATGTATCATTGATTACCGGTTATTACCAAGCACTTAGTGATAAGTACGGATTTGAGCTTAAAATTCCACAAGATGTGTACGTAGAATTTGCGCATAGTCAGCAAAAGTTTGGTAACACTAAAAAAGCTATTTCCACACTTAAACGCTTTACTAGCGATTATCCTAATGCTGCATACTCCCACATGCGATTATCGCAAGGTTACACTGCTGACAAACAGTTTAAAGAAGCCGTTACCAGTATGAAAAACGCACTAAAACTTGCTAAACAAAACTCGCGAGATCCAATGTTAGTTGATGCGCTCAAAGATATGGTGAATGAAGCACAAGAAAATTTGTAGCTCATTAATTTAAAGCATTACGAGCTTCGCTTGTCGCGTCAGCAAGCTGTACGCATACACTAAAGAAAGTATTAGCCTATAAACAAAAAACCGATGTTTAAACTAAACATCGGTTTTTCTTTGGCTTAAAGCTGATAGCTAAAAACTGACGGCTTGTCTTTATCACTTCCCTATCGCTTCTTTGGCGAATAGGTGCTTTATTGGCCCAAGGTTATCAACGAGTGAAAGCCCTACTCCACGAATAAGCTTTTTAACTGGGTTTGCACCTTCAAATAGCTCTTTTAGCCCTTGCATCATGGCGATGTGTTTTTGTGCGTCGAGCTTACGGGTGCGCTCGTAATCACGCAGTATGCGCGTACTGGCAAATTCTTTGACGTCTTGACTTAGTAGCTCAATTAAATAAGCGGCATCTTTTAGGCCCAGGTTCATACCGAGCCCTGCTAATGGATGAATGGTATGCGCTGCATCGCCCATTAACACCACCTTGCCATTAACCCATTGTTGGGCGTAACGCATTTTAAGTGGGAATGCGACGCGCTTACTTTGCACTTCACATAAACCACATTGGCCATCTATGGCAGCCATAACTGCTTTATTAAAGGCGGTGTCGTCCATTGCTAACAATTCATCGCAATGATTGGGGCTGGTTGACCACACAATTGAATGAGTATGCTCATCGCTTAGTGGTAAAAACGCTAGTGGCCCGGTTGGTAAAAACACTTGGCGTGCGGTATTTTCATGTGACTCTTTGGTTTTAACTGTCGCTACTAACGCATGGTGATCGTAATCTTTAAAGCTCAGCGCCATATTAAACTGTTTACGAATCGCTGAATTTGCGCCATCAGCCGCCACCAGCAACTTAGCAATAATAGGTTCGCCAGTTTTTAAATTAATAAATACATCAGACTCACTTTGATGTATTTGCTGATACTCGGTATCAAACATCACTGTGGCATTACTTTGCTGCTCAAGCTCTTTTATTAGTGCAAAGCGAATAATGTCGTTTTCAACTATGTGCCCTAAATGCTCAAGCTCAAGTTGCTCGTTATTAAAGGCTATTTTACCAAAGCTGTCGGCATCACGAACATCCATGTGCGTATAAGCACAAGCACGCCCAGCTATTATGTGTGGCCATACATTTAATTGCTCCAGCAAGGTTTGGCTGGCTATACTTAGTGCACTAACTCGTAAGCCATAATCATCGCTAGGTGGAGCTTGAGTTGGCGCAGCATCTAACACAGCCACGCTAATATTCGCTTTAGCAAGCCCGAGCGCCAGCGTTAACCCAACGCAGCCACCACCCACTATACAAACCTGTACTTGTTTCATAAACGTGTACCTTGTTTAACTTGACCCATTAATTGTTTTGCTAATGGGGCTTTTAATGCAGGGAATAAATCCATTGAAAATAGCCCAATACTTCGACCAAGCGCTAACACACGTGATGAGTTTGAAAAAAGTCGAACCAAGGCATCGGTCAATGTCATTACGGTTTTTATATCATCACTGCGCTTGATTGAATATTGACGAGTAAAAGCATAGCTACCTGAATCATGTTCACTGTTTGCAATTAAGTTACTCAGCACTTGTACATCTCGCAGCCCTAAATTAAAGCCTTGCCCTGCAATGGGATGAATGGCGTGTGCCGCGTTACCTATTACCACAGTACGGTGCGCCGTTAACGATTCGACTTGCCCATAAACCAGCGGATAACTGGCGCGCATCCCTACTTTTATAAATTGCCCTGCACGATAACCAAAGGCAGTTTGCAGCGCACTTATAAAGTCTGGTTCACTTAGCGACATATACTGCTCAATATGTTCTTGGCGCATACACCATACTAACGAATAGCGGTTATTACTCATGGGTAATAAAGCCATTGGGCCATTTTGGGTAAACCGCTCAAACGCCTGATGATGGTGTCCACCAGCGACTTCTATATTGGCAATAATCGCACCTTGTTCATAAGGCTGGGTATTGAAGCCGAGCCCCAATAAATTACGAGTTGGCGACTGTGCACCGTCGGCAATCACCAACAGCTTAGCACTGAGTTTTTCGCTACTTTGTAATGTAAGTTCATTACTATCGGCGTTTTGTTTTATCGCTGATACGCTATCTGGGCAAAAAAGCGATATGTTTGATTGCATTAAACGCTGATGCAGCGCTCTGCCAAATGGGTTTACCTCTACCACATAACCTAATGAGGGTTTTGCAAATTCATTACACTGTATATGGGTTTTACCAAAGTGCCCTTTGTCTGACACACTCACTTTTTTTATGGCCGCAGCATAGGGAGCGTTCATTTCAAATAAATTGAGGCTTTGTAAATACTCTACCGACTGCTGGGCAAGTGCGATGCTTCTGTCATCAAAGCTTGGGTGATAATCAGTGGTTACTTGATTTGCTTCAATTACAGCAATATTTAAGCTGGGATTTTTTTTACTTATACTTAGAGCACAACTTGCGCCGACTAAACCACCACCAATTACTACAATATCAAACTGCTTAGCCACTTTTATCTCCAAGCTTATGCGTTTTTAGCGCTTTGCATTAACGCTTCTATTTCACTAATTGTTTTAGGCACGCTAATGGTTAAGTTGTCGTGACCTGAATCAGTTACTAATAAGTTATCTTCAATACGAATACCTATACCTTGGTATTTTTGAGGCGCATTTGAGTCTTTACTAATATACAGCCCAGGCTCAATGGTTAGCACCATACCCGGCTCTAAGACACGCTCTTGGTTATTAACCTTGTAATCGCCCACATCATGAACATCAAGTCCTAACCAGTGACCAAGACCATGCATGTAGTATTCTTTACAGGCACCTTGTGCCATTAACTCATCAAAATCGCCGGTTAAAATACCTAAATCAAGTAACCCTTGGGTTAGTACTTGCATAGCGAGTTTATTTGCCTGAGATAAGAGGCCACCGGGTTTTATTTCGCTAAAAGCGACTTCTTGCGCTTTGAGTACAATATTATAAAGCGCAGCTTGCTCAGAGCTAAATTTACCGTTAACGGGGAAAGTACGCGTTATATCGGCGGCGTAGCCTTGTAGCTCACAGCCTGAATCAATCAGTACTAAGTCGCCATTGTTTAATACGTCGCTATTTTGGGTGTAGTGCAAAATATTGGCGTTATCGCCACTGCCGACAATAGTGCCATAAGCAGGATGTGGTGCACCGTTCATTGCATAGTGATGATGAAGCTCTGCCTCTAATTGAAACTCGGTTGCGCCAACGTGGGAAAAACGCATGGCTCGCATGTGTGCTCGAGCGCTTATTTCACAGCCCTCACGCATAATGTTAATTTCGCCTGGCGATTTAAATAAGCGCATTTCATGCAATAAAGGGCGAATATCTTTAATTGTACTCGGTGCGGTATCCCCTTTTTTAGGGGCACTGCGCAAAGTGTTAAGCATTGAAAATACTTTGCCATCAAAGGCAGGATACGTCCCTTGTGCATAAAATAAAATCTGTTGGCCGTTCACCAAATTCAATAATTGTTCATTTAGCTCACTAAGTGCATAAGTTTTGTCGAATAAGTATTCGCTTTGTGCTTTTTCAAAACCAATGCGTCTGCCGTGCCATACCTCTGCAAGTTTGTCTTTATCTAAACAAAACAATATAGAAGGCGTATCACTGTCTTTGCATAACACCAATACCGCATCAGGTTCGTTAAAACCAGTTAAGTAAAAAAAGTCACTGTCTTGTCGAAAGGGATAATGAGTATCACGGCTGCGCGTGAGTTCTGTTGCTGCGGGAATTATAGCAATACTGTTATTATCCATTGCCGCCAATAAACGCTCGCGGCGCGCTTTAAACTCTGACTTTTGTATTTCAACCATTAATAACTAACCCATTATTTTTATTGTGTTGCTCAATTAATGCAGTGTTTTTTTGTTGCTTTGTGGATTTTGCTCTTTGCCTAGCTCAGCAAAACACAGTAGTGCCGATACGCGTACGTACTCAATCACTTCATGCAGTGCTTGGCTATCTTCTTCGGTTTCTTCAAAGGTTGTATCTAGGCGTGTAATCTCGCTAAAGTCGCTGATCACTTCTTTTACATCTGCCGACAGCTTGCCATAATCTTTTTGCTTTAAGCCAAAACCCAACATAAACCCAGCTACCCATGATACGAGCCCGTTAGCCTGATCGATGAGTGTTTCGTCATCACTAGGTAAAAACAAGTCAAATTGAAACTCTTCGTTATTAAAACTTTCAACCACTTGTTGATAAATTTGGCCAAAAAACTGTTTTAAATCGTTGCTAAACGACTCGCCATCATTAAATACATCGCTCAGTAAGCCTAAGTATTCTTTATCGTCAATGCTTAGCCCACAAGCAAGTAAGCCGCTAATAACGCCATGCGCTTCTGCGGGTGATACAAATATTTCATTTTTCTCTAAAAGAAGTTGGGCTTTTTCGTAATCTGGTAAGTTATTCATAATGACGTCTTCGCTTTGCTAATTAAAGCAATGCTACCACTCGATAAAAAGCAACTCCAATGAATTCTATGACTGAGGTCAAAAGCAAGCGATTGAAAAGCAAATTGAGTTCAAAAAGCAATCTTAAAAGTAAATACAAGATTAAATTTGCAGGAAAACTGAGCGAACAGTTTAATTTTTTACGATTGGGGTTTAAGGATTGGAATATGTCTTATATACTAAATTTGTTCCCTGGGGTGCAGGAGCTTGGTTAAGTCCCTGAGCCGATAAATTTTATACCAGGATTTTTGTTCGTTTACTATTGTGCAAGCTCGGCATGTACCGAGAAGCCTACGGTAAACCGCAGATTTCCGCCCTGAAACCTCAAGGTTTCAGGACTGACACCGGGCACCGCATTCTCGGGGAACACCTTCCTTTATAGCTTAGGTTATCAAGCATTTCTTTATAACTAAATATTCCCTATCTTTCGTCTTTAAATATATCGAACTGCGTTTCCACAGCCCGATATTAAACTTATTTCTAACACCTATCCCTTTGTCTTTTTAATGCCTAACACTACTTAAACCAACCTTGAAAGCGCTCCATCAGCATATAGTTAACGGGAACAAGTAATAAGGTTATAAAAGTCGCAAATATAATCCCAAATCCTAAGCTTACTGCCATAGGTATTAAAAACTGCGCCTGAGTCGCCTTTTCAAACAGCAGCGGCATTAAACCTATAAAAGTGGTTAAACTGGTGAGCATAACTGGGCGAAAGCGCGATGCGCCAGCAAGTTTAACTGCCTCTATTAAATCGCCACCTTCGCTGCGTTTTTTATTAATGAAATCCACTAATACAAGCGAATCGTTCACTACAACCCCTATTAACGCAAGCATACCTAGTAGGCTCATAATTGTTAAATCCATACCCATTATCCAGTGCCCTACTACTGCGCCAATCATGCCAAATGGAATAACACTCATAACAATAATTGGTTGCATGTATGACTTAAACGGAATGGCCAATAACGCATAAATTATAAAAAACACAAACACTAACGCCCAAGCCAATGAGCCAAACGACTCTCTTTGCTCTTTGGCTTCACCTTCGAGTTTGTAATCAACACCTGGGTATTGCTGCATTAACTCGTCTAAATATTGTGCTAGGTCGGCTTGAAGCACCGTCATGTTGGTGTTGTTTTTTTCAATATCAGCCGTCACGTTTAGTGTGCGATAACGATCAATACGGTTTATGGTTGATGGGCTTTGTCCTGCCGTAAGTGTTGCCACGTGCGACAATGGCACAGAACCGCCATCGGGAGTGCTTATTAGTATGTTTTGTAAATCAGCTACAGAGCGGCGCTCATCAATAGGTAAACGAACCATTACACGCACGTCGTCTCGTCCGCGTTGAATACGCTGAACCTGCGAGCCAAAAAACGAATTACGCACTTGTCCTGCCACATTTACACGGTTTAAACCAAGCGCCAAACCTTGTTGCGTAAGCTCTATACGCAACTCTTCTTTACCGTCAGACATACTGTCAGCAATATCAAACACCGTTGGGTACGTTGCTAAACGATTTTTAATATTATCAGCTACATCTTGCAATATTGTTAGTGAAGTACCACTTAGTTGAACGTCTATTGGGTCTGAACTTCGGCCAATTTCAGCTCTAAATGTTAGGCTTTCAGCGCCAGGAATAACACCAATTAAATCGCGCCATTCACTAGCAAGCTCTCGCGAACCTATATCTGACTCACGCTGCTCAGCAGGTGTAATCTCAAAGCGTACCGCTCCGGAGTTAGACGCGCCACCGCGTCCGCCAGTAGTGGCTAATATATTTAAAATAACGCTTTCGCCTGTATTAGGATCGCGATATTTGTCTTGTAATTGCTGCGCTTTTTCAGACATATCAATCACGTATTTATTGGTTACTTCAAACGGTGTACCTGTTGGCAGTGTTAGATTGACTCGTACAGTTTCGCTAGGAATTCGTGGGAAAAAGATAAACTTAGTCCAACCACTGGTGATCATGGTTAAAATAATAAAAAATACCCCCACAAATAAACTAACCGTTGCTAGTTTATGGCGTAAAGCAGTGTTTAATATAGGTTGGTAATATTTTAAAATTGCACTTTCAAAGCCATCAGCAAAGCGTTGTTGAATCGCTTCAAGCTTAGATGGTTCACCTTTTTGGTGGCGTAGTTTTATGTATTTTAAATGTGCTGGTAATACAAATTTAGATTCAATTAGCGAAAACAATAAAACTGGAATAACCACTACCGGAATTTGTGCAAATAAGGCGCCGCGCGCCCCTTCAATAAATGCTAAAGGTAAAAAGGCAGCAACGGTAGTCAGTACACCAAAGGTAACCGGAGTCGCAACTTCTTGAGTACCCAATATAGCAGCCTGCTCACCGGATTTTGCCGTTTTTAAATGGGTATACACGTTTTCGCCGGTTACTATGGCGTCATCTACTACAATACCAAGTACTAAAATAAAGCCGAATAAGCTCATTATATTTAACGTTACACCAAAAATTGGCATCGCGATAAATGCGCCCATAAACGATACAGGAATACCAATAAACACCCAAAATGCAATTGCTGGGCGTAAAAATAGCGTGAGTAGTGCCAGTACTAAAATACCACCCTGTAAAGCATTACTGGTTAAGGTGGCGATACGGCTTTTAACTAGCTCTGAATCGTCGTCCCAATAACTTAGTTTAAAACCTTGTGGTAGCGTGGCTTGCTGTTCTTCAATGTAGTTTTTAACATCGTCTGCCACGGTTATCGCGCTTTGCGGGCCAATTCGGTAAACGTCTATAAACGCCGCTTGCTTACCATTAAAACGGGTGCGTACTGGCGTTTCTTCAAAACCGTCTTTAATTGTAGCAATATCACCTAAGCGGATAATCGTTCCGTCGGCTTGGTTTTTTACTACTATGCTGGCAAATTCATCTTTACGATAAGCCTGCCCTTTTGAGCTAATTAGTACATCGCCACCTTCTGTTTTTAAGTTACCGGCAGAAATATCAGAACTTGAATTAGCAATAGCACTCGATATTTGCGCAAGGCTTAGGCTATATTGGCGAAGTGTATCTTGGCCAACTTCAATAGCTAACTCGTAGTCTCGTACACCACTTAGCTCTACCTGCGTTACGTTAGGCAAACGCAGTATTTGATCTCGCACTTTTTCGGCATATTCACGCGTTTCTTTTTCGCCATAATCGCTTGATACAGTAACAGCTATTACTTCTCTTTTGCGCTCAGCCAGCGCAACAATCGGTTTTTCTGCATCGCCAGGAAATGTATTAATCGCATCGACTCGACTTTTAATATCAGCTAATAACTCACGAGGATCGTAACCGCTTTCAACCTCAATAGTTACAGAGCCTGAGCCCTCTGACGAGCGGCTAAATATTTGTTTAATTCCCTCTAAGTCTTGCACCGCTTCTTCAATACGAATAGTTACGCCCTGCTCTACATCTTCAGGGGTTGCACCACGCAAGCTAACACCTACGCTTATCATATCGGTTTCAAAGGACGGAAATACTTCAAGTGGTATTTTACTCGATAAACTAAATAGTCCCGACAACAACAAAGTTACTAACAATAAGTTGGCAGCAACATGGTTTTTGGTAAACCAAGCAATCATGCTTTATCTCCTTGCTTGGCCGCGCGACGATTTTTTATTAACTCTTCAACACTAATACCAAGCTCTTTTGCTTTTTGCTCTAGCTGCTCACGAGTCGGGCGCTTATTTTTAGGTACTTTTTCTTTTGGCTGTGCACCTAAAATACTCACTTTAGTGCCTGAGCTTACTTGACCTAGCGGCGTGACAACTAATTTATCGTTCGCTTTTAAACCGGTTTTGATCATTGCTTGATTGGCGTTTTGCCATGCAAAAGTAACGTTTTTACGCTTTAATACATCACCTTCAACCACATAAACATAAGCACCTTGATAAATTGTGCTGTTAGGAATGATCAACGTATTTTGCACTGTTTTACCCGCTATTTGCGCCTTAATGTATTGCCCTATTTTAATTGGATACTGATTACTGGCGGTTGATTTATATGGGTCGTCTATTTTTGCTACCACGTAAAGTTGCTGCGCGTTTTCGTCAATAGCGCCTTCAGTGCGTGCAAGTTGGCCTTGCCATGTTTGCTCACCCACTAAATCAGAACTAAATTTAACTAACGAACCCGCTTGGTTTTTAGCACCATCACGGTATTGCTCTGGCAGGTTAACAAACGAAAGGTCTTTATTTTTTATTGGTAAGCGAATTTCAACACTATCAATAGCGTAAATAGTGGCAAGTTGGGTATTGTTACTCACTACTTGACCTAAATCGACACTACGACTCAGTATGCGCCCAGCATAAGGTGCAGTAACCTTTGTCCGTTCTAAATCAAGCTCAGCTTTTTCAAGAGCAGCTTGAGCCGATAGCACTTGTGCTTGCGCAGCTGCTAATTGCGGCTCACGTAATACCAAGCTGCTGGCTTGGCTTGAACCACCAAGGCGCTTCCAATCAGTTAGTGCTTGTTGCCCGCGGGCCTTTTCTTCTAATAAGCTTTGCTCTGCTGTGAGTAAATTAGCTTGAGCAGATTTAACCTCTGCCTGATGATCTCTATCATCTAGCTTTAATAACACGTCGCCTTTTTCAAAAAAACCACCTTCTCTAAACTCATCGCTCACTTCAATTATTTGCCCAGATGCTTGAGCAACAAGTAAGCTTTGTGTTCGAGGTTTTACCGTACCGTAGCTGTCTATCATTACTTGATAACTTTGAGGCACAAGCTCAAGTACAGACACACTAATTGCTGCTTTTGGTGCTGAACTAAAGCGTCTCGCCTCTGGCGGATTACTCTTAATAAAAAATACAATTAAAAGAGCGGTAACAACAACCGCGGCTGGAATAATAATTTTAGCTGTTTTAGTGTTCATCGTTATTGCTCTTTAAGTCGCTTGACGGTTTTTCAAAATCACCACCAAGGGCAACATGTAGGTTAATTCTATTTGCGATTAATTGGTTTTTAATTTGTATTAATGAACTTTGCGCATCGAACGAGCGCCCTTGTGCATCCAATACTGTGGTGTAAGTGACCAAGCCACTTTGATATTGCTCAAACGATAACTGCTCGGCCGCAAGTGCATTTTTTTTTGCTTCAAGGGTACTGGTGTACTGCGCTTTTAAAGACTGCTGCTGCGATATTGCATTTTCTACATCAGCAAATGCATCGTACAGAGTTTGCAAGTATTGTTGCTCTTGCTTTTGAGTATTCAGACGCGCTATCTCTTCATTGGCTTGTAAACGCCCTCCCTCAAAAATAGGTGCCGAAATACTTCCGAGTAAAGACCATGCGAGGCTTGAAGGAGAAAACAAATCACTCACTCGATCTGTACTATCACTTAAGCTTGCAGTTAAATTTAAACTCGGAAAGCGCTGTTTATGCGCATAAGCCAGTGACGCATCACTAGCTAATAACTCGTACCAACTAGCAAGTAATGCAGGCTTTCGAGTAATGAGCTCTGAAGGAATACCAACTGGAATTTCGGTATCAACAACCGGTAAGTCAGTACTTGCTGCAATAGCCCCTTTTGGGTACTCACCTAGTAAGCGTTCAAGCACTCGCGCTGCACTTGATAGGCTCGCTGTTTGAGTGGCAATGCGTGAGCGTTCGTTATTTAGCTCATTGCGGGCTAAATAAACATCGAGCGCTTCGTTTATACCTTGGCGGTAACCCGATTCAATTATATCGAGATTTTGCTTAGCATTTTCTTCACGGCGTTTGTATAAATCAAGCAGCTGCTGCGCAGACACAACATCAAACCAACCTTGAACAACATCTGAAACGAGTTGTTGTTTAGCTTGTTCAAAACGCGCTTTTTGCGCTAAATATGAAAGGTTAGCTTCTCGTTTTGAATCTGACAGCTTACCCCATAAGTCAACTTCGTAATTTAAGTTTAAGCTGACAGAGCTGGCATTATTATAGCTAACAGGCCGGTTACCTTTACTGCGGCTAGTACGCGAAGATAAATCTAAACTAGGCCAAAGAGCTGTTCCGGTTGCTATTAGTTGCTGCTTAGTAATAGCGACATCATAGCTGGTTTGTAATAGTTGTTGGTTGTTTTTAAGCGCTTGTTTTACGTATTTATTAAGTAATGGCGTGTGTAGTTGAGTTAACCATTCATCATCCACTTTTAATACAGAACTTGATGCTTGTTGTTGCCACTGCTGTGGTAAATTATTTGGAGTTTGTTCGCGCTGCGATTGGTTTAAGTTACTCGCACAACCGCTCAACACTATAATGCTTATTGCTAATAAAGATGGCTTATATTGCCACATCATGTTTAAACCTGATTAGTGCTATTTATGAATGTTATTCAATCACTTTAACAAACGTTGCTCAATTGACTTTACATAACATTACATAGCTTGCGATTAGTTTATAAGTGTATTTAATACGCCAAGCACTAACGTAATATTCACAAATAAATGAGTAAGCTAACCTTTAACCAAAGAATTAATTGAAACTCTTAAAAAGTAGATATAGAAAAGACGGCAGGGTTTGCTGTTGGCATTACACCAGCTAAAGCGGCAAAGAATTGTCAGGAACAATTTTTAACATCTGAAAGATGGCGCGAAGGGGAAAATACATCCTTGTATTTTATAATCGAACGTAGTTCGATGCCGAACAATGGCTAAGCTAAATTCAGAAACAAAAAAGCCCCGCATGTGCGAGGCTTTGTATTAATGGTGCCTCGACCCGGCAAAAAATTGTCAGGAACAATTTTTAACATCTGAAAGATGGCCCGAAGGGGAAAATACAAGGATGTATTTTATAATCGAACGTAGTTCTATGCCGAACAATGGCTAAGCTAAATTCAGAAACAAAAAAGCCCCGCATGTGCGAGGCTTTGTATAAATGGTGCCTCGACCCGGAATCGAACCAGGGACACGAGGATTTTCAATCCTCTGCTCTACCAACTGAGCTATCG
>NZ_JALNTM010000024.1:0-90804 GCF_023161845.1 Pseudoalteromonas sp. 2CM39R
CCACTAACCACTAACCACTAACCACTAACCACTAACCACTAACCACTAACCACTAACCACTAACCACTAACTACTTAACCTCCCCTTCCCATCGCTCAAAAATGCGGCTTATCTTGTTTTGATAAGAATTGTTACATATTCGGTTTTATTGTTTTGCTTGAGCGGTTTATTATGGTGAAAGCGAAAAACTAATGATTAATTATGTTTGCTAGTTTTTCGATAAATACATCAAAAAATAATTAGTACGGGACTCCCATGAAAAAAGTAACACTTACCGCGGCAAGTATTGCACTAGCCCTCGGTCTTGTTGGTTGTGGTGAAAAAGAACAAGAAACTAAAGCACCAGCAACTGCGGCCGTAACTGAAGCAAAAGCTCCTTTAAATTCAGGTATTGAATTGGCGAACATGGACAAGTCTGTTCGCGCACAAGATGACTTTTACTATCACGTAAACGGCGAATGGTTAGAGAAAACAGAAATTCCAGGTGATAAATCAAACTACGGTTCATTCACTCAGCTTTACGATGATTCGCAAAAAGCGATGAAAGAAGTATTAGAAAAAGCAGCTGCAAATAAAGACGTTAAGCCAGGCTCTGATGAAGCTAAACTAGCTGCATTCTACAACAGCTACATGGACGAAGCAGGCCGTGAAGCGGCAGGTATCAAGCCATTAACACCAGTGCTAGAAAGCGTTGATGCAGTTAAGAACAAGTCAGATCTTGTTGCTTTAATGGCTGATCTTCGCATTAAAGGCGGTAGCTTACCGTTTGGTTGGTACGTAAACAACGACGCGAAAAATTCTAGCGAAAACGCGATGTATGTTTATCAGTCAGGTTTAGGTTTACCAGATCGCGATTACTACCTAAAAGATGAAGAAAAATTCACAAAAATTCGTGAAGCTTACCAAGCATACGTAACAGCTATCTTAAGCAAAGCCGGTGTAGCTGATGCAGAATCTGCGGCTAAAGCAATTATTGATCTTGAAACAAGCATTGCTGATGCGCAGTGGAGCCGTGTTGAAAGCCGTGATGCAACTAAATCTTACAATAAGATGAGCGTTGCAGATGCTAACAAACTTACTGGCGACTTTGACTTTGCAGCTTACCTTGATGCATCAGGTATCAAAACTGAAGATGTAATTATTCGCCAGCCTAGCTACCTAGAAAAATTTGCTGGTATCTACAACGATACAGACTTAGCAACGTGGCAAAATTACCTTAAGTTCCACTTTGTTAGTAACTATGCTCGCCTATTAGATAAAGAGTTAGTAGACCTTAACTTTAATTTTTACAGCACAACACTTCGCGGTGTAACAGAGCAATCTCCACTTTGGAAAAAAGCGGTTGATGCATCAAACGGTGTATTAGGCGAAATTCTAGGTAAAGTATACGTTAAAGAAAACTTCCCGCCTGAAGCGAAAGCGCGCATGGAAGAGTTAGTTGATAACGTAATCAAAGGTTATGCAGTTGCGATTGAAAGCCTTGAGTGGATGAGCCCAGAAACAAAAATTGCTGCTAAAGAAAAGCTTGATAAGTTCACACCAAAAATTGGTTACCCAGATAAATGGAAAGACTATTCTTCACTTGAAGTTAAAGGTGATGACTTAGTGGGTAACTACATTCGCCACAGCGAGTGGGAATATGCAGATATGACTGCAAAACTAGGTAAGCCAGTTGACCGTTCTGAGTGGCACATGACACCACAAACAGTAAACGCTTACTACAACCCTGTGAACAACGAAATTGTATTCCCAGCGGCTATCTTACAACCGCCATTCTTCAACCTAGAAGCTGATGACGCTGTTAACTACGGTGCAATCGGTGCGGTAATCGGCCACGAATTAGGTCACGGCTTTGATGACCAAGGTGCGAAGTACGATGGTGATGGTAACTTACGTAACTGGTGGAGCGAATCAGACCTTAAACAGTTTGAAGAGCGCACAGGTCAGCTAGTTGCTCAGTATAACGAGTACAAACCATTTGAAGATGCAAGCGTTAATGGTCAGCTTACATTAGGTGAGAACATTGGTGACTTAGGCGGCTTAACAGTTGCTTATACTGCATACCAGTTATCACTTGGTGATGAAAAAGCGCCAATCATTGATGGTTACACAGGTGATCAGCGTTTCTTCATGGGTTGGTCGCAAATTTGGCGTCGTAAATATCGTGACGAAGAGTTACGTAACCGCCTAATGACAGACCCTCATTCACCAAGCCACTACCGTGTAATCGGTATTCTTTCAAATATGCCAGAATTCTATCAGGCATTTGATGTGAAAGAGGGCGACAAGATGTATATCAAACCAGAAGATCGCGTAAAAATCTGGTAATTGATTATCGATTTTAAAAAAGGCTCTGAGTGAACGCTCAGAGCCTTTTTTGTTTGGAGAGCCGTAAGCTTTCAGCCGACATTTGATGTAGACGTGCAATTTATTTCGCGCGATAGTTGTGTGTTGTGTGATGTTTAAGACGCGCCAAGCAAGCGTGACGCCTACGGTTTGATGTAGGCGTGAAATCTATTTCGCGCGATGGTCGAGTATTGCGTGATGTTTAAAACGCGCCAAGCAAGCGTGACGCCTACGGTTTGATGTAGGCGTGAAATTTATTTCGCGCGTTAGTTGCGTGTTGTGTGGTGTTTAAGGCGCGCCAAGCAAGCGTGACACCTACGGCTTGATGTAGGCGTGAAATCTATTTCGCGCGATGGTCGAGTATTGCGTGATGTTTAAAACGCGCCAAGCAAGCGTGACGCCTACGTTTGATGTCGGCGTGAAATTTATTTCGCGCGGTGGTTGTGTGTTGTGTGATGTTTAAGACGCGCCAAGCAAGCGTGACGCCTACGTTAGAGGTAGGCGTGAAATTTATTTCGCGCGATGGTTGTGTGTTGTGTGGTGTTCAAGACGCACCAAGCAAGCTGACGCCTACGGTGATGTAGGCATGAAATTTATTTCGCGCGATGTTTTTGTATTGCGAGGTTCAAACATTTTTGGTGTAAATTGGCTAGGTGTGTTTTTAAGTTCTAAGATCAGGTTTTACCTTCAGGATTGATAGGTTTATGTTTTCGTCAAGGAAGAGACTTAAAGGGCGTAACTCACATTCAAATTGCTATTATTCAGTAACTCTTTGTTGTGAGAATCGAGTACCTATATTTGCCAACTACTTATATGCAGTTGATGCTGCCAAAGCAATATACTATTTAGAAGATAAAGTAGAGACAATCTGCTTTGTCCTCATGCCTGACCATTTACATTGGATATTTCAACTTCGCCCTCAGCAAAACTTATCAGCAGTAATTAAGCTGTATAAAAGCATGGTGACTATGTCTATTCGCAAGAGAAAGGGACGCAAAGTCGTAGTCTGGCAAAGTAATTTTTATGATCATCAAATCAGAGATGAAAACGACCTAATACAACAAGCTCGATATGTAGTTGCAAACCCTCTACGCGCAAAATTAGTTAAGCACGTTGGCGATTACCCGTTTTGGAATTGTATTTGGTTGTAGGCGTGAAATTTATTTCGCGCGATAGTTGAGTATTGTGTGATGTTCAAGGCGCGCCAAGCAAGGGGGACGCCTACGGTGATGTAGGCGTGAAATTTATTTCGCGCGAAGGAAATCAAAGCATAATCGCATCTTTTAGATACTGGAATAACTCTTTGTAATTCTTGGCTGGCTTTTCTGCTTTTACTTCTTTTGCGGCGCTGCGCACTAATTGGCGCATTTTTTGGCGCTCAAGAGACGGGTATTGATCAATTGTTGAATTGATCAGGTCGTCACCTTGTTTAATCAAATCATCGCGCAGGGTTTCGATTTTGTTCATCAAAACGTCGGCTTGATTGTTTTTGTTAAGCATGATGTCGATCATCGCTTGGATTTCATCAACGTTTTCTGTGGTACGTAATACTTTTGCGATGTAGTTTAAGTTACGACGGTAAGCATCGCTCTTATCACTTACTTTATCAGAAACAACAAGGGCTTCTTTTAAATCGTGATTAAGCGGTAAACGATCGCGCTGCTTTTTCGGCATTTTTGCAATTTCAGCACCCAGACCATGATATTGCATGGCTTCACGTTTTAATTCGCTTTTTGATACGTAAATAATTTCTTCTTCGATAAGTGGCTTTTTCTTCTTCGCCATAAGGATGCTCATTCAGTAAACTTAACTATTCGCTATTATACGCCATTTAGTTAATGATTAATATTAGCTGATGCAGGTCTCGCAGTGTGTTAGCATTCGTTACACTATAAAAAATATCAGAACCTAGGACACACAAGATGAAAGATCCTATTTATCAACACATTTCTGAAGTGAAAGACGCTGTAAGCGAAGTACTGGAGCATGCAAAAAAATTGGGTGCAACAGCAGCAGAAGCGGCGATGTCGAGCACGTCAGGTTTGTCTGTTAGCACGCGCATGGGCGAAGTTGAAACAATAGAGTTTAACCAAGACGGTGGCTTAGGTATCAGTGTTTATGTGGGTAACAACAAAGGCTCTGCTTCAACAGCCGATTTAAACCCTAAAACATTACGTACAGTGGTCGAAAAAGCCATTGATATTGCAAAGTTCACTTCTGACGACCCATTTAATGGTATCGCCGATAAAGAGTTACTTGAATTTGCACCGCAAGATTTAGATTTATACCACCCGTGGGAAGTTAGCCCTGAGCAAGGTGTGGAGTTTTGTCATCAAGCAGAACAAGCGGCGCTGAATGCCGATGAGCGCATTGTTAATTCAGATGGTGCGAGTTTTTCATCTCACCAAGGTTTACGTGTTTATGGTAACAGCCATGGCATGATTGCAGGTTACCCGCGTACGCGTCATAGCATTAGTACGATGGTGATTGGTAAAGAAGGCGAGCAAATGCAGCGCGACTCGGCTTATACCATCGCGCGCCATAAAGATGACTTAAATGACGCTACGAAAGTAGGCCTCGAAGCGGCAACCGAAACCCTGGCTAAGCTTAACAGCCAAAAGCTCGGTACCATGAAAGTGCCAGTGATCTTTAGAGCAGATATTGCTAACTCATTATTCGGCCATTTAGTGTCAGCGATTGGTGGCGGCGCGCTTTATCGTAAGTCGAGCTTCTTGCTTGATAGCTTAGGTACAAAAGTATTTAGCGATTGTGTGAATATCTCTGAGCGCCCACATTTATTAAAGGGTTTAGCGTCTTCGCCGTTTGATGCTGAAGGTTTAAAAACCGTAGATCGTGAAATTATTCAAGGCGGTGAGCTACAAACTTACCTATTAGCAAGCTATGCAGCACGCAAACTGTCTATGGCACCAACGGGTCATGCTGGTGGTATTCATAACTGGCTAGTTGAACAAACCCATGCTGATCTAAAAGCACTTTTAAAAACCATGGGCACAGGCTTATTAGTAACTGAACTTATGGGTCAAGGTGTGAACACGGTAACGGGTGATTACTCACGTGGTGCGGCGGGTTTTTGGGTTGAGAATGGCGAAATCCAATACCCAGTAAGTGAAATCACGATTGCTGGTAACTTAAAAGATATGTTTAAGGCCGTTGTTGGCTTAGGTGGAGACATCGAGCGCCGTGGCGGTATTCAAACAGGCTCTGTATTGATTGAACAAATGCAGGTTGCTGGTAGTTAATTCATAAATAACGAATCATTTTTTAAAAGCCTCACTTTAGTGGGGCTTTTTTATTTGAAAAAGTACTTTACCTAAACTTAACTTGAGGTTTTATCTTGGTGGCAGTTTAAAAATAAAAAGGAAAACTACCATGTATTTAGAGCACGTAAACCTTGTTGTTAGTAATGTTGATGCCATGCTGCACTTTTATAAAGCGGCATTCCCGCACTGGCGTGTGCGTAGTCAAGGCGACAGCAAATGGTCTGGCAAACCGCGCAAGTGGCTGCACTTTGGTGATGATTACCAATATCTTGCACTGAGTGATAACGGTGAAGCTGAAAACCGTGATTTAGCAGGCCACCAAGTAGGCCTTGCCCATTTTGCTTATGTGACAAACGATATTAATGCCGTAGTTGAGCGTCTTGTTTCGGCTGGTTATGAAATTGATAAACATGGCCCTGAAAACCCATATCGTAAAAATGTATATTTCATCGACCCCGCAGGTTTTGAAGTTGAGTTTGTAGAGTATTTTAGTGATATCCCGAGTGAGAGGAATAATGACTTGTAGCTAGAGTCATCAGCTGTCAGCTGTCAGCTTTCAGTTTTGAGCCGAATTGTGTTGTTTGTTGGTCAGGCATTGATTGATGGAATTGTGTTGTATGTAAGACGCGCCAAGCAAGCGTGACGCCTACGGTGTAGGCGTGAAATTTATTTCGCGCGAAAATATATTCACAAAGAGAAGTGAATGAGAAAAGAATGAGGAAGTGATAATAATATTTTTGTTATCTCTAAAGCGAAGCGCCTCATATCCTCTTTGTGCGATTAAATGTCTTTGATGTAGGTGTGAAGTTTAGTGAGTCATCAGCTTTCAGCAGAATTATGTTGTTTGTTGGTCAGGCATTGATTGATGGAATAGCGTTGTATGTAAGACGCGCCAAGCAAGCGTGACGCCTACGGTGATGTAGGCGTGAAATTTATTTCGCGCGTTATCTTATTATATTGCGCGATGTAAAACTGCGGCTACGATAACTAGCACCTAGCACCTAGCACCTAGCACCTAGCACCTAGCACCTAGCACCTAGCAACTCGCAACTCGCAACTCGCAACTCGCAACTCGCACCTTTACTGCACTTTATTCATTTCTTTCCAACTGGCTTTTAGGCTGTTGGCAAAGCTGATGAACTTTTCTTTCATGGTACGTTTAACTGAAATCTCGACTGAGCCTAGCCATACATTACCTTCAATAGTGATGGTTGGGCCTTGGCCTTTATTTAAGGCTACAGATTTATTCTCTACACTGCCAATTACGCTAAACAATTTAGATACCACATTAACATGTTCTGGTACGTAGATTTCGTCGTTACCTAAAATACAGTTCACGTAAATGGTGACGTGCTGATGTTGGAAAATTGCTTCGCTAAAGTCGAGTTCGATTGAACCTAGGCAGTTTGTTAGGTGAATTTCTTTTGGAACTACCCATTGGCCGCTGCGCTCATTTGAACCCAAAATACTCCTAAGCTGCAGGCTCTCGTTGTCGCTGCTGTGGCTATAGTGAGGTTTAAATTGCGCATGCTTATGCGATTTGTAATCAATATCCGCCTTCAGATCTAAATCAGCAACCAGTTCAACCAATACTTCGTTGCTGGTGGCTGCCATTGCCTGGTCTAGTCGGCGTTCAAATGCTTCGGCTGAAATAACAGCATGACTGTAGTTATAAATGAGTTGATCAATGACTTCTTCTCTTACTTGATCGATTGGGCGATCTTCAAGTTTAACGGTCATGGTAGTTCCCTGTTGTGATTTTAAAGGTGATTTTTTAGTTATTAATTACTTAGCAAAGCTTAGGCCAAAGTTTATTTTTATATAAATCAACAGCTTGTGTTTTTGTGCTAATAAACAACTTCGTTAAATTAACCACAGATTAATAAAATCAGCAACTAAGTGGCCATTTTTGCAACATCGTGAACTTCTTACCGAGCAGCTTGTAAATCTTTACCTAAATGAATATAAATGGTCGCTGAATAAGTATTTAACTTTATGATAAATAAAGAATAAATAGTTGGCATCATAGTCGCATTAGTTAAAGTGTCTTAAATCAAAAGGAGAAGATTATGAATACTTTTAACAAATCAATGATTGCCGCTTTAGTAATTGGTGCAACTAGCATGTCAGCTCAGGCCAGCAACTGGGAAAATGAAAGTAAAGATGCTTGGATTGATGGTAAGGCAGAAACTGTGCTTCTTATGAACACAAACCTTAACAACTTTGACATCAACACTGATGTAACGAATGGCAAGGTTGTACTTACAGGTAAAGTTGATAGCGAATTAGACAAAGAGCTTGCTGAAGAGCTAGTTCTTAGCCTAGACGGTGTTAGCTCTGTTGATAACGAACTAACTGTTGTTAAAAACATGAAAGCTAAGCACATGAAATCAGACAAAGATGATTCAGCAGAAAGCGACTTAACCGACGCTAAAATCAGTACTGTAATCACAACACGTTATTTATTTAACTCAGAAGTAGGTGGTACAGACATCGATGTTGATACTGACATGGGTGTAGTAACACTTAATGGTACTGTTGAGTCTGATGCAGAAAAGCAACTAGCAGTGAGCATTGCTGAAAATGCTGAAGATGTTCGCAAAGTAATCGATGAATTAACGATTGTTGCTGAATAATAGCAAGCCCTATATAGCCCAGCTTTGGCTGGGCTTATCTTTTTCAAGGAGTGAGTCATGGATTTAATACGTATTATTTTATCGGTTTTAATTCCACCTCTTGGCGTATTTTTACAGGTAGGTTTAGGTGCGCAGTTCTGGATTAATATTCTTTTGACCTTATTAGGGTACATTCCAGGTTTGATTCATGCTGTGTATATCATCGCTAAGCGATAATCACCGCATTAATCTACAAGGATGGCTAATGGAGCACAGCAAGGAGTTGCTGTAGGAGTAACGGACGATAAACCGCAAGGAGTTTACAGTATGGATAATGTAACTACGCACAAAGGACAACAAGGAAGTAACAAGGCGTTATGGAGTAGCGCACAATGGCAACGCTTTATGGATAAAGCGAATGGAGATGATAGCAAGGAATAAGCTTAGGCAGGAGCCAAACAGGATGAAGCTAGCGTAAGGAGGAGACTATATGGAACAAGTACAAACGCAACCAACACAAGGATTGACCGACAAAGGAGTTGCTTTATGGAACAAGCAACAGTGGCACGAATTTATGGAACACGCGAAAGCGGTTGCGCCACGACTAACAGGGAAGGCTGACGATAAAAACCCGATGTCATCTTCAGGTGACATCGGGTTTTTAACTACTTCAGCAATTTACCTTTATAACTTAAATTGATTCACCGTCTTATTTAAAGCGGCTGCCAATTCATTCAAATCACGTGCTTCATCCGCCAATTCATGGGCATGATCTGCAGTGCTATTCACTAAGTGATTAATTGCTGCCAAGCTATTGTTGATATCTTCTGCAACCACAGTTTGCTGCTCTGTCGACGTCGCAATTTGATGACTTTGATCTTGCACATTTGTCACAGATTGGGCGATATCTTGTAGAGCTTGCAATACAATTTGTGTTTGCTCTACTGAGCCTTCAGCACGCTCTTGACCTTGTTGCATCATAGTCGATGCTTGCTGGGCAATTTGCTGTAAGCGGCTGACCATATTGCGAATATCATCAGTAGATTCTTGCGTTCTGCTTGCCAGTGAACGAACTTCATCAGCAACAACTGCGAAGCCGCGACCTTGCTCACCAGCACGGGCTGCTTCAATTGCCGCATTCAGTGCTAGTAAGTTAGTTTGCTCAGCAATTGAGTTGATTACATCAACTACCGCACCGATATTGCCACTTTCTTGCTCAAGACCCGCAACCACTTTAGATGCTTCACCAATATGGCTTGCAAGGGCGGTCATGACTGACTGAGCTTGAGTAGAACGTTTTGTACCATCAACGGTAATGGTTTGCACTTCTTCAGCGGCATTATTGGTGTGCTGGGCATTACGCGAGATTTCCATTACAGTAGACGCCATTTCGGTTACTGCCGCACTTACACTATCAACTTGTTGCTTTTCTTGCTGAATTTCATCGTTGGTTTTTTGCGATACAATTTTTAACTGGCTCGCAGCTTGGCTTAGTTGCTCAGCCTGCGCAGCAGTATTAAGCATCATTGCACGAAGTTTATCGATGAAGGTATTCATGTGATGAGCAAGTTGACCCACTTCATCATTACTCTTGATTTCGATTTTTTGTGTTAAATCGCCATCACCTGATGCGATATCACGCATGATGTAAGTTAGCTTAGTCAGCGGCTTGGTGATCATTTGCGTGGCCCAGAAGATCATCGCTATGATAATCGCAAGAATGATGATCACAGAGGTTGTGGTTGTCATCACTGCATCATTTACTGGTTCATCAATCATGCTGGTCGGAATTAAAATACCCACGTACCAATCAAGATAAGGGGTTTCTAGCTCAAGGCGGTTATATACAACGTAATATTGCTCACCTTTGAAAGTAACAAAGCTGCTGCCATCTTTTTGGCTTTTCATCGCGCGGTTTAATTCGCTAAAGCCTGATGTGTCGCTAAATTGTTTTTCGAGGGCATCTAAGCCTTCTTTGCCATTCGGACCTTCGTCAGTCACAGATAGCTTGTGGCCAGTGCGCTTAGATAAGTGCACAACCTTTTGATTGCCATCAAGTAAGAAACCAAAGCCTTGGCCATTAAAGCGAATTTCTTCAACCATGTCGTTGATGTTGTTTAGCTGTAAATCAACACCACCAAAACCAACAAGTTTATTTTGTTTGTTATAAACAGGCTGTTGTACAACTGCAGAGGCATTACCTGTGGTTAAATCTACAGAAATGGGGCCTACATAGAGTTTGTTAATCTTTAAAGCATCTTTCCACCAACCACGTTTGTAAGCGTAGTAAGGTTGGCCGTTATAATGAGTGGTTCGCTCGTTTTCTTTAAAGTACTCACCTGTTGTTGCAGATGCAAAGAAGGCAGATAAGATGTTGTCATCGTTGCCACTGATACGCACAAAATCTTGATTAACGCTGTCGTATCCAGGTTGGTTATCAAGGCTTTGGTCACGTTCAGTCCAATTGTCGAACCAATTCACTAAATGCGGATTTGTAATGAAGGTTTGAACCACTTTACCGTATTTGGCAAAGTAACCTTGCATTGAAAGTCGTTCACTCTGTAAATAGCTGTCGGCTTCGCGTTGAATAGCTTGGCGCGATAGGTCAGCAATATGGCTAACAAAAAAACTAGACGCGATGATCAGTAGTACACTTATCGTCCCGCCGATGAGTAGTAATATTTTTTTACGTAAAGAGAGGTTATTTAACATAGATGCACGTGTTTTTATTATCGGGTAGAGTTATCTATCTAATCATATTTGCACCCAAATCGCTACACCGTTAAGCGAACGTTAATAATAAATTCTAAGAGGTAGTTGAATAAATGAGTTCTGAAAATTGTAAACTGGTTGTTTTAGGTGCAGGTTGGCTTGGTAGTGCGCTTTGTGTTGAGGCAAAAGAATTAGCATGGCAAGTGCAGGGAACACACCGTAGTAGCGAACACGAACATGACTTTCAGCGCCAGTTTGCGCTTGAAGGTACAGTGCTTAAGCACGATGTTTCACTTGAAGATGCATGGTGGGTGTGTGCAATTCCACCGCGTAGTCGCAGCTCAGAAAGTAATTATTTAGCCACTTTGCAAGCAGGACTTGAGCTTGCTAAGCAACTAAATTGTAAAGGCTTTATTTTATGTTCTTCGACGGGTGTTTACCCAACTGACAATGGTCATTATGACGAAAGTGCAGTAATTAATTGCCAATCAGCGCGCCAGCAACTGCTATTTGATGCTGAGCAGTTAGTGCTAAATGCCGGTGGTAAAGTATTGCGTTTAGCGGGCCTTGTTGGCCCTGGGCGCGACCCAGGTAAGTTTGTTGCAGGTAAAGAGCTGTCTAGCTCAAGTCAGCAAGTGGTAAACATGGTACAGCAGCAAGATGTGATAACGGCGATTTTTTCTGTAATTGAAAACTGGTCAAGCGCGAGCAGCATTTATAATGTGGTCAATCCAGCGCATCCAACAAAAACGGATTACTACCAACAAAAATGCACTGAGAAAGGCAATCAGCCACCGACATTTACTAGCCATGATAAAGGCGAGCGTATCATTGATGGCTCGGCGATTGAGTCACTGAATTTTCGTTATCAAGCGCCTATTTAGCTATTTTTTAAAAGTTAGGTGGCCGCCTAGTCGGTATTTACTGCCCGGTGAGACTAAGCGCGCAAAACTAACAATACCTTGCGATGACCAGGTTCGGCGGATCACTTGTAAGCATGGCTCTTCGTTGTAAAGGTTTAGCCATTCACACATTTCTTGATTGGGCATAATCGCTTCGACCGTGTGGCGAGCCTCGGTGAGCGGAGCGTTTTTCGATAAGTATTCGTGGGGTGTCAGGCTGTGAAAATCTTGTTGTAAGTAGTCTTTAGCAAGAGCGGGGTTCACAAAGCGCTCTTCAACTTGCAGAGGTTGCTCGTTTTCATTGTGCACAATCACACTTCGATAGACATGGCTGTCGACCTCGACACCCAAAGCAATCGCGATGGGGGCAATAGCGCTGATTGATTCCATCACTAAAATCGTACAACTATAATTGCTGTTTCGCGCTTTAACTTCATCGGCAATGTTTTTGATTTCTAGTAACGAAGATTGTGATTTGAAGCTGGCAACAAAAGTACCTTGGCCTTGGCTGCGGGTTAAGATACCGGCATCGGTTAACTCACTGAGTGCACGCCTAGCCGTCATACGGCTAACTTGAAATTGACTGGTGAGTGCGTTTTCTGAAGGGACACGGTCGTTTTCTTGCCATTCTCCCGATTGAATGTTTTTCAGAATAAACTCTTTAATTTGCGCAAACTTAGGGACACTCATTTTGGGATGTATATGTAGTAAGTAAATAGTATGTTTGAAGGTGACATAATTCCCTTGTATATACAAGGTGAGTTGATAAACTTTAAGCAAATTTAAATTTAGGCTCATACTGAGCCTTTAGCAAGCATCAAGATAGGTGAAAAATGCACACAACCAACAATGATCAAGCGCTCTGGGATTTACTGATCACAGATGCCAATATCGCCACAATGGATCCTGCTGTTGATGCACCCTACGGCGCCATTGAAAATGCAGCGATTGCCGTTAAAGATGGCAAAATTGCCTGGTTAGGTGCACAAAACGATTTACCTAAATTTGACGCGTTAGCAACGCCAACTGTATCTGCAAAAGGGCAGTGGTTAACACCTGGGTTGATTGATTGTCACACTCACTTAGTGTTTGCCGGTAGCCGCGCAGAAGAGTTCGAGCAGCGTTTGCAAGGTGTTAGCTACGAACAAATCGCTGCAAACGGTGGCGGTATTGCAAGCACCGTACGCGCAACTCGCGAAGCCGACCACGAAACACTGTTTGTTAGTGCTAAAGAGCGCTTAAATGCGTTATACGCAGAAGGCGTGACGACGGTAGAGGTTAAATCTGGCTATGGTCTTGATTGCGAAAACGAAATTAAACTACTCGAAGTGGCTCGTTTACTCGGTGAGAACCACCCGGTTGATGTTAAAACCACGTTTTTAGGTGCTCATGCATTACCGCCTGAATATAAAGGCCGTAGTGATGAATACATAGAGCTTGTTTGCGGTGAGATGCTTGACCGTGTTGTAGAAGCTGATTTAGCTGATGCGGTTGATGCATTTTGTGAGAACGTAGGCTTTAGCAATGAGCAAACTCGTCGCGTTTTTGAAGCGGCTAAAAAGCACAACTTACCAGTTAAGTTGCATGCTGAGCAGTTATCTAATCAACATGGTGCAGAGCTTGTTGCAGAATTTAATGGCTTATCGGCAGATCATATTGAACACTTAGATGAAGCTGGCATTCAAGCAATGGCCAAAGCGGGCACTGCAGCGGTATTGTTGCCTGGTGCATTTTACTTTTTACGCGAAACAAAGTATCCGCCAATCGAACTACTGCAGCAGTACCAAGTTCCGATCGCCATTTCAACTGACTTCAACCCTGGAACTTCACCATTATGTTCATTGCACTTAATGATGAATATGGCGTGCACTATTTTCCGTATGACACCAGAGCAAGCATTAGCTGGCGTAACACGAAACGCCGCGGGTGCGTTAGGTCTTGACGATCGTGGTGTGTTAAAAGTGGGGGCTCGTGCTGATATTGCTCATTGGCAAATATCCCACCCAGCACAATTAAGTTACCAATTCGGCGTAAATAAACTGTTAAATCTGTGGATTTTGGGTAGACTTAGTTAGATAAGTTTTATTACGCAGTTTGGATTACATGTCATTGATTTTTAGTTTAGCGAGTAGTAGCACGCAACTCGTAAATTTAACAAGTGATGTAGTGCCAGTGTTTTTAGCTGGTAGCGTTTTTATGGCAATGATCTGTGCCCTATGCGTAACCCAAAACCCTATTTTAAGACTAAGCCTAGTCGTTAATGGCGTACTAGGTTTAGCTATTTTAAGCTTAGGATTACCTTGGCTGGTGATCTTACTTGCTTTAGCTTTATGTTTTCATTTATGGCAAGCATTTCGCACCACTAATTGGCTTGCCATAATATTGAGTGTCTCTGCCGCAATTTCGTTCGCGGTTTTATACTCTGCCCACCTATTACTCGACACAGCCTTATATTGGCTTGTTTTCTCGGTAGTTATTTTATCTATTTCAGGCTTTTTTAATTACGAAGAGCCTGAAGAAGATGAGCAGGTTGAAGTAGAACCGCTCCATAACGATGATTTAGATGCTGCTCCACTGACTGGTTTACCAGACCGTAATGCACTCAGAAATAGCTTTGTTGCATGGACTGAAGAGCACTCAACAAACTGTGCATTAGTGATGGTCCGCCTTGAAGGTTTTAACGATGTTAACCAGCATATTGGTCGTGACTTTGGTGATTTATTATTAGCGCAATCGGCTACGCGTATTAAACAGCAGCTCAGTGTTGATGCTGTGCTGAGTATGACAGGTAACACCGCACATGCTGAAAAATTAGCGCATTTGGGGGGCTTAAACTTTGCGTTTATTTGCTCACTCGAAGAGCAAAAACATCTTCATGAGCAGCTGATCAGTCAAATTAGGCAAGTCACATTAAAGCCATTTAATGTTGCTAATTGTACAATTGAAGTTAAAGTGCGTGCCAGTTACGTGAACTGTGACGAACCAGAATACAGCTTCGAAAACTTAATTTCATTTGCCAACCTTGCCCTTGATTCAAACCCTGAGCGAGAAATTGTGCCTTATCACCCACAAATGATGATTGAGCAACTAGAGCAACAAGCACGTCTACGCGAATTAGCTCACTTAGATTTTGCCAGCGAACTTGAACTTTATTTTCAGCCGGTTATTCGTAATAGCGACGAGCAAATTGAGTTTTTAGAATTGCTGCTACGTTGGCAGCATCCAAAACAAGGCATTCTTTCGGCTAACAAATTTATTGATGATATTCGTGTCGCTGGCCTAAGTTACCCTGTAGCAGCGTATGTTATTGAACGTGCTGCAGAGCTTGCTATGGCACTGCGTATGGAAGGCATTGAACTACCACTCAGTATTAACGTGTTTGGCCCAGAAATGCTGCACGAAGAGTTCATTGAATTTGTTGACCGCATTATGACTGAACACCGTTTAGAGCCGGGTGATTTAATCATTGAATGCCCGCTCGATCTATTTATGAGCCTAGACGACCAAGGTAAAGCCATGGTCGCAAGGCTAAATAGCATTGGTATTAAGCTGTGTATTGATGGCTTTGGCGACACGCCAATTTGGCTCGCAAAGCTGCCTAATCTTAATGTTGAGTATATTAAAGTAGCTGCATCGCTAACCGCTGATTTTGCCCATCAAAGCCAAGTTCGTAGCCTAGTTTCTGGCATGGTGGATATGCATAATCAAAATAATGCCAAGGTGATTTGTGAAGGGGTCGAAACCCTAGAGCAACTTAAATTTGTTAAGTCGTTGAATACCTACGCCGCCCAGGGTTATTACTTTAATTACCCGCTTAGCAGCGTAGGCATGATGTCGTGGTTAAAACAGTGGCGGTTAGAGCATCAGGGGGAAAGTTAGCAAGTTACTAGGGGAAAGAGTAAAGTTAGAGCTTTCAGCTTTCAGGGGGAAAGTTAGCGAGTCTCAAGAGTAAAGTTGGCGAGCTCCTTGACTTAGATACTAGGTATTTTAGAGTTTCTAACTTTCTAACTTTCTAACTTTCTAACTTTCTAACTTTCTAACTTTCTAACTTTCTAACTTTCTAACTTTCTAACTTGCCTCTCTCGCCTGTAAATACGCATTCACAAGGGCGGTGATTATTTGGCCAGCGTCGTTCATGCCTGCTTCTAAACTAACCGGGTGTTGCGACGGGGCGCCTTCGCATAAGTGAAGGTAGCGAGCTGTTGTTTGGCTAGCTGCTAAATGCACAAAATGTTCTGCATCACTTACACTAAAGCCACAGTTAGTGTATGCACTAACCGGCATTAACGAAATGCTGTCTAGGTCGACTTCGACTCCAAGCGGTGCATTATCGAACTGTGCTAATGCGTGTTTACACGCTGAAGATAAATCAACTTTGCGACGTACTTGAATGTCTTGGTAACTATCAAACGTGAAGTTTGCGCTTGTCAGGGCATCCATAATCGCTTGGTTATTTTTAAATTCGTGTAAACCCATCACATGGTAGTCAGCAAGGTGGTTTTCACTGTAGGCATATCTAAAACCATTACCGCTATGGCGACCTTCACACTCTCTGAAGTCAGCATGAGGGTCTAAGTTGATAGCGTTGACTGGTTTGCCATGTTGCTTACTAAGGGCGCGTAAAATACCTAAGCAGTTGTTATGGCCGCCACCGATTACAATTGGCTCAAGGCCAGCTGCAAAAATCATCGCAAGCACTTGCTCAACGCGGGTATCTATATCAGCGCATAATTCACGTAGTTTGCCTAAGTCAGCGTCGTTTTTATTATCAAGGTCAGCAGCTTGTTGGTTTAAGTCATCAAGGGCAACTTCGCCGAGTAGCAACACACGCTCGTGATTTAAAAATTGGTTATGCGTTTGGTTTAAAAAGCGTTTTAAAAACGCCTGCCACGCTTGCCCTGAGCCACCGTTACCTAAGTTAGCGCGAGGGCCAATATCTTCACATACGCCAACTAAAACATAGCGAATACCGAAGTGTTTTGCATCGATCAGTGCTTGTGGGGCGTTAACTTGAGTGTCGAGAAGGGCAAGGGCTTGCCAAGCTTTGAGTTCGTTAGCGCGGCGAGCACATAAGTGCTTTACCGCCGCTTCATCATAAATTTTAAGGTAGTTTGTCACCGAGATTAGTCTTCTATTATTTCTAACTCTAATTCTTCAGCAGATAATATAATACCGGTGCTATCAGCGTAAACAAAGTCGTCATCAAAGAAAGAAACGCCTGCGAAGTTAACGCCAATGCCATCTTCACCTGCGCCTTCGCTATCGGCAGCAACAGGAATAGAGGCAATTGCTTGAATGCCTAAGTCTAGCTCTTCGAGTTCATCAACATGACGAATGGCACCGTAAACGATAATTCCTTGCCAGTTGTTTTCTAATGCGATTTCAGCCAGCTCAATATCAATAAGGGCGCGTCGGGTAGAACCACCGCCATCAATCAATAACACGCTATCGGTGCCATCGGTTGATAAAATTTCGCGGATCAGCTCGTTATTTTCAAAGCATTTAACGGTTTTTACTCGACCACTAAAGCTTGGGCGTCCACCAAAATTGATAAACATTGGTTCGAGCACATCAACCACATCTGCAAAGTGGTCGCATAAATCAGAAGTGCTGTAATCCATTTTTTCATCCTCTAAAGAGACTGTCTGTTTAGTACTCAGTATACCCTGATACAACTCAATAACAACGACTTAATAGCGGATTATTGGTTTAAATCAAAGGAATTTCGCCATCGCAACATTAGTGTCTCAAAAGCGTCACCTAATTGTTATTTTTAGCGCCTAAGCTGAGATGAGTATAAAAATTAGACGCAAAGTATGACAAGGAGCTCACCATGGCAAACAACATACTTACTAAATTGGCTAAAGTGGATGAACAGCTGTTTTTAAGTGTATTCAATGACGCTTCGCCAATTTGGCTTAGAAGATCAGCGCTCGGGTTTTCGAAAAGCGGCGATGGCGGACTTTACGTGGTGTTGTTTCTTGGTTTTTGGTGGTTCACCGAGCAGCTGCACTTTCAACAACTGGCGATGAGTATATTGGTGGGCTTTGCCATTGAGCGGCCTATTTACTTTTTAGCTAAAAAGCGCATCGCGCGGGTTAGACCCTGCGACTGTTTAGTGCAAGGTGCTTATTTAGTGCCGAGCGACCAATTTAGCTTACCGTCGGGGCATAGTGCAGGGGCATTCGTGGTAGCGACGATTTTGACTATCTATTTTCCAGAATTTGCAGTGCTGTGGCTAATGTGGGCATCAGGGGTTGCGGCTTCAAGAGTGATTATTGGTGTGCATTACCCCGCTGATGTGGTGATTGGTGCAGTGATGGGTTCAAGTTGTGCAGTATTAGCTGTAATGGTGGTGGGATCTATATGAGAATTTTGTACGGTATTCAAGGCACGGGTAACGGCCATATTACTCGAGCACGAGTTATGGCAACGACCTTTAAAGCATTAGGAGTCGATGTTGACTATGTGTTTTCGGGTCGTAAAGAGCAAGACTACTTTGATATGGATGACTTTGCCGACTACCGAGCTTTTCGAGGTTTGTCGTTTACCAGCAAATCGGGGCAAGTTGATAGCTTTAAAACATTAAAAAATGCGCGCCCATTGCAGCTTATTAAAGATATAAAAAATCTTGATTTACATCATTATGACTTGGTGTTTAATGACTTTGAGCCAATTACAGCATGGGCTGCTAAACAGCAAGGTATCCCAGTTATAGGCATGAGCCATCAAGCGGCGTTTTTATCTGATAAAGTGCCGATGTTTGGCCGAGCTTTTTTTCGCCGTGCCCTAATCCGTAATTATGCGCCTGCGAGTGTTTATTTAGGGGTGCATTGGCAGCCTTATGCAGAAAACATCATTCCGCCATTTATTGCAAGTCATCATCATGATAACCCGGTGATGGTCGAGAATAAGGTGTTGGTGTATTTGCCTTTTGAGAACCTAGATAGTGTGGTCGACTACCTTAAAGACTTTCCTGAGCGTGAGTTTTACTGTTATCACCCAGATGCCCAGGACTGTTCAATCGGAAATATTCACCTGCGAGCGCCTTCACGCGTTGGCTTTTTAAATGATCTCGCTAATGCTGGTGGTGTAATTGGCAACGCCGGATTTGAACTTGCAAGTGAAGCGTTACAATTAGGTAAAAAGCTATTGCTAAAACCACTTGGAAAACAATTTGAGCAGGGGATTAATGCACAGACGCTATTGTCGATGGGTGCAGCCCATGTGATGAGCTATTTAAACCCCAATGCGATGGATGATTGGTTGCAATCGCCACAGAATAAAAAACTGAATTTTCCGAGTGATCCAGCACCTTTGGTTGATTGGTTGCAAAAAAAACAATGGGAAAAGCTGGATAAATTGCATAAACATCTATGGCAACAGGTTGATTTAGAACAAAAACTGATTGTTTAAAAGTACCTTATATTGGAAAATGCGCGGCAAGTTTAACCACTTTTTATTAGCTGCTTTAAATAGTTTAGCTATACTTTAAATGCATGTTTCTATAAGGCACTTTGAATGAATGTATTACAAAACTTAACTATTAAGCGTCGTTTACAGTTAAACGCGCTCGTTGTTGGTCTTGCAATGATTGTGATGCTGTGTGTAATTATCTTTGAGTCGCGCATGATGCTAAAGCTCAACGAAACAATTCAAAATGCGGAGGAGCTCGACATTCATGAACTTGCGATGCGTAAACATGAAAAAAACTTTTTGTTTTACAAAGATGTCGATAGCCTCGAGCTTTTTGAAAAAGAGTATTCGCAGCTAAAAAATAAAATGGCGCGACTAGATGAGTTAGTGAAAGATTTGTCGATGGACTCATCTAAGCTAAATGAATTTAGACGTCTTGCGAAAACTTATTACGATGACTTCAATGAAGTTGTGGTACTACAAAAGAAAATAGGTTTACACCCTAAAGATGCACTTTATGGTGATTTACGTGGTGCGGTGCATCAAGTAGAAACATTATTAAGTGAGCGAGAAAACTATAAATTACTAACTTTAATGCTACAGCTTCGCCGTGCAGAAAAAGACTTTATGCTGCGCTTTGATTTAAAGTATATGGGCAAGTTTGATGATTTAGTTGCTAGCTTTAGATCAGAGATTAAAAACGCAGGGTTCGATGCAAATTACGAAAACCAATTGCTTAGTTTGCTTGCGACTTATCAAAGTAAATTTAAAGCCTTAGTTGATGCACAAGTTGCTTTGGGCCTTGATTTAGAATCAGGGGCTCTCGGTGAGATGAAACGCAGTGTTGAGCTTAGTGATGCTATTGTTAATCAGTTAACTACTCAAACTAAAGAGTTTGTAGAATCGAGTGCTGCTAGTGCACAGTTGATTGCCATTCTTGTGTTTATAATTGCGAGCATTTTAGTGATGTTATTAGTTTACTTTACTAGCCGCTCAATTATTCAGCCTATCGAACGTGTTTACCACACGATTAACGAGATTCGTCGCAATAACGACTTAAGCATGTCGATTACTCAATTAGGTAAAGATGAAATCACCACAATGACGGTTGATTTTAATAGCTTGATCAGTGATTTTAAAAAGCTGATTTACGAGGTAAATACAGCGCTAAGTACTCTTAACGTGGCAACAGAACATTTATCTGAAACGACTGCAGCAACTAGCTCAGGTATGCAAGAGCAGCTTCACGAAGCTGATATGGTTGCCACAGCTGCCACCGAAATGCAGGCGACGATTCAAGATATCTCACACAATACTGAAGCTGCAGCGAAAAAAGCTGAGTCGACTAACTTAAGTGCGCAGCAAGGCCGCTCTGAGGTTGAATCTACTGTGGTGCAAATAAACCACTTATCAGATTCACTCGGTAATGCGTCAAGCGTGGTGTCGCAGTTAGAAAAAGACGCTGAAACCATTGGCTCTGTACTTGATGTTATTCGTGGCATTGCTGAGCAAACAAACTTATTGGCACTTAATGCGGCTATTGAAGCGGCGCGTGCCGGTGAACAAGGTCGTGGCTTTGCGGTAGTTGCAGATGAAGTTCGCTCACTTGCGCAGCGTACCCAAGATTCAACGCAAGAGATCGAGAGCATCATTTCAACCTTACAAGGGCGTACGCAAGAAGTGGTGAGCATTATGCAGCAATGCCGTACGCAAGGTGGCGAAAGTGCAGCACAGGCAAGTAAAGCCGGTGAGTTACTTCGCTCAATCACCGAAGATGTACAAACCATTATGGATATGAGTACTCACATTGCCACCGCAATTGATGAGCAAAGCCAAGTGGCTTCTGAGGTGAATAAAAACGTGGTACGTATTCGTGATATCGCCCAAGAAGCATCGGGTCACGCGGCTACCAATGCACAAACCAGCGAAGAAGTATCTGAGCAAGCACGTGTGCTCTATCAGGCAATCGATAAGTTTAAAGTTTAATGAGGCAATCGATAAGTTTAAAGTTTAATAAATTAGTCTGTTGAAAAATAAAAGCGCGGTGACGGTGTCGTCATCGCGCTTTTTTGTTGTTTGGGTGTGTATACCGCGACAAGGTTTAATACCAGTCCGCTTAATTAAGTAGTCTATTTTGAGGCAATAAAACCTCGTTGATAACAAGGCAAAAATTTCGTTATTTAGTTGTTCTAAATGAGAAATTTTTAAAGCAGTTAGCGACAGGTTTAATCCCTCAAAATGATTAAGTATTATTGCGGGTTGGTATTAAGGCACAAACTTAATAGGCACGCTGTCTTTGCTTGCTTCGTGTTCAGAGACTCTTGTTTGGTATTGCTGCCAAAGCTCATCATGGTTAGCTTGCAGCTCACTTAAATAGTGCCAGCTGAATAAACCGCTATTATGATTATCGCTAAACACCAGTCGAATCGCATAATGACCAACCGGCTCAATTTTGCTAATTCCTACTTGTTGCTTACCAAGTACGAGTTTCATTGGTTCATTGCCATGACCTTGTACTTCAGCAGAAGGTGAGTGAACACGCAAAAATTCAGCACTAAATTGAGCAATAGTCTGATCATCAAAATGAACATCTAATACTTTGCTAATGCTGTGATAATGCACTTTAGTGACTTCTTTCATGTGAGCCTTACCTTATATAAACTAAAAAGCCTCCAACTGGAGGCTTTTGATTATAACGCTAATTTGTTGATTAAAGAATGAAGCGACTTAAGTCTTCATCTTCAACAAGTGCACCTAAATGCTGCTCAACGTAATTGGCATCAATTGTTAGTGTTGAACCTGCTTTTTCTGAGGCATCAAATGAAATTTCTTCCATTAGTTTTTCCATCACTGTGTGCAAGCGACGGGCACCAATGTTTTCAGTTTTCTCATTTACTTGCCAAGCCGCTTTCGCGATACGTTCAAGGGCATCATCAGTAAACTCAACGTCAACTTGCTCTGTTTTTAACAGCTCACGTTGTTGCTCAGTTAACGAAGCATGGGGCTCAGTTAAGATACGTTTAAAGTCATCAGCACTTAGTGCTTCAAGCTCAACGCGAATTGGTAAACGACCTTGCAGCTCTGGGATCATGTCTGATGGTTTAGACATTTGGAATGCGCCAGATGCGATAAACAACATGTGGTCAGTTTTAACCATGCCATGTTTAGTGCTTACTGTTGAACCTTCGATTAGTGGTAGTAAGTCGCGCTGTACACCTTCGCGGCTAACATCTGGGCCAGACGCTTCACCACGTTTACAGATTTTATCGATCTCATCGATAAACACGATACCGTTTTGTTCTACCGCGAAGATAGCTTGCTCTTTTAACTCTTCAGGGTTAACAAGTTTTGCTGCTTCTTCTTCAACTAATAGCTTAAACGCTTCTTTGATTTTTAGCTTACGGTTGCTGCGCTTATCGCCACCCATGTTTTGGAACATGCTCTGAAGCTGGTTGGTCATTTCTTCCATACCAGGAGGAGCCATGATCTCAACATTTGGCTGAGCTTGTGCAACATCGATATCAATTTCTTTATCGTCTAACTGACCTTCACGTAATTTTTTACGGAAAGATTGACGAGTAGAAGAATTCTCTTCTGTTTTTGACTCACCAAAGGTATCGCGTGCTGGTGGTAAAAGGGCATCTAAAATACGCTCTTCTGCCGCTTCTTCAGCGCGATGTTTGAATTTTTTGGTTTGCTCTTCACGCGTCATTTTAATTGAGATATCAACTAAATCACGAATGATCGTTTCAACTTCTTTACCAACATAGCCCACTTCGGTGAATTTTGTTGCTTCAACTTTAATAAAAGGCGCATTAGCAAGTTTGGCTAGGCGGCGAGCAATTTCAGTTTTACCCACACCTGTTGGGCCAATCATTAAAATGTTTTTTGGTGTTACTTCACTACGTAAATCATCGCTCAGTTGCATACGGCGCCAGCGGTTACGTAGCGCGATTGAAACTGCTTTTTTAGCTTTAGCTTGGCCAATAATATGTTGATCAAGCTCGTGAACGATTTCTCTTGGCGTCATCTCAGACATGGCAGTTCCTATTACAATTCTTCAATAGTTTGGAAATTATTCGTGAATACGCAGATGTTGCCTGCAATAGTAAGGCTTTTCTCTACAATGTCACGTGCACTTAGGTCGGTGTTTTCTAGTAGCGCTGTGGCTGCTGATTGCGCGAAGTTACCACCACTGCCAATCGCAATTAGGTCGTTTTCTGGCTGCACAACATCACCGTTACCTGTGATAATTAATGAAGCAGTTTCGTCTGCAACTGCTAATAGTGCTTCGAGCTTTCTAAGTGCGCGATCACTACGCCAATCTTTGGCCATTTCTACGGCAGCTTTGGTTAAGTTGCCTTGGTGCATTTCTAGTTTGCTTTCAAATCGTTCGAAAAGGGTGAAGGCATCAGCAGTACCGCCAGCGAAACCAGCGATTACTTTGCCATTATAAAGACGTCGAACTTTGCGGGCATTGCCCTTCATTACGGTGTTACCAAGTGAAACTTGGCCGTCGCCACCAATAACGACCTTGTCGTCGCGGCGTACACTTACAATAGTGGTCATGATTATTCCTCATCATCGAGCGGCAAGGCCGCTCGTAAAAAGCGATTGATGAGGTGTTTATATGGGTGAATGAACTAAAATCAAGTCCAAAGCCAAATTCCGCAGCCCATTATCTTGATGCGTTTAAGTTTATTCTTGTCACTTTCGGCTAAACGTTTGGTTTCGTATGGGCCTAAGCGCACTTTATACCAAATACCATTGCTGCCTTGTGTTTTCTTAACTTCGGCCACTAAGCCGGCAAAAGCGATTTTAGCTTTTAATGTTTGTGCTTGCTCTAATGTTCTAAAAGAGCCGCATTGCATTACATATGGACCTTTTTGTTCAATCTCTTTTACTTCAACCTGAACTTCGTGCTCTTTAATCTCTTTGATAAATTCAGGTGTCTTAGGTGGTGGAATAACTACTTCTTCTTTTTTAGTCGGGTTTGCTTGCTGCTCTACTAACTCAGGATCAGCATTATGCTTGATATACCATAGGCCGTAACCAAACCCGCCTACTAAGATAAGCGCAATTAAAACAAGAATAATAGGGAAGGGCTTTTTCGCCGGGGCTTGTTTTTTATTATTTCGATTTGCTGGTTTTTTATTTATGTAATCGTGTTGTGCCATGACTCTTAATTGGCCTTTAAATCATATCTATAGGATCAACATCTAAGCTCCAACGCACCTTTTGCGCTAATTTACTGGTACTTATATAGTCGACCATTTGCGCTAAATATTGGTGTAAGTGGGAGCGTTCCTGCGCCTGAATATGTAACTGAAAGCGATATTTACCTGCTACACGTTCCAGTGGTGCAGGTATCGGACCGAGCAATTGTATACCAGATACGTTCTGGACAGGAACCAAATCAGTTAAAAAATCCATCACTTGATTTATGTTATGTCCTTCGGCACGAACCATAGCCATATTTGTGATTGGCGGAAGCTGCGCGTCTTCTCGCTCTGTCAGTGCGTAACGGGCAAAATCTTGGTAACCATTATTAACTAAGTCTTGCAGTAGCGGGTGCTCAGGAAAGTGAGTTTGCAATAATACTTGCCCAGGTTCACCACTGCGACCAGCACGGCCTGCCACTTGCGTAACAAGTTGCGCTAAATGCTCTGTGGCACGAAAGTCACAAGAATATAATCCACTGTCGACATCTAGGATTAAAACAAGGCTAACATCGGCAAAGTGGTGGCCTTTTGCCAACATTTGCGTGCCAACTAAGATGCGCGCACCGCCCTGATTAATATCATCAAGGGCTTTTTCTAAGCTGCCTTTACGACGAGTTGAATCTCGGTCGATACGACTAATCGGAATGTCAGGGAAGGTTTGTGTTAAAAACTCTTCGATTTGTTCAGTGCCTTTGCCATTTGGAAAAATCTGCGTGCTGCCGCAATCGGGGCATTGATGGGGCACCTGATGTTGTTCACCACAGTGGTGACAAATCATCTGGCCAATGGCTTTATGAAAGGTTGCACTGGTGCTGCAACGTGAGCACTCACTTAGCCAACCGCACTCATGGCATATAAGGGTAGGCGAAAAACCGCGACGGTTTAAAAACACCATCACTTGCTTACCACGTTCTAAATGCTGGCGCATATAGGCAAGGCTGGCATGGGCAATCCCTGCTTGCTCAGGCTGACCTTTCATATCCATTAATTGGAACTGGTTATCAGTACTGGTTTGGGCGCGTTCAGTGAGGCTCAACAGATGATATTTGTTATTAATTGCTTTATGTAAGGTCTCAAGTGCTGGTGTGGCACTACCTAAAACCAGAGGAATATTATGCTGGTATGCCCTATAAGCGGCTAAATCTCTAGCATGATAGCGTAGTGTATCTTGTTGTTTAAACGAGCTGTCGTGCTCTTCATCAACGATGATCATGCCAAGAGATAAAAAGGGTAAGAAAATACTCGAACGTGTGCCGATCACTATAGCGCAGCTGCCTTTTTCACAAAAACGCCAGGTCTGTAAGCGTTCGTTATCTGTCAGTGCTGAGTGCCATAGCATAATTGGTGTATCAGGAAAGCGACGACGAAAACGATTAACGGTTTGTGGTGTTAAGCCAATTTCAGGCACTAATACTAAGGCTTGCTGACCTTTTTTTAGCACTTCTTCTAGGCATTGCAAATACACTTCGGTTTTACCACTTCCGGTAACTCCTTCAAGCAAAAAGCTGGTAAAGCCACGAGCTTGGTTAATGCTGGTGCAGGCAACAGCTTGCTCTTTATTAAGCACCGGCTTGCTACCAACAGTCGGCGCGCGTTGCTGCCATTGGTTATCATGTTCAATAAACTGAGTGATCAGTTCTTTATCGAGCAGACTGTCGATGGTTTTTTTGGTAAACCCGAGTGCTTTTAATTCTGTAACCGATGATTTGCCTGATTCAGCTAGCTGTTTTAATAAACTTAACTGGGTTTTTGCTTTCAGCGACGGCAGCTTTGCACCTTTATCGGTCAGCTCAACCATGTTAATGCTGGTTTTATCTGGGCATTCGCCTTGCCTTAATGCAGCCGGAAGTGCGGTATGAATGGTCTCGCCCAATGGGTAACAGTAGTAGCGTGCTGTGAATTTGAGTAATGCTAAATGTTGCTCAGATAAAACTGGCGTGTCGTCTATAACATCAATAATCGGCTTGATTTTGTCAGCAGGAACATCGGTTGATGTTTTAAGAGCCAAGACCACGGCAACCTTTTTTTGACTACCAAATGGTACGCGAACGCGCATACCTGGCTTTAACTCAGGGCTATGCAGCAGCTGTTCAACTTTATAATCGAAGGTACGCTGTAAAGGGACTTT
This sequence comes from Pseudoalteromonas sp. 2CM39R, assembly GCF_023161845.1. NCBI lineage: Bacteria > Pseudomonadati > Pseudomonadota > Gammaproteobacteria > Alteromonadales > Pseudoalteromonadaceae > Pseudoalteromonas > Pseudoalteromonas sp. 2CM39R. The sequence continues at coordinate 26,623 of NZ_JALNTM010000024.1, forward strand.
TATGGCAACTTCTACAAAGTGCATAACAACTCAACTGAAACAAAGATAGAAAGATAATGTACTAAAATTACTGTTAAAAACCTACCAACAAATACTGAACAACAGCCCACTTGATTATTTTTTTAGCGAAAGATGCATTTAAAGCTTGTCGCAAGGTCACTTGAGCTATAAAATACGCGGCCTATTAATTGTATTAACTGCGTATGGTGCCAGACTTCGGGTTTGGAGAGCGATACGGCCTTAACTAGAGGTTCCCTATGAAAGAAGGTATTCACCCTAAGTACGAAGCTATCACTGCAACTTGTTCATGTGGTAACAAATTCGAAACTAGCTCAACTCTTTGTAAAGACATCCACTTAGACGTATGTTCTGAGTGTCACCCGTTTTACACTGGTAAGCAAAAGATTTTAGACACTGGCGGCCGTGTTGATCGTTTCAACAAGCGCTTCGGTGCACTTAGCAGCAAGAAGTAATCTCTGCTGTTTAGTTAAAAAAAGCACCTTAGGGTGCTTTTTTTATGCCTAAAATTCACAAAACTCATTATTAACACTGCCACTTACTTATCATCTTCACTTATGTATCTTGCATAACTATTTCTGGTTGTTATGCCCATTATGTCGCTAATTTTGCAGACAAAGCGCCACCCCTTGGCTATATTCTCTTTTGTATAAATGAGTATACCAATCCGCAATAATACTTAATCATTTTGAGGGATTAAACCTGTCGCTACCTGCGTTAAAAATTTCTGATTTAGAACACAACTAAATAACGAAATTTTTGCCTTGCTATCAACAAGGTTTCATTGCCTCAAAATAGACTACTTAATTAAGCGTATTGGTATCTAAAAGTTATTAGAAATAATAAATTTAAATAACTTTGTGAGTAAATGCTGTGAACTTCGTTGAAATGGCTATTTTGGGCTAATTTCGGCTATTTGCAGTGTTCGTGCGTATAAAATACAAAAACACGTGCTTAAAAGGTCATAAATAGGTGAATTTTAATGTCTGATTAATCGCAACTATGCGCAGAAATTGTTGGGAAATCCTTTAAAATTAAGCGATATAGCATATAACAGGATAGACCTGATAATACTTGGAATTTTTATACATTACAGGTATCGTACTGATGCAAGCTCTCTCACTTTTTAACTTTTTGCAGGATACTATCGCGTTATGTCAGATTTTCGTGAACAAGCATTACATTACCACGCTCACCCCGTTCCAGGTAAAATTAGTGTTGAACTAACTAAACCAGCGGAAACGGTTAACGATCTCGCTTTAGCTTATAGCCCAGGTGTGGCTGAACCGGTCCGCGAAATTGCTGCTGATCCAGCAAATGCCTATAAGTACACAGGTAAAGGTAACATGGTTGCGGTTATTTCAAACGGTACCGCAATTTTAGGTTTAGGTAATCTAGGTCCGCTTGCATCTAAACCTGTAATGGAAGGTAAAGCCTTACTATTCAAACGTTTTGCTGGCCTTGATTCAATTGATATTGAAGTTAAACACCGCACAACAGAAGATTTCATTAATACGGTTGCTAACATCGCTGATACCTTTGGTGGAATCAACCTAGAAGATATTAAAGCGCCAGAGTGTTTTGAAATCGAAAAAGCACTTATCGAGCGTTGTGATATTCCAGTTTTCCACGATGACCAGCATGGTACAGCTATTGTTACTGCTGCTGGTATGCTTAATGCCCTTGAAGTGCAAGGTAAAGACATCGAAGATGCTATCATTGTATGTTTAGGTGCCGGTGCTGCTGCTGTTGCTTGTATGGAGCTTTTAATTAAGTGTGGCGCACTACGTGAGCATATCTATATGCTTGACCGTAAAGGTGTGATCCATACACGTCGTGATGACTTAAACGAGTATAAGCAATTATTTGCTAACAATACTGACAAGCGCACACTACAAGATGTAATTGCTGATGCTGATGTATTTGTTGGTGTATCAGGTCCTAACCTATTAGCAGCAGATGATCTTAAACTGATGGCAGATAAGCCTGTCGTGTTTGCGTGCTCAAACCCAGATCCTGAGATTGCTCCAGAAGTTGCACACAGTGCACGTAACGATTTAATTATGGCAACGGGTCGTTCTGATTTCCCTAACCAAGTAAATAACGTGCTTTGTTTCCCATTTATTTTCCGTGGTGCGTTAGATGTTCGTGCAACGGCAATTAATGATGAAATGAAAATTGCTGCAGTTCACGCGATTCGTGGTATCGCGAAAGAGCCTGTACCAAGTGAAGTATTAAAAGCGGCTGGTGTTGAGTCACTTGAGTTTGGTGCTGAGTACATCATTCCTAAGCCAATGGACCCGCGTTTATTACCACGTATTGCACGTGCTGTTGCTGAAGCAGCAGTTGAGTCGGGTGTGGCGCAAATCGACATGCCAGAAGATTACATGCGTTAAGCTTAATTAGCTATTAGGTATATCGCGCAATAAAAAACTCAGCCTAGGCTGAGTTTTTTTATATCTGCGATTATCGGCGGTGATCCGATGGCCGAAATACTTATTCTGAATCAAGCACTGGGATATCTAATCCCATTTCTTGCATAATTTTTTTAACTTCTTCAGGTACCTTTTCAGGGTTGTCTTTACGTAGGTCGTCATCATTTGGTAATGGTTGACCTGTAAAAGCATGTAAGAAAGCTTCACACAATAACTCACTGTTCGTCGCATGACGCAGGTTATTGATCTGGCGGCGTGTACGCTCGTCAGTTAATACTTTTAATACGTTGAGTGGGATCGATACGGTAATCTTTTTTACTTGTTCTGATTTTTTACCGTGTTCTGCATATGGGTGAATGTATTCACCGTTCCATTTAGCCATAAGTTGTTTCGTTGCCTCGGTTGTCAGTGATTTACGCCTTATTCACAGCGCAAGATGCGGAAATTCTATCTCTTTAAAAAAGATAGTCAAATACTAGTTATTTAGCCATCTAGTGGTGTAAATGTATAAACTTCTATGTGTAAGCCATAAATGCTTTGACTTCTCATATTTGATCATCTAACCTTTTAGACGTCTAAACATCCAACTTAAGAATAGGTGATGAAATGAGCGAAAAAAATAAAGCGACGATTGCTGTTCGTCACGGCATCGAAGCCGATAAACATCATGGTGCGGTTGTACCACCAATTTACTTATCAACCACCTATTCGTTTGCTGATTTTGATACTAAGCGCCAGTATGACTATGGTCGCAGCGGTAATCCAAATCGCGATATCTTAGCTGAAACCTTAGCAGAGCTTGAAGGTGGTGCTAGAGGTATTATAACTGCAACAGGTATGTCTGCAGTGCATTTAGCCACTCAGCTATTAAACAGTGACGATACGTTAGTGATCCCACATGACTGTTATGGCGGTAGTTACCGTTTATTCACCTCGCTTGAAAAACGTGGCCTGTTAAAACTAAAAGTTTTGGATTTAACTAAAACTGAAAATCTCCAAGAAATTTTAACGATTAAACCTAAGTTGATTTGGATTGAAACGCCAAGTAATCCAATCTTGCGTTTAACAGATATTAAAGCAATCACGAGCATTGCTAAGCAGTGCGGTGCTTTGGTTGCGGCTGACAACACCTTCTTATCACCTGCATTACAAAACCCAATTGAGTTTGGTGTTGATATTGTTGTGCACTCAACCACTAAATACATCAATGGTCACTCTGATGTAGTGGGCGGTGCAGTGATTGCTGCAACGCAAGAGCTAGGCGATGAGCTTGCTTGGTGGGCGAATAATATCGGTATTACTGGTGCACCATTTGACAGCTACTTAACGCTTCGTGGTTTACGTACTTTAAATGTACGCCTAAAGCAGCACCAAGAAAATGCCTTTGCCATTGCTGAGTATTTAGAAAGTTCACCTTATGTAAGCCAAGTTTACTACCCAGGCCTTGCTTCTCACCCACAACATGAGCTTGCTAAAGCACAGCAACGTGGTTTTGGTGGCATGGTGAGCTTTGATATTAAAGGCGACATTAACGATGCTGCTGCGTTTTTAACTAGTCTTAAAGATTTTAGCCTTGCTGAGTCGCTAGGTGGGGTAGAAAGCTTGATTTGTCACCCTGCAACAATGACCCACGCAGGAATGGAGCCTAAAGCGCGCCTTGAAGCCGGTGTGGGCGATACGCTGATCCGTATTTCTGTAGGTATTGAAGACGTAAAAGATCTCATTGCAGATTTAGACCGTGTTTTCAATTTAGTAAAACCAGGTCAAGGCCAGCAAGTTACAAACGCTGAAGCTAAGCAAACACAGCAAGATACACAGCAAAACGCGTCATTTAAGTTAACGCCAGCACATACGGCATTGTGGTAGAAGAAATGGTAAATATTGTTCATAAATTTGGTGGTTCAAGCTTAAGCTCGGCAGATCGTTACCATGCGGTAGCGAACATCGTTCTTGCGAATACTGAGCAGGGCGATTGCGTAGTTGTGTCGGCATCGGGTAAAACAACCGATACCCTAGTAAAGCTTTGGCAAAGTTACCAGCAGCAAGATAGCCAGGCTGTTAGCGATATTCTATTGCTTATTGATAACAATCAACGGGCTTTAATTGAGCAGCTACTTACAGGTCAGAATAAACAACAGGCCTTGGCACAGTTAAAAGATGAACTTGCCGTATTAAATGAATTAATTAGTCAGCATCAGTTACTTGAAGCACCTTTACTTGCTCATGGTGAAGTGTGGTCGGCGCGGTTATTGGCCGCTTACCTAAATCAGTTAGGTGTTGATGCGCAAGATGTTGATGCAAGACAGCTGTTTACTCTAAATGATGGTCAGCTTTTACATCAAAAAAACCAACAGCAATGCAGTGATGCGATTAGCAGAACGCATATCAACGTAGTAACGGGTTTTATAGCTGCAGATTGCCAAGGTAATACGGTGACATTAGGCCGCAATGGCAGTGATTACAGTGCCACCTTGTTAGCGAGTTATACTTTTGCTAAGCAAGTGTCTATCTGGACAGACACACAAGGTGTATTTAGTACAGACCCTCGTAAAGTTAAAAATGCAGTTAAGTATGCCAAGGTGTGCCGCGAGCAAGCTAACTTATTAGCGCGTTTGGGTAACCCAGTATTGCATGCAAAAACCTTGTCGCCGTTAAAAGACACAGAAATTAAATTGGTGGTAAGAAGTAGTTTTGATTGTGATGCAACGCCAACCGAAGTAGTAAAAGAAGGCTACAGTAAAGCAAAGCGTTTTATTACTACTTTAAATAACATCGATTTATTACGGGTTGATAAACTAAGCGGTGGTGAAGTTGGTGAACTTAGTCAGTTAATTCAACACAGCCTGCACCACTTTACTAAAGATGGCGATACTTACTTGTTAGTGCCAGGTCAAAGCACTCACCAAGTTGTCAGCCATTTAGCGGGCCGTGCAAATATTGTCGAGTCTAATTTAAGTGGTTGTGCAGTGGTTGCACCGACGGCTGATGTAATTGCGTTGACAGAGCAAGCAACAGCGCTTTTAAAAGAGCAAAGCATTCATCCGCGTTTTGTACAACAAGACGATAACTATGTGTTGATCTTAAACGATCAGGCAATTGATAGTGATGTTTTAACCCTTCTACATGACAAGCTGGTAAACAAAGGTCAAGAGCTGGCTATTATTGTTGCTGGCCTAGGTAATGTAGGCGAAATGTTCTTATCGCAACTACAAGCTCAGTTTGCTCGTTTATCTGCTCAGTACAAAGTAAAAGTAGTAGCTCTTTTTCGCTCTAAACAAATGCTTTTTAGTGCCAGTGGTTTAAATACCGAAACATGGCAAGAGCAGTGGCACAATGAAGCGCAAAGCTACGATAAAGCTGAATTATTAGCACGTATCAATGAGCTAGATTATGAGCACAAAGTGGTGATTGATATCACTGCCAGTGAGGCTTTTAGTCAGTTGTATCCTGATTTTGTAGAGCTTAACTGTCATTTGATCAGTGCAAACAAATATGCGGGTACTGCCGCGCATAGCTGGTATAAAAACCTACGCACTAATTTGGCTGAGCGAAACTTGTTGTGGCGTTATAACACCAGTGTGGGCGCAGGTTTACCGATTAACTTTGCTTTAGCTGATTTACAAAATAGTGGTGACAGTATTAACCGTATTGAAGGGGTATTCTCGGGTACTTTATCGTGGTTATGTAGCAGTTACGATGGTAGCGTGCCGTTTTCAGATTTAGTGCTTCAAGCTCAGCAAATGGGCTATACAGAGCCAGATCCTCGTGAAGATTTATCTGGCCGTGATATGCAGCGTAAACTGCTAATTTTAGCGCGTGATCTAGGCCTTGATTTAGAGCTAGATGATATTGCTTTAACACCTCTGATGCCTGAACAGCTTGCAGTAGGAAGCTGGCAAGATTTTCTTGCAAACAAACAGCTACTCGATGAATTTATGACAGAAAAAGCAGCCCAAGCTGCGGCAGAAGACAAAGTGGTGCGCTACACCGGTGCTATCACACTCGTTGATGGTAAGATTCAGGCTCAAGTTGGTTTAGTCAATGTTGGCAAAGATGATGTATTAGCAAGCCTTAAACCGGGCGATAACATCTTTGTGATCAATTCGCAGTGGTATACAGATAATGCATTAGTGATCCAAGGCCCGGGAGCGGGTAAAGAAGTCACTGCCGCTGGGGTGCACTCAGACCTATATTGGCTGGTAAATAACCTAAAGTAATTTTGCTGATCTTAGTTTAAATAGCTAAGCAAAAAGCGCCCCAAGGGCGCTTTTTTATTGTTTCAAAATAGCAATTCACTTATTTAGAACAACTCTTCCTCTGTGCTGAGCTTTTCTTCAAATACGTCTGTTGGTTGATCAAGTACGTACTTGGTTGGTGCTGTTCCTTTAATGAAGTACTCAAAACGACTGGTATAGTCATTCTTATGGCTTAAAAGACCTGTTGCTAAGTCGATACGAACCGATACCAAACCTTCAGGAGGCTCAATAGGTGATTCAGGCATGCCATCAAGGGCTGCACGCATAAAGTCGACCCATGCAGGTTGCGCGGTTTTAGCACCAGATTCTGCACCAGAGATTTGTGACTTATCAAGGTTACTATTGTAGGTCGAGCGGCCAAGGGCTTTTCCTGGGTTATCAAAACCAACCCATACCGAGGTCATCACATTGCGGTTAAAGCCACTGAACCACGTATCAACCGAGTCATTGGTGGTACCTGTTTTACCTGCTAGATCACGACGGTCAAGCGCCTGTGCACGCCAGCCTGTTCCACTCCAGCCTGTTTTGTGAGTCCAGCTGCCACCACCCCAAATTGCGCTATGCATAGCTTGTGAAATTAAGAATGCATTTTGCTTTGAAATGATACGCGGAGCACAACGTGGCGTGCTCACACTTTGTGCTTGATCCAATTGGTTATCATCTAATGATGCAAACTCTGGTGTAACAACTTGCTCAGGCTCATCACAGGCAAGTTCAGGCTCTGTTTTGAATAACACGTTACCAGCAGAATCCTGAATTTCAGAAATAAAGTAAGGGGTAATTAAGTGGCCGCCATTGGCGAAAGTACTCATCCCGCGAGCTAGTTCAAGAGGAGTGATTGAGGCACTACCTAGGGCTAATGACTCGCTACGATTAATATCGCTATTTGAAAAGCCAAACTTAAGTAAGTGATCTGCAGTGCGTTCAAGGCCAACACCCCGTAACAGACGCACAGAAATTACGTTTTTCGATTGAGCGAGTGCACGGCGAATACGGATTGGGCCATTATAAACAGCAGGGCTGTTCTTAGGTCGCCATGCCACACCTTGGCTTTTATCCCATTGATTAATTGGTGCATCGTTAAGAATTGAAGCGAGTGTGTAGCCGTTTTCAAGTGCTGCTGAATAAATAAATGGCTTGATGTTTGAACCAACTTGGCGCTTTGCTTGAACTGCGCGATTGTATTGGCTTTGTTCAAAGCTGTAACCACCGACAATGGCTTTAATACGACCATCTTGTGGGTCGAGTGAAACAAGAGCGCTAGATGCTTCTGGCACTTGGCTAAGAATGTAGCTTTCATCTGCATTTTTACGAAGCCAAATTTGCGCTCCCGCTGATAAAATTTCAGTAGCCGTTTTTGGTGCGAAACTTTGACGGTAACGGGTAATATATTTGCGTGCCCATTTTAGACCATCCCACTCAACCGTCACTTGTTCGCCGCTTTTTAATAATACATTGATTGACTGCTCAGCAACATTCGTCACAACACCAGCTAATAGTGGACCAAACTCTTTGACATCTTTTAATTTAGATAAGATCTCTTCTTGGCTAAGTGGACTTTCGTTTTCACTGTCCCATAACTGAGCCGTCGCACCACGGTAGCCATGACGCATGTCGTAAGCGTGTAGGTTATCAACAATGGCATCTTGTGCAGCTTGCTGAATATTTGAATCAACACTGGTGTAAACTTTGAAACCAGTATTGTAAGCACGCTCATGACCATAGCGTTCAACCATTTCAGCACGCACCATCTCAGAGATATAAGGGGCATATACTTCAATTTCTGCACCATGGAATTTAGCTGTAATTGGCGCATTGATAGCCTCTTCGTATTCACCCTGTGTAATATACTTTTCGGTATACATACGGCCTAGTACAACGTTGCGACGTGCCTTTGCGCGTACAGGGTTGCGAATAGGGTTAAGGGCTGAAGGGGCCTTAGGTAAGCCAGCGATCATCGCCATTTGCGCTAAATTAAGCTCATTGAGGTCTTTGCCGTAGTAAACTTGTGCTGCTGCACCAATACCAAAAGCGCGGTTACCTAATTCAATTTTATTTAAATATAATTCGAGGATTTCGTCTTTAGTTAATATACTTTCGATATGTAAAGCGATGAAGATCTCTTTGACCTTACGAATGTATGCTTTTTCTCTAGTTAAGAAGAAGTTACGGGCAAGCTGCATGGTTATAGTACTTGCGCCTTGTTTCTTTTCGCCTGTAGATATGAGTACAATGGCTGAACGTACGATACCAATTGGATCGATACCGATATGCTCGTAAAAACGGTTATCTTCTGTTGCTAAAATTGCATCGATTAATGGTTGGGGGATTTGATCTATTGTAACGGGAATGCGGCGTTTTTCACCGAATTGGTTAATCAATAATCCATCACGTGAGAATACCTGCATAGGTGTCTGTAATTGAACGTCTTTTAGAACCTGTACGCTAGGAATATCAGGTTTAACGTAATAGTATAGACCAACTAAAGTGATTAGTCCTAAAAATGAGCAGATGATAATAAATTGTAAAGTTCGCTTTAATAAAATCACTTATATTTTCCCTAAATGGACTCCCAATTAGAATCGGAGACTGCTAGTATATATTGATTAAAAAATGAATAATATTTTTTCAGATAAAAATTATAACTTGTTTATTATTAAAACAAAGGCCAAGTTGCAAACATGCTAAGTCAGCTATTTAAAAAGCCTTCATCTATGATGGTAGGAATCGACATCGGATCGCACTGTATAAAAGCAGTGTTGTTGCAAGAGACAGACGCAGGTTTGCGGCTTGAAGCGTTAGCTATTGAACCTATGCCTAAAGGCGCTATGTCTGAGCGTTCTATTCAAGACATAGAAGCGATAGGTAATGTTATCGCTAAACTAAAAAGAAAAATTCCTAAATCAGTGCAAACCGCAGCAGTAGCTGTTTCAGGTCAAACTGTAATTACGAAAGTGATTTTTATGGATGTATCATTAACAGATGCTGAATTAGAGTCACAAATTGCCATCGAAGCTGATAGTTTAATCCCATATCCACTTGATGAAGTAAATATCGATTTTGAAAAACTTGCCATCAATGAAGCTGATCCAAGTAAAGTGAATGTTCTTCTCTCTGCTGCGCGAACTGAAAGTGTGCAAGCGCGAGTTGGTGCTCTTGAAACAGCCAATTTAAAAGCTGCGGTTGTCGATGTAGAAACTTATGCGCTAAGTCGAGCAATGGATGTGTATTATCAACAATTACCTAGTGATGCATACAATAAATGTGTCGCTGTGGTTGATATTGGTGCTGTGCTGATGCTGGTTAGCGTTGTACAAGAAGGTGAAACAATTTACACCCGTGACCAAGTATTTGGTGGCGACCAGTATACCAATAGCATTGTTGCGTATTACAACAAAAGCTTTGATGAAGCTGAAATTGGTAAAACTACAGGTGACTTACCACCAAATTATACCTTCGAAGTTTTAGCCCCATTCCAAACTTCATTGTTACAACAAGTTCGTCGAGCAGTGCAGATGTTCTTAACAACCAGTGGTAAAGATCAAGTTGATTACATTGTTCTGACTGGCGGCACAGCTATGATCGAAGGCTTAGATAGGCTCCTAATTGAAGAGCTAGGCATTCACACTGTTGTTGCTGAACCATTTGCTAACATTGAAATTTCGCCAAAGATTGATCGCAATATGCTGCAGCGTCACCGCACTCAATTTGCGATAGCCACAGGATTGGCATTAAGGAGCTTTTCATCATGCCACATATAAATCTGCTGCCTTGGCGCGAACAACAAAGAAAAGACTCACAAAATAAGTTCGTCACTGTGTTGTTTGGTGTTGTTGTTATTAGCTTCTTAAGTATGTATTTACTCAGCTCTTTTTATGGCGGATTACGCGATGGGCAAAATGTAAAAAATAACTTTTTGAATACAGAAATAGCTTTATTGAACCAACGTATCCGTGAAATTAACGAACTTGATAAGAAAAAAGAAAACTTACAACAGCGTATGCGTCTAATCGAAGAGCTACAAAGTAACCGTAACCTAGGTACACAAATCATGGATGAAGTCGCCAAGATTGTTCCTGCTGGGGTTTATTTAACGAAACTTGAACGTCGTGATGACCGCATTCATGTAATTGGTCGCAGTGAATCAAATAACCGTTTATCTACCATGCTGCGTCAAGTTCAGAGCTCATATTTATTAGAACGACCTATTATGCAAGGTATTGTCGCAGGTGAACAAACCTCAAGATTATTGAGTGACTTTAATATGGATTTTTACGTTAAACCATTTGATCAGATAGGTGAGGCACGCAATGAACCTTGATATCAAAGCGTTAACAGACATAGATTGGAATGAAATTGAGCTTGAAAACATGGGCGATTGGCCTATTGCTGTTAAAGCTCTGTGCTGTGCGTTTGTGGCTGCGCTGGTTTTATACTTTAGTTACAGCTTATTAGTTTCTGACGAAATCGCCAGTTATCACAGTGCCGTAGCCAAAGAAACTGAGCTACGCCAAACATACAAAGCAAAATATGCTATTGCGAGTAATTTAGAGATTTATCGCCAGCAAATGGTTGAGATGGAAGATAAGTTCTCGCAGCTATTAAAGCGCTTACCAACCTCGAACGAGACACCGGGTTTGTTAGACGACTTATCTTACGTTGGCACTACTAGTGGTTTGACGTTTTTGAAAATTGGCTGGTTACCTGAAGTTGAAAAAGAGTTTTATACAGAGCTGCCAATTAAAATAGAAGTCGTCGGGACGTACCATGAATTTGGTGAATTTGTTGGTAAAGTTGCTCAGTTACCGCGAATTGTAAGTTTGCATGACTTTACTATTCAAACTCTCGGCAATAATGAACTCACTTTTAGTGTTGTTGCTAAGACTTATCGTTATGAAGGGGGCACTAAAAAATGAAAAAGCTTCCCTTAATTATTGCGATGACACTTGTACTTAGCGCGTGTAATGATGATACTTCAGAACAAAAAGAGTTTATTGATCAAGTTAAAGCAAGTACAACACCTAAAGTTGAGCCGATTCCTGAGATCACTAAATTCGAGCACTTTGCTTATAATGCCGGAAAATTACGTAGTCCATTTGTGGCGCCTAAACCGGAAATTATTCAGAGCAATTTAGTGCAAGTTAAAAACTGCTTACACCCAGACCCTGATCGTGTTCGTCAACCACTTGAAAAGTACCCGCTAGATAACCTTGTTATGCAAGGAACTATTGGCCGTGTTGGTAATACGTGGGCGCTGATAAAAGCTGCAGACGATACGCTTTATCGAGTTACTGTAGGTAATTATATTGGTTTGTATCACGGTGAAATTAAACAAGTGCACGACAATTATATAGAATTATTAGAATTAATCCCGGATGGGGCTGGTTGTTGGAAAGAGCGCCTGACTAAGCTAGAAATGTTAGAGGCGGAAACAAATGGTGCAAGTTAATCTTATGAAAGGTAAAAAGAAGATGCATAAAGGAATGGCTTGGTTAAAACACATGCATAAATTCATGTTAGCTGCATTAGCCTTAATTTTGACGCAGACAGCAATCGCTGCCCCTTTACTGTATGACGTACGTTATAACCCGCTAATGAAAGGTGAAACACAATTACAGCTAGTATTTGATGAAGCGCTAACATTTGAACCTAAAGTTCAGGTATATAACGCCCCAGCTCGTATTGAAATGCTTTTCAGTAATGTAGGTGTTGATAATGAAGTACGTGATGTGCCTGTTAACCAAGCAGGTATTCAGCATGTAACCAGTACTTTGACCGCAGACGGTTTAAAAGTTGTTGTAACGTTAGATAAGCTAAAAATTTATAAAACAATGGCGAAAGACAATATCGTTACTTTGCATGTTTCAGATAACCCAATCGCAACGGATGATTCAGCGAATGGACTGACAGCGTCTAGCAACTTTATTAATACAGTACAGTCGATTGATTTTCGCCGTGGTGAGAAAGGCGAAGCTCGCCTGTTAGTTTTTTTACAAGATACGCAAGCAGCAATTGATGTTCATGAGAGTGGCGGCAAAATTATTGCTGAGTTCCACCACACTGATATTTTAGACGACTTATTGTATCAATTAGATGTGATGGATTTTGGTACGGTTGTAAGTAACATCGAAACCTTCAAAGAAGGTAATATGACGCGCATTGTGGTTGAGCCAAATGCAGCATTTAAGTTTACTCACCAACAAATTGAAAATATCTTTACGCTAACTGTTGAAAAAGATGATACACAGCGTGCCTACCTCGAAGGCGGTATTGAATATCAAGGTCGCCCAATGAGCCTTAATTTCCAAGATATTCCAATTCGCTCTGTGCTACAGATTATTGCAGGCTATAACGAGTTTAACTTAGTAACCAGTGACTCAGTTACAGGTAATATCACATTGCGTTTAGATGGAGTTCCTTGGGATCAGGCACTTGATGTTGTGCTTAAAATTAAAGGTCTTGATAAGCGCATGGACGGTACTATTTTGATGGTTGCACCATCAGAAGAACTTGCCGCACGTGAAGCAAAAGAGCTTAAGGCAAAACAGCAAGTTGAGGATTTAGAGCCACTTTACAGTGAATATATCCGCCTTAACTATGCTAAAGCAGAAGAGTTTGCTGACTTATTGAAAACAGATACCAACAGCATTATTTCTGCGCGAGGCAGTGTGTCTGTTGATAAACGTACTAATACCTTACTTATCAAAGATACAGCGAAAAGCATCGAAAGCGTGCGCCGTATGGTAGAAACTTTAGATATTCCTGTTAAGCAAGTGGTGATTGAATCACGTATGGTAACAGTGAATGATAATGTGCAAGAAGACTTAGGTGTGCGCTGGGGTATCAGCGATGTAGGTAGCGACGGTGCTATCTCTGGCACATTAGAGGGCGCTGGTGGCATGTTTGGTGCTGGCTCTTACGATAATATCCCAAGTATTTCTGACCGCTTAAATGTTAACTTACCGGTTTCTAGCCCTGCGGGTAGTATTGGTGTTCAAGTAGCTAAATTAGCTAACGGCACAATATTAGATTTAGAGCTAAGTGCCCTTGAAGAAGAAAACCGTGGTGAGATTATCGCAAGTCCTCGTATTACGACGGCTAACCAACAAAAAGCCCGTATTGAGCAAGGTACTGAGATCCCTTACGTTGAAGCAGCATCAAGTGGTGCAACTACAGTAACCTTTAAAAAAGCAGTATTGAGCTTAGAAGTAACGCCACATATCACCCCTGATAACAAAGTGATTTTAGATCTCGTTATCACACAAGATACGCGTGGTGATACAGTACAAACACCAACAGGTTCTGCTGTAGCAATTAATACCCAAGAAATTCAAACTCAGGTATTAGTAGAAAACGGCCAAACTGTGGTGCTTGGTGGTATCTTCCAACAGCAAATCGTTAACTCAACTAAGAAAGTACCTCTGTTAGGCGATATTCCTTACTTAGGCGTATTGTTCAAAAGTACGAGTGAATTTAACGAGAAGAAAGAGCTGTTAATCTTTGTAACACCAAAAATTCAAATCGATTAAGTGATTTTTTCTTAAGCAACGAGCAATTAGCATGTTTAATTGCTCGTTATCTAGCTTTTTATGCTAATTGACTTGAAATACCCAAGCAATTACTGAGATAATCCCCTCCTTAATTTTGGGGCCAGGTCGTTAGGCGGGGTTTTATTTCAAATTTTAGAGTTCGTTTGTACTAAAAAGATATGGCTGAGAAACGTAATATATTTCTAGTGGGCCCTATGGGGGCTGGCAAAAGCACAATTGGTCGTCACATTGCTGACCAATTACACCTTGAATTTTTCGATTCAGATCAAGAGATCGAGCGTCGTACTGGAGCAGACATTGCTTGGGTATTCGATCTTGAGGGTGAAGAGGGCTTTCGACTTCGTGAAGAAACTGTAATTTCAGACCTAACTGAGATGCAAGGTATTGTTCTTGCAACTGGTGGTGGTTCTGTGATCAGTAAAGAAGTGCGTAACAAGCTATCTGCTCGCGGTATCGTTGTATACCTAGAGACACCAATCGAAAAGCAAGTTGCACGCACGCAGCGCGACAAGCGTCGCCCATTATTGCAAACAGAAGAAGCACCGCGTGATGTATTAGAACGCTTAGCTGAAGAACGCGAACCGTTATACAAAGAAGTTGCTGATTTTGTTGTCCGCACTGATGAGCAAAGCGCGAAAGTTGTTGCTAATCAAATCATCGAGAAATTAGATTTTTAAAAACCAATAATAAAAAGGAAACTAGCTATGCTTGAATTAACAGTTAATTTGGACGAGCGAAGTTATCCTATTTATATTGGTCAATCTGCTCTTAAAGAGACTGGTCGGCTACGCGAGCACATCGGCGATTGTCGACCTATCATTATCACCAACGACACCATTGCACCTTTATATCTTGATGATGTAATGACGTCGTTGGCTGATCTTAACCCGTTATCTTTTACCATCCCTGATGGCGAACAATATAAATCACTTGAGTGGTTTGAAAAGATATCGGCGTTCTTACTTGAACATAACTGTGGTCGTGATACTTGCCTTATTGCCTTAGGTGGCGGTGTTGTAGGTGACTTAACTGGTTTTGTTGCTGCATGTTATCAACGTGGCGTGCCTTTTATTCAAGTACCAACTACCTTGCTTTCGCAAGTGGATTCATCGGTTGGTGGCAAAACGGCAGTAAACCATCCACTTGGTAAAAACATGATTGGTGCGTTTTACCAACCACAAGCAGTATTTATCGATACGCAATCGTTGCATACTTTACCTGAGCGTGAATTCGCAGCAGGTATGGCTGAAGTAATTAAATACGGCCTCATTTACGACACAGAGCTATTTGCTTACCTAGAGCAAAATATCGCTAATCTTAAATCACTTGATGAGCAAACATTGCAGCATGTGATTTACCGTTGTTGTGAAATCAAAGCCTTGATTGTTGCGCAAGATGAAAAAGAAGCAGGTCTACGCGCTTTACTTAACCTAGGGCATACCTTTGGTCATGCTATCGAAGCACAAATGGGTTACGGTAATTGGCTACACGGCGAAGCCGTTGCCGCAGGTATGGTGCTGGCAGCACGCCTTGCAAATACCCGTGATGACTTAACTGCTGCAGAAGTTGAACGCATTGTTAAATTGATTGCTGAGTATGATTTACCAGTCGATATTCCTGCAGAAATGACAAGCGAGCAGTTTTTAACGCATATGCGTAAAGATAAGAAAAACAAAAAAGGCACGATTCGCTTTATTCTTCCTACCCAATTTGGTCAATGTGCGCTGGTAAGTGATGTTACTGATCAGCAGGTTTGTGATTTAATAGCGCGCTAATGCAATCGCAAATATTGCCTAGCCGTGCTGCGCTAGTTGATCGAATCGCTCTGCAGTTTGAATATGGGCAAAATCTAATTTGCTTACTTGGCCCGTCAGGCCTTGGTAAAAGCTATTTATTAGAAACCTTCATTACTGATAAATACCTCGACTTTAATAAAGCGTTTGTTCAGTTGTCTGGAAAAATGACCGACCAACAGTTTATGACTGAACTGTTAGAACAAAGCTTTAGCAACCCGCTAATTGATCATTCTTTAAGTTTGTCTGAAAACTTCTATCAACTCTACAAGCAACAGCCTTGTGGTGATTGTTTATGGGTGATTGATGGAGGACGTCATTTATCTGAAGAGTTAATTCAGCAATTAGAAATTATTGCCAAGCAAAGCCCGAGCACGTTATACATACTAATTGCATCACAATCGGTCGGCCAGTTTAGCCAAGCGGTCGAAATTCACCTTGAAGCGCTTAACTTGAGCGAAAGTAAGCAACTTATGCGTTGGTTTTTCGACAACCTGCCAGTTGAAGAAGACCCAGTTTTTCGCACCTTTTTACAAGAAGCCCATGGTAACCCAGCCTTATTACTTGCATGGCAACCAGAACAGCAAACTGCGGATATTCGCGCACCCGAGAAAAGCTATAAACTGCTTTATTTAATTTTGCTCTTAATCACAACCATGCTGCTGATCATTGGCTTTTTATATAAAGCTGATATGACCGAGTGGTGGAAAGCACATTACCAACAAGATACAACAAGCTCTGTGGCAACGGCATTACCTGCAGAAGCAGTAGTTAATGGCCCTGTAGAGAGTAAAGAGCTCGTTACAGAGCAAGCTCAAGATGAGCCTCAAGTTCAGCAGCCAGTTGCTACTAATAATGATGACAACACGACTCAGGCTGCCGAGATGCCAGTTGATAGCTCTGACAATAAAAAACCTGAAAATGAAAACCATAACAATAACGTGGCTGCGATTGTTAATAGCCTTTTGCCAGTAGAGCCAGTTATACAAGAGACTGAGCAACCAACGACAGATGAAGTTGTAGCAGCCATTATCAGCGATGCTGAGCAAGCTGAGTCTGCAATTGAAGCAGAGCAGCCATTAGCAGGGAATGCGTGGTATTTGTCTCAGCCAGACGACAATTTTGTAATCCAATTACTAGCGGTCACTAAGCAAGAGATCAGTGATAAGTTTATTAATGAAAATGGCTTGCAAGGGCAGGTAAATACTTACCAAAGCTTACGGAGCGGTAAGCCGTGGTGGATTGTCACTTATGGCAGTTATGCCACACTGAATGATGCTAAGAAGGGCGTAACAACACTTTCTGATAATGTGCGTAAAAATCAGCCGTTCTATAAAAAAATAAGTAAAATTAAACAAGAAATCGCTTCACTAAATCAGTAAATTAAAACTGATTAGTGTAAAATCGCGCAACACCGAATTGAAGTAAAGAGCAGATGCAGCAAAAGACCAGAGCCTTCCTTAAATGGGCGGGTGGAAAATACAGCCTAGTTGAAGATATTCGTACCCGCTTAAAGCAAGCGAGTATGGATGCTGACACCTTAGTTGAACCTTTCGTTGGTGCTGGCTCTGTATTTCTCAATACTGATTTTAAGCATTATATTTTAAATGATATTAATGCTGATCTGATCAACCTGTACACCGAGCTAAAGCGTACGCCTGACGAATTTATTAGCGATGCAAAAAAACTATTTGTAGAGCTCAATAACCATCCTGAAGCCTATTATGAGTACCGTGTTCAGTTTAATCAGAGCAGTGATGTGTATGAGCGCGCGATTTTATTTTTATACATGAATCGTCATGGTTATAACGGTTTGTGCCGCTACAATCTTAAAGGTATTTTTAACGTTCCTTTTGGTAAATATAAGCGCCCGTATTTTCCTGAAAAAGAAATGCACTTCTTTGCTGAAAAAGCCCAGCAAGCCACCTTTACGTGTTTAGGTTATGACGAAGTCTTTAAGCTTATTCCTAATAATGCGGTTGTGTATTGCGATCCACCTTATGTGCCTTTGAGTAAAACAGCTTCATTTACTTCTTACGCTAAAGGCGGTTTCAATTTAGATGATCAAGCTAACTTGGCGAATTTAGCTGAGCAGGCTGCATTCGAAAATAACACGCCGGTACTTATTTCTAACCACGATACGGTGTGGACTCGTAAGATCTACAGCCAAGCATCACTGGATGAAATTCAGGTAAAGCGCACGATTAGCCCGAAGGGCGGTTCACGCAATAAAGTGAATGAGCTAATGGCTATGTATTTAGCACCAAAGAAACGGTGAAATAAATCGCTGCTACAAACAGGCTGAATAAAACGAGGGCAATGACGATAATAGTACTGAGCGAATGCTCTTTAAAGTCAGCTTGACGCTTACTTTCTGATTGCACACCAAAAAATGCCGCAAAGACACTTTGTAATGCACTAATGAATTTGTTCATGCGATTTAGAACTTAGAACCTAAACCGCTAACTTTCTTTGACTCTTCACTACTTGTTAATAACTCAAGTAAATCAAGATAATGGAACTGAGCGCTGCGGCTATCACCCGTTAACCAAGAAAACCATCCTGTTTCTTGTTCTGCTTTCATACATTGAGCAGAAGATGATGATACGTTAAGCGTATTGCATGAGCAGCCAGACGCCGCTGCTAAAAAGTCGTCTTCATCAGCAGATGAAAAAGATACAAACGCAGCAACCGTAAGTGCGGACGCGATTAAGATCCCTATTTTAAAAGCACGCATGAGAATAACCCTTGTTTGTGTTATTTAGACAAGCATACATAACAATTGCTCAAATAACAAACTTAATTACGGCTGAATTAAATAAAAATTTAATAAAATTAGTCTTTTAAAGTAAATTTTATGTTTATAATTTGTTTCATTTAAATGCATTTATGCAAGCAGCTGAATAGAACGATTGTTCAATTTTTGATTAAATTTACATTAATTCAATAAGCTAAAAGGATTAGCCTTGAGTAATAGCGTTTTAACAGTTAGCTGTGGTGTTTTAATCAGCTGTCGATTGAGTTACATTATGCGCTCTTCTTGCAGTCGCAAATTATGATGGAATCTCTCATGTTGGAAACATTACAAAAGTATTTAATAGCCCCTTCTATTTTATCAGCTGACTTTGCCCGTTTAGGTGAAGATGTTGATCGTGTACTCGCAAGTGGGGCAGATGTTGTACATTTTGATGTGATGGATAACCATTATGTGCCAAACCTAACCTTTGGCCCAATGATTTGTAAAGCACTGCGCGATTACGGTATTACAGCCCCGATAGATGTGCATCTTATGGTTAAGCCTGTCGATCGCCTAATTCCCGACTTTGCTGAAGCAGGCGCTTCTATTATTAGCTTTCATCCAGAAGCTAGCGAACATATTGACCGTACCTTGCAACTTATAAAAGACAGTGGTTGCCAAGCAGGGCTTGTATTTAATCCTGCAACCAGCCTTAGCTACCTTGAGCACGTGCTCGATAAAGTTGATGTAGTGCTATTAATGTCGGTTAACCCAGGCTTTGGCGGCCAAAGCTTTATTCCTCATACCCTCGAAAAGCTTCGTCAAGCGCGTAAAATTATAGATGCCTCAGGTCGCAATATTCGTTTAGAAGTTGATGGTGGCGTTGGTGTTGATAACATTGCTGAAATTGCAGAAGCGGGCGCTGATATGTTTGTTTCAGGCTCAGCGATTTTCAATCAACCAGATTACAAAGCTGTTATCGATGCGATGCGCAGCGAGCTTGCAAAGGTTGAGTCATGAAATACGATGCGGCATTTTTCGATTTAGATGGCACCTTAGTCGACAGTGTTTACGATTTATACATTGCGATGAATCTGACTCTAACTGACCTCGCATTTCCGGTTGTTACACAAAAGCTAGTTGAGAGCTGGGTAGGTAATGGCATAGAAACACTTGTAAAGCGTGGTTTGAGTGGCGATATGCAAATCAGTGAGCATTTAGATGAAGCCCTTGCTGAGCGTGCAATTAATTTGTTTTATCAGCACTATGACCAAGTTGTAGGTGACTACAGTGCGCTTTATCAACATGTAGAAACTGGGCTTGCTGCACTTGCTGGTATTCCTAAAGTGGTGATCACCAATAAGGCACGTCGTTTTACCGAAAAGTTACTTGATAAGCTTTCACTGACTAGTCATTTTCAGTTGATTGTATGTGGTGATGATATGGCAAAGAAACCATCACCTGAGCCTTTACTATTTGCTTGTCAGCAATTAGATGTCAGCCCAGCCAAAGCGGTTATGATAGGCGACTCAAAAAGTGATATTTTGGCAGCAAAAGCTGCTAAGGTTGACGTTGTCGCACTCGGTTATGGCTATAACCAAGGTGAAAACCTCGCTGATTTCAATCCAGAGTACCTCTGCGAGAATTTCTTAGATATAATACCCGTTCTTACCCAAAGGTAAGTGCATTTTAATTTCGTCTTTTTAGTTTAGTAAAAATATAAAGGAACATCATGAGTAAACCAGTAGTGTTAAGTGGCATTCAGCCAACCGGTGGTATGACAATAGGCAACTATGTTGGCGCTATTAACCAGTGGCTTAAGCTACAGGAAGACCACGAAAGTTTCTTTATGTTAGTAGATTTACACGCCATTACTGTACGCCAAGATCCTGAGCAGCTACGCTCGCGCGTGCTGGACGGTATTGCGCTTTATGCTGCATGCGGTATCGACCCTGAGAAAGCTGCGTTATTCGTACAATCTCAAGTGCCAGAACATGCACAGCTTAGTTGGGTTTTAAACTGTTACGCGCAAATGGGTGAGCTTAACCGTATGACGCAGTTTAAAGATAAGTCTTCTAAGCATGCTAATAATGTTAATGTGGGCTTATTCTCTTACCCTGTACTGCAAGCTGCAGACATCTTGTTATACCAAGCAGATCAAGTGCCAGTGGGTGAAGATCAAAAGCAACACCTTGAATTAACACGTGATATTGCAACACGTTTTAACAACCTATACGGTGACGTGTTCAAATTACCTGAGCCTTACATTCCTGAGTTTGGCGCGCGTGTAATGAGCTTACAAGATCCGCTCAAGAAAATGTCTAAATCAGATGAAAATCCAAACGGTTACATCATGTTATTAGATGAGCCGAAGAAGATTGAAAAGAAACTGAAGAAAGCAGTAACCGATTCAGACGAGCAAGCTCGTATCTACTTTGATCGTGAAGAAAAACCAGGTGTATCAAACCTACTTACTTTATTATCAGTCGCAACTAAGCGCTCAATTGAAGACTTAGTGCCTGAATATGAAGACAAAATGTATGGTCACCTGAAAAAAGACACTGCAGCAGCGGTCGTTAATATGATTGAGCCAATCCAAACGCGCTTTAAAGAAATTCGCGAAGATCAGTCACTACTTGATAGCATTATGAAGTCAGGTGCTGAAAAGGCGAGTATTCGCGCTGGAAAAACATTAAAAGCAGTCTACGATGCGGTAGGTTTTATTCCTCGCCCGTAAGCTTGCACAAATTATTGAAATAAAAATACCGCTATAAAGCGGTATTTTTTTATTAAAAACTCAGCACAATTAAAACAGTAAACAAGCAGATAAGTGCGGCAGCGGTTTTGTCTGTTTTTTCCATTTTTTTACTCCTCATCAGCGCTCAACTGTGCAATCACGTAGCCTTTACTTTCTAACAAGGCTAATAGGCTATCTTCACCGGCCAAATGAGCAGCGCCAACAAGTACCAATTCTTTTTGCTGATCAGTAAAGTAATCCTCAATATGATTAAGCCAATTCAAATTACGTTGCTTAATGAGTATTTGGTAGGTGAGGGGATCATGTTGTTTTAATGGCATGATAGTTAGCTCATTCATTGCGTGCATATCGCCGTTGCGCCATGCATCAAGCATTGCACTGTAAAGCGCTTGGTAACTTGATACTTGAGCTAACTGTGACTGAATAAAGGCATCTTCGTCTTGGCTGCCTAATTGCTTAAAAAGGTGTAATTGAAATGCCAAGGTCTCAAGATAAGCTAATTCTTTGCTGTCTTGTTGGGCTCGCTTTGCGAAATAGCTATCAACTCCTTCACCGAAAAGCTGTTGTTTTTGTAGCTCTAGCGACATCATCAGCAAGCTCACCATAAAAGGGCGAAAGCTGTCGAGTTCGCTAAGTTGCATATCGTATTGAGTAAGCTGTGCTTCTAATTGTTTTTTTACTGTTGCAGAGAGCTTACTACTTAATGTTTCACCAGTTTCGTAACTCAGTGCTTTAAGCATAGTAAGTTGTGCTGAGCTATTACTTGGCGCTGGCATATCGGCTTCAAGTACTAGGGTATCGGCTTGTTTATAAGCTTGATTAAATTCGGCCGGTAGCGGTAGTTCCTTGGGCGGTAAAACATGAATTGACCCCGCAATGTATATAAATTCATCACCTTTACTTACCTGCCAAACGGCACTTTTTGCAGTACAAATACTCGTTGTTAACAAGCATGATGCAGCAATTGTTGAGAGCAGTAATTGAGTTAGTTGTTTCATTCTTTTAGCCAGTTAATTGAAAAAGCTTGCCCAATGTTCTGGGCAAGCAGAGCATTACTTGTTGAGCTTAAGCTCAATTTGGTGATCTATTTTATTGTTCATTTGCTCAATAGAGGCTTCGATAGATGTCTCTAATTGCTGGTTTAGTTTTTGATTACCTTCTTCGCTATTAAGCAAGGTATTAGGTGCAGTAATAACGATTGCACTTACTGCTAGTATCGACATCATTTTTAAAACTGAATTGCTCATAATGTAATTCCCTTAATTGGTTTATTGGTTATATCAACGAAGCAAAGTTGGTTGGTAGCCCGTTGATGGAAACTACAATAGCGAGGAAAGTTGATAGAGTCGCTTATCTAGTTCTAAGCGATTTATATATAAGGTTTTAAAATATTAATTTATTTATTTTCAATGCCTTAAGTGTAATCCTTATGAGAGGAAATAAGGTTTTAAATCATTTTATTTTTGTGTTTTTGCCTATTGATGATAATTTGAATGTAGCAAATAGGAACTTGGAGGTTTTGTTATGGGCTTTAAAGTAAAACATTATGCGGCTAAAACAGTGGCTGCGAATAGCTCATTGGAATGGGAGCTAATTTTAACCGAACTGATTATTGGTAGCCTTTGTGCTGCATTCGCAAAGATCGGCTATGATGCTGCTATGTTACTTATTTTTATACCTAATTTAGTAATCGCCTTAGTTTGCTTTGGTTTTATTGGGCTTTCGGTATTTCATTTCATAAGAGAAAAACGCAGTAAGCCAATTCAGTAGTATCGATTGCTACGCTATTTTTCTACTGGGGTAACACCTGGCGAGTCACACGCAATGACTTCAAATCGATAGCCATATTCGGCATGGTGATCTGGGGTCACTTGCACTATTTCATAATCATTCAGCTCAACGGCTTTACTATTTTTTGCTTTTAAACAGCGTGAATAGCTATCGGCTTCAAAGCTGTAAGCAAACATCGCAATTAAACGTTTGCTACGCTCAAAGTAACCTTTGGTATCTAGAAACTGACGAAGGTTTTCGGCGGTTTCGCTGTCACCTTCTATATTGACGTCTTGGCTTGGGGCTGAGCTTTCTTCACTACTAGGAAGTTGTTGCTCGAGCTTCTCACCGAGTTGTTCGACTGCTTTTTGCTGTTCTTCACCAGATTCTTTGGCAATAACTTTGCTATCCAAAAAGGTGCTAACCATATTGTCGAGTACTTCTTCAGGAGGCTGATCGTCGATAAACGAAATCAGGTTAATAAATACCACTGATGCTAAAACAAAGCGTACGATGGCAGTTAATAGAGGAGAGTAGCTTTGGCTTATAAATTTAATTCGCTCAGAGCCAAAGGGTTTTATCAGTAATAAAACAAAGATATAGAAGGGTAAAAAAAGTTGAAATAACAGTAAAGTACCTAGTGTTATTCCCATTGCCCAAGGTGGTAAATATAACAGGGTGGCAAAGTTATGAGTGTAGTTAAAATGACTAGCTGAGACATGGGTTACATCATTAACAATGCCGCTTGCACCGGCCAACACAAAATTAGCGATACTGGCGTAGAAGATTAAGATCAGTGCTTTGCCGGCAAGCGAGTGCCAAAGTTGATTAAACTTGGGCCAAAACTCAATAACAAGCGCAATAATGGTGATGGTGGCACTTAACCAGCCCGATTGCAGAACAATCAGGCTGCTTAATGCTAAAAGATAGAGCTTTTGTGCGGTACTTAAGTTAAACCAAATGGCTTGTAATCGTTCAACCAGCCTCGTTTTATGAGGCTGCCAGCTACGTTGCTGTTGTTGAAACTGTTTATTAGCGCGCCATTTTGCAATTTTTAAATACCTACGCACGCAATATCCTTTTTATAGTAGTGGTTTTAAGTACCTTCCTGTGTGCGAGCGCTCACACTCGGCAACGTCTTCAGGTGTACCTGAAATTAAAATTTCACCACCGCCTGAGCCACCTTCTGGGCCTAAATCGACAATCCAGTCTGCGGTTTTGATCACATCAAGGTTATGCTCAATAACAACTATGGTATTACCGTGATCGCGTAAGCGGTGAAGTACTACTAATAATTGCTGAATATCAGCAAAGTGTAAACCCGTAGTTGGTTCATCAAGGATATATAAGGTTTTACCGGTATCGCGTTTTGAAAGTTCACGAGCTAGTTTCACACGCTGTGCTTCACCACCGGAGAGGGTAGTAGCAGCCTGACCTAAGCGAATATACGACAAGCCTACATCCATTAAGGTTTGCAGTTTACGTGCAATAGCCGGAATTTTATCAAAGTAGTCACGGGCATCTTCTACGGTCATTTCGAGTACTTGGTGAATGTTTTTACCTTTGTATTGTACTTCGAGGGTTTCACGGTTGTAGCGCTGACCTTTACATACATCACAAGGTACATATACATCAGGTAAAAAGTGCATTTCTACCTTGATTACGCCATCACCTTGGCAAGCCTCACAACGACCACCTTTAACGTTAAAGCTAAAGCGACCGACCTTATAGCCACGTGAACGGGCTTCTTGAGTACCCGCAAATAGCTCTCGAATACCGGTAAAAATGCCAGTGTAAGTTGCAGGGTTTGAACGCGGAGTACGGCCAATCGGGCTTTGGTCAATATCAATCACTTTATCAAAATGATCTAGGCCTTGAATTGATTTATACGGAGCCGCTTCTGCGGTAGTTGCGCCATTTAATTCTGTATGAGCCAGCTTAAATAAAGTGTCATTGATAAGCGTCGATTTACCTGAGCCTGATACACCTGTGATACAGGTCATTAAGCCAAATGGAATACGTAAATCAACGTTCTTTAAGTTGTTACCTGTGGCACCAAATAACTCAAGCCATTTGTCAGTAGTTTGATGGCGAGCCTCTGGTACTTCGATTTTCTTTTCGCCAGAGAGGTACTGACCCGTGATTGAATCTTTGCTAGCTAGAATATCGTCATGAGTACCTTGTGCAATAACATGGCCGCCATGAACACCGGCACCTGGGCCGATATCGATAATATGGTCTGCAGCGCGAATAGCATCTTCGTCATGCTCAACCACAATGACGGTGTTACCTAAATCGCGTAAGTGAATAAGGGTTTTTAGTAGGCGGTCGTTATCGCGTTGGTGCAAACCAATAGATGGTTCATCCAATACGTACATAACACCAACAAGACCTGCACCAATCTGGCTTGCTAAACGAATACGCTGCGCTTCACCACCTGACAGGGTGTCGGCACTTCGCTCAAGTGATAAATAATTAAGGCCAACATTAATTAAGAAAGATAAACGGTCACGTATTTCTTTAAGAATTTTTTCGGCAATTTGTGCGCGTTGACCGGTTAGATTCAAGCTATCAAAAAATGCCATGCTTTCGCCAATACTCATCGTGGTGATAGCTGGTAGGTTTGTTTGGCCAATAAATACGTGGCGAGCTTCTTCACGTAGGCGCGAGCCATGGCAGCTCGGACACGCTTGGCTTGTTTGGTATTTAGCAAGCTCTTCGCGCACTGAGTTTGACTCAGTTTCGCGATAGCGGCGATTCATATTATTTAAAACGCCTTCAAACTCATGGTTACGCGTAATTAAGTCGCCACGGTCATTGCGGTAATTAAAGGCAATTTTAGTTTTACCTGAACCTTCAAGAATCACCTTTTGCGCATCTTTACTAAGTTCTTGGAAAGGCACTTCTAGGTCAAACTTATAATGCTCTGCGACAGCTTGCAGCATTTGGAAATAATAAAAGCTGCGTTTGTCCCAGCCTTTAATTGCACCACCCGATAAGCTTAGCTCAGGATTTTGCACAACACGGTTTGGATCAAAATACTGACGCACACCTAAACCATCACAGCTTTGACACGCACCCGCCGGGTTATTGAACGAGAATAAGCGCGGCTCAAGTTCACTCATGGCATAGCCACAAGTAGGGCAGGCAAAATTAGCAGAAAACAGCATGTCTTCGCTGAGTGAATCGTCCATTGCTGCTACATGGGCAATACCACCTGATAGCTCAAGGGCTGTTTCGAATGATTCAGCCAAGCGCTGTTGCTGGCCATCTTTTACTTTAAAGCGGTCAACCACTACCTCAATAGTATGCTTTTTATGAAGCTCAAGGGTCGGTGGATCTGATAAGTCACATACTTCGCCATCGATACGGGCGCGAATAAAACCTTGGCTTGCGAGTTGCTCAAGCAGCTTAACATGCTCACCTTTACGATCTTTTACCACAGGTGCTAATAGCATTAGCTTACTACCTTCTGGTAGAGCTAAAACCGTGTCGACCATTTGGCTGATAGTTTGTGCTGCTAGCGGTAAGTCGTGAGTAGGACAGCGTGGCTCACCTACACGGGCAAATAATAAACGAAGGTAATCGTAAATCTCGGTAATAGTACCGACCGTTGAACGCGGGTTATGTGACGTTGATTTCTGTTCGATAGAGATAGCTGGCGATAAACCTTCGATGTGATCAACATCGGGTTTTTCCATTAGCGATAAGAACTGTCTTGCATACGCTGACAGTGATTCAACATAACGACGTTGCCCTTCTGCATACAAAGTATCAAACGCTAAAGACGATTTCCCTGAACCAGATAGGCCAGTGATAACTATCAGCTTATCACGGGGAATGGTTAGGCTGATGTCTTTTAAATTGTGCGTACGGGCGCCTCGGACTTCAATGTTTTCCATGCTATCTCGTTTTATTACCTAATTATTTTTTCAGTATCTCATAATACGCGATAAGATTAATCCTTGATCAAAGAAAAAATCATCACTTACAGGTGATTATTTAGTTTTCGCTTGTGGTAGAATCCACGCTCAAATTTTAATAGACAGCAAGATCAGTAATTCATGACAGCATCTTCACTCAACTCTCGAGAAAAACGCGCTGCCGTTTCGTTGGCGAGCGTCTTTGCATTCCGTATGCTTGGCCTATTTATGCTGATGCCAGTATTGGCGATTTATGGTCAGCAATTGGAAGGGTTTTCGCCGCTTTGGATTGGCTTTGCTATTGGTGCTTATGGTTTAACACAAGCCGTGCTGCAAATCCCTATGGGTTGGTTGTCTGATAAAATTGGTCGTAAAAAAGTGATTATTGGTGGCCTTTGTGTGTTTGCTCTTGGCTCTGTTATTGCTGCAACCGCTGAGTCTGTGCAAATGGTTACGCTTGGGCGTGCACTACAAGGCATGGGGGCGATTGCCAGTGCCTTATTGGCGCTTGCTTCTGATTTAAGCCGTGATGAACAACGTCCGAAAGTTATGGCCGTGATTGGTATGTGTATTGGTATGAGCTTTGCCATTGCTATGCTACTTGGGCCAATTGTTGCTGCATCGTGGGGAGTTGCTGGGGTATTTTGGCTTACCGCAGGACTGGCCATTTTAGGTATTTTAATTGTGTTGTTTTTGGTGCCAAATGCTGTCAATAAGGCGCCAAAAGGTGACACACTTGCTACCCTTGATGATATTAAACAACTGATTAAACACCCACAATTAGCACGCCTTGATTTTGGCGTGATGCTGCTTCATCTTACATTAACTACCGTATTTGTAGCCTTACCTGGCCAGCTTATAAAAGATGGCTTAGTTGCAGACCACCATTGGTATTTATATATACCTGTACTGTTTTTAGCGTTTTTCTTGATGGCACCAATGATGATTGTGGCGATCCGTAAAGAAAAAGAAAAACAAGCCTTTATTGGCTCAATCGCGCTGCTTGTTTTAAGTATGCTCGCGATGTCGTCATGGGTTGATTCGGTGATTGGCATCGGTATTTGTATGTTGGTTTACTTTATTGCTTTTAACTTTTTAGAAGCAACCATGCCTGCACTTGTTTCGCGTATTGCCCCTGCAAACCAGAAAGGTTCTGCGATGGGAGTATTTTCATCTACGCAGTTTTTTGGTGCCTTTTTAGGTGGTTTATTAGGGGGTTACGTTGCTCAAGCATTAAGTGCGCAAGCAGTGTTTGCGGCGGCGGCACTTGTTGGGGTAATATGGCTTATCCTTGCTTGGAATATGCAAGTCCCACCAAGAAGTAAAATAATTAGCTTAATGACTGAATTAAGTTCAGAGCAGCAGGCACAAGCGCTTGCTTCTCGTCTTGTTGCTTTACCGGGCGTAATTGAAGCAACGGTTGTCTGTGATGAAAATCGCAGCTATTTAAAGATTAATGATAAAGAATTTGACCTAGACCAAGCACGCAAAGTGGCTGGTTTAATCTAACGTTTTATAGGAGAAGTTCCATGGCACGCGGTGTGAACAAAGTTATCTTGGTTGGTAATTTAGGCCAAGATCCAGAAGTACGTTATATGCCTAATGGCAATGGCGTAGCGAATATCAGCATTGCTACGACAGATAGCTGGAAAGATAAAAACACAGGGCAAATGCAAGAGCGTACTGAATGGCACCGTGTCGTGTTGTTTGGCAAACTAGCAGAAGTTGCTGGTGAGTACCTTCGTAAAGGTTCACAAGTGTACATTGAAGGTCGTTTACAAACGCGTAAATGGACTGATCAATCAGGCCAAGAAAAATACACCACAGAAATCGTGGTAGACATGGGCGGTCAAATGCAAATGTTAGGCGGTCGTGGTGAGCAGCAAGGTGGTGGCTATCAAGGTGGTCAATCACAAAGCGGTTACCAAGGTGGTCAACAACAAGGTGGCGGCTACGGCGGTGGTGCGCAGCAATCACAAAGTAATAGTAGCTATGCTCCACAGCAACAGTCTGCGCCAGCACAGCAACAACAGCGTCCACAACAGCAATCTGCACCACAACAACAAAGCAATAACCAATATGGTGGCGGTTATGGTCAGCAGCAAAGCAGCGCACCTCAACAAGGCGGTTTTGCTCCTAAACCACAAAATGCACCACAAGGCGGCGCATCAAACCCAATGGAACCACCAATCGACTTTGATGACGATATTCCGTTCTAGACAAAGACAAAAATAAAAATGTTGAAAAGAAATCTTGAAAGCCGCTATTAAGCGGCTTTTTTATGTGTGAGAGTTAATGCTTAACCTAATACCAACCCGCAATAATACTTAATCATTTTGAGGGATTAAACCTGTCGCTAACTGCGTTAAAAATTTCTCATTTAGAACAACTAAATAACGAATTTTTTGCCTTGTTATCAACGAGGTTTTATTGCCTCAAAATAGACTACTTAATTAAGCGGATTGGTATAAAAGCAATTTGATAGGCCGAATTGGCTATATTCAAAACCTAGTCTAAGTTTATAGAACCTTAATTCCACAACTTTATTATTAACTATGCAGCTTTTAAGGAAGATAAGTTTTCAACAGGCGCTTGCAGCGGTTATCGCTTTTGCTTTGGTTGTGATGTTTGCAGCGTCTTATACTGTGCTCAAAGAGTCGCTTGTTAGAAAAAGCACTGTTGAGAAAGATGCCGTATATATACGTGAAGCTTTAATGGTTGATGAGATAGCTCACGAAACGGCTGTTGAACGAGGATTAACGGCAGGTCTAATTGGCTCTGGCTATAGTCAAAATAAAGAACGTGTTGCACAGCAGCGTGTAGTGGTCGACAAAGCATTTGATAAATTTGCCCTTTACACTCAACAGCATAAGGTTTCATCAACACTATTCAATGCGGTGTTAGCAAAACATAAGAAAATCACAGAGCTGAGAGAAAATGTTGACAAGAAGCAAGGTAAGCAAGCGTTTGTGGTTTATTCTGATTCAAACAAGTTTATGCTCGATGTTGCCAACAGACGAGTCTCACAGGTCAAACAAAGTGAGGCAATCGCTTCAGGTCTTGCAATAGTCGAAATGTCTTTATTGAAGGAAAGGCTTGGACAAGTGCGAGGTAAAGTGAATGGTGTCTTATCTTCAAAATCGATTTCTGAGAGTAATCAAGTCTTAGTCAGTAGCTACTTTCACAATATTGAAGAGACCTTGTTTTTGCTTTCTTTAACACTTACAGATGAAGCTGATAAAAAATGGCTAGCAGAATTGACCAACTCGCAAACTTATCAAGATGTAAAAAGCATTGTTGAAAAGCTTAATCAAGAAAGTGGAGAGCTATCTTTAAGCTACCCAACACCATCAGATTGGTTTGCTCAGTCCACTGAGTTAATTGGCAAGGTTCGTAAGCACATTCTAAAAAAGCAGCAAGTTTTAGAGTCGCTGATTGAGCAAAGTCGCAGCAGTGCAAATGCTAAGGTTTATGCCACAAGTGCCTTTGTCATTATTCTTATAGGTTTGTTCTTTGCGTTTGGGTTATTCGTTATTAAGTCGCTGGCGAGAAAAGTAACTAGGGTTAGAGATGTGATTAGCACTATTGCTACCAGCCATGATTTAGCGGTGAGAATTAACGATGATTCGAGTGATGAAATTGGTGCAATCTCCAGAAGCGTTGATGAGCTCGTCGATGCGCTAACCGATTTAATTAGGCAAGTTCAGCAAGCAAATTACACCAGCGAATCCAGTGTTCGGTCATTAATCACATTTGCTAAAGAGCTATCTGAGCGTGTTGAAAATATTAATTCAACGACCGCAACATTGCATGATAATTTCTCTAGGCTTTATAGCCAAATTGAGCAAATAGCAGTATCTGCAGAAGAGAGCTCTAAAAACACCATAAAAGCGAATGATCTATCCGCCAGTACTAAGCAAATTATTGGTAGGAATAAAGCAAGTATTAGCTCGTTATCAGAGTTAATCCAGCAAGCCCATGAACAATCAGATGCCCTAAGTGCTAAAACAAACAGTATTCAATCTGTTCTCGATACGATTTCGAGCATAGCAGAGCAAACTAATTTACTAGCTCTCAATGCGGCAATAGAAGCTGCCCGGGCGGGGGAGCAAGGCCGTGGCTTTGCTGTTGTAGCCGACGAAGTTCGTGGTTTAGCTACACGTAGCCAAGACTCTACATCTGAAATATCTTCAGTCCTTGATGATATAAAGCAGCAGGTTCAGCAGTTGCAGGTATATATGGAAAATACCTCTGACTCAACGCAAATGGTTAGTGATAACAGTGAACAAGCGTTATCGAATATAGATACCTTAACAGCTAATATTGCTGATGTGAGTAGCCAAACAAATACGGTATCCGATGCAATTGAATCGCAAAGTCAGCTTGCTGAAGAAGCGAGCAAAGCAAGCGAAAATATCACTTCAAACATGCATGATGTTCAAAACGAGTTAGCGTTACTTGAGAAGTTAATTACAGATTTAGAAAATGCACAGCAAAGAACATCCGATGCCCTAAATGTGTTTAAAGTTGATTAGCAACTGCGTTGATTTGGGGGAAGCTTTAGCACCGCAAACTTTCTTACTACTCTTTAAGTAGCAGTTTGTCGGTTACAAAATAATTCTCATTAACTGTTTTTGCTAGGTGTTTAAAATTACAAAACTTTTGACAGCGCTGGTTCTAGGATATTTCTGATATTGCTTTAAATCGCCCCGCAGCCTTGTATTTATAGGGTTCTTGAACAACACTTTGTATATGTTTAAGCAACTAACCTGTGAAATGAAACGAGACTTAGCTTCACAAATAAAGCAACCGGTGGCCATCTATGTGGCGGCCGCTTTTTTGCTGTTAGTTGTTTTTAATATTTTCTTAAGTGATGTGTTGCACGACAAAGTTCATCGCACCGGTACTGAGCTTGCCAAACAAGTGTATGAGTTAAACCTCGACCCAATTGCCTCGCAAGATATTATTGCTACCTTAGTTAAGAGCCAGGGCTTCGCAATGAGCGCCAGTGATGTACCGCATAACTTTGCAAACTTTATCGACTTAGAGCAAGAAGTGTTTAGCTATAAAACGGTTAATTTGCGTTTATTTCATTGGC
This sequence comes from Pseudoalteromonas sp. 2CM39R, assembly GCF_023161845.1. Classification (NCBI taxonomy): domain Bacteria; kingdom Pseudomonadati; phylum Pseudomonadota; class Gammaproteobacteria; order Alteromonadales; family Pseudoalteromonadaceae; genus Pseudoalteromonas; species Pseudoalteromonas sp. 2CM39R. Next base: position 58,961 of record NZ_JALNTM010000024.1, read on the forward strand.
CTTCTTGGTTGGTCGAAAGTCACTTATTTATTTTCCTAAATTTAATATTACTTGGCACTGGGTATTGGGGTTTCCGCTGGTGGAAAAAAATGTTCAAGCAATTAGCAATAGCAGAAAAACCGCCGAGCAAACCATTTGAACAATTAAACACTCAGGTTACAGCCAAGAAAACTGCATCACCTAAACCTTTAGGTCATCAGGATTTAAATATTTTGTATGGTGTACCAACAAACTATAACCATTTGTTTGCGCTATTTTTTTGGAAAAACCCTTTCCCTGCTAACCTCGACGTTGATAATTACTTTAAGTTAGTCATAGCAAAAGGGTTTGGTGAACTTGTAAATCGCTCTGTTAAATTATTGCCATCGGGTGGTATTGCTGTGACCTTAAACAGTGTGCCTGCCACCGAGGTTGATAAATACACTAAACGATTACATCAGGTTATATATCAAGCTTGTTTAAATTATCGTAGTGACTTGTCTCGTGCTGATATAAAAATTGGTGTGTGTAATTACCGCACAGGGGCTGATCAGGCAGTGGTTTATCAGCTTACTAAGTCAGCATTAGCGCTGGCGAAACAAAGTGCTTGGCAGCACATTCATCGCTTACCCTTTGGCCATACCCAGTCAAGCATGCTCGCTGATAGTAAAGAACACCTATTTGAGTACATAAAGAAAAAACATTTTATGTTGTTTTTTCAGCCTTTGTTCGACTTACAAACAGGCGATATTTTACAGCATGAGGCGTTGATCCGTATTCGCCACAAGAGTTTAGGCTTGCTAGCGGCTCGGCATTTTATTCCTCACATGAGCAGTAAAAAAGATGTCTTGTTATTGGACCAAACTGTGATTTCTCAAGTGAAGAAAATGCTGCTGAACGAAACGGGCTCATTAACGGTGAGTATAAACTTACACGCAATGAACTGGTTTAATGACGAGTTTTGGCTGTGGTTTAAACAGCAAATGGAAGGGTTTAATAGCGCAGACAAATTGCAATTTGAACTAAGCGAAGATGATTATCTAAAACAGCATAAAAAGCTCAGTGAACAGTTTGAATGTTTAGAGAAACTGTCAGCTGGTATTGTTATTGATAACGTGCGAAGCGCAGAACATATAGCAACTTATAGAGATATCAAAAATGTATGCAGTATTAAGTTAGCATTTGAACTGATACACAATATTGATACCAACACCCAACAGCAAAAAGTTGTAAAGCAAATAATTTCTAAGGGTACTGAGCTAAACTTTCCTGTTTATGCGGTTGGAGTAGAAACACAGAATGAACTTGCGACCTTAAAAAATCTAGGGATCATTGCGGCTCAAGGCTTTTACTTTGCTGAGCCATTACAAAAACTGGCGGATATTACACCTTACAGCTAGTCAATTAGCCCCCGGTATTTAAGGCCGTCTAAACCTTGTAGCCCACCAGTGTGCACTGCAATGATATGCGTTCCTTCACTAAAGTAACCTTGCTCTATTAATTGCCAAACGGCATAGAGCATTTTGCCGCTGTAGATTGGCTCAAGCGGGATTGCGTGTTGCTCACTAAAGGTTTGGCAAAATTGCCACAAGTCATCGCTAAACTTTCCGTAACCACCATCATGAAAGTCGCAAAGTAGCTGCCAGTTTTGTTGCTGATTTGCTTTATTACTTAGTTGCTTTATCTCATCAATTAAGTAGTGCGCTTGCTTCAGTACTGCAACACCTAACAGCTTTGTGTGTTGTGGTGAACCTTCGATTAAACCTGCTAGTGTACCGCCACTACCGGTTGGGCAAACAATCACATCAGAGCTTGGTAGGCTTTGCGCTAATTCTATACAGCCTAACAGTGCGGCTGTATTAGTGCCGCCTTCTGGCAATATGTAGGCATTCGGAAACTGCTCTTGTAGCTGTGCTAAGTACGTTTGGTCGTGCCTTAACCGGTAAGTAATTCGATTTACTGGGTGTAAGCTCATACCACATTGCTTTGCGTAGTTGAGAGTTGGGTTTGCTTCGTCTAATTCTGGGCCGCGGATAATGCCGTGGGTTTTAAAGCCAAATAACTTACCCGCAGTTGCCGTGGCATGAATATGATTAGAAAATGCGCCACCAAAAGTGAGTAGTTCAGATTTCCCCTGTTGCTGCATAACATCTAAGTTAAACTTTAGCTTACGCCATTTGTTGCCACTAATTTGCGGATGAATAAGATCATCTCGCTTGATGCTCAGCTGAATTTTACGTGCAGCTAATAAGGGGTGATGAATTGTTTGTACTGGTGATTCAAAAGAACTATTCACGGCATTAATTTTCGTAAAAAAACAGGTCTTATTGTAGCAAAGTCGTCTTACAGATAGAAATTAGTCAATTAAACTCAAATGATTTTGTTATTTACTAGCATCAACTAAGGTAATAGATGTAAACTCAGATAATAATTGAACAAAGCTTGTGTTTTGCCTTGCAAGTACATAGCATAAGAGTTTAATTATAAAAAAATAATAATGACCAAATAATTGCCGCTTTTTGGGAATGGAATATATGCGAATTGCTCCTTTATCTCTGTTAATTTCAGTTAGTTTGCTAGCAACTAGTGCATTTGCACAAGATACTGCTACGGTAACTGGCATTGAATCAGAGATCAGTAAAAAACAAGCCGAATACGATAACTCGACCTTAATCCTCGAAAAACACCTAAAAGAAGAAAGTCAGTTACAAAAACAACTCGAATTATTGCGCGCCCGCTCAACTGAGCTAGATAAAGAAAAAAACCAAGCGTTAGATGCAATGAACGAGATGTACCGCCGACTTATTGATGACCCAACCCTTGATATCAGCAATGCGCAGTCGCGCTATCAAAAAGCTGTGGTTGATCATAAACAAAACAAAGATGATATTTCGATGCAATTGGCGGCAATTGCTTCACATAGAAAAGACATTGAGCAAATTCGTGTATCAAAGCACACCCAGTTAAACACCTTAGAAAGTTTAAAAGAGCAGTTAGCAACGGCACGTGTTGAGCGTTTACGTAACGAATTCACCCGTGAAGGCACATTAGAGGTTAATCACACGATTAACTGTAAGCGCACCGAAACACTTGCTGCCTGTGAACAACGTGGTCAACAAATGGGCTTACAAAAAGCCACTAAACGTTTTGTAGACCAGATTTTTGCAAACTTAACTGAAGAGCGTTTGGTTGAGCCAAAACGTAACCTTGCTGGTGCACAAGTTAAGATTTTAAGTAGCCATGTCGTGAACAGCGCGTTCAGTGGCCAAGGTAACTATAACGTAAACTTAAGTGTGACGATGCGCGGTGATGTAAACAGCAGCCGTTTATGTAGCCTACTTAATTTAGATAATCGTTTTTGTGCTGACTATGGCACGCCACTGGCTGGTAACTTTCAGCCAAGCTACGGCACTACCTATTCAGATAGTCAGTTAACATTCAGTGACTCTCAGGATAATGGGCAGGTGGTATCGGTTTCGCGTATGAGTGAGCAACCAGTAAGCGATTATTCTGTAAAAAAGCCAATAAAGGTTGAACCATTACCTGATCTAAAAAAATCTAAAATGGTTGAATTAACACTGCGTTCAAATGTTTATGACGACGAAGTGTTTATTGATGGTGTTAGCTATGGTGCAACTAGGTTAACGACATCATTACCAAAAGGTTTTCATAATATTGAAATTCGCAAACGTGGCTACAAAAGCTATAAAGCGCGAATTGATCTGCGTAAAGCACAAACCATTAATGCAAACCTAGTTAAAGTGCCAGAGCCTGTTGTTGCTGAAGTGACTGCGGCACCAGAGCAACCTGTAACAGCACCTGTTGCAAGTATTGTTAATAAAACCAGTTCTGCCAGCATTGTAGTTATTCCCGCTGGTAAATTTAAGATGGGTGACATTAACGGCAATGGTTTAGCGAATGAGCGCCCAGTGGTAGAAAAAACCATTGCTAACTCATTTGCAATGCAAAGCAAAGAAGTAAGCGTTGGTGAGTATGAGCAATTCGTTGCGAATACCGGTTATAAAACAGAAGCAGAAAAAGATCGCGGCTGTGCGTATTACTTAAATGGCGAACCAGTATGGGAAGCGGCCTTAAACTGGCGCAACCCAGGCTTTGATCAAGAAAGTGATTTTCCGGCGGTGTGTTTAACTTATAACGATGCCAAAGCGTATGCCGATTGGTTGTCGGGTCAAACAGGTCAGCTATTTCGTTTACCAAGCGAGGTTGAGTGGGAATACGCTGCACGTGCAGGTAAAGAAACTGAATACCCTTGGGGTAACGAAATTGGTAAAAATTTAGCGAACTGTGGCTGGTGTGGTAGCGAATGGTCAAACAAGAGCGCGGCACCTACAGGGTCGTTTTCTCCTAACGCATTTGGCCTATACGATACAGTAGGTAATGTGTGGGAATGGACAAACAAAAAGTCAGGGCAGTCTGATGTGGCTGTTCGAGGCGGTGCATGGAATTTTGCTCCTAGCCTAGCACGCGTATCAACGCGCTTAATCTTAGCGCCAGATTTTCGTGCAAACTATATCGGTTTCCGTTTAGTACGCGAACGATAAGAATTTAAAAAGGAAGCAATGGATGCTTCCTTTTTTAGCATTTTAATTAAAGCAGTTGCGCTTTATCATGATTAGCATGATAGAGTGAGAGCAGCTAGTATAAGAACGAATTTTCAAAGGTCATCCAGCCTCATGTTTAAAAAACTCCGTGGTATTTTTTCAAACGATCTATCGATCGACTTGGGTACAGCCAATACCCTAATTTATGTAAAAGAAGAAGGTATCGTATTAAACGAGCCTTCAGTTGTTGCTATTCGTCAAGAGCGTGCTGGTGGCCCTAAGAGTGTTGCATCTGTAGGTACTGAAGCTAAGCAAATGTTAGGCCGTACTCCGGGTAACATTAAAGCAATTCGTCCAATGAAAGACGGCGTTATTGCTGATTTCTATGTGACCGAAAAAATGCTGCAGCACTTCATTAAGCAAGTGCATAACAACAACTTTATGCGCCCAAGCCCGCGTGTACTTATTTGTGTGCCTTGTGGTGCAACGCAAGTAGAAAAACGTGCTATTCGTGAGTCTGCTATGGGTGCCGGTGCTCGTGAAGTATATCTAATCGAAGAGCCAATGGCTGCGGCTATCGGTGCTGGCTTACCAGTGTCTGAAGCAACCGGTTCAATGGTTGTTGATATCGGTGGTGGTACAACTGAAGTTGCCATTATTTCATTAAATGGTGTGGTTTACTCTTCATCTGTACGCATTGGTGGTGACAAATTTGATGAAGCTATCATCAACTATGTACGCCGTAACTTTGGTAGCTTAATTGGTGAAGCGACAGCTGAAAACATCAAGCACCAAATCGGTTCAGCTTTCAAAACAGACGAGCCAATTGAAATTGAAGTACGTGGTCGTAACCTTGCTGAAGGTGTACCGCGTTCATTCACCCTTAACTCACACGAAATCTTAGAAGCACTGCAAGAGCCATTAATGGGTATTGTGAGCGCGGTAATGGTTGCATTAGAGCAATCTCCACCAGAGCTTGCGTCTGATATCTCTGCTCACGGTATGGTATTAACCGGTGGTGGTGCATTATTAAAAGACCTAGACCGTTTATTAATGGAAGAAACAGGTATTCCAGTTGTGGTTGCTGATGATCCATTAACCTGTGTTGCACGTGGCGGCGGTAAGGCACTAGAAATGATTGATATGCACGGTGGTGACGTATTTAGTTACGACTAATGAAGTTACTTTTTGGTCGTACCATCTCTTTGCAACTGCGACTTTTTGTCGCAGTGCTTTTGAGTGTCGTGCTGATCGTGGGCGATCGCTACACTCAAGGTGGTACAACAATCCGCACCAGCCTAAACACTTTAGTTAGCCCACTTATTTATCTTGCCAACTTGCCCTATGAGCTATTTAGTATTGGCGCGAAGAACCTCCATACCCGCGAACAGCTTTTAACCGAAAACGAAGCGTTAAAAAAGAAGCAGTTACTACAAAGCGAACAACTACAACAACTGTCATTTTTATCTCGTGAAAACGATAAGTTACGCGCCTTGTTAGGTTCATCGGCTAAACAATCAAACCGTAAGATTATTGCACAAGTCCTCTCTGTTCATTCAAACCCGTATAGCCACCAAGTGGTTATTAACCGTGGTACAACGGATGGCCTAAGCGAAGGCCAAGCTGTGATTGACGAAATGGGGGTAGTAGGGCAAATCACTCAAGTGGGTTCAACTACCTCGCGCGTACTGCTGATGACCGATACAACCCACGCAACACCTGTGCGTATTTTACGTAACGATGTACGTACCGTGGTTGAGGGCATTGGTAAAATTAACGTGGTAAAACTTTCGCATGTACCGCATAGCCTTGATGTTCGCATTGGCGATATCTTGGTTACGTCAGGCCTTGGTGGCACCTTCCCAGAGGGATATCCGGTTGCAGTGGTGACCGAAATTAACCGTGATGAAGGACGTCCTTTTGCGCAGGTTTATGCTGAGCCAATTGCGCAACTTGACCGTATTCGCTTATTGGTTGTGCTGTGGCGTAATCAGCAGGAGAGCATCAGCAATGAATAGTCGTCACTTTTTGCTGATTGCTATCAGTATCTTCTTTGCATTGGTAATGGCGTTAATGCCGTTACCGATTTCGTTTGAACCATACCGCCCAGACTGGGTGTTAATGGTATTAATGTATTGGTCGTTAGCGGTGCCTCACCGTTTAAATATTGGCACAGCTTGGGTCGTTGGTTTATTAATGGACCTTGCATCAGGCTCGCCACTCGGTGTGAACTCACTGACTTACTCGGTGTGTATATTTATCACTGCGAGTAACTTCCAAAAAATTAGAAACTTTTCTTTATGGCAGCAAAGCATTTTAATTGCTTTGTTTTTAACGCTTTACCACCTCATGCAGTTTTGGCTTAACCACTTTTTAATGGGTGTTTATTTTAGCCCGCATTATATGTGGCCAGTACTAACTGGCATGCTTTGTTGGTGGTGGATATTCTTAATTTTGCGTAAATATCGCCGTCATTTCAGGATTAGATAATGCAAACCGCAATTTATTTGGCGTCTGCATCACCGCGCCGAAAAGAGTTGCTCAGCCAACTTGGCGTTGAGTTCTCTCAATTTAGCGTTGATGCAGATGAAAGCCAATTCCCAAACGAAGCCCCGCGTGATTATGTAGAGCGTCTCGCCAGACTCAAGGCAGAATCGGGCGTTGCAATGGGTTACACTGACCGCCCAGTGCTTGGCAGCGATACCGTGGTTGTCATTGATGATACCGCACTTGGTAAGCCGCTAGACCAAGCTGATTTTACCGCTACCATGAAGCGCTTATCTGGCCGTACTCATCAAGTGATGACGGCTGTGGCAATTGCTAATAGTGAGCAAGTAAAAAGCTGCCTTGTTGTCACCGATGTTACATTTAAACCACTCAGCGATGCTGAAATTGATGCTTATTGGCATAGTGGAGAGCCGCAAGATAAAGCTGGTGGTTATGGCATTCAAGGCTTAGGTGGTCGCTTTGTTAGTCACCTTTCGGGTAGCTATTTTGCGGTTGTCGGCTTACCTTTATATGAGACAGAGCAGTTATTAAACGAATTTTTAAGAGGGTAACATGAGCACCGAATTACTGATCAACGTTACACCGAGCGAAAGTCGCGTTGCGCTTATCGAAAATGGCGTACTGCAAGAAATCCAACTAGAGCGTATTGGCAACCTTGGGATTGTGGGCAATATTTACCTAGGTAAAATCAGTCGCGTACTACCGGGTATGCAGGCTGCGTTTGTCGATATTGGCTTAGAGAAAGCCGCCTTTTTACATGCATCAGACATTGTAAACAGTGCCTCGATTGTAGAAGGTGTTGATGAGCAGCCAATCAAAAAAGTACAAGATATTCGTGAGCTTGTGCGCCAAGGCCAACATATCATGGTGCAAGTGGTTAAAGACCCGCTAGGAACCAAGGGCGCGCGCTTAACAACCGATATCACTATTCCTTCTCGTTATTTAGTGTTTATGCCAGATGCAACACATGTAGGTGTAAGCCAGCGCATTGAAACCGAAGAAGAACGTTCGCGTTTAAAGAAAATTGTTGCCGAATATGGTGATGATGACGGCAGCTTTATTGTTCGTACTGCAGCAGAAGGGGCGTCGGAAGCTGAACTACGTCACGATGCGGAATTCTTGAAAAAACTGTGGCAAAAAATCGTCACTAAGCGCAAAAAAACCAGCAAAGAAAGCATCTTGCATGAAGACTTAACACTGGCGTTTCGAACTCTACGTGACTACGTAGGTGAAGACATGGAGCGTATTCGTGTTGACTCAAAACTAACCTATCAAGAGCTTAAAGAGTTTACTGAAGAATTTGTGCCGCTGTTATCGGGAGCATTAGAATACTACCCGGGTGAGCGACCTATTTTCGATTTATTCGATGTTGAAACCGAGATCCAAAAAGCGCTACATCGTAAAGTTGAGCTTAAATCGGGTGGTTATTTAATTATCGACCAAACTGAAGCGATGACAACCGTTGATGTAAATACCGGTGCGTTTGTTGGCCATCGTAACCTCGAAGAGACCATTTTTAATACTAATATCGAAGCAACCTCAGCAATTGCTCGTCAGCTACGTTTACGTAATTTAGGCGGCATTATTATCATCGACTTTATCGATATGGTCAGTGATGAGCACAAACGTCGAGTATTGCATTCACTTGAGTCTGCACTTGCAAAAGATCGTGCAAAAGCCAACATAAATGGCTTATCTGCACTAGGCTTAGTAGAGATGACCCGCAAACGTACCCGCGAAAGCTTAGAGCACATTCTTTGTGATGTGTGTCCTGCGTGTTCAGGGCGCGGCTCGCAAAAAACAGTAGAAACAGTTTGCTACGAAATCTTGCGTGAAATCGTAAGGGTAAACCGTGCTTATGCAGCTGATAAGTTTATGGTTTACGCAGCTCCTTCGGTAAGCGAAGCATTGATCAACGATGAGTATCATAACCTTGCTGAGCTGGAACTATTTATCGGTAAGCAAGTCAGTATTCAAACAGAGAGTTTATATAACCAAGAACAATTTGATGTGGTAATGATGTAATGAAGGCAAAAACGGTCTGCTTTTATTGTTTACGTAAGTTATGGCAAGTATTTGCTATTACTCTCGTACTGCTGGCCGTAATTGTCTCTGTGGTAAAGTATTCACTGCCATACGCAAATGACTATAAAGATGACATTGAAGCGTTTTTGTATGAACGCTTTGATGTAAATTTAGCAATTGGCTCAATCTCAGCCAGTTGGCATGGCCAAGGTCCAGCCTTAGTCATCGAAGATATTTCTTTTGAAGATAATCAGACCTCACCAATTGCACTCACCATTGATAAAGCGAGCCTTGAAGTTAATTTATGGGAGTCGGTAAAAACCCGTCAGCTTAAATCGAACTACTTTGTGATCAATGGTTTTCATGCTGATGTTGATTTACCCACTATGCTTGATTTGGGGAATAACCAGCAAACCAGTAACTTTGAGCAAAAAGAACTAATTGAAGGCTTATTCCTTGGTGAAACAGGTCACTTTGCGGTGCAAGACAGTAGCCTTAATTTTACCCTCAATGATGGTAAAGAGCGTAAGCTGATCCTTGAAAACATTGTCTGGCAAAATACCCCAGAGCAACATCAAGGCTCAGGTACATTAGCGTTACCGGGAATTTCTGTTGGTAGCTTTGATGCTCGAATGGCGCTGAATGGTTCGACTCTTGAAACCATGGCTGGCGATATCTATGTGCAAGCAGCGAACGTCAATGTATCTAAGTGGCTGGCGCAATATATTAATACCGACAAGCAGCAGCTTACTTCAGACATCAATTTACAAACCTGGTTTAGTCTTGAAAAAGGCCTGATCAGTGATGTAAAAGTGCAGTGGCTACCGAGCTTTATCAATTGGCAACAAAACCAAGAAGCACATCAAATCAGTTTAAGCGAAGGTGGTTTTCATTTATTTCCTAAGCAAAATGGCTGGCGCTTAAAAAGCACCGGACTCACCTTTGAAAGTGACTTTAAACAATGGCCAACCTTACAGTTTGAAGCTCAACTTGGCGATAAAAGCCAAATTTGGTTAAAGCAATTTGATTTTGCATTACTGGCAAAGTTATCGCAGTTAAGTAATTTTGAAGTACTTGCCCCATTTTTAGCCCGTCAACCCAATGGTCAGTTAAGTGATGCCTATCTTGAGTTGGGTCGGCAAGATAACTGGCAACTTTGGTTTCAGGGCGAACAAATTAATTGGCTGTCGCTGCAGGGCATTCCTGGTGGTCAGGCGATACGTGTTGATGGCTTAATTAATCAATCAGCTGGGCGAATTCAGCTATATGGCGAGAACAATCAACTGCTAACGAACGGCAGCTTTAGCCAAGATATTGCTTACAATCAATTAAATGTAGAACTCGACCTTCACCATTACGATGATGGCTGGCGCATTAGTAGCGATAATATCTGGCTTGATAACGACGAAGTGACTGTGGCTGCTGAGATGATGCTCAGCCTGACCGATGAACCGCGGTTAGATTTATATGCTGAAGCCTATGCCCCTGATGCCAATGTCGCTGGGCATTATTTCCCGTTACCTGTAATGAGCGAAAAGCTGGTTAATTACCTTAATGGCGCAATTAAGGGCGGTGAAGTTAATAAAGCTCAAGTGCTGTTTTCAGGGCCATTTAAAGGTTTCCCGTTTAAAGAGCAGCAAGGTCAATTTGAAGTGTTAGCGAATGTTGAAAACGCTAAATATAAGTTTTCACCAAGCTGGCCAGAAGTTGAAGATGCCAACGTCATTTTACATTTTGAAAATGAGCGCATGGATATTTACAGCAAGTCGGGCAAGCTGGTTAACCTCGCTTTGGGGGAGAGTGTTCATGTCAGTATTGCTGATTTAATGAATGCAGAAATCCTAAAAGTTGCCATTAATAAACGTGCTCATGGCGATAAGCTTAACCCGTTCTTCACGGCAACTCCGCTTGCCAAGCCTTTGGCGAGTGTTTTTGAAGTTGTGCAACCGCAAGGCGAAGCGACTGCCGATATTGAGCTGTTAGTAAATTTACGTTCGGGTCATGTTGATGCGATTGGTGAAGTTGAATTGGCTAATATTCCGGTTTACCTTGCACAACCTGGGATCACGCTCAACCATATGACCGGTATTGTTAAGTTTAATAACGATAAAATCGACTTAAAAAATGCCAAAGCAGATTGGATGGGCATGCCACTTACAGCCAACTACAACAGTGAAAATGTGGCTGATACCTATCGCGCCGAAATTGCGGTAAAGCTGGGCCTTGAAGCTGAGCCTTTAATTGAACAAGCTCATGGTTTACTGGCTGGTTACTTAAGCGGTCAAAGTGATGTAGATATTAATGTGTCGCTTAACTTTTTACCAAATGACTTTAATTACCGCGCCGATGTGAGTGGTAATTTAGTCGGTGTGACTAGCCAGCTGCCTGCACCTTATAACAAAAGCGTAGAGCAGAAATGGCCATTGACCGCAGTGGTGCAGGGCGACCGTATTTCTAACTTGATCACCGCTAATGTTGATGAGCAGTTATTCTTTAATGCGATCTTAGATAACGGCGAAAAGAAATTTAGTAATGCCCATTTAATTTTAGGTGCGCAAGATTTAGGGCTTAATCGTGAAGGTTTTGCGGTATCTATCGATTTACCAAAAACCGAAATAGTGCCTTGGTTTGGCTTAATTGATCAAATTATTGCGCTTACCAAAGTTAAGTCAGATGCACCAAGTGTGATGCCTGCGTTCAATAACGTAACGGGTAAATTTAACAAACTGGCACTACACAATATTGACTTTAATGATTTTGAATTTCGCTTAGCGCCAAAACAATCAGACTTAGAGTTAAAGCTAAATGCTAAAGAGTTACGTGCCGACGCGCTTATTCCAACAGGTGAGTCACGCAGACCAATTCAAATTTTTACTGACTACCTGCGTATTAATTTTAACGAAGCCACAGAACAAACAGAGCAAGACTCAGAACCAGAAGATTTAAGCTGGTTAACCCGAGTCCCAGCCATCGAGTTTAACTGTGAAGATTGTAAAGTGGCTGAGTATCAGCTTGATAAAATTAAAAGCAGCTTAGTGGGAGAGAACGATAAACTCTTGTTCACTGAGCTGGTCATCGACAAAGGCGACCACGTATTACGTGGTAAAGGGCAATTTGCTGATGGGCAAACACGCTTTAGCGGTAACTTACAAAGTGACGACATTGGCGAGTTATTTGATGAGTTTGATATCACCACCACAGTAAAAGACTCTGATGCCAATATTAAGTTTGATCTTGCATGGCAAGGCGCACCTTATAGCTTTGATGTACCAAGTTTAGCAGGTGAGTTAGATTGGCGTTTAGGCGAAGGGCACCTTGCAGAAATAAGTGATGGTGGTGCGCGAGTATTCTCTTTACTGAGTTTAGATTCGTTAGTGCGTAAGCTGAAACTGGATTTTAGAGATGTATTCTCGAAAGGCTTTTTCTATAACAGTATGCAAGGCACCATGCAGCTAGAAAAGGGCATAGCTTACACTCAAGATACCAAGCTTGATGGTGTGCCTGCCGATCTAACGATTAAAGGCCATACAAACTTAAACACCTTTGAAATTGATTACGACCTAGCGGTTGCACCGCAGGTGACGTCGAGTATTCCAGTGATTGTGGCATGGATGGTTAACCCGGTAAGTGGTCTTGCAGCGCTGGCAATCGATAAAGTGATTCACTCGGCGCGGGTGATCTCAGAGATCAACTTTAAAGTAACAGGTAGTATGAACGATCCTGTCGTTGAAGAAGTAGATCGTAAGAGCCGTGAAGTGACGTTACCGCAAGCCGCGCAAAGCCAGCCGCAGTCGTCGACGCAACTAAAATTAAAAGATGCCGCATCTTCAGCGAGTTTAGATAACAATGAAGGCTAACCCTCATCCGCACGTTGTTGCAGTGCAAATGTGCTCAAGCATGAATGCTGAGCAAAACCTCGCTTTTTTAGCACAGACATTGAATCAGTTACCTGCAACTCGGCCATTGCTAGTGTGTTTACCCGAAAGCTTTTTGATCTTTAGCAAGCAAAGCCAAGCAAGTTATGAATTAGGTCTGCAAAGTGAGTCATATAAAGCGAAGCTTGCTGATTTATGTAAGCAACATGATATTTGGTTAGCTGCTGGAACCCTGCCTGTTTCACAGCAAAATGGTAAGTATTTAGCTGCCTCGTTTTTATTTAATAACCAAGGCGATGTGGTTGCGCAGTACAATAAAATTCACTTATTTGATGTAGATGTTGCCGATACTACGCGCAGTTACCGAGAGTCTGATGCGACGCAAGCAGGCAACGATATTGTGGTGGTCGACTCGCCATTTGGTAAAATTGGCTTAGCAGTATGTTATGATCTACGTTTTAGTGGCTTATTCACCGCCATGCAGCGCCAAGGGGCTGAGCTTATTTTAGTGCCAAGTGCCTTTACCACAGTTACCGGTGCTGCTCATTGGCATATTTTATTAGCTGCGCGTGCAATCGAAACACAATGTTATGTGATTGCCGCAGCCCAGTGGGGTGAGCACGAGAATGGCCGCCACACTTATGGCCACAGCATTATTATTTCACCATGGGGAGAAACGCTCAGTGAGCTTGCCTCTGGTACCGGGTTTATCAGCCATGAGCTTGATTTAAACCGCTTGAATACAATTCGCCAAGACATGCCTGTGCAGTCTCAGCAACGATTTAGAGAGCATTTATTATGAACACGGTTGAACAGCATTTATTACATGACAGCCAACTAACGAGAGAAGAATTAGAAAAAACGCTCGCTTTTATTCATCAGCACCAAGTTGACTATGCCGACCTGTATTTTCAATCAAGCCACCACGAATCTTGGGTGCTTGAAGATGGCTTAGTAAAAGAAGGCTCATACAACGTTGAACGTGGTGTGGGTGTGCGTGCTGTTAGCGGTGAAAAAACCGGTTTTTCATACTCAGATGCGATTAACCTTGAAGCGTTAAACAAAGCAGCAACGGCAGCGCGCAGCATTGCTAATGCAGGCGAAAACAAAACGATTCAGGTGTTTAGTGATGTTGCTGCTAAAGAGCAGTATGCGCCGTATCAACCTATTCAAAGCATGAGCAACGATGACAAGGTAAGCCTGCTACGCGAACTTGAAAACTATATTCGTCAATTAGCGCCGGATGCTGAACAAGTGATCAGTTCAATGTCGGCGGTTTATGAAGAAGTATTAATTGCTGCAAGTGATGGCACCTTTGCCACCGATATTCGCCCGCTTATTCGCTTAAACTGTTCTGTCTTACTTGAGAAGAACGGTCGCCGTGAACGCGGTGGTGCAGGGGGCGGTGCGCGTTTAGATTATGGCTATTTTAAAGAATTAGTCGATGGCAAACCGCGTTGGATGGAATACGCTGAAGAAGCTGTTCGCCAAGCAAAAGTAAACCTAGAAGCAATCGATGCACCTGCGGGTAGCATGGAAGTTGTGCTAGGCGCAGGTTGGCCAGGCGTGTTACTACACGAAGCGGTAGGTCATGGCCTAGAAGGTGACTTTAACCGTAAGGGCGCATCAGCGTTTAGCGGTAAAGTAGGTCAAAAGGTGGCATCTGAGCTGTGTACAGTCGTGGATGACGGCACCATTGCTGATCGCCGTGGTTCATTGAACGTGGATGATGAAGGGACACCAGCTGCGTATAACGTGCTTATTGAAAACGGTATTCTAAAAGGCTACATGCAAGATAAGCTAAATGCCCGTTTGATGGGTGTAAACCCTACTGGTAATGCGCGCCGCGAATCGTATGCTCACTTACCTATGCCGCGTATGACCAACACCTATATGTTAGGTGGCGAGCACAGCCAAGCCGATATTATCAGCTCGGTGAAAAAAGGTATCTTTGCCCCTAACTTCGGTGGCGGCCAAGTGGATATTACGTCAGGTAAGTTTGTATTTAGTGCTTCTGAAGCCTACTTAATTGAAAACGGTAAAATTACACAACCTATCAAAGGCGCAACACTGATTGGCAATGGCCCTGAAGTGATGCAACAAATTTCGATGGTAGGTAACGACTTAGCGCTTGATAAAGGCGTTGGTGTGTGTGGTAAAGATGGCCAAAGCGTACCTGTTGGAGTGGGCCAACCAAGCCTTAAAATTGATAACCTAACTGTGGGTGGTACGGCTTAAAACCACTTGCTCGTTCTACCTTATGGCAGGTTAAACTCTTAACCTGCCTCATTTCAGTTTGCCTACTCCTTACACAAAAACTTACATAAAAGTAGTACCAATACAGGTACTTTATAGTTAACTTATTTCTTACAGTAAAAATAAAAAAGTAAGTTTGGGGATAACGATATGAAAGTTTTTACAGTTTTAATAGCGCTTTTAATGTTTACAGGCTGTGCATCACAGGCAGTAAAAGATGGCTCTGCAAATGAGATTTACGCTGAACATGAGTGTTTAGGCGGTGAACTCGAAACTGATTATAGCTATACCATTTTTAGTACAGATGACGAGGACAGCAATAAAGGTTCGGTGAAATCGACCTGTCACCCGGTTAAAACTGAGAGTGAATTTGAGCGTGACTTACGTACCGGTGGTTAACATCTAATCTTAAGGTGGCTTAATTGTTAAATTAAGCCACTAATATACATACAAGTTAAATGCTAAAGCGTACTAAGCATCCATATACCCGCGGCAATCATAAATAAGTTTTCACTTAGTGAGATAAAGCCGAGTGGCACATTACTGTCGCCACCAACACAGGCGCATTTCAGCTCTCGTTTATCGATATACACAGCCTTAATAACCGATACCGCACCTATACCACCAATAAATAATGAAAATGGTGCTACAGCTAAGGCGGGTAATTTAGCCACCATACCTATCGCTACATACGCCTCGATAAATGGATAAACATAGGCATAGGGCACGACACGCATGGCTAGTAAGTCATAGGTAATAAATGAGTTAGAAAAGCTGAATAAGTCTTGCAGCTTTTGTATCGCTAATACCGCCATTGATAATGCAACGAACAGCATTAGGTTCTGCATTGAAAATAAAGCCTCACCGCTGGCATAAGTAAAACCGCAGCTTAGTAGCATGGTCACTGCGAAAATCGCTAAAACAGGGGTGTAACTGGTACCTTGTTGGCCAGCCTCGGGCAGATTAAAAAAGTCGCGCAAATCATCGTAACCGCCAATACGTTTATCATTGATAAAGGTTTGTGGTGTGGTTTTTACATCATGCTGCTGTTTGAATTCGTCAGTTTGCTCACGGCTGGTTAAGTGACGATCATCAACATCGTAACCATGACGCTCTAGTAAATCTTTTGATTTTAAACCGAATGGGCAAATATGCTCATCGGTCACCATGCGATATAAAATTGCAGACTTAGACACTGTGCCTCCTTGTAAAAATGCCTTGAGTACTGCGTAAAAGTTGCTTAATTACACAGTAAATAAGGGCAGATTCTTGCTATAACTGTTTACTTTATTGACAGTTACAAGGTTTGTGCCAGCTTTAAGCATAAAAAAACCTTGTGCCAGCACCACAAGGTTTTAAAATTGACTCGCAACGCGAATTTATCTCATCGTTACAAACTCTTCAGATCCAGTTGGGTGAATAGCCACAACAGCATCAAAGTCTGCTTTGGTTGCGCCCATCTTCATTGCAACAGCAAAGCCTTGGATCATTTCATCAACGGTAAAGCCAATGCCGTGTAAGCCAACAACTTTTTCGTCTTCGCCTGCACACACTAGCATCATGTTACATGCTTGGCGGTGCTGAGTAACCGCTGTGTACATTGCAGCAAAGCTTGATTTATATACTTTAACGTTATCGCTGCCGTATTGATCAATTGCTTGCTGCTCTGTTAAACCAATTGTGCCGATTGGTGGATGGCTGAATACCACTGTAGGTACTAGCTCGTAATCCATTTTTAGATCATCAGGTAATTCTTTATTGAATAAACGCTCTGATAGAGTACGACCCGCTTTAACGGCTACTGGCGTAAGTTCAATACCGTTTTCGATGATATCGCCAACTGCGTATACGTTTTCAGCTGTGGTGTTTTGGAATTCGTCTACTTTAACGTAACCGCCTTCAGTTACTTCAACACCTGCCGCAGCAAGGTTGATCTTGTCAGTTGTAGGTGTGCGGCCAATTGCCCAAATAACTTCATCAACGTTTTGGCTGTGACCATTTTCAAAGTGAATTGTTAAGCTACCATCGCTTTCTTTAACCACTTCTTTTGGTGTGCACTCAGTGTGAAGAGTAGGGCCTTCTTTTGCCATAATATCGACAAGCGTATCAACAATGTATGGGTCAAAAGTACGTAGAGGTTTGTTTTTACGAACAAACAGGTGTGTTTCTGTACCAAGGCTATGAAGTACACCTGCGATTTCAACAGCAATGTAACCCGCACCAACCACAGCAACACGCTTAGGCTGTGCGTCTAGCTCAAAGAAGCCATTTGAATCAATACCAAGCTCAGCGCCTGGGATGTTAGGAATAGTAGGGCGACCACCAACAGCAACAAGGATATGATCTGCCGTGTATAGCTCACCGTTTACTTCAACTGTTTTGTTATCAACAAACTTAGCAAAGCCATTGATTACAGTTACACCATTGCTAGATAAGTACTTGTTGTAACCTTGGTGAATACGGCCAATATACGCTTCGCGGCTTTCAACTAATTTAGCCCAGCTAAAGCTTTTTAATTCAACATCAAAGCCGTAGTCAGGTGCATATGCGTTAATTGCTTCAGCAATTTGTGCGCCGTGCCACATAACTTTCTTTGGAACACAACCCACGTTTACACAGGTGCCACCCATGTGTTTTGCTTCAATAAGAGCGACTTTTGCGCCACGCATTGCTGCACGGTTTGCAGAGGCAATACCGCCACTACCACCACCAATTGCAATGTAATCAAAATGCTGAGCCATAGTTTGTCCTCAAAAATAGATAATTCTTTATTAATTAATCGATTTAGTAATAAGTTGATAATAGCATAATAAAGACCAAGGTTAAGCCCCTTGTATTTCATCAATTCGCCCCAACTTCAAAATCATCTTCGCATAAAATTTGAGAACGAAAATGACAATTGCAGAAAATAACCCACTCATTGGTTTAGAAGGGCTTCCGCCGTTTTCTAAAATTAAACCAGCACACGTAGTGCCAGCATTAAAAGCAGCGATTGCTGAGTGTCGGACCAAAATAGATGAGGTACTGGCAACTAAATCATACACATGGAATGATTTGGTGCTTCCGCTTGAAGAAGCTGATGACAAGTTATCACGCTTATTTTCACCGGTATCACATATGAATTCTGTCGTTAATAACGACGAGCTACGTGAAGCCTATGAGCAATGTCTGCCGTTGTTATCTGAGTATTCAACGTTTGTTGGTCAGCATCAAGGTTTATACGATGCTTACAACGCGCTTCACAACAGTGACGAATTTAAAACACTGACGATTGCCCAGCAAAAAACTATTACTAATGCACTGCGCGATTTTGAGCTTTCTGGTATTGCTTTAAAGCCTGAGCAACAAACGCGTTATGGCGAAATCAGTGCGCGTTTATCTGAGCTGGCCTCTAAGTTTGGAAATAATGTAATGGATGCCACACTGGCTTGGCACAAGCATATTACCGATGAAAGCGAACTGGCTGGTTTACCAGAGTCTGCGTTAGCCCTTGGTGCAGATACAGCTAAAAGCAAAGAGCTAGATGGCTGGGTATTCACGTTAGATTTTCCATCTTATTTACCAATCATGACTTATGCTGATAACCGCGAGTTACGTGAAGAGTTTTACACTGCGTTTGTAACGCGTGCATCTGATCAAGGCCCTAATGCCGGTGAGTTTGATAACTCTGCCATTATGAGCGAAGAGCTTGCCCTTCGTCATGAACTTGCCGAGTTACTAGGCTTTAACAGCTACGCTGATATGTCATTAGCGACTAAAATGGCAGAAACGCCAGAGCAAGTTTTCTCATTCTTAGAAGATTTAGCAGCTAAGTCTAAACCACAAGCTGAGCAAGAGCTTGCTGAGCTAACTGCCTACGCAAAAGACAAGCACGGTGTGACTGAGCTTGCTGCATGGGACTACGCTTACTATGGCGAAAAACTTAAGCAAGAGAAGTATGCTATTTCTGATGAAGTACTGCGCCCATACTTCCCAGCTAATAAGGTTTTAAGTGGCTTATTCACTACAGTTAATCGTTTATTTGGCATTAGTGTTAAAGAAGTCACAGAGTTTGATACTTACCACCCTGATGTACGTTTTTTCGAAATTTACGATAGTAGCAATACTTTACGTGGCCGTTTTTATCTAGATTTATACGCCCGTGATCGCAAGCGTGGCGGCGCGTGGATGGATGACTGCATGGGTCGTAAAGTACGTGCTAACGGCGAATTACAAACCCCCGTTGCGTACTTAGTGTGTAACTTTAATAAAGCTGTGGGTGATAAGCCTGCTTTGTTTACGCATAACGAAGTAACGACCTTATTCCATGAGTTTGGTCATGGTATTCACCATATGTTGACACAAGTTGATGCTGCGCCAGTTGCAGGTATTAACGGTGTTGCATGGGATGCGGTTGAGTTACCAAGCCAGTTCCTTGAAAACTGGTGCTACGAAGAAGAAGCGCTAAGCTTTATTTCGGGCCATTACGAAACAGATGAGCCGTTACCAAAAGAGTTATTAGATAAACTCCTAGCGGCGAAGAACTTTCAATCAGGTATGCAAATGCTGCGTCAGCTTGAGTTCTCGTTGTTTGACTTTACTATTCACCATACTTACAAAGCGGGTGAGCCATGTAACATTCAAGCAACTCTTGATGATGTGCGCAGTAAAACGGCCGTTGTTAAAGCGCCAGCATTTAACCGCTTTCAACATGGCTTTAGCCACATTTTTGCTGGCGGTTACAGCGCAGGTTATTACTCTTACAAGTGGGCTGAAGTACTTTCGGCTGATGCGTTTTCTAAATTTGAAGAGGAAGGCATCTTTAACCCAGCCACGGGCGAAGCTTTCTTAAAGAACATTTTAGAGAAAGGGGGCAGTGAAGAGCCGATGGAGCTATTTAAAAAGTTCCGTGGACGCGAACCGCAAGTTGATGCACTACTTAGACATAGCGGCATTGCTGCATAATAAAGTTTGTTGATCTAAAGCGCCGTAAGGCGCTTTTTTTATTAATATTTCTTCGCAAAATCACGCTCTCGTACTATCCTTCTTAAAAAAGAGTTTATAGGAATTAAGCATGTCAAAACTTGTATTAGCCATTGATGATGATAAATATATCCATCATGTGATTGAGGAATCGCTATCAGGCTTTTGCACACTGATCCATGCTAAAAATGGCGACGAAGGATTAAGACAGGCGTTAAAGTACAACCCTGACATCATTTTACTTGATATCGAAATGCCGGGTAAAACGGGCTTTGAGGTATGTAACGAATTAAAAGCTAACCCGCAAACAAAAGACACGCCTGTGATGTTTTTATCGGGTAAAGCTGACCTACCAGACCGTGTAAAAGGTTATAACGCAGGTGCTGCTGACTACATTGTAAAACCATTTAATGCTGAAGAACTCATGGCACGTATTCGCGTGTTATATCAATATCGTCAGCACTCTAAAAAGCTTAAAAGTGATGTAGAGCGAGCGCAAATCACTGCCGAAATCGCGTTGACAGATTCAGGCGATATGGGTCGTATAATGCGCTACGTTGGGCAAAGCTATCATGCACACGATATCAAAGCGTTATCTGAACATATGTTTGAGTTTTTTAATCCGATGGAGCTCGATGTCGTACTGGCGTTTTGGTATCAAGATGTAGGCATATTTTGTAGTGCTGAGGGCGGGGTGTGTCCACTTGAGCAAGAGCTGCTCGAAAAACATCGTGATGCAAATCGTTTTGTTGATTTTAGCCACCGCACAATTATAAATTACCCAAAAGTGTCGATGCTGGTTAAAAACATGCCACTAGATGATGCCCAGCTTTATGGCCGCTATAAAGATTTATTCCCGCATATTCTTGAAGTGACTAACGCCAAAGTACAAGACATGGAAAACAATGAGCGGGCACTGACTCAGGCGCAGCAAATTGGTAATTCGTTTAATGAGTTATCTGATCAAATGTACCAAAACAGTGATTCGCGCGAACATGCGGTAGAGAAATTTGCCGCCCAACTTGATGAGCTAAACAAGTCTATTGAGCAAAGTGGTTTATCGGGCAGCGACGAAGTCGAATTTCACTTGCAGCAATTAAAACAAACTCAGCTGATATTTACCTCACTGAATGAAGACTTATCGTTTATAAAGTTTCAGCTAAAGCATATTATCGAATCGCGTAGTGAACTTTTAGCTAGCTTACAAAAAATGGCTGAGCCGAGTGAGACCGAAGATGTGACTTCACAAACGGATATCGAGCTATTTTAAGCCATGCTATACTGGCGGCGAATAATATAGCTCGGAGTTTTGCGTGGTAATTCATTGTCCTTTTAAAGAAATGCGTCCTTATTTAGATGCGATTGAACAGCGTTTTGGTTTGGCTAAGTGGGCTGAGCAAAATGCGGGATTTTCGCTTCATTATGACGATCAAGGCTTGAGCTTGAAGAAAAAGGACGAGCCTAAGCTGGGTGCTATTCATGTTGATTTTGTAACTGGTGCTGCAGCTCATCGACGCAAGTTTGGTGGTGGTAAAGGGCAGGCAATAGCAAAGGCTGTAGGGTTAAACAAAGGTGCCACGCCAGTGGTGCTTGATGCCACTGCAGGCCTTGGCCGCGATGGCTTTGTACTGGCATCACTAGGCTGTAAAGTGATTTTGCATGAACGCCATCCAGTGGTAGCTGCACTATTATTCGACGGCCTAGAACGCGCCTATAACGATGCTGAAATTGGCCCTTGGATGAAAGAAAACATGAGCCTAGTGTTTGGTTCTAGTCATACGTTACTGGCGCAGTGTAGTGATACCCCTGATGTTGTGTACTTAGATCCTATGTTTCCTCATCGTGAAAAATCAGCCCTCGTTAAAAAAGAAATGCGAGTATTCCAAGAGCTTGTTGGCGGAGATAGCGATGCCGATGATCTATTAGAATTTGCTTATCCGCTTGCTAGTAAGCGAGTCGTTGTGAAGCGCCCTGACTACGCCCCATTTCTGAATGATAAAACCCCGAGTATGCAAATCAAAACCAAGAAGAACCGCTTTGATGTATACGTAAAAGCTGCAATGGTCTGATACCAATCCGCAATATTAAGCGAATTGGTATTTATTTAACCCTTTTGGGTTAGTTACTCTCGCTTTACCTGTTATTTTTTACGGTTTACATCAAATTGTCATAAAAGGTTAATATTCTACGCGCGTAACGTTACTTGGGAATATCGTTTATGCGCGTGTCATCATTTACTCGGCTATTGGCCGTTTTACTCACACTCGCCAGTATCTTACTGGCAGCCACTCTGTTCTGGGCTAGTCAAACTTTACTCGGTTTAGAGCAGCAAGATAACGCTTATAATAAGCTGAAAAACACCATCATTATTGATTTAAAAAGTTACCTTGATGATTATTTAGAGCAAGGTGACAGCCAACACTTAAATAAAGCCTCAACGCTGATTAGCGATGTTAAAAAGCAGCATTTAGCTGAGCTACCTAAAGATCTAGCGGGTCAACTAAATAGCCAACTGACAGCCCTCGATAAAGACATTAACGGTAAGTATCGCGCTTTAGGTAAGCTATCGGGTAACGAAATGGCACTGCTCGATAACTCGTTAAGACAAATGGCAGGCTCTGCCTCATCATTAATTGGCTATGCACGTAAAGCCGAGCCGCAAACAGCGCTTGCACTTGAGTATTATCAACTTGCAGCTGACTACTACAGCGAAGTGACATCACTTGCTTTATATACTTACAAGTTAGTGATCAACTTTGATCAAGACACTAAAAACAGCCTTAATCAAAGTGTTGAAAACTTAAATGCCCTTGCTACTAAAATCGACAGACTCGAAAACCTAGGTGTAATGAGTGAAGTGGATGAAGACGCTTTATTTTTTGGCGAAGAAGCAGAAGATTTAGCCGGTGATATTAAAGCTGAGCTAAGAAGCTGGCCTAAACGTTTCCCTCGTGATTTAGCATCAACACTTGAGCAAGCTGAGCAACGACAAACCGGCATGCAAGCACTGCGCGAACAAATTGGCGCGTTGTCTGCAACGGTGCTCGGTGCAGAGCAAAAACTAAAAGATGAACAAAGCCAGCTTAAGCAACAAGTGTTTATCGTGTTTTGTGTCGCTATTGGTATGCTGGTGGTTTTAGCGGCGGGTGTGTATTTCGTACAACGTAACCAAGTGCTTAACCCACTGCGCCAATTGCGTGATGGCTTTGCCTTCTTGATTGAAAGTAATGAGCTTAAAAACATTGAGAGTAAAAACCCGAAAACCGAGGTTGGTGAAATTGCTCATTACTTTAATCAATTGATTGAACGCCAGCGTGGTGAGGCTGAAGAGCGAGCACAAATGCTTAAGGTTATTAATGACTTTATGCTAGAGATGAGCGAGCACTTACATACCATTGCTCAGCAAACGGATGCCAGCCACTCTCAGGTGGAACAAAACCAAGGTTTACTTACTGATATTCAACACATTGGTGAGCAGGTCAATAACATTAATGGTCAAGTTGCTGATAATGCCAAACAAACCTTTGGTGCGATGGAGCAGAGCTTAGGCTTTGCCGACAGCATGTTAACCGCAAGCTCTCGCACTGAAGAACGGGTAGAGCAAGGTCTAGATAGCTTAAAAGAGCTATTAAAAGGCGTTGATGATGTTGGCCAAGTTATTGAGGTGATCAAAAACATTGCTGAGCAAACAAATCTACTGGCATTGAATGCGGCGATTGAGTCTGCACGTGCAGGTGAGCATGGTCGAGGCTTTGCGGTTGTCGCCGACGAAGTACGAAAGCTTGCCAGACAAACACAAGGCTCGCTTGATGATATCAACAACCAGCTAAACCGCCTAAGTGAAAATTCAACCATGGTATCAGAGCAAATTAGTGCACTGGCTACTGATGCCGAGCTGCAAACACAAAATGCTCAAGAGCTTAAACGTAATTCAGAAGGCGTTGCCGATAACGCGCAAGATGCTAACAAGGTAGCGTTTGATGCTATGGAGCTTGCTAAACAACAAAATGCCTTACTCGAAAACTTTAGCCAATCAATGCAGAGCATGAAAGGGCAGGTAAGTGAGTCAAACTCACTGGTTAGTGATATTCAGCACCGCCTACAAGAGCAAATGCACACCATTAAAACCAGCTTAGGTTTATAACTATTCAGGGGCGAGCAGTGGTTTGCATTGTTTGCCCTTAAATCATGCGGTATTCAATTTTTTGGGTATATACTCTGTACTCTTATTTTCTTTCAAGGAATCACGATGATCGAACAAGGCCAAACTTTACCTGCGGCAACCCTTAGCGAATTAACCAGCGAAGGCATGCAAACCCTATCAACAGAGGCATTATTTGCAGATAAAAAAGTAGTGTTATTTGCGGTGCCTGGTGCATTTACGCCAACCTGTTCAAACGCTCACTTACCTGAGTTTATTACGCTAGCCGATAAAATTACCGCTAAAGGCGTTGATGCAATTTACTGTGTATCGGTTAACGATGCATTTGTAATGAAAGCATGGGGTGAAGCTCATAACGCTGAGCATATTCGTATGTTAGCCGATGGTGATGCAAGCTTTACTAAAGCACTTGGTCTAGATAAAGACACGGCTGGCTTCGGTGGCGTACGTTCAAAGCGTTATGCGATGATCGTTGAAAACCAAACGGTAACAGGGCTGTTTGTTGAACAAGACAAAGAGTTTGTAGTAAGCCGCGCTGAAGCTGTGCTCGAAAAGCTTTAATAGCAATTCGTCTTATTGAGATAAGTACAAAAAAGCCGGACGTAAGTCCGGCTGAAAAGTCCCAGGGGGGATACTGGGGAGATCAACTATTAAGGTTGATACTGTGCATCCAATGTTACACCAGAGAAAGTACGGTAAGCATTTAAGCTTAAGTGCCACGTACCTGCTTGTGGATTACTGAATGTACATGTTTCTGCGTTACCGTTTTTGTACGGACGACAGTCATAGCTAGATGACGTTGGTTGGCTACCAAACTTAACGAATAAGTCAGCATCACCTGTACCGCCAGACGTTGTTACTGTGAAGCTTGCCATACCTGCTGGTACTTCTAGTGTGTAATGTTTCCATTGACCAGCACTTGCAGAGATATCAGTCACTGTGCCGCCACCTGCTTGTGGTGAACCTGAGCCTGAACCACCGCCAGAAGTTGTTAAATCACCCACAAGGCTAACACCTGAGTATGCAGAGTAACCATTGAGCATTACATGGTAAGTGCCTGCTGTTGGGTTATCGATAGAACATACTTCGTTGTTACCGCCTTTATACGGGCGACAATCATAGGTTGACGTTGTTGGTGCGCTACCTGCACGAACGTAAAGGTCAGCATCACCTGTACCGCCACTCATTGTGAAGGTTACGTTAGTTGCACCTGTTGGAACTTCCATTGTGTAGAAAGTTTGGCTGCTAGCTGAGCCACTTAAACCAGTTAGTGCTTGACCATCTTCTAATACGTTACCCGTTGGTGGTGGCGGTGTTGTGCCTGATGCAGCTGCAACAGCGGCTGCTGCATCAACAATACCTGTACCACAGCTTGTACATGTTGCCGGGAAAGAACGAGTTGTTGATTTTAAGATGCTTTCGATTTCATCTGGCGTTGCAGATGGTTTAGCTTGCTTGATTAGCGCTGCTACACCCGCAACATGTGGTGCTGCCATCGATGTACCTTGCGAGTAGTGGTATGAATCGCTGCTTGGGCCTGTAGAGCCTGAGTTGTGTGTTGATAACACACCTTCAGAGTCATTAGCAAAGCTTTGTGCGCCACCCGGTGCTGCAACGTCAATATTGCTACCGTAGTTTGAGTAGTAAGCACGACCACCGTTACGACCAACAGATGCAACGTTTACAACGCCATTACAGTTACCTGGGTTGTAGTTTGCAGAGTTATCGTTATCGTTACCTGCAGCAATTACGACTACAGAGCCGTTGTTACGCGCTTGGTTGATAGCGTTTTGTGTTGTAGAGCTACATGAACCGCTACCACCTAAACTCATGTTAATAACATCAGCAGGGTTAGCATTTGTAGGAACGCCAGAAACTGAACCACCTGAAGCCCAGATAATACCGTCAGCGATATCAGAAGTTAAACCACCACATTTACCAAGTACACGTACTGGAACAACTTTTGAGTTGTAAGCAACACCGGCAACACCTTCACCATTGTTAGTCACTGCTGCAACAGTACCCGCAACGTGCGTACCGTGCCAGCTTGAGTTTTGCGCACCATGTGTGTAACCACATTCGTTAGCGCTGATTGCATCACCTGGATCGCGTGCATCGCTATCACGACCACCACCATCGTTAGCTACAGACACATTAGAGATCATGTCATAGCCTTGAAGGATGTTGGCATTTAAATCAACATGAGGACGGTAACCAGTATCAAGTACCGCAACAACGACACCGCTACCCGTTGCTGTATCCCAAGCTGTAGGAAGGTTAAGACCACCTGCTTGCTCGTAGTAGTGCCATTGGTCGTCATAACGTGGGTCGTTAGGCGTTGCAAATGGCTTTAACATTTGGTCGATTTCGATGTATTCAACGTTACCTGATGCAACCATCTCTTGCATGAATTCTTGTGCTTCTTGAGCAGAAAGTTTTTTATCAGCACGCATTACGTGGTGATTACTCATCGCCATTGCACGAACATATTGTGCTTTTACTTTACCTTTTTTACTGGTGAAGTTTTTAACAAAGCCTTTTGCTTTTTTGTTCATCATAGTCGGCGTTTGTTCTGCTGCCGACATTGTCATCATTTCATCACTGTTGTTTTTATACTTGATGATGAATTGTGTACCAAAGCCTTCTTGGCCTTGTAATTTCGCTGCAGTTTCCTGCATAGATGGTGACATTAGTTGGTTTGGAGTAGCCATTGCTGCCGTCGTCCCAAACAACGCAGTCAAGCTCAGTGCAATTGCGCACTTCTTCAAGTTGTTGTTAGTTGTCATAATGATCCCTAGATTGTTATGTAAATCTCCACGATATTTTTCGCGAAGGGGGACAAAGGTAAAATAAATGTAAATTTAGTTAAAATATCGTTTTATTATGGTTGTCTCTATTTTGGTTATAACTAAATGTATAGACGTCTAAATCAGTCTTTTTATGGTGTTTTTTAGTGGTTTTCTCATAATAAAGTTATAATTTTATGGTTTTGAGTTTTTGCTTTATTCCGTTTTTTGGTTTTATCTTTTTTGTAAAAACACCTCAGTGTTAACACCGCAGCGACAATAACTTGTTATAATCAGCTAAATTTTTTTAGTGAGTATGAGTAATGACCCAAGTAGATGTAATTGTGATTGGCGCCGGTGCCGCAGGTTTGATGTGTGCTGCACAAGCAGGCTACCGTGGTCGCAATGTTACTGTGCTTGATATGGGCAAAAAGCCGGGCCGTAAAATATTAATTAGCGGCGGCGGGCGTTGTAACTTCACCAATGAAAACGCAAGCCCAGACAACTACTTGTGTGGTAATCCTCACTTTGTAAAATCGTGTTTAAGCCGTTATACCCAACATGACTTTATAGAGCTGGTGGACCGTCACGGCTTGGCCTATCACCATAAAACGCTGGGCCAGTTATTTTGTGATAACAGCGCTCAAGATATCGTCGACATTCTTTTAACTGAGTGTGAGTGGGCGGGTGTTAACATAGCGCTACGTAACGAAGTGATCAGCGTGACAAAAACCGATGCGGGCTATGAAGTTATTACTGAGCAAGACAGCTATCAATGTGAGTCGTTAGTTGTCGCATCGGGTGGATTAACCATGCCTAAACTCGGTGCATCACCAGTTGGTTATAAAATTGCCGAGCAATTTGGTTTAACAGTGTTACCAACCATGGCGGCATTAGTGCCATTTACGTTGCACCAGCATGATAAAGATCGCTTTGATGGGTTATCGGGGATCAGCATTCCTTGTCTGGTTACCAGTGAAGATGGCACCCAGTTTAAAGAAAACATCTTGTTTACTCACCGCGGCCTTTCGGGCCCAGCTATTTTACAAATCAGCTCTTTTTGGCGTGCAGGGCAAACTGTGTACATCAACTTGTTACCCGAGCTCGATTTAAAACAGC
Organism: Pseudoalteromonas sp. 2CM39R; assembly: GCF_023161845.1. Taxonomy (NCBI): domain Bacteria; kingdom Pseudomonadati; phylum Pseudomonadota; class Gammaproteobacteria; order Alteromonadales; family Pseudoalteromonadaceae; genus Pseudoalteromonas; species Pseudoalteromonas sp. 2CM39R. Next base: position 87,195 of record NZ_JALNTM010000024.1, read on the forward strand.
AGCTTGAGCAGTGGCGTCAGAGCCAAGGGCAAAAGTCACTAAAAAATACCCTTGCGACAATTTTACCAAAACGCTTTGTTGAAATGCTGCATGACACGAAAGCGATCCCAGATTGCAATGTAAACCAGCTAAGCCATGCGCAAATCGACGCATTACATAACTACATTCACAATTGGCAAATTAAACCCAACGGCACAGAGGGTTACAGAACAGCCGAAGTAACGCTTGGCGGTGTAGACACCGACGAGTTAAGCTCAAAAACCTTCGAAGCGAAAAAGTCACCGGGCCTTTATTTCATCGGCGAAGTCACCGACGTCACCGGTTGGCTAGGCGGCTACAACTTCCAATACGCCTGGAGCTGTGGCTTTGCAGCAGGGCAGTATTGTTGATTTTAGTTGCTAGTTGCTAGGGGAAAGATGTTAGTGGTTAGGTCAAAGGGGTTAGGTTTTAGGAGCTAGGTGCTAGGTTAGCACTTGCTTGTAGGTCGTGCTTTAGCGCGCTGTAGTGATTTGTAATCCCAAACTGAAAAATACCAGAAGAATAGTATTTAGGTTGATAAGATATGAATCTAAGGAAGGATGAAAATAAATTAATCGGTAAGCATGTTTTTTTAAACGGTAAAGTTGTGGCGGATAAAGTGGCACAGCGAATTGATTATTTAAAAAATAACGTAATGTTAGTCGTTGCATATTCCGATGATGGGTGGGCAACTTTACTGCGAGATCCTAATGATGGGCGTCTCTGGGAGCTAATATACGACGACTCAGGCTCTCATGGCGCAGGTGCACCGAGTTTGATTCACTTAACGCTGGATAATGCGAAAAACAAATACAAATTCAAGTAAGAGAATTAATGAACAGCTAACGCTGTCGAATCAAAAGCCTCGCACTCGCGGGGCTTTGTTCTTAATACACAGAGATTCAAAGAAGAAACTCTGTATCTTATATTTTCGCCTAGCCCCTAGCCCCTAGCCCCTAGCCCCTAGCCCCTAGTCCCTAGTCCCTAAAACTAGACAACTATAATGTTACCCATTTATTTTTCATGCATATGATTGGCGATAAGTAGTTAAATAAAATCATTGGAGTTAAGCTAAATTATTTTCTGATGCCATGGACGAGGTAGTGGCAAAAAGAAAGACCTGACACTATGAGTTCTGGAGTAAAATGATATGACTAATATGCTGAACGTTTATATGGATGATATAGAAGTTATTAGTGATGAAACCCCACAATCATTTGATAAGCTTAAAAAAGGTGTGTTATCTGATGATAGTGAAATAAGAGAAAGATCATTTTCTAAATTGGCATGCTTTGAGTATACCGAAGAAATTAAAAATATTTTTAACAGAGGATTACTAGATAGCGATGAACTTATTCGCTCTGATTGTATAGAATTTCTTGCTGAATTTGATTTACTTGATAATTTAGAAAAGATTTGCGAATTATTAGATGACCCTAGCCATTACGTCGTTAATTCATGTGTAATTAGTCTAGCTGAGCTAAATTCTAAAAATGAAAAAGTTGTTAAGCTTTTGATTAATAAGTTAAAAGGTGGGCAGCTTCAGAGTGGAACTGTTTTAAGAATTCACTATGCGTTATATAAACTTGATCCAACATACTCAATTGGGAACCTATTAGTTTGCTATTCTGACTCCAGAGATTATCGAGATAGGTGCGCTATTTTAAACTTATTAGCAGAGGGAATCCGAGAAGAGGATATCCCTGTGATAAAAGAGAAGCTAGATAAAATTGTAAATCCTAATGATTTTAGATCTGTACTATTTAAATATGATGAACTTTTAGATTCATTAGATTGATCAGTGATTTCAATTTAAATCTAAAGCTTCGCACTGGCGGGGCCTTGTTTTTTCTAGCTGTGGTGGCTTGGATTTTGTTTTCAAGACTGGCTAAGCTACTCAATGAAAAGAACCGCTTGCTGGCATGGGTGAGGTAGTGACAAAAGCAAGACCTAACCCCATGTGTTTAAAGCGCAGAAAAAGGTGCATGATTTTTAATGACTGAAATTACAAAAAATCAAAGATTGGTATGTAATGAATTTAATGCTGACTTTGTATCATCTCCCGAAGATATGAAAGTTGGTATTTCTCGTAACGTCAAGCAAGGGGTTATTCCTATTAATGGACTAAGACACTCTCCTGAAGGAGATACAACAGGTTGGTACATTTGGGGGGGAGAAGAGTTTTCTGAAGAACCTGATTTTTTCGTTCCTCTTCATGTTGCTCATTTAGGTGAGTGGTGTTCTGATATCAAAAAATTTCTTGCGCTACCTCCGGGCTATAGGTTTTTAATCGCTGGAGATTATGTTGATGTTTGGTTTGATGAGTCTTTATTAAATATTTGACGACATAGTTTGAATTCTAAGCTTCACACTCGCGGGGGCTTTTTGTTGTTTTCAACTTTGATGATATTCTCGATAGATTAATTAATTGTGTGGTATCCAATTTAAGATGAAAGGAATAACTCATCTGCTAGAAGTTCAACAGAAGTGTTGTGAACACTATAGTGCACAATATACACCAGTTGACGAGGAGCAAATGGTAGTAATATCTGACGGTGTATATGAGGGGCTGCCTTTAGAAGGAGTTCGTTACCCTTCACCGGACCATATGAGCGGTTGGTGGTTAACCACTGACGAATATAATGGAGATATTTCGAGTTTAAAAACGGTTCACTTTACTCATATTGTAAAATATAGACCTGAAGTAGCTATTTATATGGCTTTGCCACCTGGATATCGATTCATGCTGGGTGGAGAGCAAGAACATGTTTGGTTTGATGAAGAAGTAGCAAACGACAAATAGATAATATCTTTTTAATTCAGAGCTTCGCACTCTCGGGCTTTGTTCTTAATAAACATGGCTCAAAGAAGAAACTCGATATCTTATATTTGCACCTAAAGCCTAGCACCTAGCACCTAGCACCTAGTAACTAAGCTAGACAACTATAATGTTACCCAATTATTTTTCATGCATATGATTGGCGATAAGTAGTTAAATAAAACCATTAGAGTTAAGCTAAATCATTGTCTGATGCATGGGCGAGGTAGTGGCAAAAAGCAAAAGCCCATGTGTATGTAAATAACCTAGATCAGTAATTATAAAGCTGGAAGAAAATGATTATTGAAATTACGAAATGGTCCACGGGTTTTAGAAAAGTATCTTTTAATAAGGTATTGCGTCGAGAGTTGAAAATGACGATTGCAGAGGCAAAGACCACTGTGAATGAAATTCTTGTGGGAAATATTGTAAGGCTGCCATACACAAAAGAGTTGGAACTTGAGGTTAAGAAAGCAGAATTATCTTACGACCTTATTGATGATTAAAAGTTAAGAAGATTCTACCTTAGTTTGATTCCAAATATATTCTTAGTGGAATCTGGGGTTGTTTTCAAAAAACAGTGACTCAAAGAAGAAACTCGATATCGTATATTTGCGCCTAGCACCTAGCACCTAGCACCTAGCACCTAAAACCTAGCTACAACACTTGCCGCCCTAAATGACGCCCTACATAATTTTGATAGCTGATAGCTGATAGCTGATAGCTGATAGCTGATAGCTGATAGCTGATAGCTGATAGCTGATAGCTGATAGC
>NZ_JALNTM010000025.1:0-89831 GCF_023161845.1 Pseudoalteromonas sp. 2CM39R
GAATTGACTGTGCTGAAACAAGTAAACTTGTTTCCGTTGGTCACTCAGTTCAATTGAGACTCTAAATTTGTTTGCGTCATCTAGCGAACTAGAATCTGCTGTTAGAACTCAATCTGTACGAGTGCCCACACAGATGATTGCTTTATATTGTTAAAGAACGTTTGAGATACTTTCGCGTCTCAAGGGCTGTGCATTCTACGCAAGCCGTTATTTTTGTCAACACTTAATTTTGAGAAAAGTTTATTTTTTCAAAACTCAGTCTTACTTGACTCAACCAACTCGTCGTTTTGCTTTTTTGTAAGCAGTCCGCCGTGTCGGTGGATGCGCATTATAGGGAGATCCGAATTGAGATCAACTGTTTTTTGAAGTTTTCATGAAAAAAATGACTGTTCGCGCAAAATACGAACGAAACGGGTAAAAATAGCACTAAAAAAGGCCCCAAAGGGCCTTTTAACGTTATTTTACTATGAGCTTCCAACCTACTTTTGCTTGTAGCTTGGACTCTAGTTGCAGTTCACTGGCCATTAATGGGTGATATTTTAACCAATCACCATCAAATGTCAGTGTGAGGGTGTTTTCATTAACACTGAGATCAATCGCTGGTAGTACATCATCTTGGCGACGCATTGATAAGATCACAGCGATCCGCACTACCCTTGTTAAGCATTCTGCGAGTACTTGATGACAGCCCAAGTGAGCAAAACTGTTTTTAACAAGATCAGCGCGATGCTCACAAGCAACAGCGGTAATTAGTTTATGCTCAGATTGCGAGAAACCTGGCATATCAGTGTTTTCTATAATGTAAGCTGTGTGCTTATGATAAAGCTTGTACTCTATTAGTAAGCCAATCTCGTGCAACTTTGCTACTGTTTTTAGTAATGCGATTGCATTTTCATCGATTGATTGCCATTGCCCCATGACACTTTTTGCCAACTGCTCTGCAAGTTGCGCAACCCGACAAGCCTGTTTTTGATCTACATGATAGCGATTCATTAAACCATCAACTGTACGCTTGCGTATGTCGTGGTTATGAAGCTCTGGCACCATGCTATATAAAACACCTTCACGCAATGCACCGCGCGCAAGACCCATTTGTTTTATATCTAGAGATTCAAACAAAGCAATTAATATAGCGAGGCCAGAAACAAACACTAGACGACGCTCTTCACTCAAGCCTGGAAGCTCAAGATCAGCAATTGTTTCAAATTGCACTGATTGCTCTTTAATAGCGAGAAGTTTATCAAGCGTTAAAAGCTCATCTTGGTTTTGTGCAACCATGATTTCTTGAATCGCTTGTACTGTGCCTGACGCGCCGCTCGCAATTTGCCATCCAGTTGCTTGGTATTCATCGACAATTTCTGCAACCACTTCACTTGCAGCTTTAATTGCAGCAGCAAAGTTTTCATTACTGAGCTTTTGATCTTTGAAGTAGCGTTCTAGGAAGGTAACACAGCCCATATGCAGGCTTTTATAATGCAGTGCATCAAAACCCTGACCGATAACAACTTCGGTACTGGCTCCGCCAATATCGATAACCAGTTGTTTACCGCTACAAGCTGAGGTGTGCGCCACGCCTTTATAGATTGTCTTAGCTTCTAGCTCACCGCTGATAACATTGATTTTATGACCAAGGATCTGTTCAGCTTTATGCTTGAATACATCAGCATTGCTAGCAAGACGTAAAGTTGCGGTCGCAACAATTGTGATGTTTTTCTGTGGTATGTCTTGCAGACGTTCAGCAAACAAGGCTAGGCATTCCCAACCTCGTTGCATGGCTTCAGTGCTAAGGACGTTATTTTCATCAAGCCCTGCAGCAAGCCTTACTTTACGTTTGACTCGACCGATCGTTTGTAGACCGCCAGCAATCGATTTAGCGATCAGCATATGAAAGCTATTTGATCCTAAGTCGATTACTGCATACACATTTTTCTGCGGTTGAAGTTGCCCCACCGTTCAAAAACCTCTAGTTACTACTAAGTCTTCAACAACGGCCGTTTATTACGACCGTGATTTCTGGTAACTATTATTTGGTCGACGTCCGTTGTTATTACGATTACGTGGGCCTGTAGAATAGTTCCGCTTTTTCTGAATAGTAGGCTTAGTTAAATCATCAAGCAATGCACTTTTATCATAATGTGATAATGGAATGCTGTGTTCTATATATTGCTCAATTTCGTGGAGATTATAGGCATACTGTTCACAGGCAAAGCTAATAGCGTGTCCTGATGCACCAGCACGTCCGGTACGACCAATACGGTGTACATAGTCTTCACAATCATCTGGCAAATCAAAATTAAATACATGACTTACTTCTGGGATATGTAAACCACGAGCTGCAACGTCTGTTGCTACTAAAAAGTCTAAATCGCCTTTGGTAAATTGAGCCAAAATTGATTGACGCTTTTTCTGGTTTACATCACCGGTTAATAATCCAACTCGGTGACCATCGGCTTTCATCCATGCATAAACATTCTCACAACTGTGTTTCGTATTTGCAAACACAATCGCTTTATCTGGCCATTCTTCTTCAATCAAAGTTAACAATAACTTAATTTTGTCATCTTGTGATGGATGGAATAGCTCTTCTTGAATACGCTTACCTGTTTTTACATCAGGTTCAACTTGTACGTGCTCTGGGTTAGTCATATGTTCAAACGCTAATTCCTGCACACGATATGACAAGGTTGCAGAAAATAATAGGTTTAGTCGCTCAGAGGTTTCTGGCATACGTCTAAACATATAACGAATATCTTTTATGAAGCCTAAATCGAACATGCGATCAGCTTCATCAAGTACTACAACCTCGATTTCATTGAGGGTATAACAGCCCTGTTTATATAAATCGATTAGGCGTCCAGTAGTACCAATTAAAATATCAACGCCTTTTTCTAGTTGTGCACGTTGTTTTTCGTAATCTTCGCCACCATATACTAATCCTAAGTTAAGATTACAGTGTGGCGCTAAAATTTTTGCATCTTTGTGTATCTGAATCGCCAGCTCCCTTGTTGGGGCCATGATCAGGGCTCTTGGATGTTTACTAGATGCTTTGCTAGATTGTAATAACCGATGGCATGTGGCAGTTAAAAACGCCAACGTTTTGCCCGTACCTGTTTGCGCTTGGCCCGCAATATCTCGGCCTTCACAAATAAAAGGTAGGCATTTCGCTTGAATGGGTGTGCAATATTCAAACCCATTTTCGGTTAAACCGGCAACCACTTCCGGTGCGATAGCAAAGTCTGAAAACTTTTTATCGGTCAAATGTGTCTTAGTCATAGCGTTTAAGCATAACGTTTAAACTTGCAATAAGAAACAAGAGTGTTTAAATACGCATTAAATATTTCGCCTAACTAATCGGAGATCGCAATGAGCGAGAAAATTATTCAATTAACTGACGATAGCTTTGAAGCTGACGTACTACAATCAGACAAACCTGTACTTGTTGATTTTTGGGCTGAATGGTGCGGACCTTGTAAAATGATCGCCCCTATTCTTGACGAAGTAGCTGGCGAGTTTGATGGCCGAGTTACCGTTGGTAAACTTAACATCGACCAAAATGCAGGCACACCACCAAAGTTTGGTATCCGTGGTATCCCTACATTACTTCTTTTCAAAGATGGTCAAGTTGCAGCAACTAAAGTTGGTGCACTTTCTAAAACTCAATTAATAGAGTTTTTAGAAAACAACATCTAATGAAAATATAAAAAAAGGGCTTTTTGCCCTTTTTTTAGCTTTATTTTGTTTAAAGACTGGACGCCTTGCTAGTGACCTGCTAGTTTATAAAGCCAACTAATCCTTAGTTATACCAACAAACCTCACTCATGTATCAAACGATGATTTTGAGTATGACAATTGTAATAAAGAACCCACCAATATGCATTTACGCGAATTAAAAGACAAGTCTATCAAAGAGCTTGTAAACTTAGCTGAGTCCATGGGGCTCGAAAACGTAGCCCGTTTAAGAAAACAAGACATTATTTTCGCCATCCTTAAAGCGCACGCTAAAAGCGGTGAAAATATCTATGGCGGCGGTGTACTAGAGATCTTACAAGATGGTTTTGGTTTCTTAAGATCATCTGAAGCATCTTACTTAGCCGGCCCAGATGATATTTATGTATCACCGAGTCAAATCCGTCGATTCAGCATGCGTACTGGTGACTCAATTTCAGGCCTTATTCGTCCACCTAAAGACGGTGAACGTTACTTCGCACTATTAAAAGTAAATGAAGTAAACTTCGACAAACCTGAAAATTCTCGCACAAAAATCCTATTTGAAAACCTTACCCCACTGCACGCAAACGAACGTTTACGTATGGAGCGTGGTAATGGTAGTACTGAAGACATCACAGCACGTGTACTTGATTTAGCCTCACCAATTGGTAAAGGCCAACGTGCACTTATCGTTGCGCCGCCAAAAGCCGGTAAAACGATGCTCCTGCAAAACATCGCGCAATCAATCAGCTATAACCAACCTGATTGTGAGCTAATGGTACTTCTAATCGACGAACGTCCAGAGGAAGTTACAGAGATGCAGCGCCTTGTAAAAGGTGAAGTAGTTGCTTCAACGTTTGATGAGCCTGCAAGCCGTCACGTTCAAGTTGCTGAGATGGTAATTGAAAAAGCGAAGCGCCTGGTTGAGCACAAAAAAGACGTGGTTATCTTACTTGATTCAATCACACGTCTTGCTCGTGCCTACAATACCGTAATCCCATCATCAGGTAAGGTATTAACTGGTGGTGTTGATGCAAACGCATTACATAAACCAAAACGTTTCTTTGGTGCAGCTCGTAACGTAGAAGAAGGCGGTAGCTTAACAATTATCGCAACGGCTCTTATCGATACCGGTTCGAAGATGGACGAAGTTATCTACGAAGAGTTCAAAGGTACAGGTAACATGGAATTACACTTAAATCGTAAGATTGCTGAAAAGCGTGTATTCCCAGCGATTGACTTTAACCGCTCAGGTACGCGTCGCGAAGAATTACTAACCAAACCTGATGAACTACAAAAAATGTGGATCTTACGTAAAATCGTTCATGAGATGTCAGAAATTGACGCAATGGAATTCTTAATTGATAAGCTTTCAATGAGCAAAACCAATGATGAATTCTTTGACTCAATGAAACGTAAATAACTAATACTTAGTTTTTTAAAATGCCTGTTTAATACAGGCATTTTTTTTGCGTAAAACTAAGGACATAACACTTTAAAAGTTATACTTTTACAGAATAAGTTTATTGGTAATTAACAGAAATTTGTTCTATACATTATAGAATTAAAAGGTAAGGATCTCCTCAATGACCCGCATTAAAGTAGCTGTAGCTCTATTTGTAATAAGCTTACTTAGTTGTATTGCTAGTTTTACCGTATTTGATATTTCTACCACTGCTATGGCCGTGCTTTCACTTATTGTAATCATTCCATGGCTTGCTTTGCTTGCTTTTGTTTATACAACAGATAAAAAGCAACAAGATCATTTAAGCTACTTTGTTAAGCAAACTACTTCTGAAAAAGGTATCGATTTTACTTTTCGCTTTGACGAAAATGACAGCGAGTTGCCTAATGCGTGTCATGCACTTAACGCAGGTTTGACAATGGCTGAGCATATGCTTGGCGAAATATATGCCTCATCTGCCCGCTTGTTACCTATGGCCGATGCACTGCGTGATACCTATGCATCGATGACTCAAAAAGCCACTATACAAGATGCCCACGGTATTGATTTAGCAAATACGATCAATCGAATGATTGAAGTATCTAAAGAGCTAGATAGAAGTCTCGAGCAAATATTAAGTTCAGTATCAGATGCCACTAAATCAGTACAACAAACCCGTTTAGACACAGATAAAAGCCAGGCGAGTCTTATCAAGCTTGCCGATAATATCAATCTGACGAGTGAGCAGATTATTTTACTTAAGCAAGATAGTGATGCGATCGGCTCAGTTATTGATGTTATCAATAGTATTGCCGAGCAGACTAACTTACTCGCGCTAAATGCTGCAATTGAAGCTGCGCGTGCTGGCGAGCAGGGTCGAGGCTTTGCGGTGGTCGCTGATGAAGTACGAAACCTGGCTGCCCGTACTAGTAAATCAACACAAGAAGTTCGTGAGATGGTTTCTAAAATTCAGCATAGTACTGAACAAGCAAACTCATTAATGCAGACAGCACTCAAAGAAACTGAGCGCACGGTTGAGCTATCTGAAGCATCGACTAAAGAAACCAATAAGATTGAACAAGCGATGCTTGAAATTAATGCGTTTTCTGAAAGCGTTCATGAGCAAGTAGCCATGCAAAGTCAAATGTCTGATGAAGCTCAAGTTAGTATAGATGCTATGGTTGAGCTTAACTCTGATGCACTTTCAAGTTCACAAATACAAGCTGTATCGAGCAAAGACTTAGTACGCCTTGCACACTCTTTAGATGAAAAACTATCAATGTTTCTGATCACTCACCCAGAAACCGATCAAGAGCAGCGTATTGATCGCTCTAGATTCGAAATGACTCAAGAAGTTGAGCAAATTCAAGATGGTGATATAGAACTGTTTTGATCAACCGATGCGGTATGTAGTTGCTCAAGTAGTTGAGCAACTAAGCTTGTTAAGTCAGTAAGTTTATCTTGCTTTAATGCCGACTCAAGTGCCATAGCACTCATCGCGACATCATCTAACTCAAACATTTTAGCCGCGCCACCTATGCGGTGAGCATCCTGCTGTAAATTAAACAATTCATGAGCTGCAAAATGCTGTTGTATTAATGCACTTTCATGCTCAAAGCTATTGATAAAGCTTGCAACTAAGTCACTCATATCATGCTGAGACTTAGTTGTGTTACTGTCTTTTTTGCAATGCTTAGCAAGTTGCGTGTAAAACACTTTTTTATCAATCGGTTTAGCAAGGTAACCTGTAAAACCAGCTTCAAGGTAACTGTCGATTTCGTGGCTAATTGCATTAGCCGTTAATGCATATACAGGCTGGGTAAAGCCACACTCTTGTAGTAGTTTCAGTGCATTTAATCCATCTAGCACTGGCATTTGAATATCGAGCAGCACCACATCAGGGAACTCCTTTAGACAATACTCTACAGCTTGCTCACCATTTTCTACCGCAATAACCTCAAGACCCATCGACTCTAAATAACGAGAAATTAAACGGCGGTTATCTGGGTGATCTTCAGCAAGCAGCACTTTACCAGACAAGCCTTTTGTTGCTGGCTGCACAAACTTTGCAAGCTCAACTGTTTCCGTGCTTGGTGTATGCTCTTTACACGGCAAGTAAAACGAAAATATGCTGCCTTTATTTAGCTCACTTTCAACACTGATATAGCCACCCATCATCATCGCAAGCTGTTGCGATAGGCTTAAACCAAGCCCGGTGCCCCCAAAGCGACGGCTGATGCTATTGTCGCCTTGCCTAAAACATTCAAAGATTTGCTTAAGCTGCTCACCGTTCATACCAATACCGGTGTCAGTTACACGAAACCAAACGCCTTGCTCAACTTTATAGACTTTTAACTCTACTTCACCTTGATTGGTGAACTTAATTGCATTGGCACATAGGTTGATAAGAATCTGTTTAATGCGGGTAAAGTCGAGCTGACTGTAAAACTGTTCGCCGAGCTCATTATGAAATGCAAATTTCAGCCCTTTATCTTTGGCTTGACCACTGAGCATAGAATGAACGTCAGTTAGTAATCGAACTAAATCACCTTCCTTTAAGCTTAACTCTAGCTTGTTAGCTTCGATTTTACTGATATCAAGTACGTCGTTAATCAGCTCTTTTAAGTGATCGCTTTGTTTTTGAATAACAGCCAGCTCATCATTTAACTGCTCTGGTTTATAATAACCGTTCATTAGATTATCGGTTTGGCCTAGGATTGCAGTTAAAGGTGTACGAATTTCATGGCTAATATTTGCCAAAAACTGACTTTTAATTTCATTAGCGCTGCGTAATTGATCTGCGGTTTCTTCAAGCTCTTTCGTTCGTTTAGCAACCATTAACGAAAGTTGCTCTTTTGCCCCTTTTTCAATATTACGGCGATAAATAGTAATCCCCGTCACCACTATCATCACAAACAAGATAAATAGCATAATGCCCAACTGACGTTGTTTAGACATTTCGAGCTCTTGAACATTCTGTAGCTGCTTTAATTCAACAATTTCTTGATTAAGCTGACTTGCTTGGATTTGGCTTTGCAGCTCACCCATCGACTTTAATAATTTTAGGCTTTGCTCGCTTTTGAAAGCGCGAACAAATTCATCAAAACTAGCAACGGCTGCTGCATAGTCACCCTTACCTGACTTAATCAGGGCCATCATTCCGGCGCCGTCTTGTACTCTCAAATCATCTTTATATTGTTTAGCCATAAAAACGGAGGTAGTCAGAGTGGCCTCAGCTTCAGTGAGCTTTCCTTGTAATAACTCGATTTTTGCTTGTGACAATAAGCCAGCCAGCTCTAATGTTTTATTATCAATTTTTTTTGCAAACTCAACGGCTTTTTCTGCATGACTTAAGGCAAGCTCTAAATCACCGGTGCGAAGATACACATTAGCGATATTAGTGTGGCGTGAAGAGAGAAAGTAAGCGTTATTCGTTTCTTGGTAGTAGCGCAAGGCTCGCTGATAGTAGTGTAATGAAAGTTGATACTGGCCAAGCTCTGAGTAAGCCACTCCCATATTGCCATACGACTGAGCAACGCCATCTTCATCACCTAATTTTTGGAAAATTTCTAGCGTTTCTCTATACATATCTAGTGCAATATCATAGCTCGACAAACGAATATAAATACCCGCTATGTTGTGTAAAATATCGGCTTTATCTTGCTCGCTACCATGCTCTTCATAAATTTCTTTCGCTTCTTTGTAATACTTAAGCGCTTGATCCATATTGAACATGTCAAAGTAGGCAAGACCAATATTACTGAGTAAGTTTGCTTCGGCAATTGGCTCTGGTAGTTTTTCTGCAACGCTTAATGCCTTGCTATAAGCAAGCACTGCTTGTTGCATCAGGCCTTGATAATAATAAGTGACGCCTTGCATTTTTAGACTACGAAAATAGCGATTTGGCGTTGCTGTAAAACTTGTAGCTTGCTCTGCCAATTGGTAGTTTTTTACCGCCGCCGAGAAATTACCTTTCTCTAGAGCAAAGTCGGCAAGCTGCATGTAAATATCGAGGCTTAGTTCTTGATTTGTCGTATTTTGATTAAGCAACTTTTGGGCAAGCTGTTGCTTTTCTTGCCATTGCTCGGATTGGCTAAATTGCTCAAGTAGCGAAGTGGATGCAAAGCTAGACTGCGAAACAAACAAACTACAGCTGAACAATAAAGCAGTGAGCAAGCTTACACGCAGTGATGTGAACATATGGCAAAATCCCTTAAAATCAACTTAGCCTGAAAATGAAGTTATTTAAGCTCGGCTAAATGCATTCCTTAGTATCTAAAAACATTAGCGTAGTTTCAAAAAAGCAGCTGTGATAGCGTATACCACTGTAGATTACACTAAAGATAGGCTTGCGAACAATGGTTAACCCACTGATTGATGAGATTTTTTACCTTCTTTTGGAACAGCCTATTTGGAAGGTTCATACGCTTGCCAGCGCACTTAGTGAATCAGGAAAAATAGAGCAATTAGACAATGACCCACAAAAAGATCTGTTTAAACGCAACTTTTTAGTTATGAATGGTCTTTATCAACTACAAGCACAACTTGCACCTGAGCAACAGCTACAGATTGCGTCACTTCACATTGAACTTGTTAGTAAGCAAACGGGTAACGCATTAGAAAGTCATGACCCACTACGGGATTACTATTTAGATTGGCAAAACTTTGATACAACGAGCGATGAAATAGATGCGTTGTTAAGTGATTTTTGGCAGCGTTTTTCGTCATTTAGCCCAAACAAGGGCATTCACTCATTACCTCAGCAGCAGCTATTAGAATTACAACAGGCGTGGCAGCTACCTACTGATTTTTCGGAAAAACAGTTACAAAAGCGTTGGCGACAACTGGCGCTAAAGCACCACCCAGACCGCCAAGGCTGTGCAATTGAGTTTAAGAAAATACAACTCGAATATGAGCAACTTAAAGCAAGCTGCTCATAACTCAATAATTTATCTGCTCAAACGTCGCGCACGGATCTTGCGCTTTTTAATATTACCTTCAGTCAATTTACGTAATGCAGGTTTTGCAGCAGCTCGCTCCACAGCAATAAAGGCCACATTATCAAGTACGTTAATTTTACCTACCTGATGACCGGCAATTCCCTCTTTACCAGTTAATGCACCTAAAATATCACCAGCACGAATTTTTTGCTTCTTGCCAGCATCAATCATAATGGTTGCCATGGTTGGCTTATACGCGGGTTTTTCTAGCAAGCTAAATGGCGGAATTGGTTCAGGGTCAAAGTCGCGCTCGTAGTGGTCGCCAATTTGTGCCACTTTAAATTGCTCAGCTTCACCATAAATAGAACATGCAATACCCTTTTTACCTGCTCGACCAGTACGACCAACACGGTGTACATGGGTTTGAGGGTCATGCGCTAGATGGTAGTTCACTACCATGTCCATATCGTTGATATCTAAGCCACGCGCGGCAACATCCGTTGCAACAAGAATACAGGCGCTTTTATTAGCAAAGCGAATTAAAGTACGCTCACGTTCGCGTTGATCTAAATCACCGTGTAAGGCAACCGCACTAAACCCTTCAGCATAAAGATCATCACAAATCTGCTGTGTTTCAACCTTGGTGTTACAAAAAACCACACAGCTTTCTGGTTGGAACTTCAACAACAACAGCTTCAATGTATTAAAGCGCTGTTTATTATTATCTAGCTTGTAAAAGTATTGCTTGATTGTGCTTTTTGTTTGCTCTTCTTCTACCTTAATCATTTCTGGGTTGCTAAGCACTCGCTCAGCTATCGCAGCAATTGATTTTGGATAAGTCGCACTAAACAATAATGTTTGGCGTTGATTAGGAATGCACTCAACAATAGCATCAAGGGTATCTTGGAAGCCCATATCTAGCATTTGATCAGCTTCATCTAACACTAGGGTCTCAACATCATCTAAACGCAATGTGCCTTTGCGAATGTGGTCATCAACACGACCTGGAGTACCAACGATGATATGTGCGCCATGTTCTAATGAGCCAATTTGTGGACCAATAGAGACACCGCCACATAAAGTTAAAACTTTAATGTTATGAATACCACGGGCAAGCTTACGAACTTCTTCAGCTACCTGCTCTGCTAACTCTCGGGTTGGACATAAAATGAGAGACTGAATACGAAAGCGTTTCACATTTAACTTAGCCAGCACACCTAAACTAAATGCAGCCGTTTTACCCGACCCCGTTTTGGCTTGGGCAATAATATCTTTGCCTTGCAAGATCACTGGCAAACTTTGCGCTTGCACTGGCGTCATTTGCGTATAACCTAAAGTTGATAAGTTATCGGTTAACTCTCGCGGCAAAGCCAAAGATGAAAAAGCAGTAGCAGTCACAGTAATATTCCAAACTTGATAATTGAGGGACATCCTCGAAGATGCTGTGGATCATAGCAGAGAATGTGCTGTTTCTCTAAACGAAAACACTGTTCAGCATATTTAATTCATATTTGCTTACAGTTTGCTGCTTTCTAACTCTCTGCATTTGTTCTAGTTTATTGATAGCAACCTTCAGGAAGAAACTATGCTTCTATTTAATACCGCTGCAGCTGATGTTTTCTATAAAAAACAAAAAACGTGCCCTCACTGTCATAGTGAACATTATTCTTTAAGCAATCACAGTAAAGTTTTGCGCTTTACTATTTTGCCCATCATGCCACTTTCTATTAATTATCAAAGACAATGTGATGACTGTGGCTATGTTACTCCTGCACCTTGGTATTCATTGCCCGCCTTAGAGTTAGCGTCGTTTATAAAATACTTTATTGGCCTATTCATTATCGTTTACCTATTAACAAATGCATTAATCGGTGCGAATGAGCAAACTGAAAATGAGCAAAATTACTTAAACGAGCCAAAGTTATTTGATACCTATTTTGTCTATTCAGATAAATTTACTGGCAAACCAAAACGTATTAACAACTTAAAAGTAGCTCAGCTCGTTGAATTTGATGATAAGAACATGACTTTTAGAGTTGCTAACTACACTTACAAGTACAATAAAGACATCGAAATTGCCATGCGTACCAGCATGCTAGTTCAAGATGATTACTTTTCTAGTAAAACCCTGACTTTCAGTAAGTCACAAATAAAGCAGCTTTATGGTGAAGGCAGCATTTATAAAATTATGCGACCTGAGCTTTATAGTTTATTTGGTGGTTTTGTTATGCACCCGCCTAGACCTAAGCCTTTATATACGGGCGTTAAGCTCGATAAACATAATCAGGAAGGGATTACTTACTTCAAAGATGGCCTATACGAAGAAGCGTTGAAAAGTTTTACTCTGTCTGCGGAAGATGGTTATGCATGGGGGCAATTAAACTTGGGTCAGATGTATCGTGATGGCCAAGGGACAGAAGTGAATAACGAAAAAGCAGCTTACTGGCTCAACAAAGCTACTTTACAAGGGAATCCTAAAGCAAAGATTGAGCTCGCAGAGCTATGCTTGAGTTACGATTGTAGTAAATTGAATACTCAATAATCTATTACCTATAAATATCACACATAAGAAACCAGCCTAATAATATGGTTCTCACTATTTACTTTGAATTTGTTATGTTATAACATTTTGTACTGACGTAGTATTTATACTCTTTTAAAGCCGAGTTACTCTCCCTGCTCTGCTTTTGAGATTACGCAGCCTGATGAAAGAATCATCTTTTGAGTTTGTATAACTTGAAGGAAGACCTTGCACACTAGCACGCTTACGTTCCCGTGCTAAATCCTTGCCGGCGAGCTTGCTCGCCGGCACTTTTCTTTTAAAGCTTTAAATGATCATCTAAGAAAGCCAATACTTTTTTATAGTAAAGAGTGCGGTGCTCTTCTTTATAAAAACCGTGGCCTTCATCATCTAGAATAGTGATTTCATATGGGTGCTTAGCTTTTTTCAACGCTGCTTCTAATGATTCTGCTTGCTCAATTGGAGCTCGTTCGTCTTCACCACCATGCACAATAAGCACAGGTGCTTTTAGCTTATCGACATTATAAGCAGGCGAGAATGCTTTTAACTCGGCTTCATCAGTACCAATCACTGTTTTTAGGAAATTAATACCATAGCTTCGGGCTTGCGTGTCACCTTCTTCATACATAAGAGGCAAGTCGTAAATCCCCATCAAGCCTATCGCACACTTGAACATATCCGGCTCGATAATCGCGCTTTGTAGGGCAGAGTAACCACCGAAGCTGGTTCCCATAATACAAATGTTATCCTTATCAACTGTGCCGTCATTAATTAATAATTTCACACCATCAATAATATCGTGTTGAATATTTTGTCCCCACTGGCGATAGCCAGCTTCTTGGAAGTTCATACCAAACCCTTTCGAGCCTCGGAAGTTAACCTTTAATACCGCCATACCTTTATTGGCTAACATTTGTACTTCTGGATCATAGCCCCAGTTATCACGTGCAATTGGGCCACCATGTGGCATAACAACTAAAGGTAAGTTTTTCTCAGCTTTGCCATTTGGCACAGTTAAATAAGCAAGAATTGTTAAACCATCGCGGCTTTTAAAACGCAGTGGTGTGGTTTGCGCCATATCATCTTGGTTGATCCAGCCACGCGCAGAGAATAGCGCTCGTAATTTATTAGTATTCGCGTCATATAGATAATATTGCCCAGGGTTTATATCGCTCGATGCGAAAATAATATTTTTTGAATCATCTTCTGTACTGCTAACTAGCTGTACTTGACTGCCTGGCAGTGCGCCCAATAAATCTTTAAGACGCTGTGATTTAGGCGAATTACTATCAACAAACGCATAGCTTGGGTAGTCAGCCTCGGTTTCTATGGCAAATAACTCTTTAGAGATTTCATCAACCCAAATATGCGACGGTGAAACATGCTTATCTTGAAAGATTTTCGTCACTTCTTTGGTTTTCAGATTAATTTTAATAAGGCTCTCTGCTTCTCCACCCTTTGATGCAGTGGCATAGATAGACTCGCCAGATTTATCAAATGCTTTTAATGTAATATCGGTGTAGTTAATACCTTCTAAATCGAGCTCTTTCCAAAAACCGCCTTCAGGCTCTCGCACATGGACTGTCGCATTGAGGTAATCGTCACTTGATACAGCGATACGAACGTTACCATCATGATCCGTTAGAAATTCACCCATAGGTGCTGGTGAACGAGTGATTAAAGTACGAAGGCCGCGATAAACATCGACTTCATATACAACGGTAGTTGGTTCATTGGTTGCAGTCCACGGGTAAGTGACAACCAAAACTTTTTTATCATCATGAAGTAAGGGATCTAAAAGGTATGACGTTCCTTGAACTGGTGTTTGCTTTTTTAACCGAGTACCAGTTTGCTGTTCACCATGATAACCAATTACGTATGCGCCACGGCTACCATCGACGTTCACGGCAAATAACTCACCATAATAAATAGGGGTATCTTGCCAACCTTTTAAATACTCTTTTTCAAGAATAACACGCTCGTTGTTAACCCAATGGTATTCGCCAACCTGTGCATTACCCGGAAAAGCAACCGCATGGGTTACTGCAAACTTGGTTGTATCAACAATGATGAGTGAATTTTTACCTTCGTGTTTTTTTATAGCTGCGACGTAGTTACCATCAGGGGAGATAGTTACACGACTAAAGTCATTACCTTTACTAAAGTCTTCTACTGATAATTTTGCAGGTTTAGCGAAGCTGGTAAATGATAGCGTAAATAACGCTAGTCCCAGCACAAAAGTGAGATATCGAGACATGATTAACTCCATTTAACGATTTAATTGTTATTTTTAGCTGAGCAATAATAAAGCAAAGACCCCATATTTGCTACAAAAATTTAACAAAACAACCCAATAATGGATGCTATTTAGCGACGAATTTTATGCCAAAGTTCAACCACTAACACAACGATAACCCCGGCAACAACACCTAATAAACCATCAAATATAATCGGCGTAGCCAGCTCACCCGTTTTACCAACTAAATCCGTAACAAACTCAGTGCTGCCTTGCTGGGCGTGATGTAAAACGGGGATCCCATGTACCAATATGCCTCCGCCAACTAAAAACATAGCAACCGTTCCTGCAAAGGCTAAAAAGCGCATTAACTTAGGCGCTGCAGCAAGTAAAAACTTACCTACTAGCTCTTTAAACTTACCGCCACTTTGCTGCGCTTTTTGCAGTAAATACAAACCAGCATCATCTAGTTTAACAATGCCTGCAACTAACCCATACACGCCAATGGTCATAATAATTGCTATTACACTAAGCACTAAAGCTTGATTCACCAGTGTTGCGCCAGCAACCGTGCCTAGCGTTATCACGATAATTTCTGCAGAGAGGATAAAATCAGTGCGGATCGCCCCTTTCACTTTTTGCTTTTCGTATTCTTGTAAGTCTTGTTGTTCAGCTAGAGTTTCATCTTCTTGTTGAGCATGACCAAACAGCTTTTCGATAATTTTCTCTGCACCTTCAAAGCACAAAAACAGCCCGCCAACCATTAATAGCGGAGTAATTAACCAAGGCAACCAAACACTAATCAATAATGCTGCGGGCACTAAGATGGCTTTGTTAATAAACGAGCCTTTTGCCACAGCCCAAACTACAGGCAACTCTCTATCGGCAGTTACCCCTGTGACTTGCTGAGCATTTAGAGCGAGGTCATCACCTAACACCCCTGCTGTTTTTTTTGTTGCGACTTTACTCATCGTCGCAATATCGTCTAAAAGTGTTGTAATATCATCAAGTAAGGTTAGTAAATTAGTGCCTGCCATGGTAGTTCCTTGCCCATTAAATACACTATCAACATAACTTATCCTGCCATTTTCACCAACGGTTAATTTTTCTTTGTTAGGCTTATAGCTCATTCAAAAATAGAGGTGTTTCTATGATTAAACCACTTCTCTCAGGGCTCGCTTTAGTTACCTTGTGCGCGTGTGCTGAGCAAAGTGCACCGAGCAATTACCTGTGCGATGAAACCCTTAGCGCCAGTATTGTTGAATACAATGATGAGGAAGCAAGACTGACATTTAAGGAAAGTGAATTTTTACTCAATCGCCAAGTAAGCGGCTCAGGGGTTAAATACAGTGCCGATAATGTGCTGTTTTGGTCTAAAGGCGATGAAGCAATGCTGATTTTAAAAGGAAAAAAGTACCAATGTAGCTTAACCCAGCAATAGCAAAAGCTTTGTTTGCTAAATTAGCTTAATCAGTGGTTTTGAGTATAATAGCGACAGTTTATTCAGCGTTTAAGCGGCTAAAATGAAATACAAAGATCTTCGCGAATTTATCGAGTTATTAGAACAAAAAGGTGAATTAAAACGGATCAAACAAGAAATTGATCCTTACCTTGAAATGACCGAAATTGCCGACCGTACTTTACGTGCCGAAGGCCCAGCTCTGTTATTCGAAAACCCTAAAGGCCACACTATTCCCGTTCTTGCCAACCTTTTTGGTACGCCTAAGCGTGTTGCAATGGGCATGGGGCAAGATGATGTTAGTGAACTGCGCGAAGTTGGTAAGTTATTAGCTTTTCTAAAAGAGCCTGAGCCACCGAAAGGCATTAAAGAGGCACTAGGGCAAATCCCAGTATTCAAACAAGTACTGAATATGCCAGCTAAAGAAGTAAAAAAAGCGCCTTGTCAGCAAGTTATACTTGAAGGCGATGATGTTGACTTAACTAAGCTGCCTATCCAACATTGCTGGCCGGGTGATGCAGCTCCCTTGATCACATGGGGTCTAACGGTTACCAAAGGGCCTTATAAAAAGCGCCAAAACTTAGGTATTTACCGTCAGCAGCTATTGGGTAAAAACAAAATTATTATGCGCTGGCTATCGCACCGCGGTGGCGCATTAGATTTTCGTGAGTGGTGTAAAGAGCACCCAGGCGAACCTTACCCTGTATCGGTGGCATTAGGTGCCGATCCTGCGACAATCCTAGGCGCTGTAACACCAGTACCAGACACCCTAAGCGAATATGCGTTTGCTGGTTTACTACGCGGTAGTAAAACTGAAGTTGTTAAATCGGTTTCAAATGACCTACAAGTGCCTGCTACCGCAGAGTTCGTACTCGAAGGTTATATTATGCCGGGTGAAACAGCACCAGAAGGTCCTTATGGCGATCACACAGGTTACTACAACGAAGTAGACGAGTTTCCGGTGATGACGGTCACTCACATTACACATCGTGAAAACCCAATTTATCACAGCACTTACACTGGCCGTCCACCTGATGAGCCAGCAGTACTCGGGGTTGCATTGAACGAAGTGTTCGTGCCAATTCTGCAAAAGCAATTCCCTGAAATTGTAGATTTTTATCTACCACCTGAAGGCTGCTCTTATCGTATGGCTGTGGTCACGATGAAAAAACAATACCCGGGTCATGCTAAGCGCGTGATGATGGGGGTGTGGTCTTTCTTGCGTCAATTCATGTATACCAAGTTCGTGATTGTTTGCGATGATGACGTAAACGCACGCGATTGGAACGACGTGATCTGGGCAATTACCACGCGTATGGACCCTGCTCGCGATACGACGATGATCGAAAACACGCCAATTGATTATTTAGATTTTGCATCACCAGTTTCTGGCCTTGGCTCAAAAATGGGCATGGATGCAACCAATAAATGGCCAGGCGAAACAGATCGTGAATGGGGTGAACCCATTGTTATGGATCCAAAAATCAAAGAACGTGTTGATGAATTATGGGACAGCTTAGATATTCTCTAGGCTGTGTCTATGTTAAACTGCTCAAAATTTAACGGTTATGAGTTCGATTCATAACCGAATTTGCTTCTGTGCTTATAAAGGTAAACTATGCAAACACTACTCGCTGACGTTGTTGCGATCAGCCCGCTTACAGACCATGTACATAAGGTCATTTTGAAACCACAGCAACCTGTGTCATTCGAGGCAGGCCAATATATGCAACTTGTATTAGGCGAAAAAGATAAGCGTGCCTTTTCTATTGCAAGCCGACCGTCGCAAACTGAACAGATTGAACTACACATTGGTGCCGCGGGTGCTGATTCGTATGCAATGCAAGCGCTTGACCATTTACGTCAAGCTCATACAGAGCAACAGCAAGTTAATGTTGAAGTGGGCTTAGGTGTATCACAGCTGCGAGTTGAGGGTGAGCGCCCAATTATTCTACTTGCTGGCGGTACAGGCTTTTCTTATGCCAAATCAATGGCTGATCACCTTGCTGAAATTGGCTGTGAGCGTCCTGTATTATTTTACTGGGGTGTACGTGAGCAAGCTGCACTTTATGCTCATGATGAAATGCAAGCATGGGCAAACAGCAACCCACATTTCCAATACATTCCAGTAGTTGAAAATGCGCCACAAAGCTGGACTGGCAAAACCGGTTACGTCCACAAGGCTGTTATGGAAGATATCGTGTCTTTAGAACCATACGATATTTACATGGCAGGACGCTTTGACATGATTGGCGTAGTTCGCGATGATTTTATTAATCATGGTGCGGTACGTGAGAACATGTACGCCGATGCATTTGCATTCATTAAATAACTAACTCATACAGGTTATTTTTAAGGCATCCACTTGGATGCCTTTTTTATTTGTTTTTCCTATCGCCTTAATCCGTCTAAACGATTTCACAAACTGCATTTCCTTGACCATACTCTGATTAGAATAACGATGGGGAGAGACCCAAATGCTAAATACAAAAGTACAAGACTTTATGCAACGTAAGTTGCCACACATTACGCCTGAAACTGAAATGACCACCGCGATTAGCGAGCTGCAAAAGTTTAAATTACTAGGCGCACCTGTATTCGATGACAACAAAAGCCTAGTTGGCTTTATTTCTGAACAAGAGCTGCTGCAACCGCTCATGCAAAACAGTTATTTCTGTGATGGTGTAGTGAAGGTAAAACAGCTAATGCGCACCGATGTTGTTACCGTAAGTAGCGATCAAAACATCATTGAGCTGGCAGATGGTATGCAAACTGGTAAGCCAAAAAACTACCCGGTTATCGAGGATGGTAAGGTTGTTGGCATGATCAGCCGAGCAGACGTGCTCAAGGCATTGTATGAAAACTATGTCTCATGCCAAGAGCACCAAGTGTAAGTTAGCTGCTTAACGATTAGCAGCTAACTGTTTTAAAGCAGCTTTATCTGCATCACTTAAATAAGCAATTTCAAGCGCATTAGCTTGCGCTTTTTCCATATCGGCTTGGCTTAAGCCTGCCGCAGGTGCTGCTACTTGATACTCATACGCTATTTCAATACCTTCAACTGCTGGATCATCAGTATTAATTGATGCCAAAATACCATGGTCTAAGAAGGTTTTTAACGGGTGTTTTGCAAGCTCAGCAACAGTGCTGGTTTGAATGTTACTGGTTAAGCAAGACTCAATACCAATGCGCTTATCACGTAAGTAATCCATTAGTGCAGCATCTTCAATCGCTTTTACACCATGACCAATACGCGTTGCACCAAGCTCGTTAATTGCTTGCCAAATGCTTTCGCTACCTCGCGCTTCACCGGCATGAATCGTGGCAGCTAAGTATGCATCATGAACTTGTTTAAAGTGATCAACAAATAGCTCACCCGGGAAACCAATTTCATCGCCAGCTAAATCAACAGCCACTAAATCATTTTTAAAAGCAAGAAGTGCATCAAGCTCTTGCTGACAGATTTTGGTGCCATATGTACGCGACATGATGCCGATTAAGTTAGCTTTAATTGGTGCGTTATGACACGCACTTTTTACACCATCAACCACCGCTTCGACAACACCTTGCGGGTGTAGGCCTTGGCTTTGCGCCATATAATATGGGCTAAAACGAAGCTCAACGTAATCGAGGTTTTGGGCAATCGCATCTTCAAAATTTTCGATAGCAATACGACGACAAGCATCGTAATCACCCAATACTTTTACACCCCAATCTAGCTTTTGTAAAAACGCCACTAAATTTGGTTCAGGGTCGATAACCTGTACGTGCGGAATAAGCGCTTCAATGTTGTCAGCAGGTAACTCAAGATTAAACTGACGACCAAGGTCTAAGATCGTTTGTGGGCGAACATTACCATCTAGATGACGGTGAATATCAAGCAAAGGGAGTTTGTTATTGATCATAATTAGCACTCAGGTTCAGTAAATTTGCGCGGATCATACGTACCCGCGGCGATATTTCAAGTTTAGATGATTTTCTTTACTTTTTAGAGGTCAAATGTCTGCTTTAATGGCTGCTAGCATTATGCAAAAAATGCCACAAAGTCTTAAAAAGTTTTTCTGCATCAATTGGTTTAGTTAAATAACCATTCATACCACTGGCTAAACCTTTCTTAAGGTCATCATCATGGGCATTTGCCGATAAGCCAATAATCGGTAAATCGGTGATCAGCAACTCATTACGAATAACCTTAGTCGCTTGTAAGCCATCCATATTCGGCATTTGAATATCCATGAGTACAAGGTCATAGTTTTTTTCACTGATCATCTTTATAGCCTCGTGGCCATCTTTAGCGATATCAGGTTGGCAGCCTTTAGTTTTTAAAATCGAACTCGCCACATGTTGATTCAATGGGTTATCTTCAACCAATAAGATTGCATCATCGGCAAATGAAACAGCAGTCACATCGATATCAGCTAACTCGTCATCACTATGAATCACTTCTTCAAGAGGGGACTCAAATGGCAGCGAAATTGTAAACGTTGAACCTTGCCCCTCAGAGCTGCGAAGGCTTATCTCGCCTCCCATCATAACAATGAGTTTTTGACAAATACTCAAGCCTAAACCTGTGCCACCAAAGCGACGAGAGGTTGAGCTATCAGCTTGTGAGAATGGTTTAAACAGGCGCTGCTGGGCCTCTTTGCTGATGCCAATGCCTGTATCAATAACACTAAAGTAAGTAAATTCACCCTGCTGCCAAATGCGTAATGTTATCGTGCCTTCTTGAGTAAACTTCACCGCATTGTTTAACAAATTCAATAATACTTGTTTTAAACGAATTGGGTCGGTGTGGATCAGTAAGTGTTCAGAAGCATCAAGCTCAACTCTAAATTCTAAAGAGCGAGAATTAAGCTCAAATTGCAATAAGTTAGTCAACTCACTAACCAACGCATTCACATCAATAGGCTCTTGATGTAGCTCCAATCGCCCAGCTTCTATTTTAGAAAAATCTAAAACATCATTTATCACCCGTAATAGTACATTCAGTGCACCATCGGCTTGATCAATATAACCACGCGCTTGTTGCCAGTCAGGCTCTTGCATTGCTAAATAATGCAAACCCTTAATACCATTAATAGGCGTGCGTATTTCATGGCTCATATTCGCCAAGAACTCACTTTTAATTTGGCTGGCTTTATCGGCTTTTAATTTTTCTTCGCGAAGGCTTTGAGTTTGCTTTGCCACTTGCTGACGAATTTGAATATTAGTACCAGTTACAGAAATCAAAAAGGTGATCAATAACCAAACAAACAGCATACCGACTATTTGCGCCAACCAATAAGGCAACCATGACGACTGTGCAACTGACTCCCATAATTTTACCTGCCAAACGCGCTCACCAATAATAAAGTTGAAGCTCGCAATAGCTGTTGTACCTACACGGTGTGGGCTGTAAATTTCGACAGGATTACTGCCGTCAGTAACGTCATAGAAGCTGGCATCGATATCAGTGTTCTGATTAAAATTAAGTGTTTGTGCTAACACTTCTAAATTGACCACGGCGACAACATAACCTCTAAATCCGACCTGGTGATTAATGTCTGAATAAACTGGGTTGAAGAATAAAACGCCCTTTTCGTTACCATCACCTTGCATCAGGGTAATAGGCTCACTGACGGTGACATTCTTAATTAACCGAGAGTCAGTTAACGCTTGTTTACGTAACTCGTTTGAGGCTAAATCAAAGCCTTTTGCTGGTTCGTTCCCTGCTAAAGGATGAATATATTGCACTGGGAAATACACCGTTCGCTTACTCACCGGCTGCCACTGCCCAGCAGCATTTTTTTCTTTCACGTAATAGTCAGCGCCAAGTTCATCACGCAGTAGATTTTGATAATTATTTAATTGTGAGTGAATCACTTTAGGTGCCCACTCAAGGGCAAGAATTTCTTCGCTGTATTGTAGTTGCCTTGATGTGAAGCGTTTAAATTCGTCAAAATCAACCATGTCACTACTAGCAAAAAAAGTTGCGAGTAAGGCTAAGTGCGACTTAATTTCATCGACTTTATGCTCAAGGTTCGTGTGAATTGCACTGACTTTAGCTTGCTGGCGCTGTAAGTCTTTGTCTTTTTTTACACTGGCTGCACCATAAAAGCTGACACAAATAACCACGTAAATTAATAGCGACGGCACAATGATTTGCAGCCGTTGGCGAGTATGATGGTAACTAAATGCCGCTAAAATTAATGGCGTGAATATCAGTACCCCAATGCTATCGCCAATCCACCATGCGATAAAATTATTAAGCGCCGCATAACTCGGAATAACATTGTTAATGACCAGTAAGCCGGTGCCAATTGATGCAGCAATCAAGCTACACAAAGGGCCGCCAATCATTAAACCAAGCATACTTTGCTTTAATGACGATAATTCAATCGGGCGTTTAACGACATGAATAATAATGTAATAGGCAAGCCAAGCTTGGAATGTAGATGCAGTTGTTACGCCAATTGCCTGCAGCATCATTTGCCAGTGAAAAATATCAGTGGCTTTATCAAGATGAATAAGGTTTACAAAGAATGCCCCTAGCAGAACCCCTGGCAAGGCACGGTTTCTAAGTAGCAAGATACTGGCAAGCGCAATACCTGAAGGCGGCCATGCTGCAACCGCATAGCCATCAATAGCCAGCAATGAATTACTTAAGTACCCTGTAAGAAAGTAAGCAAGTGCAATGCTTATTGTCAGTGTAAATAAGTTCTTCAAGCCATCGCTCCTTTGCTGGCTGGAGTAAAATTATTGATAGAGTACCAATGCTTTTTCTGGTTGGGCACTCTTACTGTAGCTTAGCACCGCTTGCTGCAAATAAGCATGGCGATTATCTGCATTAAGCGCTTTATCAAACACTCGCGCGGCTAAGTCGTATTCACCGTGAGCATTTGCTAAACATGCAAGGGCTAGTAATAAGTCTGTATTTTCGGTGTCTTTTTTTAATACATCCTGCAAACTTGATTGCAGCTTGAGTGCATCGCCAGCGCTACTAGTACGTAAAATACGTGCTAAATCTTTATGCTGTAGCGGTTTTTTGATCATTTTAATTAAGCTTAGCTCAATTTTGTTTAACTCACCTGCCTTCGCCATCGCCGTTAAATAGCTTACCTCTGCGTGTGGCTTCAAGTTTTTGGCTAATTGCTCATAACGCTCAGTTAAATCTCCGTTTGACTGAGCTGCAAAGTAACGGTCGAACAATTGTTGCCACTCTTGCTCAGAAAGAGCTTTTTTGCGTAATAAACGTGGCATAAAGTCATTAAGTGCCGCCCACTTTTGCTCTTGCACTAAAACATGGGCATACATTTTAAGCTCTAAACGAGAGGCTTTTTTACGCTCAGCTAACGCTTTAAGGTCAGCAAAGATAGTGCTGGTTTCGCCGCTAGCAATCCATAAATTAGCCACTTTCAGCTGCTTATCTTGGCTTATTTTATCAAGATAGCTGATTGCTTTTTCATTTTCATTATTCGTCAGTGCCGCTTTAGCAAGAAGCGCATAACGTATATCGGTCCACTTTTGTGCAACACTGTTGTTATCAAGTGCAAGCTCAAGCTCCGTATAATCGTTATTAATTAAGCTCCATACACCTTGCTCAATAGCCGCTTGTTTACGCTCTTCACTGCGCGCAAAGAAACCATGGCGTGTATGGCTATATAAAGATATTACGTAACGGCAAAGCTTATAAAGTAAAAACAGTGCAGCGAATGCCAATATTAAAAGTGCAGTAACGCCCCAAATAGTCCCTTCAATGGTTGTTTTATTAAAGGCAATTAGTACATAACCCTTTTGATCTATAAAAAAAGGGGCAATCCCTAAGCAGACTGCTATTGCAATAATGATTAATAAAAAGCGGATCATTGTGCCCACTCCTTCACCTGCTCAGTACTTTGTAGTGACACTTTTGGACTAAAATTGAGCTGCTCTTTAGAAAGCTGAGCAAGGCTTTTTAAAGCCGCTTTTGTTTGCGCATCATCTTGTTTAAAGTAATCTTTTACCAGGCTATGAGCAGCATCAACAGCACTAAAATACACACTGCTTTGCTTACTTAATACAGCATCTTGTGCTTGAGCTAAATATAAACTCAGGCGCTGTTTTACTAGGTGACGCTCTTGCTCACTTAAAAATGGTGCGATAACCATATCTTCACGTGTGCGCACTTCTACAAAGAAGTCTTTAAACTGCTGCCACGACTTCGCAAGGTTTTGACGCCACTCACTAACATCTTCACTTAATTGATTTGGGTCTTCTTTGACGACCTCTTCAGGGAGTGAAATAGCATTAAATACCAGTTCATCAACTTTTTGATTAATGCCATGCAGTTTTAAATAAATTGCTTCAACAGCCACAGGTTCAATGGCATTCAAGGTTTGTAAATCTTGGTGAATTGCTTGGCGAATAGCGCCTGTACCCGGGTGTTCTGCAAGTAAGCTATCTAAGCGAGATAGCACAGCAGCAGCCCCTTGGTAATCGTGCTCTGCCCACAATTTAAACTCGGCCATACGCTGCAGGCTTGTGACTTCTTGCGGATTAAGCGTGAAAGTTTGCTGCTCGGCGCGCTTTAAAGCCGCTTGTAATTGCTGCTGTGTTTGCTCAGCACTTTCATTTAGTGCATCAGTGACCTTCTGTTCACTGTTATAAAGCGAGTGCTGCATTGTTTGTTGGGCACTTTTTAATGCATCTATTTGCTGCTGTAAGCGTAGGTTTTCATCTGTCAGCTCAGTCAATGCCACAGCCGATTGCTGATCGCTATTTAATTTTAGATAAAACTCATAGCCAACTGCACCAGCCACTAAAAGTGAAATAAGTAACGCTAAGCTACCTGTTTTGCTGATGCCTCTTTTAGCTTGTACAGGCGCTTTCGCCCCAGTATTTGCCGTTTGCGCTTTTTTCTCTGGCTTTGCAGTCACTGGCTTTGCGGGTTGTTTTGATTCTGCTTCACTCATTTTGCTACCTTGCTGATTAATGCAGGTGAACATAGCGCTGTCGCTCGCCCCTGCAGCAATATGTATCTGTGTTCTTGCGACATTTTGTTGCTTTAAATAGTCAGCGATACGCTCACTGGCAACGAAAAATTTTCGCTCTTTCAACCATGCAAGCTGAGGCTCATTTAGGCCATTAAAAATGGCATCCACCGCTGCATTACTGGTAATGACTATACCTTCTACATCAATTGTTTGCCAGTGGTCCATCCACTTGCTCGGTTCGCTCTCAATTGCGCTCCGCTTGTAAACAACCAACTGATTTAATAAAGCACCACGTTGTTTTAAGGTTTTCGCTATGGTCGTGCGCCCACCTTCACCTTTCACTAAAACGATGTTACTTAGTTCAACATCTTGTAGTGTTTTTAATTCAAGCAGACCTTCTGAATCATGCTGTTTGGGCACTGCGGCTCGTCGCCCAAAGGCTTCATAAACCGCATCAGCCGTTTGCTGACCGACCGCATAAAGTTGCGCTGCTTTGTTGATGGTTGGTGTGAGTTTTAACAAGGCATGCACGGCATCTTGCGAGATAAAAATGATTTTATCGGCATTTTCTAGCGGCGCGAGCTCACTACTATTTACTGTGAGGTAATCTAAGGTAAGAACTGGACACAGGGTTGTTTGATAACCCGCCTGCTGAAGCTCAAGAGCAAGCTCGGTGCCTTTTCCTTCTGGACGAGTTATCAAAATATGCATATTAAGCGTCTCTATATACTTCAGCTAAAATTTTATCAGCACCTTGCTCAAGTAGTTTTTCAGCAAGTGTAATACCTAACTGCTCTGCGTCAGCCACTGGGCCTGTCACTTCATCACGCAGCATTTGGCTGCCATCAATAGCGCCCACTAAACCACGTAAATGCACTTGCTCACCATCAACCAATGCAAATGCACCAATTGGCACTTGGCAACCACCTTCTAAACGGCGATTCATAGCACGCTCAGCATTAACACGAATACGTGTTTCATTATGTTCGAGTGGCGCTAACAGTGCTTTTGTCACTTCATCATCAATACGGCACTCAATACCCACAGCACCTTGACCATTTGCAGGTAATGATACCTCTGGCTCGATAAAGGCCGTGATACGCTCAGGCATTTCTAAACGAATTAGACCCGCTGCAGCTAAGATGATTGCATCATATTGACCATCATCTAGCTTTGCTAAACGCGTATTAACATTACCGCGTAAATCACGAATGTCTAAATCTGGACGAGCTTCGCGAATTTGGCATTGGCGGCGTAAGCTTGATGTACCAACAATAGCGCCTTGTGGTAGCTCATCTAAGCTTTTGTAGTTGTTTGATACAAACGCATCGCGCGGGTCTTCACGCTCACAAATTGTGTGTAACGCTAAACCTTCAGGAAACTCAACAGGCACATCTTTCATTGAATGCACCGCAATATCGGCACGACCATCAAGCATGGCTTGCTCAAGCTCTTTTACGAATAAGCCTTTACCACCAATCTTGGCCAGTGGTGTATCAAGGATAATATCGCCTTGCGTCGACATAGGAACCAACTCTACCGTTACGTCGTCATGGAAGTGCTCTAGTTGAGCTTTTACAAATTCAGCCTGCCATAAAGCAAGTGCACTTTTACGGGTAGCGATACGAACTAGTTTTGTTGTCTGTGTCATGAAAAATCCAATTAATTATCAGGCTGATACTAAATATTACTCAGCTAAAATTCTAAATTCTTTTTGGGCCAGTAAGTTGCCATCTGCGTCAATGACTTCAACACGCCAATCACCCAGTTGTTCTGGCATAATGTTTTTCGTTGAATAAGTACGAAAACGTGGACTACTTACCGCCAATTCAATCGAAGCAAGCTGTTGACCTTGGTAATACCATTGGTGACGAACAGTTTGCCCCTGCATATTTCTAAGCTCGCTAAAAAAGCTCAGGCTATTGCTTATTTGCGCTAATTTTACATCGTTCTTTAAAACGTTTACTGGTTCTCGATCAACAACATCGGTTGTTAATACCGCGCGGCTTACTTTATCTGTGTCTATTTTAGCGCCAATTGCGACACTGGCAATATGCGCTGACTGCGAAAACTGCTGCTGAGCATCAGGAGCTGCAGCAATCTCTACTTGCTGTTCAGTTTGTGGTGCTTCTTCACCATCAAGGGTGACAGCTGGTGTTTCAGGTTGTTGCTCATCAACAACCTGCTCACTGTCGATCTCAGTCTCTATTGTTGTAACGTCAGGTTCTACAGTGTTTGAACTCACAACCTCTGCTTCAGCAGTTTCTGTGCTATCAGCCTGCGGTGTTTGCTCATTCATTAACGAAGCATCGACTTCTTTTGGCTCTTCTTGCTCAGCGTCATTTAAAGGAGCTTGTAATTCAGCATTTGTAAACTCTGCTTGCGGTTCATCTTGCGGTGATTGTTCAGCATTTACAGCACCAGTAAAGCTATACACTAAAATAGCCAATGCTACTAAGATAACACTGCTAACCATAAAAATGCGTCGCCAATGCCATTGGTAAGTCACTGCTGTAGGAGTTGAACCTGCCGATTCAACGGCATTCATATTTGCTGTAATTACAAGTTTCTTTGTCATGTTGGCCTCTAAAACCAAAAATTAACTCAAGCGAGCAATTAACCACTCACGAATAGCCATTAACTCTTCACCACAAACTTGGTGCGCCATCGGATAGTCTTGCCAGCTTACTTCCATGTTGTTAGCGCTAAGCACGTCAAATGCTTGTCTGCCTGCACTATGCGGTACCACATCGTCAAATCGACCATGTGCCATAAAAATATTTAACCCCTGCTGCTTGGCTTCATCGGCAAATTTTGCAGGCACACACATATAGGTTGAAAGTGCCATTACACCCGCTAATTTATAATCTAGACGTGGCGCTAAGTGCAGAGATACCACACCCCCTTGCGAAAAACCGGCAAGAATAATTTTGTTTGGGGCGATACCATTTGCTATTTCTTGATCAATAATTGCAGCCACTTTTGCAGCAGATTCGCAAACCCCTTGCTCATCGGCACGCTTATCTAAATCCATCGATTTAATATCGTACCAAGAACGCATTGCCATACCACCATTTAAGGTGACCGGTTGCACTGGCGCATGTGGAAACACAAAACGTACGCCAAGCTCTTTTGGTAGAGCAAGTTGCGGAGCAACTGGGGCAAAACCATCACCCGAATCACCTAAACCATGTAGCCAGATAACCGTTGCTTTGTGAGCGCCTTGCGCTGGGTACTCAACAAACTCTAAACTCATAGTTCAGAACGCCATTCAATTTTTTGACCTGCTTGGCGAGTTGCCGCATCACACATAAATTGCCAAAACTCTGCACCCGAGCGGTTATCAATCCACTTATCGTCGCGTAGTTCAAAGTGGTGACCATTAAATTTAGTCGCTACCCAAACTTGGTGTAATGGTGCTTGCTTGTTGATCACAATTTTACTGCGATCAGGAAAGATGATTTCTAAAATACCTGACGCTGATTCATAGTCTAAATCGGCATCACATTCATCGATTTGCTCTTCAATAGTTAGCATTAATGCATCGGCTAGTGTGTGGTATTCATGATCAGTCATTTTAGTGTCCTTTAACTGGCTTTAAGCCTAGATCTGGGGGCAGATTGTGTACATCAAGTGTAACAGGAATAAATTCATCCGCGAATAGCTGCATTTTTTAAATATTCTGTTACTCTGCGATTATAAAGCCAGCAACCGTATTAATCTAATGAAAGAGACTCATAGCCAAAAATTAAAAACCATTTTACCTCTAAGCGCCCTTCTACTAACCCTAGCAGGTTGCGGACAAAGTGGTGCTCTTTATCTACCAGATGATACTAAGCCGCCTGCAAAGTCTCAGCCGCAAGCTGATCCATCCGAACAACCAGAGCAAAAACAGGACCAATAGATGGACTTTTTTAACTACAATAATAATCAGCTGTTCGCTGAAGACATCGCTGTCAAAGAACTTGCCGAACAATATGGTACGCCTTGTTATATCTATTCTCGCAAAACCTTTGAACGTCATTATCTAGCATTTGCAGAAGCTGCTAAGTCACATAAAAGCTTGGTGTGCTATGCCGTAAAAGCCAACTCAAATATTGCCGTGCTGAACATTTTAGCGCGACTTGGGTCAGGTTTTGACATCGTCTCAAAAGGTGAGCTTGCGCGTGTCATCCAAGCAGGCGGAGACGCAAGTAAGGTTGTTTTTTCTGGCGTTGCAAAAACCGCTGACGAAATTGCTTATGCACTTGAATTGGGGATCAAGTGTTTTAATGTTGAGTCAGTGGCTGAGCTTGAGCGAATTTCAAAAGTGGCAACGGATCTTAACTTGGTGGCACCGATTTCGATTCGCGTAAACCCAGATATAGATGCAAAAACGCACCCTTATATCTCAACCGGTTTAAAAGAGAATAAATTTGGTATTGATATTCAAACTGCAGTGACGGTGTATCAACATGCCGCATCTCTGCCCGGTTTAAAAATTACCGGTGTAGATTGCCACATTGGTTCGCAGCTAACAGAAATTAAACCTTTCTTAGCAGCACTTGAAAAAGTACTAACTCTTATCGAAGAGTTAAAAGCGGTTGGCATCAAGCTAACTCACCTAGATATCGGTGGTGGCCTTGGCGTGCCTTATAATGGCGAAACGCCTCCTCACCCAAGCGAATATGTTGATAAAATTACCGCTCGATTAGCAAACTACCAAGATTTAGAACTTATTTTTGAGCCTGGTCGTGCGATTGCTGCCAACGCAGGCATTTTAGTTACTAAAGTTGAGTTTATTAAACAAAACCAAGATAAGTTCTTTGCTATTGTTGATGCAGGCATGAACGACATGTTGCGCCCATCGCTGTATCAAGCTTGGCAATCTATTGTGCCAGTTGAACCTCGCACAGATGATACGCCTACTCATAACTACGATATTGTCGGCCCAGTTTGCGAAACCGGTGACTTTTTAGGTAAAGACCGTGAGCTTGCACTTCAAGCCGGTGACCTATTAGCACAGCGCAGCGCTGGCGCGTATGGTTTTACCATGAGCTCAAACTACAACTCACGCCCGCGTGTTGCAGAGATTATGGTGGATGGCCAGCAAAGCCATTTAATTCGCCAACGCGAAACCTTAGAAAGCCTTTGGCAAGGTGAGAAAATTTTACCATAAACGTTTTTATAACCGCCCTGCTCTGTGGCATGATTAGCTCAGAGCAAACCCGAATTAGAGCGTTATGTTAGTTAATTTTTCAAAAATGCACGGCCTAGGTAATGACTTTGTCGTTATTGATAACATTACTCAAAATGTTTTTTTATCACGTGATCAAATAAAGAAGCTGGCAGATCGCCATTTCGGCATTGGCTTCGATCAACTGCTTATGGTTGAAGCCCCTTACTCTCCTGATCTCGATTTTCATTATCGAATTTTCAATGCCGATGGTAACGAAGTTGAACAATGCGGCAACGGCGCGCGCTGTTTCGCTCGCTTTGTACGTATGAAAGGCCTGACCAATAAGCATAAAATCTCGGTTTCAACAAAATCTGGTAACCTCACGCTTTATATAGAGAAAGATGGCCAAGTAACGGTAAATATGGGCCACCCCAATTTTGAACCGAACAAAATCCCATTAAAGGCAAGCAAGCGTGAGTTGACCTATATTCTTCGTACAGAAGAACATACGGTATTTAGTGGCGCAGTATCGATGGGTAACCCACATTGCGTGTTAGAAGTTGATGACATTCACAACGCAGAAGTAACAACCTTAGGCCCACTCCTTGAAAATCATGAGCGTTTTCCTCAACGCGCAAATGTTGGTTTTATGCAGGTAATTTCGCAAGATCACATTAAACTAAGAGTGTGGGAACGTGGCGTTAGTGAAACCTTAGCCTGTGGTACAGGTGCTTGTGCTGCGGTCGTGGTTGGTCAAATTCAAAGTAAGCTCGCTAATACCGTACAAGTTGACTTACCAGGCGGCAGTTTACAAGTACGTTGGCAAGGCGAAGGCCACCCTGTACGAATGACAGGCCCTGCTGAGCATGTTTTTGATGGACAAGTGGCATTATGAGCAAACTAACAGAACAACAAATTGCTGAATATTTAAAAGCACACCCTAATTTTTTTATTAAAAACCCTGATGTGCTCGCTGAAGTTGAACTACAACAGCAAACGGCGGGAACAACCTCTTTGGTACATATTCAACAACGCCAATTACGTGAACACAATACGTTATTAAAAAATAAGATTGATCAGCTCGTTGAACAAGCAAAAGAAAACGAGTTAATTTACCGTTTATTTAGCGACTGTCATCGTCAGTTGTGGACTAACTACGACTTTACGACACTGGCTAGCAATTTGCGCAATATTATCTGCACTAATCCATCTATTAACGAATGCCACTTAGTTAAGTACGATAAAAAGTATGATGAATTAATTGCTCATCGCCTGCAAAACGACGGCATTTACTTGGGTCGAGTAAGCCAACAAGAAAGAGACTTACTGTTTTCAGACACGACTCAATCGACTGCTTTATATCTAATTGGTAACACGAAACACCCTGTGGCAATTTTGGCGTTTGGTAGTGATGACGTTAATCACTTCGAACCGGCAAAAGACAGCTTTTTTGTCCTTGAGTTTGTGCGCTCATTGCAACTGCGCTTATTGGAACTTGCATGAGCGATGTGACGACGCCAGACATTAATGAATTAAGTGATGCTTGGCGAACACCCATCCAACTTTTTGCAGACTACTTACGCTACGAAAAACAATACTCAGCGCACACAGTAAACCAATACACGAGCCAGTTAGGCTTCGCAGCTTTGTACTTTAGTAAACTATGTGAAGACTGGTTTGCTGTTCAAGGTGAGCATATTCGCCGTTACAGCATGCAAATGCGTAGCAAACAATTGAGTGGTCGCACAATCAGTTTAAAACTGAGTTGTATTCGCAGTTTATATAAATTTTTAAAAGCCAAAAATATAGCCAGTCAGGCACATTATCACAATCCGGCAGAAGCCATTAAAGGACCAAAATTTTCCAAGCCTTTACCCAAAAATTTAGACGTAGATCAAATGGCTAAGCTACTTGAATTGCCAGATGATGAGCCTTTAGCTATTCGTGACAAAGCCATGATGGAATTAATGTACTCATCTGGCTTGCGCATTAGCGAGTTAGTTAGCGCTAACATACAGGATATAAATCCGACTGAAGGCGAAATTTTAGTCCGTGGTAAAGGTAACAAAGAGCGTTTATTACCTGTAGGCAGCAAAGCGCTCAGTGCATTAAAAGCATGGCTGAAAATTCGCCCTCAATTTGCACACCCTGATGAAATAGCTGTGTTTGTTAGCAGCCAAAAAAAGCGAATTTCCGTACGCCAAGTTCGCCTTCGCATGCAAGAATGGGGTATTAAGCAAGGGATCAGCTCGCAAGTGCATCCGCATAAATTACGCCACTCGTTTGCATCACATATCTTAGAATCATCAGGGGATCTGCGCGCCGTACAAGAATTGTTAGGACACAGTAGTTTGTCAGCAACTCAAGTTTATACGCATTTAGATTTTCAACATTTAGCTAAAGTGTACGATAACACCCATCCACGCGCTAAAAAGCGCTCAACATCAGAGTAAACCCTTGTCATTATGATCCGATTTAACCGTGCCTTATCGCCAGTTTCTGTTTTAAGTTTTGATTTAGACGACACACTTTACAACAACCATCCAATTATCAAGTCAGCCTTACAAGCACAAGCTGATTACCTAGAGGCATTAGAACAATGGCCCGCCGATAGCATGAGCTACTGGTTAAAGTGCCGCGACAATGCTTTAAAGCAAGATGCCACTCTAATCGATGATGTGACGCGCTGGCGACAAGCAGCATTACACTATGCCATGACCGATCTAGGTTTTTCAGCAGAGCAAGCTCAGTTGCATGCCGAAAACGCTTATCAGGCATTCGCAGATGCCCGCAGTCAAATAACTGTTACTGATGAAGTGCTTGAGTTACTTGCTAATCTCAGTAAACACTACCGCCTTATCGCCATCACCAATGGTAATGTCGAAGTAGAAAAATTTAACCTTAACGGCGTGTTTGAGTTAGTTTTACAAGCAGGCCCGCATGGAAAAGCAAAACCTCACAGCAGCCTATTTGATAACGCAGCAAAGCAGTTAGAGGTGACCCACAAGGAAATTTTGCATATTGGAGATAGCCTAGATACAGATGTACAAGGCGCCAATAATGCCGGCTGCCAAAGCGTTTGGCTTAATAACCAAGCAACGCAATATCGTTATCAAGGATTAGCGGATATTGAAATAAGTAATATCATGGTGCTCAATCATTTGGTTAAAAAGTAACGACTTTGAAAAATTTGTTTTATGCTGAGTAAATAGGCAACGAAGATGTAAAACTGATGGGCGAAACGGATGAATGCTTTACTTAAATTAATATTACTGTGTTCTCTTTGTTTAAATGGTTACTTTATTTGGCAGCTTTTTAACCCAACAAAGCCGTTAGAAATAGAAACTGTCGCACCAGCGCCTAAAGTACAAAAAGGCACGGCGTTACCAGCCCACTTCCAGCAAGCAGTTGCACTATTTAGCAATCAGTTATTTGATAAAGCAGTTGCAGAGTACACTCAATTGCTTGTTAATGAACCTCGCTATGCAAGGCAGCTAAAACGAGCTTGGCAACAGCAATTAGAATCATGGCTTTCCCATAAAAAATTCGTTTTAAGTGAGCAATTTTTAACAGCCTTTTTAAATAACCACCCTTACGATGTCGCTATGCTTGAGCTTGATGCTAAGCGTATAATAGCACAAGGTGATACCCAACAAGGAATTATCAATTTACTGGCTCTTAGCAACCAGTTAGACAGCATTGAAAAGCAACAAATTAACGAACAAATTAACGAGATAAGCACATCCTATATTGATGAACTTACTGCAGCACAACAATGGCAAGCCTTACTTAACAACAGTCAACAGTGGCTTGATTACGCTCCAGGTAACGCGCATTACTTATATAACCATGCATTAGCGAACTATCATTTAGAAGATTATGTCGCGAGCCAAATTACCCTAGATCAACTGCCTGAAGATCATGACTATAAACAGCAAACAGAGCAATTACACTTGTTGATTCAACAAGCCTTAGCTGGTGTTGAAGTTATAAAGTTAACCGCTCGAGGTTCACATTATTTAGTAAACAGTATTATCAACGATGATATTGAAACCGAGCTGATGATCGACACAGGCGCTAGCTTTACTGTAATTAACCAAACATTATTAAACTCGCTTAACACCCCAGCCAATTACCTTGGCACCTTGAATGTAAACACAGCAAATGGAATTGTTGAAGCACAGCGTTATCAGCTCGAGTCATTTCAAGTTGGTCAACAACGTATTAGTAATTTTGAAGTGCTGGTAATAGAAAGTCATGCTGGCTATGGCTTATTAGGTATGAACTTTTTAGAGAATTTTAAGTTTAATATCAATCAGCAAGTGAATGAGTTAGAGTTGATAAAGAACAATTTTTAAGGACAAGCAATGACTCTTAACGAATTCCTGGCGACATTAGCAAGCACACCACAGCAAATTGAGTTTACCGATACCATGGCGGTTATAGACAGCAATTATGATTTTACCCCAAGCGGTTTTAACAATCATGGCTTGCTTAGCGAGGCAAATGAAAATAATGGCTCATGTAAAATTTTTGCCTTTGCAAAGCTTAATCAACTAAGTAAACAAAATACCCTCGATTGTTTTGGCGCGTTTTATCGTGATGACGTATTACACAATCCTGAAGGGCAAGACCATATGAACATTCGCACCTTTATGCTTGCCCCTGAAGCGACTCCTTTTTTAGGGATTACTTTTACCGAGCAAGACGTGCTTAAAGCGAAGTGATTAAAACCAATAATTAAAGGGTTTTTTCCATAAAATAACGACAGCCGTCGAGTGGGTAGTTTTTCATCTCGTATTTAACTTGGTAGCCGTTTTTTTCGTAAAAGGGTTTGGCTTGGAAATCGAGCGTATCAAGTTGTGCAGTATTTGCACCAAACGCTTTAGCTTTGCTCTCTAATTCAGCTAACAATCGTGTCGCAAGCCCTTTGCCACGTGTCTTATCATCACACCAAAGCCAACTAATAAGCAGCCAGTTGCCAAATACTTGACCATGGATACCGGCAACAACACTGTTTTGTTTATTAACGAACTTAAAGCCTAAAGGAATACGCTCGGCATTAAAATGCGCGGCGTTGAAAGCCACAATATGTTCTCTTAGCTGGTTGTTTAGATCAGCTGAGTCATCACTTTTTAATTGATACATAGCATACCTATAAAATGTTATGACTCAGTATACGCTTATATCGTTAATCAGTATAAGTGGTTCTTGCCATAAGGTACTTCGAGCATGTTACTCGCCAGCTTTTCGGGCTGACCGCACATTTCATCATAAGCACTGGTGTGGCGTAAAACCATATCGCCATAACTTAGGTGATCAAGACGCTTTTGAATATGCAACGGGCTAATATCACGAATAAACTCACCTTGCTCATCAGTAACATAATACTCAACGTTATTAATTACCACAGACACTTGATACAGCGCCATCTCTAATGAATGAAGGATGACCTTTTGCAGTGGTTGGTGATCTGCAAGCTCTGATAACTTGATAGGCATGTGCGTTCCTCTTTGGTGGTGGAACTATTTATACGTGATTTTGATATACTGTGATCAAATTAATTGTACAAAAATCACTCATGCCAGAAAAAGTACGACTTGCTAAATTTATTGCCCACGCGGGTGTTTGCTCTCGAAAGCAAGCATCGCGCTTGATAGATCAAGGTGAGGTAACAGTAAATGGCCGTGCCGCAAATCATATAGATCATGTTGATGAGCACGATGATGTGATTGTACTTGGCGAAAAAATATCAGAAAAAGCACCACTCACCTACTTTGCTTATCACAAACCCGTTGGTATAGATTGCAAATTAAATGCTGACGACCCAACCAGTCTTATTCATAGTCTACCTAAAACCACTCGGGTTTACCCAATTGGCCGGCTCGACAAAGACTCCCGAGGTTTGTTGATTTTGACCAATGACGGTGAGTTTTGTAATCAACTTATCCATCCTGATTACCATCAACCAAAACGCTATTTAGTTACGGTAGATAAGCCCCTTGATGGCGACTTCTGTGACAACATGGCTAGCGGTGTGCCTGTAGATAAACAAATAACCCTCCCTTGCACGGTGACTCAAGTCAACGAAACGCAGTTTTGCATCGTCTTAAAACAAGGCTTAAATCGGCAAATACGAAAAATGGCTCGTTTTTGTGGCTACAAAGTCATCGACCTGTACCGCACAGATATCGCAAAGCTTTCACTCACCACGCTGAATTTGCCCGAAGGACAAATAGTCAGTATCAAAAAAAGTGACATTCTCTAACAAAAAAGTTTGCATTAATTGATTACGCGTGTAATCTTAAATTAAAGATTACATCTGTAGGCATAAAAATGATTGAACTTTCTAAAGCTGAATTCGAAGTATTAGATGCGGTATGGCTTGGCTACCCAGCCACGGCAAGTGAAGTAATTGCGCGTTTAAGTGACGATAAAGAATGGCACGAAAAAACCATCAAAACGCTACTAAGCCGTTTAGTTAAAAAAGGCGCACTTAGCTTCGAGAAACAAGGCCGCCAATATAACTACACTCCTTGCATCGCCCGTGAAGAATACACATTAAAAGAAAGCCAAAGCTTTATTGAGCGCTTTTTTAATGGCCGTATTGCGCCATTGGTGAGTGGTTTTGCTAAATCAGAGCAACTTTCGCAACATGACATTGATGAGCTAAAAAAGGTCATTGATGATTGGGAAAAACAGCAAAAATAAGGCGTTGTTATGTTAGATGCATTTTTTAATTGGCTGTTAGATCAACAACTTTTGATCTCATCTGCAATTATGTTTTTATTGCTGCTAGAGCGAAAGTTGCTAAGCCAGCTGTCGGCACGCTTGGTTTATACACTGTGGGCACTATTACCGATTAGTTTATTATTAGCGAACCTACCAGAACACTTAAAGCCAATTCAAAACGACTTTATCAGTAAGCTGACTATCACGCCAAACACCGCAATAATGCCGCAGTTTACGCTCACTTGGTTTGCTATTTATGGCTTTATTAGTGCTGCACTGCTGATCACTGCCGTATATTTTCATTACCGCTTTTTAGCAAAACTGCAATTAGAGCCAATTACGGTTGATCATCACAACAACCAAAGTATGTGCCTTTACCAAAGCAACCAGGTGAGCTCACCTATGGTTGTAGGGCTTATAAACACCAAGCTAGTGCTGCCAACAAACTACCAAAGCCACTACGATAACCATGCTTTAGCGCTTATTTTAGAGCATGAATCAGTGCACATTAAACGCAAAGACAACCTAATTAATGCCATCGCTTTAAGTGCCACTATTTTGCTGTGGTTTAACCCTGTCGCTTGGCTTGGTTATGCAAGTCTGCGCCGTATTCAAGAGCTTTCATGTGATGAACAGGTACTCAAAAATAAATCAACTGAACAACGAATTTTATACAGTAAGGCATTAGTGCACTGTGCAAGCTTTAGCAGAACAGGCTTAATGGCTTATTCACAATACGGAGATAAAAACACCATGTTACAACGTCTAAATCAAATAAAGCAGATCGACAACAGCTCATTTATCGCAAAAACAGCGTTAGTTATTTTTACAGCGGGCATGCTTAGCAGCTTTGCCATTGCAAAACAGCCGATGTCCGTTGAAAAGACAAAAGACTATCAAGCGGTTATGCGTGTAGAGCCGATATACCCAATTCAAGCTGCGGAGCAAGGTATTAGCGGTTCAGTTGTTTTGAAGTACGATATTTTACCAACAGGAGCCACCAGCAATGTCAGTGTGGTAAGTGCCGAACCAAAAGGTATTTTTGACCGACAAGCCAAAATAGCATTAAGACAATGGCAATATGTGCCATCTGAATCTGGCTTTAAAAACGCCTTAGTACAACTCGATTTCGCTTTAGACGAAAACTATCAAGCAAATGATTTAATAGAAAAAATTAAAGTTAGCTCCAAGTAAGAGAAACAACTTAAGACCCTAAAGCAAGCGCCTTATTTAAGCCGCTTGCTTTGTGGTTTTTAACTCATTGATTTTATGACTATAGGCAAAGAGCAATCATTGCCACAGCACTTACATAGCCAACAAGCCAAACTAATGAGCGTAAAATATCCTGGTTTATGTAGTAGAAAATACAGTACAACACGCGAGAAACAACATGCACAATCGCTAGGGTCTCAGTTACCTGATAGACATTATTGCTACCTATTACGACTGCCAGAGCGACAGCAAAAATAATCAGCGATTCAAAGCTATTTTGATGTGCTGCCAACGCACGAGCACCAAAGCCGGTTAGTTTAGCTTGTTGCTCGCGTGGGTGCTTATTGTCGTAGCCTGCCAACTTATTTTGTGCAAAAGCCACAGGTGCTTTAGCTAAATAGGGGATAAGTACAGCGATGAGTGCGCAGATAATCAGTGTTGTCATGATATTTCCTTATTTTTTAACTGTATTAGCTTACCCTAGCGCAAACAAAAAAAAGCCGCTACTTATAACAGCAGCGGCCAGCAATAGCATCATTGTCACTATAGTCTAAAGTCGGCATAAAAGCCCTGCGGCATATTGTCACAGCTGAGTTTTTCTCAAGTTGGTCGATAAGCTAATGCCCTCATACTTTGGTTTTGTTACTCTAACCGCCTCTCCTTATTAATTTATTTTCAATATGACTTGGATTTTCTTAACTATTTTTGCGGCATTTATGCAGTCGTGGCGCAATGCACTGCAAAGTAAACTGAGTGCAACAGTGAGCGTTGCAGGGGTAACGCTTGCTCGCTTTATTATTGCCAGCCCGATTGCTGCACTGTATTTATTTGTACTTTATCAATATCAAGACGCCGCACTCCCTGACTTTAATCTGGCTTTTATTGGCTACATTGTTGGCGCCAGTATCGTCCAAATCCTTGCCACCGGTTTGATGGTAAAACTGTTTAAAATGAATAACTTTGCAGTCGGCGCAGGGCTTGCAAAAAGTGAAGCGCTGATGGCGGCCATTTTAGGCGTTATGTTCTTCGGCTCAGCACTCTCACTGCTAGGTTGGGTTGGCGTATTTATTGGTGCAATTGCGGTATTGCTATTAAGTGGCATCGCAAATGTTAAACACTTTAATTTGGGCACCGCACTGCTTGGGCTTGCTTGCGGCACTTCTTTTGCTCTTT
The DNA here is from genome assembly GCF_023161845.1 of Pseudoalteromonas sp. 2CM39R. Classification (NCBI taxonomy): domain Bacteria; kingdom Pseudomonadati; phylum Pseudomonadota; class Gammaproteobacteria; order Alteromonadales; family Pseudoalteromonadaceae; genus Pseudoalteromonas; species Pseudoalteromonas sp. 2CM39R. The sequence goes on from NZ_JALNTM010000025.1 coordinate 39,535, forward strand.
CATCGTCATGGATCCGTGAAGCAAGTTTAAATTCAGGGCTGACTTTCCCACACTCGGCCGCTTGGGTGTTGTTACTGATAATCAGCTTACAAACGCTGATGCTATGCGTGTATATTGCATTCAAAGAACGCGATACATTTAAGAAAATGTGGCATCACAAAGGCACCACGACCGCTGTTAGTGTTTGTAGCTGTTTAGGTTCAATTGGTTGGTTTAGCGCTATGAGCTTGCAGCATGTTGCTTATGTAAAAACACTGGGGCAGATAGAAGTATTCTTTACCATTATGGTATCGATTCTTTGGTTAAAACAGCCGTTAAAACGCCAAGACACGGCGGGGCTTGTGTTAATTGCACTGGCAGCCATTCTGGTAATGCTACCAAATTAGGCTTATCCCAAGTCATTAAAAAAGCGGCTATGCCGCTTTTTTAATGACTAATTTTTAGCGTTATCACACCGCTAATTATCAGCAATACTCCGGCAGTACGGCCAAATGTGGCGGCATCCCCATAAAATAAAATACCAACTAAGAAAGTGCCTGCTGCTCCAATGCCTGTCCATACCGCATAAGATGTTCCCATCGGAATATCCTTTTGCGCCAACCACAGCATCAAACCACTAGCGACCATAAATGCGACGACAATTGCAATGCCTAACCAGCGACTGTCTGCCTGTTGAGACATTTTAAGGCCAACAGGCCAGCCAATTTCTAACAGACCTGCGACAATTAAATACAACCACGCCATTATTGATCTCGCTTTTTCAAGATCACGTCATACAAATCTTCACGGCGGTCTTTTAAGTTTCGAACAGTACCTTCACTGTGAAGGATTTTCAGTTTATCCATATCTAAATCACTAAATAGCAGCATTTCGGTATTCGGTGTTGCTTCATTCAAGGTCGCATCATGCGGGAATGAGAAATCAGAAGGAGTAAGCACTGCTGATTGCGAATACTGTACATCTAAACTCTCAACCTCAGGTAAGTTACCAACCGAGCCTGCAATCACAACATAACATTCATTTTCAATTGCACGTGCTTGCGCACAATGACGAACACGTAAGTAACTATTTTTTGTATCTGTCCAAAATGGCACGAACAAAATATCTAACCCTTGCTTTGCGAGAATACGCGACAACTCAGGAAACTCTACATCGTAACAAATTTGAATACCGACACGACCCGCATCGGTTTCAAATACAGCAATTTTGTCACCACCTTGGATCACCCAGTCATTTTGCTCGTGAGGGGTAATATGAATTTTACGCTGTTCATCGATTTTACCGCTGCGGTGGCATAGGTAGCTGACATTATAAATCTTGTCATCTTCTGCAAGCGGCATGGAGCCTGTGATTATATTGGCATTGTATTCAACCGCCATGCGCGACATTGCATCACGGAAGGTTTCTGTGTATTCGGCCAGATAGCGAATCGCTTCCGTTTGATTGCTTTGCTCGGTGAGGCCCATTAACGGGGCATTGAAAAACTCCGGAAACAGAATAAAGTCACTCTTATAGTCAGACACCGTATCAACAAAGTATTCCACTTGCTTGAGCAGCTCTTCAACAGACTCAACACAGCGCATTTGCCACTGTACGGCACCGACACGGACAATTGATTTGGTCGACTCAAGTACTGTATCAGTCGGCTCAAACATAATGTTATTCCACTCAAGTAAAGTGGCGTAACCAACTGATTCCTGATCTTCAGGAAGGTATTTTTTAAGTAAACGTTTAACTTGGAAGTCATTAGATAGCTGAAAGCTTAAAATCGGATCGTACAGCTCTTTGTGGTCAACTTTTTCGATGTACTCCATCGGAGTCATCTCTGCACTGTGATTGTAATAACGCGGAATACGCCCACCCGCTAAAATGGCGCGTAAGTTATACTGACGGCACAGCTCTTTTCGTGCATCGTATAAGCGACGACCCAATCGCATACCTCGGTGAGTTGATGAAATCACCACATCTAAACCATAAAGTGCATCACCTTCAGGATCACTAAATACACGGTCATGACCATCAACAATATCTTCGTAGGTATGTGGGTTAGAAAAGCGCGCGTAATCTACCTGAACACTCAAGGCGATGCCGACTAAGACACCATCGTCAACAATACCTATTTGCCCTTCCGGAAACTGGTCTATTAGCCTAAAAATAGTATGGCTTGGCCAAGCTCCACCAAGCCCAGGGTACGCTTGATCCATGAGGGTCTTTATTTGTGGGTACTGTTCTTTGGTTAGATTACAGATCTCTAAATGCGTTTTTTCCGCCGGCATAGCTACTCCTTTTTAGGCACGAGAGAATAATCACAGCAAACATTGCTCAGCATGTTTCTAGATTAGCTTAAACTAGAGTGGCATCAAATACCCACTCTGCCAAGCCTTTGATCATATCAAAGATGATGTGAACAGGCGCTTAGCCTCATTCATAAACTTGAACTAAATAGCTTTACACAGCAAAAACGAGCAATTATAAACCTGCATTGCTCAACTTTTCATCTATAATTACGCTACTCTCCATGTGTTTTTGAGGTTGGATTGATCAAACACTTATTAAAACAATCAAAGCAATCTGGCTTAGAAGAGATTGAACACGTTAAATTTCTGATTATTTCTAAAATCGCCTATTTCGCGTTGATTGTTCATGTCTTGCTGATCCCCGTATTTGCTCACATAGGGGCCAATACGCTTGCTTTAGTTAATATATTAAGTGTATTTGCTTGGGCCAGCGGCATCTTTTTAATTAAGCAAGGGCTGACTTCACTGGCACTTAGAGTATTTTGCCTTGAAGTGATTATTCATGCGGTAATTGTCTGTGCAACCCTTGGTTTAGGCGCTGGGTTTCAGTTTTACCTATGGACTGTGTCTTGCATTTTAATGATCGATTATCAATTAACCTTTAAGCGCGCAGCCGTTTATAGTTTAGTTATGATCACGACATTCGCCCTGCTTTATGTGTTTTTTGCAGATGTTCAGTACAGCTTCGCTTACCCAGAATTACTACCACATGTAAATGTAATCAATATTATTATTGCCGGTTTACCTATGGTCTATGGCATGGGTCTAATCAGAGAAATCACTTTGTCACAACGGGTTGAGTTAACAGAAATGGCAGCCCGCGACCCTCTCACCAAGCTTTATAACCGCCGTTTTGCTAAAAAATTAATCACTGCAGCACATCAAAAGAGCATAGAGCTTGAGAGCAGTCTGTGTATTGTTATGGCTGACATTGATAAGTTTAAAAGTATTAACGACAATTATGGCCATGAAAAAGGTGATACGGTGCTCGTTAATGTTGCAAGGCTAATTCGCCAATTTATTGATGATGAAGATATAGCGGTACGCTGGGGTGGTGAAGAATTTTTAATTTTATTAACTAATACAGATGCAAAGCAGGCCTTTACAAAAATTGAAACCTTACGTTTAAGAATCGCCGAACTAGAAGCGCATCATGAATTCCCCGATCTCAATGTCACTATGAGTTTTGGGCTTATTGAATGGCAACCGCTCGCTTCAATAGAAAAAATGCTACAACACGCTGATGAAGCGCTGTATAAAAGCAAGCACGCAGGACGCAACCAAACTACCATTGCAAAAGGTCAACGCCCTGCTTTCAAAGATGCTGATGCGGTTAATTAACCGCATCGATAGTGATACTGTGGGCAATCTCTTGTGGCAATAATGGCGTTAAACCATTACTAACATAATCGTTAAACCCGGCACGATAAAATTCGGACAATGGATGCCCTGATTGCCCACCAGGAATAGCCATTATCGCTTTATCTAAGTGCCCAGGTTGAACAATAAAGCGCTGTGAAGCACCAAAGCTACGTCCTTGCACCGAAGGCATAAAAGTATCCCCAAACCCAGGCTCCGTGGGCATATTCAATAAGCTTTTCAGTGCAGGTATTTGCTTGGCAAATGGGTGCTCTATCACTAATTCGTTAACTTTGCCCCACTCCCAGCTGTGCGGGTTGTTACCGTATTGATCGGTTAGTTTAGTGATAACGCGATCAAAGGCTCCTACCATTTGTTGTTGCCAGTTTGCATACTCAGGGTTTAACCATGCTTCAGGCTGCGCTTCGATAAGTTGCCAAACAGCAGGTTCTAAGTCTCGTTTTACTGGTTTTAAGCTACTATCGAGAGCTTTTAGCTTATTCTCTAACGGGCTAAAGAAGCCGTTAATCACTTCACTGCGGTAGCGTTTTACTAAGGTGTAGCCAATTGAGTCGCTACAAGCACATGCCTGCCAATTATTTAGCTCTTTTAAATACAGGGCATATTTATCGCCTGCGGTGCTAAGCTGTTTGACCAGCAGTTTATGCCAAGCAGTTAAGAATCGAGCTTCGTTATCATGTTGTAAGTCATAAAAATCTTGTTCGTTGAACTGTTGTTTTTCAAATAAGCGGTCGCGAATTTGTGCCGAGCGAGCCCCCATAGCATAAGCACCATTACCAAAGCGCTGGTCATCCTCTGCGGAAATGACTCGTGAGTTGCCTGTCCATAAACGGCCACTTTCTGGGTTTTTAACAAATGGACGCTGGGTTTCGTTTTCGTGCCACTGTGCAGGATATGCTTGCTCAGCCACAGCTAATTGATGGGGCTCTTTACGGGCAGGCACGGCTCCCATATTCTTCCAAGCTGCGTTACCTTTATCATCAACAACCATCAGATTTTGTACAGGAATACCTACCTCAGCCGCAAGCGCTAGTGCATCATCAACCGTGTTTGCTTGCTCAAGCTTAAGTAACTCCATATCAACCGCATACTCATGGTGGGCAACCCAACTTAGCGCATAAGGTTTGCCGTTGATTTCTGTAACTGGGCCATACTCACTCATGGTTAAAGCGTAATTTTCGCTGTTGCCGTCATTGAGTAAGATAGGTTCATCTATCTGCCAGGTTTTCTCTTTACTCTCAAGGGCTATCCAATCGGCTGTATCTAAATAACCATTGGTGAATCCCCAAGCTATCTTATTATTGGTACCAACAACAATGGCAGGAGCCCCTGGTAATGACACACCAGTGATTTGCTGCATTTCACCATTGAGTGGGTAATTGAGCTGGGCACGGTACCAAATGATTGGCACAGCAAACGATAAATGCATATCGTCAGACAACATTGCAGCACCAGTTTCAGTTAACTGCCCAGTAACCGCCCAGTTATTACTGCCAAGCTCCTTTCGGTCTGCAATTTCAGTCATAGCCCATTGAGGGTCTTTGAGATTAGGAATACCGCCGTCATAAGGCGCTAATTGGCTGTTGTCGAGTGCCGCTTGATAAAGACTAGGCTGAGTAATAAAGTCGACCATCGCCTTACCATATAAATCTTCGATTTCGATCAGTGTTTTGTCGCGCTCAAAGGTGGCCGTTTGTAAATCTAAATACATACTAAAAATGATTAGTAAGCTGTCTTCGCTTTGCCAAGGTTTTGCTTCAGCGCCTGTGAGTAAATATTCAAAGCTATCGAAACCCACTTGCGCATGGCCCTCATTAACCCCATTCGCGTACGCTTTTAATAGCGCTTTATCTTTAGCAGGTAACTGCGCGACAGCAATCTGACTGCGTTTACGTAACTGATGAAAGCGCATTTTTTTATCAAGCCCAACTGCGGCTCTGCCAAATAACTCACTAAGTTCACCTGCTGCATTGCGGCGCAGTAAATCCATTTGAAAGAATCGGTCCTGACCATGAGCAAAACCAAGAGCATAGGCTGCATCTAACCGGTTTTCGGCATGAATAACAGCCTGTCCTAAGGTGTCTCGTTCAATCTTAACTGATTGCGAAATAGCATCGCTTTTACCGCGGCCATCAAGTGCCGGTAAACTTAAGTTTAATACGCCATAAACAAGCCCCGTTGCGAGTAACATTACAACGAACAAACCTATTAGTAACCATTTGATTATCTTAAACATGCCAATTATCCTTGCGCCAAAGTAACACTATATTAACCTGAGTTTTGTGAAAGAATAGTGTTGCGATACAAATAATTGCAATTAGTACTCTTAGTTTACTGTTCATTGTTAATTACCACAGAAATTGTCTATAGTAGGTAAATAGTATAAATCCTGATATTTCTCATGCCGCTAGCTACCGAAACAGATAATAAAAAACTACAAAAACTGAAGCTAGCCTTCTGGTTTTCACTTGCCTGTATCATCGTGATTGGCCTTGTAATCGACCAAATTAATTACAGCCGCGAGAAAGATGCTTTTCGTGCACAAGAGCTGGCAAAAGTAAGCGCCTATCGTGCAGAGCTCGAAGCCACCTTAATATCTAACATTCAACTTGTTAGGGGCCTTGCAGTTGCCGTTGCTGCCGAGCCTAATTTAGATCAAGCTCGCTTCACGCAAATAGCCAGCCCCTTATTTTCAACCTCCTCAGAGCTTAGAAACATCGGCGCGGCCCCTGATATGGTTATTCAGATGACTTATCCTCTTGTGGGTAATGAGAAATCTATCGGGCTAAACTTTTTAGAAAACCCAGCGCAGCGTGACGACGCAATTAGAGCACGAGATGAAAATCGTATTGTTATGGCCGGCCCCTTAGAGTTAGTGCAAGGTGGTCAAGCATTGATAGCAAGAATGCCCGTATTCACTCCACCAGAACTCACTTTTTGGGGGCTCCTCTCTGTGGTTCTCGATATAGACAAAATTTACACGAACTCGGGGTTAATCGCGCTAAGTCAGCATTATGATATTGCCCTACAAGGCAAAAATGGCCTTGGTGCTAAAGGTGATTTTTTCTTCGGCTCTAAGGACGTGCTCAACACAAACCCTCTGAGCTTTAGAATTAACTTTCCAGGTGGTGAGTGGCAGATGTACGCCACACCAAAATCTGGATGGCAGCCACCAAGTTCTGCTATTTGGCCGCTTAGACTGGCCATTATTCTATTTTGTATTTTATTTGCTGGCGCCTCTGTATTCTTTTTGCGCATGGTCGAAAGACAGTACAAAAGCGAACGTATGTTAGAAACCATGAGTAGCCTTGCTAAAGTTGGCGCTTGGTCTTTTAATCTAGAAACAAGAACCGTCTATTGGTCTGATATGACCAAGCAAATTTTTAAGTTTCCTCTTAATGTACAGCCAGAGTGGCCTGCTAACTTTACACATTTTAAGGCTGGTGAAAGCCGAGATAAAATTCGTCGCCTTAACGAGCGTGCAATCAAGTATGGTGAGAGTTTTGAGACTCAAGTGCAAATCATCACTGCTGAAGGTGATGAAGTTTGGGTGCTGCTACATGGTGAAGCCGAGCATAAAAATGGCCGTTGTATAAAACTTTTTGGTTCACTGCAAAATATTGATACCCGTAAGCGAGGTGAGCTAGAAAACAACAAAATAGCCTTACATAACGAGATTTTAGCCTCTCTTACCGTTAATGATGCGGTACTGACTGGTAACCTTAACTTATCTAAACATGTGATTGTGCAAGCAATTTGTCACGCTTTTGATATTGATCGCGCTAGTATTTGGCTATTTAGTGATGATCGCCAGTCGCTCAATACCTTTGCTATTCACGACCAAAGCCAGCCTGAATTTAGCGAGCCGATTTCACTGCAACAATTTGAATTTAAAAATTATTTTGATGCCATTAACAATCATGCTGTAATTAATGCCAGTGATGCACAGCAACATCCACTAACTAGTGACCTACGTAGCAACTACCTTGATTGGTTTAATATACGCTCAATGCTGACTGTGATCATTCCTACTGGTAGCAAAACAATGGGGGTTGTGTGCGCCGAAAAATGTCATAACCGCAGACATTGGAGTAAAAATGAAGAAAGCTTTTTAATCGCAGTTGCGGCACTCATTGGTAGTTTACACGCAAGTCAGCGCCGTATAGAGACCGAACAACAACTCGTTCAAGCAAAAGAAGCTGCTGAACAAGCAGTAAAAGCCAAAAGTGAATTTTTAGCAAGCATGAGTCATGAGATCCGCACCCCTATGAATGGCGTGATCGGGATGCTCAATATCATCAAACAAACCAAACTAGACACCCAGCAAAACCACCATATAGATTTGGCGCAATCATCGGCTGAATCACTATTGCATATCATTAACGATATTTTAGATTTCTCTAAAATTGAGGCCGGTAAGCTCGATATTGAAAATGTTAGCTTTAATGTATCAAAACTACTTGGCGATACTATCGAATCGTTTGCCATTAAAGCAGAACAAAACAATACTAAGTTGCTGCTAGATACCACACACCTTAATCACGGCTTTATCATTAGCGACCCAAACCGGATTAGACAAATCATCAATAACCTAGTTAGCAATGCGGTTAAATTCACAAAAGATGGTGAGATTATCGTCATCGCCAAACTCGAAACAAACAATGAAGAATTGTTCTTGAACTGCTCTGTTATTGATTCGGGTGTAGGTATCAAGCCCGAAAAGCAAGCCACTTTATTTGACTCATTCACGCAAGCGGATGCATCAACTACACGCCAATACGGCGGTACAGGGCTTGGCCTTGCAATAGTAAAACAGCTGTGTCAGTTAATGGATGGTGATGTCAGTGTGGTTAGTTCATACGGGGAAGGCAGCACCTTTAATTTTACTGTAAAAGTTAAACGTGATCATACAAAGCAAGCGCCAGAGCCAAGCCACATTATAGATAAAAAGCATATTTTAATTGCTGATAATTGTAAGCTCAGTAGCAATATTGCCAAAAAGCAATTACAACTATGGGGGGCTGAGGTCGAGACCTATACTGATATGCCAAGCTTACTCAATCGTGCTGCAATGCCAACCGATAATGGCTGCGATGCAATTTTAGTGGATTATCTTTTTTATAGCAGCGCAACAAAAGAGCACCAACAAGCTTTCTTAAAATACTTTAATGCCACCAGCTGTAAACGAATTTTAATGGCCCCAATGAGTCTTACCGAAAAACAAACGAGACAAACATTAAAAGTTGAGAGTATTATCTTTAAACCATTAACGCAGTCTGATTTATTTAATTCACTGGCGAACGACAAGTACATTGAACAGCAGCAGGTTAATAAAGAAGCCTTAATAACCAAGGTCGTGACCAGTAGCGATAGCGCTGAATCGCAAGTCTTACTGGTTGAAGATAATAAAGTGAATCAGATGGTGGCAGGTTCGTTGCTAAAACAAGCAGGCATTAGTTTTGATATCGCTGAAAATGGCCTTGAAGCGATTGCAAAGCTTTCAAGCCGCGAGCAAAGCCCCTACCAATTAGTGTTAATGGATTGCCAAATGCCAGAAATGGATGGTTACCAAGCAACGCGAGTCATTCGGGCAGGTGAAGCAGGCGCAGCTCATCAGGGGGTTAATATCGTCGCACTCACTGCAAATGCGATGCAAGGTGACAAAGAACGTTGTTTAAACGCAGGTATGAACGACTATGTCACCAAACCCCTTAAATTTGACTCGCTCAATAAAAAGTTAACAGTGTGGCTAAGCACTGAAGAATAAAAAGAGAGTAAAACCATGCAATTATCATCAATTCAACAACGTGTTATTGGCTGTTTACTCGAAAAGCAAAGTACAACACCCGAACATTACCCGTTATCTTTAAATTCACTGACTAATGCATGTAATCAAAAGTCGAACCGTGAACCTGTATTGTCTTTAACTGAAGCGCAAGTACAAGATACCCTCGATGAGCTTATTGCATCACGCTTAGTAACGGTTGATGAAGGGCTATCTGGGCGTGTAAATAAATATGCTCACCGCTTTTGTAATACCGAATTTGGCAGTTTGCAGTTTACTGAGCAGCAACGCGCCATTATCTGTTTGTTACTGTTACGTGGCCCGCAAACACCAGGCGAACTGAGAACTCGCAGTAACCGTCTCGCTGAGTTCAGTAACGTCAATGAAGTCGAAGCCGCATTAAACGCACTCATTGAACAAGAATATGTTGCACGCTTATCACGAGAGCCCGGCAAGCGAGAGAGCCGCTACATGCACTTGTTTGTTGACCCAGACAGCATTACTGAAGAAATGGCTGCTAAAGAGCCTGTTCAAGATAACAGTAGTGAAATGCAACAATTACGAAGCGAAATCGAAGATCTTAAGCAACAAATTAACGCAATAAAAGCGCATTTAGGTCTTTAATAAAAACCGCGCCCGTAACATAATATAATTATACCCCTTTACAAAGGGGTTCCCTCAAAACGCTGACAACCACAACGAAAAATAGGAGCTCTACCATGCGTGCCGACATTCTGGCGGAAATGAAAGTCCAACCAACTATTGATGTAAAAGCGGAAATCACCCGTCGTGTTAACTTTCTTAAAAGCCGACTTATTGCTGCGCACTCTCGCTCACTTGTATTAGGGATCAGTGGCGGTGTTGACTCATCAACCTGTGGCCGTTTATGCCAATTAGCGGTTGATGAATTAAACCAAGAACATAACACCAACGAATATCAATTTATTGCTGTGCGCTTACCTTACGGCGTACAAGCAGATGAAGATGAAGCACAACTAGCCGTAGATTTTATTAAACCAAGTAAGCGTATGACGGTTAACATTAAAGCGGCTGTCGATGGCATGCATGAACAAGCAATGGCAGCTGTAGTTGGTGGTGGTGCTGAATTACCAGAGCAAGCTAAAATCGACTTTATCAAAGGTAATGTAAAAGCACGCCAACGCATGGTTGCGCAGTATGAAATTGCCGGTTTCAGCCAAGGCTTAGTTGTTGGTACCGATCACAGTGCTGAAAACATCACTGGCTTCTACACAAAATTTGGTGACGGAGCATGTGACCTGGCACCTTTATTTGGCTTATCAAAGCGTCAAGTTCGTGCGCTTGCTGAGCACTTGGGAGCGCCTGCTGTACTTGTACATAAAGCCCCAACGGCCGACTTAGAGTGTGATCGCCCAGGTCTGACTGACGAAGAAGCGCTTGGCCTCACTTATGATCAAATTGATGATTTCTTAGAAGGTAAAGAAGTCAGCAATGAAGTCGAAGAAAAGCTAACAGCAATTTACTTACGTACTCAACATAAGCGCCAAGCGATCCCAACGGTATACGACGAGCTTTAAAAACGGTTAAAACACTCAAAGGGCAATAATAATTGCCCTTTTTCTCCCCTCTTACAGTCCCTTAGCAATATTCAAAACCTTCAATCACTCATTATCGGCCGCGCTAAATGATCTAGAGCGCTATGCTTGACGTAAAAGTTAGCAACATGATTGCAGTAAAGATGAAATAGTTCTGTAATTTGGTTTATAGTTGTTACAGTTAAATACATTACATTTCAAATCAAAAATCTAAGGTTTTATATTAGTTTATGTCATCGCCCATTTTAATTACTGGCGCAGGCCAACGTATTGGACTCGCTCTGGCCGAGCACTTTTTAGCGCAAGGGCAAGAAATCATAGTCACTTACCGCACCCGCCATGAAGCAATTGATGTGCTTGCAGGTAAAGGCGCTATTTGCATCCATGCTGATTTTAATAGTGACCAAGCTATCGGGCATTTTATCGAAGAATTAAAAACCCATACCAACCAGCTCAAAGCAATTATCCATAATGCGTCTAGCTGGGATTGCGAAGCAAATAACCACGATTACGCAGACCTGTTTGATAACATGATGCGTATCCACGCCAAAGCGCCCTACTTAATTAATTTAGCAGCTTCTGATTTGCTACTGCATTATCAGCAAAACAGTGGTAAAGCCGCAGATATTATTCACTTAACCGATTACGTAGTTGAAAAAGGCAGCCCTAAGCACCTTGCTTATGCAGCAAGTAAAGCGGCGCTTGATAATTTAACCAAGTCGTTTTCCGCTAAATTTGCGCCAGACATTAAAGTGAATGCTATCGCCCCTTCGTTAATTATTTTTAACGAACACGATAGCGACGAATACAAAGCCAAAACATTAAAAAAATCGCTAATGGGCATTGAGCCCGGCTGCGCCGAGATTATTAACAGCGTAGAACTATTACTAAGCAGTCACTACATCACGGGTCGTTCTATGCCTGTTGATGGTGGCAGACATTTAAAATAACGAATTACTGAGAAAGCTATGCACGATGATTTAAAAAACAGTTACCAACAAATAATTACCGCAGTAGGTGAAGATCCTGCTCGTGAAGGATTACTCGACACACCAAAACGCGCAGCAAAAGCGATGGAGTATCTGACTAAGGGTTATCGTCAAACGTTAGACGAGATCACCAACAATGCGGTATTCACTTCAGATGCCGATGACATGGTATTGATCCAAGACATTGAACTTTACTCTATGTGTGAGCACCACTTGCTGCCATTTGTTGGCCGCTGCCATATTGCTTATATTCCTGATGGCAAAGTACTTGGTTTATCAAAGTTTGCGCGAATTGTTGACATGTTCGCACGTCGTTTCCAAATTCAAGAGCAATTAACCCATCAAATTGCTAAAGCGGTTGAAGAAGTAACTGGCGCGAAAGGTGTTGGTGTAATCGTTGAAGCAAAGCACATGTGTATGATGATGCGCGGTGTTGAAAAGCAAAACTCAAGCATGCGTACATCGGTTATGTTAGGTAACTTCAGAGCCGATCCAAAAACCCGTAACGAGTTTTTACAACTAGTTAGAGGGTAATGATGGCCAATGCAATTATTAATGTCACTAACCTTAGGCTACGAACCTTTATAGGTTTTAACCCTGAGGAACGTGAGAAAAAACAAGATGTAGTGATTAATTTAGAAATTCATTACCCTGCTGATCAAGCTTGTGAAACTGACGCAGTCGATAAAGCGCTAAACTACAAGACCATTACTAAAGAAGTGATCAGCCTTGTCGAAGAAGGCCACTTTTTGCTGTTAGAAAAACTGGTTGCTGAGATTTTAGCAATTTGCCACCAGCATCAAAGTGTTCACTATGCCAAAGTACGCGTCGATAAACCTCATGCGCTGCGCTTTGCTGATTCAGTATCACTGACCCTTGATTGGCAAAAAAGCTAGAATAACTTTTCTAGTCCTACCGCAAAGGCAAGCACAGCTAAATAACGTGCGCCTTTGCCTAGGGTCACGAGTAACAAAAAGATTGAAAACTTAACCCTAAAAATTCCGCCAACAACCGTTAAAGGGTCGCCGACAATAGGCAGCCAAGCAAACAACAAACTGTAAATACCGTACTTATTGAATTGCTTTTCGGCTTTGTCTATCGAGTTTTGTGAAACGGGAAACCATTTACGGTCTTTAAATCGCATAACCTGCGTGCCCAGCCAATAGTTCACACAGCTCCCAAGCACATTGCCTACAGTTGCACTTAGCCATAATAACCAAAGTAAATAATCACCACTGGCTATCATAGCTGTCATTACTAATTCTGAAGAGCTAGGTAATAAGGTTGCGGAAATAAACGCGCTGAGAAATAACGATAAGTAGGCCATAAACATCACATAAAAAAGCTCAGCAAATGGCTGAGCCTTTAGTATATGGTAATTAGTTTACTTTATAAATTCTATCGCCATAGGGTATTTAACTTCTTTACCATCGTTGGCTTTAATCGCCGATACTACCACCATAATCAATGAGAATAGCGCAACCAATGGCAGCAGAATGACACCAACGACAACAAACATCAGCATAAAGCAGACAATGTAAGCAATCATCATGGTTAATTGAAAGTTCAATGATTTGCGACCATGCTCAGCAACAAGTGGCATTTCTTCTTTTTTTACAAGCCAAACAATCAAAGGCCCAATCACCGAACCAAACGGGAAAAGCAAGCCTGCTAAGGCACTTAAGTGACAAAACATTGCCCACGTGCGCTGCTCTTTATCTGCCACAATTATTTCAACTTTTTGATTATCATCCATTTTAAATTCCTTGTTATGGGTCTGTTTGTATCTCTACTATAAACCGTAATGACCTTTTACCCTAGTTAAATTGGTTAAATTTAAAACTCTCAACCAGCAAAAAAGGCTGCAATCAACGTCGTGATAAAAATGTGATAACTTCGTGAGGGTTTCTGGATATTGCTATTCGATACTGGTTTTGAATCATCAAAAACAGGAATCTCACATGAAAGCTTTACCTTTAACTTTATTCGCTGCTTGCGCAGTAACTAGCCTTGCAAGCCAAGCTGCTGAGCTTGATATAAAACTAACTAACCTCACGCAAGGTTTACACTTTACCCCTATTCTCATTACGGCTCATAACAGTGATAGCAAACTTTTCAGCGTTGCTATGCCTGCTTCTACAGCCCTACAGACTATGGCTGAAGGTGGCAATCTCGAGCCATTAATGACTGAAGCTACAGCCGCAAACAGCGACATGGTTGCCAACCCAGCTGAAGGTTTATTAGCCCCAGCAAGCTCAACGATGGCGAGCTTATCCACCAAGGATGGCAATAACTACTTATCTCTAACAGCCATGCTACTGCCTACCAATGATGGCTTTGTAGGTTTAGATAGTTGGATGATCCCAACCGAAGCTGGTACCTACACTGTTTATCTCAATGCGTATGATGCAGGAACCGAAGCCAATGATGAGCTTGTTGTTGAGGGTTCAGGTATGCCGGGCACGCCAGGTATTCCTGCCGCACCGGGTGGTAATGCGGGTATGAATGGTAGCGGCGTCACCAGTAACGAAACCAATATGATGGTGCATATTCATCCGGGTAATTTAGGTGACGACGATTTAGAAGCAGGTATGAGTGACCTCGATAACACCGTACACAGATGGTTAAACCCAGTTGCGATGCTAACAGTTACGGTTAAATAGGAGGTTATTATGCGCTTTTCAAAAAGCTTAATTATCCTCGCATTGAGTGCCAGCCTTGCGGCTTGTGGGGATTCAGATAAATCATCAGACAACATGGATGAAGCGCTTGAAGAAATGACAATGGAAATGGGTGAGATGGCAACAAATCATCAATTTATGGTGGAGGTAGTCAATCTCACCGCTGCTCAACCTTTCTCCCCTGTTGCTGTGATTGCTCACACCGATGGCATGCCTTGGAAAATTGGCGAGCCAGCATCTGAAGCACTTGAAATTATGGCTGAAGGCGGTGATAACAGCGAGCTACTCGCAGCAGAAATGACAATGCAAGCAGCTTCAGCAGAAAGCCCATTACCACCAGGTGAGCAAGTCACGTTGACCCTGACAACGGGAGAGCTTGATTCATTAAAAATTAGCTTAGCGACTATGTTGGTGAATACAAATGACGCGTTTACCGGTCTTAATGCTATAGACGTGTCTTCGTTAGCGGTTAATGAGTCACTGTCTCGTACTAGTTTTGCCTATGATGCAGGTACAGAGGCTAACTCTGAAGCACAAGGCACGATCCCTGGTCCTGCCGACTCAGGCGAAGGTTACAACGAAATGCGCGACGATATTAACCGTGTTGCAATGCACCCAGGTGTGGTTAGTCAAGATGATGGCCTGACAAATTCTGTGCTCACCAGCCAGCATAAGTTTGATAACCCGGTTGCTCGGATCACGATAACGCGGACGCAATAATAATCGCACTCCTTACACCGAGGTCATAAGGATGTGCCTCAGTGATTTGGAGTGAACCATGCGCCAAGAAAAATTATTAATCGTCGAAGATGATAGAGCAATCCGCCAGCTCATCAGCACACAATTGCACTGCCTAAACTTACATATTGATGAAGCCTCAAACGCTGAAGCTGCAATAAAGAAGCTTGCCAGCTCAAGTTACGGCCTAGTAATACTTGATATTAATCTGCCACAAATGGATGGCTTGAGCTTATGCCGCAAAATTAAAGAGCACTACCCAAGTATTGCCGTTATTTTACTGACCGCACTCAGTAGCGATATGGACAGAGTGATTGGTCTGGAAATGGGCGCTGATGACTATATTTGCAAACCTTTCTTCGCCAGAGAATTACAAGCACGAATAAAAACACAATTACGGCATAGGTCACAGCTTATGGCAGCTCAATCACATCATGATGATAGCGCTCAAGCGGCAATCCAGTTGGGTGAACTACACATTGAATTTGCCAGCCACCAAGCATTTTTAGCTGACCAAGCAATTAACTTAACCGCCACCGAATTCGATTTACTAGTCTATTTTGCTAAACACCCAAACCATGTTTTTAGCCGCCAACAGTTACTAGACCAAGTATGGGGCTATCAACACAGCGGCTACGAGCATACGGTTAATTCCCATATAAACCGTTTACGCAGTAAGTTTGAGCAACATCACCCAGCCAACTTTATCGAAACAGTTTGGGGAGTAGGCTATAAACTAAACCCCGGTCAATTGAGTGCAAGCTAATGAAACCAATGACGCTTTATCAAAAACTCGCTTGGTCTTTGGTGCTTATTTTTAGCCTATTGTGCGCACTTGTTTTAAATTGGAGTAAGCAATTAGAACAAAGCTCTGTTCATCATGCTCAGCAAAACTTGCACCTCCAACTAGCCGAGCATTTAGTGCATGACAATCCACTGATCAAACAAGGTGTGTATGACTATGAAGCACTAGAAAACTTATTTCACACACTGATGATACTTGGTCCTGCATTTGAGTTTTATTTTGTAGACCCAGAAGGTCATTTACTGACTTATTCAGCTAAACCAGGGCAAGTCGTTAGGCAGCAAATAAACTTAAGCCCGATACAGCAGCTACTCGACAACCCCACTGCCACACCAATTTATGGTGATGATCCGCGTAGCAACGATGGCGTCAAAATATTTTCGACCGCGCCAGTTTATAATCAGCAACAGCTGCAAGGCTATTTATACGTGATTATTGGCGGGCAAGCTTACGATACAACCCTTAAAAACATTAAAGCCAATGATAATCTTTGGCTTGCCGCTATGTGGTTTTTAGCCGCCTTAATTGCACTCTTTATTGCGATGCTGATGTTGTTTCGGTTTTTCACTTTACCGCTCAAAAAACTCAATAAAGAGCTTAATAAAATAGAAGCAGCGAACTACAGCCTAACCAAAATGCCATCGGATTCTAGCTACAGTGCTGATGATGAAATTGGCAATTTAAGCAAAGGCGTCAATGCCATGCTGGCACGTATTGATGAGCAGTTTCAGTCATTACAGCAAGCCGATAAGCAACGCAGAGAGTTACTCACTCACTTATCACACGATTTACGTACGCCGCTATCTTCACTGCACGGCTTTCTTGAGGTGATCAATAAACCGGATAGCCATTTAAACGAGCCTGAGCAACGTCATTATCTCGACCTTGCAATGGATAACTGCCAGCAACTAAAACAGCTGATTGAACAAATATTTGAACTGGCTAATTTAGAGTGCGGCCAAGTAAAAATACAATCCGAAACCTTTAATTTGGGCGAGTTGATTTATGATTGTGTGGCAAAGCTTGCTCTAACTGCTCAATCAGCAGGAATTTCGCTCAAGGTTATTCCTGAAATCTGCGATTTTACCGTGACGGCAGACATCGCAAAATTAGAGCGGGTACTTACAAACTTAATCGAAAATGCCATTCGGCATACCCCAAATGGCGGTGTAATTGCCGTTAAGGTTAGCCAGCAAAGTGATCAGTTATACGTGGCAGTGTCTGATACCGGGGTTGGTATTCATGAGGATGAACTCAATGCGATTTTCGAACCTCATTACCAGGCTCGTAATAGTATAAAACGTGGCTCAACAGGCTTGGGACTTGCTATTTGCAAGCAACTGCTCACCCTAATGGATAGTGAAATAAACGTAAAAAGTACCTTAGGAAAAGGCAGTGAATTTCGTTTTAATTTAGCTATGCAGGCACCCGCTTAATCACGGATGCCTGCGTTGTTATTATTTTTCGATACCCGCCAAGTCGAGCATAAAGGCGTAATATAAAGCGGTATCTTGCAAGCTTTTAAAGCGCCCAGATGCACCGCCGTGCCCTGCTTCCATGTCGGTTTTGAACAGCAACAGGTTATTATCGGTTTTATATTCACGTAGCTTAGCAACCCATTTTGCAGGCTCAAAATACTGAACTTGAGAGTCGTGTAAGCCGGTGGTGACTAGCATATTTGGGTAAGCCTGCTTCTTAACTTGGTCGTACGGCGAATATGACAGCATGTAATCATAATAGACTTTATCGTTCGGGTTACCCCACTCGTCATACTCATTCGTTGTCAGTGGCAAGCTGGCATCTAGCATGGTCGTAACTACATCAACAAAAGGCACAGCAGCAATCACCCCTTTATAAAGTTCAGGCGCTTGATTCACAACAGCCCCCATTAGCAAGCCTCCTGCACTGCCACCCATGGCAAAAATATTATCTTTATTACCATACTTTTGAGCTGCTAATGATTTAGTCACATCAACAAAGTCATTAAAGCTGTTTTGTTTATGGAGCAATTTGCCATCTTCGTACCAAGGACGACCCAGCATTTGTGAGCCACGGATATGTGCAATCGCAAATACAAAACCGCGATCAAGTAAGCTTAAGCGTGAACTAGAAAAGCTCGGATCCATGGTCGCACCATACGAACCATAACCATATTGCATAAGCGGATTCGAGCCGTCTTTTTTGAACTTGTCTTTACGATAAACAAGGCTAACAGGAACATCGACACCATCCCTAGCCGTCACATAAACTCGCTCAGAGGCATAGTTGTCAGGGTTAAAATCACCTAATACTTTACGTTGCTTAAGCAGTGTTTTTTCGCCACTTTCTAGGTTGATATCGTAGCTGCTCCCTGGCGTCGTCATACTTGAATAGTAAACACGTAAGTTAGGGTTATCTAACTCACGATTGCCATAACTGAAGACCATGTAAGTTGGGTCATTAAATGCAACGACTTGCTCTTGTTGGTTACGAAGGTCACGAATAGTGATTCGGGTTTGCCCCATTTCTCGCTCTTCGTAAACCAAGTGATTATTAAATAACTCAATGCCTTCAAGTTTCACGTTATCACGACCAGCAATTAGCGTTTGCCAGTTAGCTTTATCATGAGCCTTATCTCGGTGCACTTTCATCAGTTGAAAGTTAACTGCATTTAAATTAGTAACGATGTAATACCAATCACCTAACTTACTGATGTCATATTCAAGCCCTGCTTCGCGTTCAATAAAACGTTTTGGCATTGCTTTGACATCATTGGCATCAATAACTGAGACGCCAGACGCACTGGTGCTGCCATGACTAATATAGATTTCTTGTTGGTCTTTACTCTTATAAATACCGGTGTAGTAACTGGTATTTTTCTCTTCATAAACGAGTTCGTCGTCGGCTTGCGGGGTGCCTAACGTATGGCGATATACTTGATAGCCTAACAGCGTTTGTAGGTCTTTTTTGATGTAGTAAAAGGTTTTGTTGTCATTAGCCCACACGACATCACCTTCTGTACCTTCAAGGCTTTCTGTGAGCATTTTACCTGTGGTTAAATCTTTTACTTTAATTGTGTAAATGCGGCGACTCACAGTGTCTTCACCATAAGCCAGCAAATTGCCATTTGGGCTGACAGCTAAACCTGTTACGGCAAAATAGTCATGATTTTTAGCAAGCTCATTCACATTTAAGATAACCTGCTTACCTTCTCCTTGGCTATCTTTGCTGCGCACATAAACCGGATATTCGTCATCACCGCGCGTTTGTGAGAAATAGTAATATTCCCCTTTTTTTGTCGGTACCGTATCGTCATCCTTCTCAATACGTCCTTTAAGCTCTTCGAACAGGGTGTTTTGTAGCGTTTGAGTATGCGCTAACTTACTTTCAACATACGCATTTTCAGCATGCAAATGGGCAATAACAGCGGCATCTTTGCGCTTATCATCACGCATCCAATAGTAGTTATCGACACGAGTGTCTCCATGAATGGTCATTTCATGAGGTATTTTTTTGGCGACGGGTGCTGCAATCTGAACTTGCTCTGTAATAACAGCTTTTTCTTTATTATCTGGGGCTTTATTACACGCTGATAGAACAGCTAAAGAGAGTGCCGCTAGGCAAAGTGAATGGCCAACTTTCATGGGGTTCCTGTTTTCGTTTTATTATTCTGTCTCCAATATAAGTAAAAAAACAGCAATATATAAGTAGCCTTTGTGAAGCAATGTAAAAAGGGAGCCGAAGCTCCCTTTTATCACTTACTTATCAAGTAATTACTTTTGCTTACGACGACGCATAAATGCGAACGGTGCAGCAAGTAATGTTAACCATGCTAGTGAACCTGAAGAAGATTTTTTCTTCTCTGGTTCTTCCGCTTCAACTGGTTGCTCAGACGCTTCATCAGCTAGGTTGTTAACTGTAACAGTTACCATAGCAGACTCTGAAACATTACCTGATCTGTCAGTTGCAACAACTTCTAGTTCAATTGATGTTAAACCAGCGTCATAATCAAGTACGTCTTGATTCATAACTACAACATCACCTGAAGATGTTACTGAAATAGCTGTTGAACTTGAGCTAATTACAATGAACTCTGTAACAGGGCTTGCTAAATCAGCACCATAAGTTGCTTCTAGCGTACCAATTACCGTACCGTTTTCAGTGTTTTCATCAACAGAGAATTCAGTATCAGCAACAACTGGTGGAGTATTCGAGTCTGATTCAGGTGTTGCAGCATACGCTTTAGAACCCGAGTCTGAAAGAATCATGAAGTCTTCACCTGCATTGTATAAAGTAGCTGAAGCACCTGGTTCAATTGAGCTAACAGCTTCACCAGCTTCATCTACAAACATTGCATATACATCACTTGATGCATCTGTGAATGTGTAAGTACCCATTGCAACATCACCTTCTTCAGTTGCAATTGGTGTCCATGTTTCTTCTTCTGTACGGAAACGAACATCTACAGTTGCTCGACCAATGTCATCGGCTGTTAGGCCAAATGCTTCAATACAGCTTTGCATTGTGAGGTGGTTGTTACCGATAATTTGATAATAATTATCTAATAAACCAGAAGCACTACCATAGCCGTGAGTAAAGGTAATTGCTGTGCCCGGCTCAACATCGTAGAACCACTCTAACTTACCATTTTGTACTGTAACATCGTAAACACCATCTTGGTCCATATCGAAGTCAGCCATGAAACCACCCACGTAAGAGTGAGTAATTCCCTCGTTTAGCACTAATGTAGTAAGTGTTACATAACCGCTTTCACAAATTTCAGCTGATACAGCAAATGTTTCGATTGATGCGCCTACTAAGTCAAAACGTTGGTCTTCATCAATATCATCAGTCATTACTGTAGGAGCAAATACAGGATCAAGTGCTACCGCACCTGTGTTTGTTACTTCATGTGCAACGCCGTTATCAGTCACAACTGGCATGAAGCTCATTGCCGCATTTGCTTTTGGTAATACGTGATAAACAAGGTGGAATGCTTCATCGCTGCCATCAGAGAAGATTAGCGCACCATCAAGCTCTAGGTTAGTTAAGTCAGCCGTAGCATCTTGAGAACCAATATTTTCCTCAGTTAAAGTCCACTCAGGTAAAGTTGCAGGATCAATCGTCGCTGTCACGTCAAATGACATTGTTTGACCTGCTGGCACTGTAATTGACTCTGGGTAGTCAAGTGAGAATGAACCACGCTCAACATCATCTGCATAACGCTGCTCAAGAGAAAGTGTATACACTTGGTCTTCGTTAGAGAAGTTCTTAACTTGAACTGTTTTAGTAAGCTCAACTGTTTCTGATGCGTTTACTAAACCAAACGAAAGAGCAGCTTGTTTAGTATCTGCAGCCCATGCAGCAACTGGTAAGTTAGCCGCTTTGTTTACATCAACAAGACCCGCACCGATATAACTAATTGGTGCAAGCTCAGCGTCTGGGTTAATCGCTAACGGCTCCATAGTTACATTTAGGTTTGCCGTGTTCATTAACGTCGCTTTAATTTCAAACGCGTTACGCTCTGGCAGCGCTTCTTTTAATAAGCTCACCGCACCAGCAGTAATTGGGCCCGAGAATGAAGTACCTGTTGCGCCAGTAAGACCATCACCAAGACCAGGATGAGCAGTCATGATGTTTACACCTGGTGCTGTAATCTCTGGTTTTAACAGCCCGCCCATTGAAGGACCACGCGATGTGAAATCAGCAATCGCGCCAGACATAACAAGACGCTCAACTGTTAGGTTAAACGTACCGCCCGCTTTTAGAGCTGTACCAGCTGCAAACGTTACGCCTACAGAAGGGATAGTAACAGTTGGATCTGAACCACCCATAGGTGCTGGCGTGCCATCGTCAGTATTGTTTGCAATAATAACAAACTCTGCGCCTTTAGCTTGTGCTGCTAATACTTTAACTGTAAATGCACATGCACCACGGTCGATGATAACGCCTTTACCTGTAAAATCAACGTCGTCAGCAAACGCTTCACAAGCCGTTTGATTTGCATCTGGGTACACAAGTTCCAAGTTTTCATTAGTGTAGCTAAATGCCATCTGTGGACCAAAGCTGGCTGGCTGCACAACAGCTTCTTCACCATTAACTGTACCACTACCAACTGATTCTTCACCGGTAGGGTGAGTCATCGCACCCACTGAAAGAGCGTTTTCAGTTGTACTTGGGCCACCTACGATGAATGGATAAGCACCATCATTACCAGCAGAGATAACAACGTTTGTACCAAGTTTAACTGCTTGGTTGATGAATAGGCCAACTGCATCGTTTGCAATATCACCGTAATCGCCACCAAGTGACATATTTACAACATCAACACGGTCGCTCATATCACCGTCACCATTCGGATCCATTGCACTTTCAAGAGCTAAAAGTTGTGCAAGGCCTGGACAGCCACTATTACATACAGAGTAAACAAATAAATCTACGTTTGGTGCAATACCGTTAACAGAGTGAGAAACGTGTGTACCGTGGTTTGTATCTACATCAATAGGATCGGCATCATCGTTAATGTAATCATAACCGCCTAATACCTTACCTTGTGGCCAATCTACTGACGCAGGGTCTGCAATTGCTGCAGCATATGCTTCATCAGTACCCGCACCACCAAAAGCGGTATGAGTGTAGTCAATACCTGTATCAAGCACAGCAACGCGAACACCTTCACCTGTTGCTAAACCATTAGATACTAAAGGAGTTGCTTCAATATAGTCAGCGCTGTCAGCAACATGCAATTCATAATCGTATACTGGGTAAATGCCCTCAACTTGAGAGTTCGATAGTAACTTAGCAACATCTTGCTTATTACCATTGACTACGATTGAGCTTACTAGTGTTGATGTTTTAGCGACAACTTGTACAGGCAAGTCCATACTGTTGATTGCTTGCTCTACGCTTGCTTGCGCTACTTTTGCTTGCGCTTGAATTGACGCTACATCCGCGCCCATTGTTTTAGCATTAATTGATGCTGGAGCATTTAACTTAATTAACCAGCTTGTAGCTTCGCGATGAGCTTTTTGTTCTTTTTTAGTTACCGCGCTCGATTGGATTAATTTTTTGCCGGCAAGATTATATTTAGAAAAGTCATTGGCTTGTGCACTAGCGCACATTGCACTGGTTACAGCCAAAGCAACTGCAGTTCTTTTTATTAGATTTTTAGACATGGGTTCCCCTGGGATATGTTATGTTATCGTCTAAATAGTGATTGAAACAAAGTTTCAGAACCAATATAAAACGGAAACCCTAGCAAGAACAACATTTCTGTTACATAAGAATTACATTCAGCTAAAACAAAGAACACTGAGTTTAAGTAACGTATTGTTTTAAAATGATTTAAAGATGCAAGCTAGAGTTGTAAACATTTGTAAATGAACAGTGTATTGAGTTTTAGTAAATAGAGTATTGAAAATGAATTCAGAAGTAATCAACATTCTTACCATGGCAAAGGTGATTCAAACGGCTGTTGCACCCGTCTTTTTAATTACCGGTATTGCAGCAACGTTAGGCGTGCTTTCAAACCGCTTAGCGCGTATTACCGATCGAGCGAGACAGTTAGAACGTAAGCTTAAAGTCAGTACCGATGAAGACTTCAATAAGTCATTAACAACGGAGCTAAGAGCACTGTTGAAACGCTCACGCTGCATTCATATCGCATTTAGTTTAAGTGTACTCAGTGCCTTATTAGTATGTGCTGTGGTTATGTGTCTATTTTTATCGCATATCCAATCGATCAACTTAAGCGTGACAATTGCTAGCTGCTTTGTGGCCGCTATGGCGCTTTTGATATGTGGGTTTTTATCTTTACTATGCGAGGTTTTCTTAGCAACGAGAAGTATGCGCCGTGGTATGATCTTCGCTGATATAGATATAAATGATTAAACTTAAGTTAAGATTAACCGCAATACACTTGAATATTATATTGAGCTAAGATACAACTCAGTTAGTTTACTTTTATGACATCTTAAGGGGCAAAAGGAATGAAATTAAAACAATTAGTAGTAGGCGCAATGCTATCTACAATGGCACTAGGCGCATCAGCAAATTCTGTATTTGAAGAGCCAAGCGATGCAATCGAGTACCGTCAGGCAGCATTTTCAATGATCCGCGTACAAATTGGTGACATGGGCGATATGCTAAAAGGAAAAGTACCTTTTGATGCAGAACGTTTTCAAAAGCGTGCCGACAATGCAGCGGCATTATCAAAAATGCCTTGGGAAGCTTTCGTAGCGGGCTCTGATAAAGGCGATACATCTGCACTTGCAGCTGTATGGAGCGACAACGAAACCTTTATGAAAAAAGCAGTTGCTTTCCAACAATATGCTGATGAGCTAGCAGTTGCAGCACAAAGTGGCGATAAGAAAGTAATCGGCAAAGCATTTGGCGCTTGGGCTAAAGGCTGTAAAGATTGCCATAAGTCTTTCAAAGACTAGTTAAAATTTTGAACTAAAAAGGCGCTTATTAGCGCCTTTTTTAATGTCTTGAATAACCTAGCCAAGCAAATAGCTGAGCGGCTCTTCACCCCAAGTCGTAAATAGCACCACTAAACACACTGCAAAAATAACAAAAGCGATCAACGGTGATTTAGTAACAGGCCCAGTAACCGAAACTTGCTCACTATTGCCCGTTAGCATAGGCTTCACTAAATTTTTTCCTTTAATGCGGTAAATCACAATCGCCAATACATGCAACACAATGGCATACAACAAAATGTCAAAGTTTAAGTGATGTAACCAACCGGCAAAATCTACGGTATCTGAGGATACATGCGCCACCAGCGGGCCATCCGTTAATATATCGTCACTAGTCATTAAACCAGAGGTTAGCTGCACAATGAGTAACGCAAAGAAGGCTATCACCATATAACTACCCGCCGCGCCGTGACCCGCCTTATGTTCATTGCTTGTAAATGACTTAATTGCAGCAACAGGTGAATGAATCAGCGCTGAGAGCTTCGCTGTTTTACTACCAATAAGGCCCCAAACAAGACGTGTAATAATAAGCGCTAGAGTGAAGTAGCCTGCAGCAAAATGCAGCTCCAACATACCTTCTTCAGCACTAAAATAGAGGGTTGCGATGGCCGCAACTAATAACCAATGGAAGCTTCTTATAAAGCCATCCCATACTTTAACTTTTGACATTGTAACTTTCCCTTTAAAAGACGCTAATGACTTGCAGATATGAAATTTTAGCAACTGGCTCGGCTATACATTATTGCAAACTTCAGTTATTTTGACACACCTCTATTTCAGCTGTTTTGATCTGAGCCATAACAACAAACATGAGCGATAAGATGCATACATCAACAACAAGAGCCTTGCTAAAAGGATTTTTCGACATGCTCCCCTTATGCCTTGCGGTGTTACCTTGGGGAATTTTATGTGGTTCGTTAGCAGTTCAAAATGGCTTCAGTGCCCTAGAAACACAAGCTATGTCGTTATTAGTATTTGCAGGCTCAGCACAGCTCGTTGCGATTGAATTAATGGCCGGTAACACGCCGCTTTTAACTATTTTATTTACCACACTCATTATTAGCTCACGGCATTTTTTGTATGGTTTAGCTATTCGCCACAAAGTCATAGATCAACCCTTTCGTTGGCGACTGCCAGTGAGTTTTGTACTAACCGATGAATTATTTGCTTTTTCGCATCATCGTAAAGCGTACCGAACGAAAGTGCGCCTTATTTATGCACTCAGTGCCGGTTTTAGTTTTTATATTGCTTGGAATATCTGGACCTTACTAGGTATTGTCGCAGGAAGCTTACTTCCCGATTTAACAAATCTTGGCCTTGATTTTGCCATCGCTGCCACGTTTATTGCTTTAGTTATTCCGGGTGTAAAGAACCTTGCGACACTGGCTACAGTGATCACCGCAGGCGTTGTTGCAACGCTATTGAAAAGTCAGGGCTTTCAACTTTGGCTTGTCACCGCGGCTCTTATCGCTATGACAGTGGGTTACCTAATAAGTCGCTGGCAAGCAAAAGAGGAGCATACACTATGATGACCACCATTTTATTAATGGCGTGTATCACCTTCTTCACACGTTACTTATTTTTGCACCGCGCATTACCATTCAAAGTCGGCCCGAAAATGCAGCAATTTTTAAGTTTTAGCGCCCCAGCCGTACTCACCGCAATTTGGGTGCCCATTGTGTTTATTAATGACGAAGGGATAAATCTAGATTGGCAAAACCCTTACCTAAGTGCTGCTGTTGTGTCTGTTATCGTGGCCTATAAAACACATAACATATACTACACAACACTGGCAGGAATGGGATTATTTATAATTTTAAGTTAGCAGCGATGCTTAACGCCAAGTAAGAAAAACCGCTGATTAAAATTTACCCTTTTAGAAAAACTCCAAGCAAGTTAGAATCAATACAACAATAATAAAAAGTTATCATTATGAGCGAATTTCACCAACTTTCTGCCACCAGCCTACAAGGCCAAACCGTTGACTTTTCTGATTTTGAAAACAAGGTCGTACTTGTTGTAAATACAGCAAGTAAATGCGGTTTCACTCCACAATATGAGGGCTTACAAGCACTGCATGAAAAGTATCATGAGCAAGGCTTAGTAATAATTGGTTTTCCTTGTAACCAATTTGGTAAACAAGAACCAGGTGATGCAAAAGAAATTAAAGAAGGCTGCCTAATTAACTACGGCGTTAGCTTTTTAATGATGAGCAAAGTCGATGTGAATGGCGAACATGCTCACCCTGTTTTTAGATACCTAAAATCAGAATTACCGGGGTTTATCACCCGCAAAATAAAATGGAATTTCACCAAATTTTTAATTGGTAAAGATGGCAAGGCCATTAAGCGATATGCGCCACTGACAAAACCTGAACAGCTCGAGTCAGACATCGCAGCTGCACTGGGCAAATAACAAAGCCTAAAAGCAATAAAGAGGCTAATTGCCTCTTTATCTAAATTTATGCTTAGTCGTTCAAGTACTCGTCAAAGTCGTCATCGCCTAAGTTTCTGCGCAAGCGTTTCTGTTCAAGATAGTCTTCCAACTTCTTCTTTACGCGTTGCTTTTTCTTGTCGTGTTGATTACGCCCGACCATTTCGTACTCGTCTTCAACAAAATCGTCATCTAGCGCGTCATAACTAAATGTCTTACCCACAACCCACTCCATAAAGTGTTTGAGACCAATTCTTGAGATTAAAATTTGCTCGATGAATTGGCAAAGTTTAAAAAGCTCAGTAGTAATTTAGTATCTAAAAAACCACCAAAATAAAGCCATACACCCATGCTAAATAGGTCATATGTCAATATTGTGAATAAATAGCGCTAAATTTGATTTCTGAAAAGTGAGAGTTTTTTATCGTTTCGATAAAAGTCATTTATGCATGTGTATTTTTTAGTTAATTTGACTAAAAAGTGGTTAAAAAGTTATTCCCCGCAATTTTTAAAAAAGCCTAAAAACACAACAAGATATTGAATTAATTAAATTTATAAATTTTGGCATTCAATTTGATTATGTATTTGTGTCATTTCAAACAGGAAAGAAAAAAATGAAAAAGTTATTGTTAGTAAGTTCTTTATTTATCGCTACCGGCGCAATGGCTCATAACGATAATGATACAAATATTTCATTCAGCGGTGAGCAGTGTGATGTTGAATTTATAAATGATGTACGCATTACACCAAGCGAGTTAGAAGTATACACAGCCGATAATCGCACTATGAAAATCATCGATCAGCACACTTTATATATCGATGGTCAAAGCGTGTCGCTTGATGCTTCACAACAGCAAGCAATTGCAGATTACTCAGACAGCTTACGCAGCCAACTTCCTGAAGTAGCAAATATCGCACTTGATGGCGTCAAAATAGCTGGTGTAGCCATCGAAGAAGTATCAAATGCTTTCAATATTGATGGACTAAGCGACATTTCAGAATTAATGGACGATATCAGCGTAGAAGTACAAAACGCTTTCTATCAGCAAGGTGCGTTCACCATGGGTCAGCAAAATTTCGAAAAATTTGGCCAAAACTTTGAGGACCAATTCGATGAGCAAATCGAATCGGCTGTCGAGTCAGCCATGATGCAATCGATGGGCAGTATTTTAGTTGCGCTAGGCTCTGAACTTTTAGGTTCAGGTGGCGACATGGATGAGTTTGAGCAACGTATGGAAAACATGGGCGCACAAATCGAAGCGCGTGTAGAAACACAGGCAGCTCAACTTGAAGAGCGTGCAGATGCATTATGCGGCAGCTTTGCTGATATCGCTCATAAAGAGCAAGAGCTAGTAGTTCTAGTACCAGAGCTAAAAGAGTATCAACTATTTACTTTTAAACAGAACGCAGAGTAATGAATTAACATCCCTGAACCAAAACACTTGGTCCTTTCGCGCAGAGCTTGCTCTGCGCTTTTTTATTTTTTGGCCAGCACAGTCAGTTGCGATAACGTTTTAATCGCCTGCTCTAAGTTTTCAGACCAAGGCAAGCCATAACTTAAGCGAAAACAGCTACGGTACTTTTTACCCGCTGAGAATATCAACCCTGGAGTAATGCTGATCCCGGCCTCTAATGCCAAGTGGAATAACTTTACCGCATCATATTGGCTACCAAGGTCAACCCAGATAACACACCCCCCTTGCGGGTTACTTATACGCGCACAACTTGGCATATATTGCTGCAGGCACCAAATCATACGTTCTTTATTGGTACTTAAGCGCTGTCTAAGCAAACGAATGTTACGGTCGTACTCACCGCTAGCTATAAACTCATACAAGGTCCACTGGTTTATAAGTGGCGCAGAGCAACTAAGCGCGCGTTTGTGTCGCCTTGCTTGTTCTGCAAACTTACCGGCAATGATCCAACCAATGCGGTAACTAGGTGCGGCTGTTTTTGAAAACGACGCGCAGGTGATCACTAAGCCCTTTTTTGAATAAGCTTGTGCAGGAGTGGCGCGCTTAGCTGTAAAATGTAAGTCGCCATAAACATCATCCTCAATAAGCACCACGTCACGCTGCTCTAAAAGTGCCACTAATTGCTCACGCTTGGCATCAGGCATAAAACTGCCAACTGGGTTATTTAATGAGGTTGAAAACACACAGGCTTTTATATCATGCTCATCGAGTGCTTGAGCCAAATCATCTAGCCATATTCCTTCATCGGGGCACAGCGGTATTTCCAGAGCCTTTAAGCCTAAGCTTTCAATTAATTCGATAATGCCAAAATAACAAGGCGACTCGATAGCAATAACATCACCGGGTTTAGCGACACACTTAAGGGCAATCGCCAACGCTTCTTGAGCACCATTGGTGATCACTAATTCATCGCTATCAACCCCAATACCAAAATCCAGATAGCGATGAATGAGTTGTTTTTTAAGTGGTGCAAAGCCATCCATCGGGCCGTAATTAATTGCCGATGCGCCAGCTAATGTCATTACTCGGCGCATTGTTCGTGCTAGCGCTTTATCTGTCGGTGCAGCGGCTACAGGGTTAGCGATACCAAATGGCACCACATTAGCCTTATGGATGGCACCATAAACTTGCTCTATTAAGCCTTGCTTATTGACTGTGGTCGGCTCTCGACTGAGCCTAACTCGCTTTGGTCGTGACTGATTTAACTGTGAAGACTTTAAAAAGTACCCTGACTTTTCTCTTGCTTCAATCAATCCTTGCCCTTCAAGTAATTGATACGCTTGTTTTACAGTAGGAATACTAATATTGAGCTTGTCTGCCATTTTTCTGAGCGAAGGTAATTTTTCACCCGGTAATAACGAGCCTTGCAAGCAAAGATCTCTAACTAGCTGAATAACTTGTTGATATAAGAACTCACTGTTACTACGACTGATAACTTGTGACATAGCCCACCAAACTGTATAGGTTGCATTTCTAGTTTTCTGTATATGTTAAGTATACAGAAGAGGATTAAAATGAACATACTTTCAATTTTTGGGTACTAACTATGAAAAGCGCCGCTCTCTACCTTGCTACAGTACTGATCTGGGGATCGACTTGGCTAGCTATTGAGTTTCAACTAGGTGATGTTGCTGTTGAGGTCTCTTTATTTTACCGCTTTGCCATTGCAGCTATTTTAATGTGGGCCTTTGTGCTCATGAAAAAGCTACCTATGCATTATTCACTGCGTGATCACGGATTTTTTGCTTTATTAGCCTTATTTAACTTTGGTTTAAATTATTTAGTGCTGTATTGGGCGCAGAACTATCTCACCTCAGCAATGGCCTCAATAGCGTTTTCGATGTTGCTATTGATGAACATTATTAACACCCGCTTGTTCTTCGCAAAGCCAATTGCGAAACGAATTTACTTTGGTGCTTTACTCGGCGTAATGGGTATTGCCAGCTTGTTTTGGCCACAAATTCAGCAATTCGACTTGAGTAATGGTGCGTTGGTCGGGTTACTACTTGCGCTATCTGGAACCTTTGTGGCTTCATTGGGGAATATGGTCAGCGTTCGAAATTCACAACGCAACATTGGCGTACTTCAAGGCAATGCCTGGGGTATGTTATACAGCGCTTTAGGTCTAGCTGCTTATGTTTTAGTCAGTGATGTTGAGCTTACATTTAACGCCCCAAGTAGCTATTGGGTATCGCTCTTCTATTTAGCAGTATTTGGTACCGTAATCGCATTTGCTTGTTACTTCGCGCTACTTAAAAACATCGGCCCTGAGCGCGCAAGCTATGTGATCGTATTATTCCCACTGGTTGCAGTGGTGTTAAGTACCTTATTTGAAGGATTCGAATGGCAAGCGAATACCTTTATGGGTTTTAGCCTAGTGTTATTCGGTAATGCTATCGTGCTGACTCCAACTCGACAAATTAAAGCATTTTTTGCTGCACGTAACTTGCAGCAAAAAAGCTCCGTCCCCAGTTAGAAGTGACTATGTCGCCTCTAACACCAAGCGCTGGCAAATTTGTCGGCGCTTTTTTATGGCATATGAAAACGAAGTGCTTGTTTGTGAATCTTAACTTTAGCCGGAGTAAAACCAACAAGCTCACCATCGGCTTCTATAGCCAACCCTTTCGTGGTGACCTCTGCAGTTGTTAACTGGGTATATTCTAGCGCTTGCAAACCATGATGCTTTACGAGCAGTAAATACAAAAAGCTGATCAGGTTTTTCAACAAACCGCCAGCTGGCATGCAGTAGCAATCAAGCTGACCATCATTTAACTTTGCCCGAGGGGCAATCTTTAAGCCACCACCAAAGTAATGATGATTAGCAAAAATCGTCGCTAAATTACTGTAGCTGAGTGCTTTACCATTAAACTCACCCTGAAGTGACTGTGCCTTAAATGAAAATAGCTGCTTGATGCCCTGCCAAGTGTAGCCAAACGAGCTAAAACTTCCGGCTTTATTTAGTTGAGTCACTACTTCTGCGTCAAAACCTATTCCCGCCACATTAATAAAATAGCGCTGATTGATTTGCCCAATATCGATTAACTCAGTACGGCTATTAAAAACAGCGTCATACCAAGCCTGTTGTTTACACGCAAAGCCACGAGCAAAATCATTTCCTGTGCCTGCCGGAATTAACGCGATAGAGCAGCGACTCATCATTAATGCATTAACAGCTAAATGCAGCGTCCCATCACCACCAATCACCACAACTTGAGTTTGGTTTTTAGCCAAAAGCGCTATATCAGCGCAATCATTCTCAAACTTGCCTGTGGTTAAATACAATTCAGGCTCAATCTGTCTTTTTTTACATTCTTTTAGTAGCCAATCAACACTGTTTTTATGATTTTTTTTGTCACTTGGCTTTATTATTATCAACATCAACGGTTACTTCTTTTCTTGCATGGCAAAAACACCAAACTCGTTCAAATTATATTAATCTGAATAAATAGTCACTTTCTCACTCTAAAAACGCATAAATAAAAATAATAAAAACTAAAAACCTTTATTTACCTACACTTCAGCGTTAAATAAGCTGCATAAGCATGCAAGATATCAGTAAGACAAAAAACTTAACCCCATGTTAATAAAAGGCTTTTGGATTAGAAAAAGTTATCCGACAGACTCAATTTTTATCGTTTTATTTTTGTCCAGTTTGATTGCAAAATACTCACGTTTTCAACCAAACACAACCTGGAGCAAAGTAATGAACCCAATTAATACATTAAACCAAAACGCTGCAACTCATGTTGCCGTAAAACCAACAAACCGCAAAGCAAAAATGTTGGCAAAAATAAATCGCTACGGCAAAAAGTTAGCTCTTGGCGGCGCAGTACAACACAAGTAATCCCCAACCATGGTTACTTTATCGGTGCAGTAAACACCCAACCACTAACGAAGATCCTTCTTTAGCTCCTCCGTTTACTGCTCCAACCCCTTTCTTTTAAGTTAAAAACAGCAATTAATTAAACCTTTTTACAAAAAACCCCCTCTTTACGCTCAAAAAACAAGCAAACAAACTTTTTCCTATTTACACAGCCGATTCAGCTAAGTATTATTCTCGCATCACGATGTGGAGAGATGGCAGAGTGGTCGAATGCACCGGTCTTGAAAACCGGCAGGGGTTTGTAGCCCCTCTAGGGTTCAAATCCCTATCTCTCCACCACTTATTTTTATTTGTTGATTAATTTCAGCAAATTACAATCAGAATTATGCGCTGGAGAGGTGGCCGAGTGGCCGAAGGCGCTCCCCTGCTAAGGGAGTATAGGGTTTGTAGCTCTATCGAGGGTTCGAATCCCTCCTTCTCCACCATTTTATTATTAAAAACCGCTTTTAAGCGGTTTTTTTATGCCCGAAAACTTGCACACTTCATTATATTTCATGCATGCTAAGTATCTATTTGCTACACAAAGTGATGCTATGTTTCGTTTTGCATTTTTTACTCTTGCCCTACTTGCCAGCGCCAACAGTCAAGCTACTATTTATAAGTGCATGATTGACGGGGTTGCCACTTTTACAGAGAAACCTTGTGGAAAAGATGCAGTAATCGTGAAAATTGCACCGCCACCAGCAACTAGCCAAACACCAGCTACAGAGCAGCCCCAAAAACCACAAAAGCCTGCCGACTTAAGTGTTGAAGATTATTTAAAAATTCAAAAAGCCGATCGTGAAATAGACCGCCTTCAGCTAGAAATTAAAGAACTACAAAAACAACAAAGTGAGCGCATCGATAAACTCAATAATATGACGCAAGATGCCGCAAACAGATTAGGGGCAGCGTCTATTGATGATGCTATCAGTAAACAAAGTGAGCGTATTAACGCTTACTATAAGAGCCAAATAAGCATCCTCGAAAAACAGGTAGCTCAGTTAGAAGAAAACAAAAAGCAGCTCAAAGAGCGAGGCACGCAATCCAATTAGCTTAACTTACTAAAACTGGTCAGACATGATATAACAACATTTGCTGATTTAGTTTAGGGGTCAATTGATTTGCACATTCACACGCTCGAAGGTTATATTCAAAATATCTATTTAGTTGAATATCCAGATAAATTGATGCTGCTTGATGGGTGTTGCCGTGCTGATGTTGATACAGTATTTGACTATATTACCGAACAACTAAAGCGCCCCATCACTGACTTAAAACTGATTGTAGTCACCCATATGCACCCAGATCATGCCGGTGGAGCGCATGCACTAAGAAAGTTAAGCGGCGGCAAAATAGCGACGTCGAATGCCCCAGGGCAATGGTATAGAGGCATTGATGGTTTCTTAATGCATTTAACCGATATTGCTTTAGCTTGGTGGGTCGCAGGTAGGTTAAATAAAAAACGCCACAACCTTTGGTACAGCCGCCATCTAGATGCAGATTATTACCTTGCCACTGATGCAACCCTGCCCGGCTTTGACGATTGGCAAGCACTACATAGCCCAGGTCACACTGACCGAGATATTAGCCTGTATCATATTCCTAGCGAGCGAATTTACATTGCTGATTTACTAGTGAAAGTAAAAGGGCAGCTTGTACCACCCTTTCCTGTTTTTTACCCAAAGCTGTATTTAAGCTCTTTGTTGATGCTAAAAGCGCTACAACCAAAACGGATTATGTTTGCCCACAGCAATGAAGTCAGTATTGATGACATCGACTTTGAGCAAATTTTAGCGCTGGTCCCCAAAAAACCAATGACGCATTGGCGTTCAGTCAAAGCAAAGGCTCGACAAGCACTTAATTTAAAGCGCTTTTCACAGTCGTGATAAAAGTATCTATATCCTGCTGATCATTATAAATATGAGCAGAGACTCTTAAGCCTAAGTGACGTTCATCAACCGCAATATTCGCAGCCTCAAGCGCAGCTTTAACAGCCGCTTGTTGCTCGCCAAAATGCATAATAGCCGTACCAGAGCATTTGTCAGCCTGTATGGGTGAGCGCATATAATCAGCTAATTGATCATGAAACTGAGCGAGCATTGCTAAGTTATGAGCACGTACTTTCTCAATACCAAGATCAGCAAAGTAATTAATACTATTCGAAGCCAGAATATAAGGTGCAACTGAAGGGGTACCGCCCCAAAAGCGCAACGCGGTTTGATGATAAGCAAAGTGCTTAATATCAAATTCAAACGGATTTTGATGAGAAAACCAACCAACATCTTGTGGCTGACAAAGTGAAAGCTGTTTGCTGTTAACCCATAAATAAGCAGCACCAGGTCCACCACATAACCATTTGACACTCGAGCCCAACATAAAATCGGCATCAAGCTTAGTTAAGTCGACCTCTAAAATGCCCGCAGACTGCGCAACATCAAGTAAGCTTAATGTGTTGTGTTGCTTTGCAATATTGATAATTTCGTTAATAGGCGCTTGCTGACCCGTGTTTGAATAAACATGACTAATAAAGACTAAATCAATATCATTATTCGCTAAATATGACAGCCAAATCTGCGCATCAGTTAAATCTTCATGCTTACCAATAAACACGATTTCAGCACTTTCAGGTAGGGCTTTTTGCATCGCAAAACCCATGCTTGGAAAGTCACTTTCTGCCATTAACACTTTGCAATTTTCTTGTTGCAGTCGCGGGTGCGACATCAACAGCTTGGTTAAACCACTCGATAAGTTAACTTGTGGACAAAATAACTCACTTTGCGAGTTAAATAATTTAGCGAGACTACTCGTAAATGCCTCAACACCTTGCAACCACTGTTGCCATGGCTCTTTATTTTCATTTTGCCAAGCTGCAAAAAATTGCTGATGAAAATGCTGCTCAGCAGATTTTAAGGGTCGCCCCACAGAGTGGTTAAGCAAATAGCTGCCTTGTGGAATTACAAAATCGTCTTTACTCATTACTTAATCCACTGTTTTAACTTAGTTAAATCATCAAACCTAGTTCGAATATCGTCCCTTTTTGCTGCCGCACGGCGATCACGTAACTGCTCTAGTGAGTTTAGTAACACATGCAAAGGCGGCCCACTGGCTGTGACTTTATCCATATGTTGTTGCTGCATTTGCTGTGAAGGCTGCGCTATGTATTTACTGACCAACTGGTTATGGTGGCCAATGGCAGTATCACCATGTAGTTTACACACTTGAATGAACAGCTTTAAGTTAGTTTGTAACCATTCGCTATCGCGCTCAGCTTCTGCCGCTAAAAAATCATCCATGATGCTTGTCATACGCATGCTTTCACGCAGGATCTGCTGATCTTCAGGCATCATATACAAGAATTTATCCACCAGCATTTGCGAGTAACTAGGTTCATTAGCAAAACAAAGACCAAGCAGTAAATCGATAACATTAATGCCCGCAAAATCACCAGCATTCGCGCCACGATATACCTCTTTACCTACTCGATACGGCTTGTAATACGGGCGTACACAATAGAAAAAGCGGTCTGTATCGAGCTTGTTGTATAACGTATTATTCGACTCAATCACATCAAGCAATGCTTGTTTTGCCACTGCGAGTAAATCTGCCGCTATAGGGTGTGATATCCCTAACGGCTGAATTTTTAATAAAGCATCTGCCGCGCGCTTATACGCTAAAATGCCCTTGGTATTGTAATCAATAAAGATTTTCTCATCTTCAAGGTCAGTAAAGCGCTTATACAAACCATCAACCGCTTTATTGTGGGTTGTTAAATGTGCCGTTGCAAAACGCGGGGTAACACCAATAGATGCACCGATGTGCATTGCCAACGCAGAGGCTTCAACAAGCGGTGAACTTGTTTCACGAGAAGGCTCAGTGATTTCATGTCGACGGCATGCCGCCATATACAAGCCAACATTACCTAATAAGTCAAAGGCATTATCAAAGCCTTCATCGGTATTGCCTTCTGCCAGTAAAGCACGAATATGCTCATTGCCCTCTTGCTCTAATTGACGTTTAAGGTGCTCACCGACACCCTCTACATTCGCTTTATCGTCTTGTTGCCAATATAGTTTTTCTAATTCGCTGTTGATCTCAACAAAACGGGTGCGAAGCCAGCTATCAAATGCCTTAGTGTTCTCAGTCACAGGCTCACTCCAAAATAATTATATTGCGATAATGTTAACAGAGTTCAATGAGTGCTAATCGCCAAAATATAGACTAGAATCCATCTAGATTAGTGAAAATCACTCAAATAAAGATGAAATTAGATAAAAAAGACCAACAATTACTTAATGCTTTACAGGATAATGCGAGAACTTCTGTTTCAGAGCTGGCACACTCGGTTAGCCTGTCCGATACCCCTTGCCTACGCCGCATTAAAAAGCTCGAATCAGCAAATGTGATCAGTGGTTACCATGCTGCCATCAATCCTAAAGCCGTTGATTTAAATGTGTCTGTGTATGCCTTTGTTCGCTTAAACCAGAACTCTGTTGCCGCTGCTGAGCAATTTGAACAGCAGGTTGAGAAGCTTGACCATGTACTTGAGTGTTCTGTTATTTCAGGCAGTTATGATTACCTGCTGAAGATCGTTGCCGCTGATTTAGAAAGCTATGAAAGCTTTGTGAAACATAAATTAGGTAGTATTGATTGTATTGCTAACATCGAATCGACAGTGGTCTTAAAACAAGCGTTCACTAAGCGTCATTTACCGCTCGCTTGACGCACCTTGCTTGCAAATAAAACATAACTCGATAAGCTAAAAACAGGCTTTAAAAGGATGCTTAAAATATGAAATTCATCAACTTAGTTGCTATCTCTTGGGCCATCAGTGGGCTCTTTAGCAGCTCATTAATGGCGCAACAACAAACCTGCCTTACTCAGCTTGAAGACCAAGAACTGATGATGAAAAGTAAGCGCGAAGGACTATTTAGAGAGCCATTACCACGCACCCATAGCACCTTTAGCTATAATATCGAGCAAGCATTTAGTGACTATTTAACCGCTGCTTACCTGCAAATTAGTAGCGAAAACCCGCGTGCTAGTTTGCCATGCCCTGTTTACACAGACACCTATCAGCAGCTTGTTGTACAAGGCGCTCGACCAGCTAACCCGACTGTTGCCGATTTAATAAGCCCATTTGAACTTAAACAGGCCAATAGCCGTAAAGCCGTGCTCTTGATCCACGGTTTAACCGACTCACCCTTTACCTATCACGACCTTGCACAAGTGTATTATCAACAAGGGTATACGGTACGCACAATTTTACTACCTGGGCATGGTACCGCTCCTGCAGCACTTAGAGACATAGATGCCGATGATTGGCAAAAGGCTAGCGTGTATGCCATTGAGCGCACATTAAAAGACTTTGACCAGGTGATATTAGGGGGGTACTCAACCGGTGCTGCACTGGTTATTGATTACTTAACTCAAGGCCCGGTCGATAATAAAATTACTGCTGCTATGTTGTTTTCACCTGCAAGCGAACCACATAATAAAAACGGTTGGCTGGCGAAATGGGTCGATGCGATTCCATTTGTGAATTGGATTGATAAAGACGCGGACCTTGATTTTGCCAAGTATGAGTCGTTTCCATTTAGTGCAGCCTCAGCTAGTCACGAAGCAATGAGCCGTATTAGCCTTGATGAACTACGTCATCGCCAACTCCCTAATGTAGCGATATTTAGCACCTTTAGTGATGTTGACACCACAATAGATAACCAAGCGACCTTTAAGATTTTAACTAAGCTGCACGACCCAAAAACACGCAAGAATAACCAGCTTGATCGGCTTGTATACTATGGTGATGACGATAATATTCCCGCCAGCTTTCCAGCTGATTACCAAATAATTCGTGATGACTGCGACACCGATGACTGTAAAAAAATCAAAGGAATGTCACATATTGGTATTGTTAATAAACCCAGCAACCCTTACTACGGTCGCACAGCATTG
Source organism: Pseudoalteromonas sp. 2CM39R (assembly GCF_023161845.1). NCBI lineage: Bacteria > Pseudomonadati > Pseudomonadota > Gammaproteobacteria > Alteromonadales > Pseudoalteromonadaceae > Pseudoalteromonas > Pseudoalteromonas sp. 2CM39R. Next base: position 77,968 of record NZ_JALNTM010000025.1, read on the forward strand.
TATCGCAATTGCGGAAGCTACTTAGATGACGACAAGCTTTATACAGCCTGCAAATACCAAAAAGACGTTGTGATGGGTGAACGAACAGCCGAAAATTTACAAGCGCACAAACCCTTTGCACGACTCACGTTTAACCCTTATTTCGATAAGCTTGCTATGCATATCAACGGTTTTATCAAAGATATTGAATCGGCTGCACAATGAGTGAGTTTAGCCACCGCTGGTTTAATCGAATAAGTGAGGTTGATGCCACTCTTTGGCAATCATTTTTTGATGATACGCCCTTTACCGATCACGCTTTTTTAGCTGCTTTAGAACAAGCAGGCTGTGTGAGTGAAGAGTCGGGCTGGCAACCTATGCACCTAGCAATTTACCAGCAAGAACAGGTCATTGCCTTACTACCCGGGTATCTAAAATACCACTCTTATGGTGAATATGTATTTGACTGGGCTTGGGCTGAAGCCTATCAACAACATGGCCTAGAGTATTACCCTAAATGGCTGTGTGGCGTACCATTCACACCTATTGCAGGGCAAAGAATTAGTATAAATCACGATAACCCCACTGAAGTCTATGCTTACACTCAGCATGTACTCACAGCAACAGCAGCGCAGTTAGGCTGGTCAGGTTGGCATATAAATTTTTGCCACCAGCAACAAGCGACTGCATTAACTAGCGATACCGTAATGCAACGTCATGGCGTGCAGTTTCAGTGGTTTAATGAAGGCTATAATGACTTTGAGGACTTTTTAGCTTCACTCACCGCAAGAAAGCGTAAATCGCTCAAAAAAGAACGCGCTAAAATAACTGAACAGCAGATAGCCGTAGAATGGATCGAAGGTGCTGACATCAGCAAACAGCACATGCAGCAATTTAGTCATTTTTACCGCCAAACCTATTTGAAGCGCTCAGGCCACAATGGTTATTTGAATACCGCTTTTTTTGAGTTATTACAGCAAAGCATGGCCGACAAACTGGTGCTAATGTTCGCTAAATATCAAGGAGAGGTGATTGCCGCCACACTCAGCTTTAAAGATCAGAACTGTTTGTATGGTCGTTACTGGGGAACGAACTATGAGCTCGATAGTTTGCACTTTGAGCTTTGCTATTACCAAGGCATTGAATACTGCATTGCCAACAAACTTAAACAGTTCCATTCTGGCGCGCAAGGTGAGCATAAAATAAGTCGCGGTTTTAAGCCCGTATCTACCTATTCACTTCATCATATTCAGCACGGTGATTTTGCAGCTGCCATTAGCGATTTTATAACTAGAGAACGCCAACATATGGCGCTCTATAAAGTCCAATGCGAAAGCTTACTGCCTTTTAAACAGCAATAATTGGTTATTCGCTGGCATTTGCACATCTTCAACAAAGGATAAGCCAGCTTGCTCTGCAAGTTGGCAAATCGCTTCAAAATCACGAATCGCACTATTTGCATCTTGCTGTTTTAAAAAAGCATCGAATTCAGCATTACTAGCACTGGTAAACTTACCTTGGTACTTAAATGGTCCATAAATACACAGTTTACCTTTTGGCGCTAAATGCTTTGCTACACCTTGGAAAAAGCGCTCCACCAGCGGCCAGCTAATAATGTGCATTGTATTCGCCGTGAAAATGGCGTTCACAGTTTCAACCGGCCAAGGATCATTAAGGTCGAGTGTCAGTGGCGCATGCAAGTTAGTTAATGCAGCTTCTTGATGCCATTGTAAAATCCCCGGGTGATTAACCTCGCGATCACTACAATGCCACTGCAAATGTGCTAAATGCGTTGCAAAATGCACACTATGTTGCCCAGTACCTGAGCCAACTTCTAATACATCCGTCACATCACAAAAGAACTCTGCTAATACGTTTAAAATAGGTAATTTGTTGTTTTCACAGGCTTGAGAGAAGGGTTTATCCATACAAATTAGTGCACCATGTTTGGTAATTAGTGCACAACAGTAAAGCAAAAATAAATAATAAAGTCGCGGTGATTTTATTAGTTAAAAATATAAAGCCATTATTTTCAACAAGTTAAATTTATTAATCAATATTGGTACAGCTTATGCTATTTCTTAAGTGAATTAACCAATAGGAGCAATATTATGTATATCTCACCCTACACCGCTGTAGATGCAGCACTTGCAGCCAGCGAACGTGCTGAAAGCGAAAAAGCCGCCTTAACAAGTTGTGACGACAGAGCAACCGTGATCGATCTTCTTTCTCAATGTAACAAAGAAAATGTACAGGCGCCGAAAAAACATGAAACAGACCAGATTTTTATTCTCGGCTACAATTAATCACACACAGTTAATCCATTCAGTCTTAGCTTCATTATATAAGACTTGCACAAAAACCGATTAACTGTAATGATAACAATTATCATTACAGTTAATCGGTTTTTCTATGCACTCTCACAATGCTATGCTCCATTATCAGCGGCAAATGAAATGTGTTTGCCAAAGACCAGGGCTACATGCCCCTGCACTTGTTGCTAACTATGTTGAAGCGGGTTTAAACATTGCACGCTATTACGAAAAGCATCACAACTTTATTTTGCAAGAGCTGTATCTAAGACGCACCTTTCATGAACTACTTGAAAAGATGTGTGATTCATTAGTGCATAATGCAATTCGTAAACAATGTTTGGCTCAGCTTTATAAACCGCAACTTGCGCTAAAGCGTTACTACAAAACTCATAACTGTATTGAAAAGTATTTCAGTTTGGAGCGAGAAGCGTGCCTTCTCAGCCAAGAATTTAACCCGATTTAGGAGTGTTTATGAGCCAATTTAGAACCGAATCAGATAGCATGGGTGAGCTACAAGTCCCTGCGAATGCTTTGTATCAAGCTCAAACGCAACGCGCTATCAACAATTTTCAAATTAGTGGCTTAGCCATGCCTAAGCAATTTATCACCGCCCTCGCCTACATTAAGCAAGCTGCCGCTCAAAGTAATGCTGCTTTAGGCCATTTGAGCCAAGGCAAAGCCAAAGCCATTGAGCAAGCATGCCAAGAGGTCATCGATGGTAAGCATTTTTCAGAGTTTCCTGTTGATGTATTTCAGACAGGCTCTGGCACTAGCTCAAATATGAATGCCAATGAAGTCATTGCAACGCTGGCGAGCCAATTTGCAGGGGAAACCATTCACCCCAACGATGATGTGAACATGGGACAAAGCTCAAATGATGTGATCCCCACTGCGATTGCTGTAAGTAGCGCTATTAACATCATTTATGAGCTGTTTCCTAAACTCGATAAACTCAGTCAAAGCCTTCAAAACAAACAAGCCGAAGTGGGCCATATTGTGAAAACTGGTCGCACTCATTTAATGGATGCAATGCCTGTGAGTTTTTCACAAACACTGGCTGCATGGCAGTTACAAGTGGATCATGCAATGGCAGGCATTCGCCAAGCTCTCGAGCGAGCTTGTGAACTTGCACAAGGTGGTACAGCAGTTGGTACCGGCATAAATGCCGATCCAGCGTTTGCCGGTGAGTTTTGCCAACACTTGAGTGAGAATGTAGGTATTCGCTTTAGCCCAAGCAAAAACTTCTTTTATAACATCGGCTCACAAGACGCCATTGTTGCGCTGTCAGGCCAGCTAAAGGTACTTGCTGTAGCACAAATGAAAATAGCCAATGACTTGCGCTGGATGAACTCTGGCCCACTTGCAGGTCTTGGTGAAATTGAACTTGAAGCTCTACAGCCAGGTTCATCAATTATGCCGGGTAAAGTAAACCCTGTGATCCCTGAAGCGGCAGCGATGGTCAGCGCACAAGTAATTGGCAATGACGCGACCATTACAGTGGCTGGTCAAGCGGGTAACTTTGAGCTCAATGTAATGCTACCTGTGATTGCCTTAAACATTTTGCAAAGTATTGAACTGCTGGCAAATAGCAGTGAAGCTCTGGCAGATAAAGCGATAGACAGCTTTAAAGTAAACCAAAGCAATGTTGATAAAGCGCTCGCTAAAAACCCAATTCTGGTTACTGCACTTAATCCGGTGATCGGCTATAGCAAAGCCGCAAAAATTGCCAAAATAGCTTATCAAGAAGGTCGCCCTATTATTGATGTTGCTGCTGAGCATACGGATATTTCGCGCGAAGAACTGAGCGAGTTACTGAACCCAGCCAAACTAACCCAAGGTGGTTTGTAATACCTATTTATTGCAGATAGCTGTAAAACTTTTATCTTATTGTAGCTCTGTGAATACAGAGCTACTTACTGAAAGCTAACGTTTTTATTGCTCCACTTTGAGCAATGTGTATGATAGTGAGTACTTATTCAACGATTTTTAGGTATGTTATGCGCTATCCACTATTGGCAATTTTATTTCCTGTGTTATTAACTGCGTGCTCGGACGCTGCAACTAATGAACAAGCCGAATCAACGGCAACCAACAATAAACTTGTCGAGGCACCAAAAGCCGTTGAAATAAAAAACTCTGAGGAAGTGACCAAAGCAGCCCCAGATAAAGCCACTATTAGCTCTGCCCATGAGCAACTTAAACAATTAATCGATGATCCAAGCTGTGACAACAGCAGCCAATGTAAAGTATTACCTGTTGGTAGTCGTGCCTGTGGCGGCCCAAGTAGTTTCATTGTGTATTCAACTAAAACAGCTGACACTGCTGAGGTTGAAAAACTTGCAAAAGATATCACCGCCCTTGAAAAGCAATTTAACGCAGCAAACGACATGATGAGTATTTGTCAGCATCTAACCGCACCAGGTGCGCAGTGTTCTGAGAATACTTGTGTTAGAATCGAAGGCTCAGCGGCAAGTGTATACTAAGGAATAAGCAATAATGGTTCGTTCATCGACTTTCAAGAAACTTTTCATCACCACAACTGTGTTAGCAAGCATTGCTTTAAGCGGTTGCGAAACAACAACGTCGGGTAGCTCTGCACGCGTTGATTTAGGTGATTTAAATGATCAGCTGAACGATATCGTTAGCAATAATAGCTGTACTGCGAGTTTTCAATGTAAGGTGTTAGAAGTTGGTGAGCGAGCATGTGGTGGCCCAAGTCGCTATGTGGTTTATTCAACGTTAAACAACACACAAGAGCAAGCAGAGCAACTTGCAGAGCGAATTACAGCGGCTGAGAAGTCATCTGATCAAGCATTAACTGTTAACGATTGCTCACCAGTTCTGCCTGTACAATCGCTGTGTATTTCACAGCAGTGCCAAGCAATCGAGATTAAGTAAATAATGCAATAAGGCCGGAAACAATCACCACGCTGATGATACAAATCCCGGCCTTATATATGTACTTAACCTGCATTGTGTTATGCACCCAGTAAGCATAAATGTAGCGAACAAAGTAACTTGCAGCAGTGCCAAATAATGCAAAAATAACTAAATACGCAAGTAAAATAATATCCACAGTCATGCCACTTCTTTAAAACATCTAGTCTCAGTGTAAGGGCTTAAAGAAGTAAAGGCAAAACCTTAGCTTTTTTTACTGTGTTCAATGAGTAATTCAGCCACGCGCTGCTTCACAGCACGCTTATCATCGGCTGCAACACCAAAGCGCTCAGCCAATAAAGCAATCTCTTCATCATTTAAGTTAAACGATAAACGCTGTCTGGTTTTTTTCGACTTAACGTCGAGCTCCAAAATCTTACGGATCATATCTGATGGCGTAAGCTCTTGGTCAATGGCTTGCTTCTTAATTGATTTTTGCACTTCAGAGCTTAAATCAAACGCCATTTGCGTGGCTCTAACGGCTTGCTCCTGACGCTGCCATTTGGCTTTAGCATCACTCACTTGGCATCCCCAGGAAATAAGTCAACAATATCGCTAATTGGTCTGGTTAACGTCAGTGATACCTCTGTTTCACCGCCTTCCCAAATCTCAATATTTAAACTATGCGATTCATCATCTGAGCTTAAACAGATCATTTCACACGGTTCACCGCCTTCATCTTCATAACGAGGTAAAGGCTTATTACGGTAGTCCTTATTATGGAAATAACACACATAAGGTGCTTCTGATTGTTTGTAGCTCGATGCTAAAAAGTGACTAAAACGCTCCGGACTATTTTGCACGTTAATTGCCGTTAATTCGTCTTCATCAAAAATACGAGCGAACTCATCAAGGGTAAAAATCTCATCAACATCGTCGCGTTGAATTTTGATCGCAAAGTTTGCCCATTGTTCACCGTCATCTGATTCAATTTGCAAAAATACCACTTGGCCAGATTCACTCTCGAGTACCAACTCATACTCTGCACTACGTTGGTACTGATACGTTTGCACATCAATAACACGCAGTGTCTGTCCTTTTAACCAGCTTGGGTAAGCGAACGAATCAATCACTGTTAGCATATCACCAACGAGTAATTGGCTTGGATCAGTAAGCTGACGCTCTGGTGCTTTTTTAGATTTGAAAAAGTTAAACATTGGCTGACTCCTTGTTGAAGCAAAAAAGGTAACCCAGTGCGTGGGTTACCTTTTGTCTTTCCGTTAACTGATTAGCTATTTTGTTTTGCTTTAATACGCGCCAGAATATCCGCGCTTTTCGGATTGGTATCACCAATACCCGCTTCAGCCATTTTCGCTTTTAAATCATCGCCGTTAGTATCAGCTTCTAGTTGCTTAGCCGCACCTAACTGGTCTTGGCGGTCTTGCTGACGCTGCTTAATACGCTCTAGAGACTCGCGTGCAGATGTCATTGATGAGCTGTTCGTGTTTAGCGTGCTATTAACAGCCATTGTTGCTTGCTGAACACTTTCAGTCGTTTTAACCATTGTTAATTGACGTTGGTTTTCTTTAATCGACTTTTCAGCATCTTTAACTTGCTGCTTCAGCTGCACAATGTGGTTACTAAAACCAGCTAACACTTCTTCGTGCTCTGCTTTCTCAGCTTCAAAATCACCGATTTTTTCTGCGATTTCTAATGCTAGCGCTTCATTGCCTTTTTCAAGTGCTTGACCTGCATACGCTTCATGTTCTGCAATTGATGCATCTAGTGCGCTAATTTTACGCTTCGTTTGCATCTCTTTTGCCATTACTTCGGTCAGGCTTTTTTTAGCGCGTTGTAGGGCATTTTGTGCATCAGCAATTTCTTGTTCAAAGATACGGATACCGTTTGCATCAACAACTGCTTGTCCTGCTTCACGAGCGCCACCACGTACAGCTGTAAATAGTTTCTTTAAAATACTCATAATCTTAACTCCAGAAATTGCTAATTAATCGTTTAAATAAATGGTCACGGCTTCAAGTGCATCAATCGCATTGTCTGCCAGTGTTACCAACTCATGGGTAATATCATCAAACGATGAATTAACCGATAACGCGCCAAAAATAGCGTATTTATCATCAATTTTTGCAAATGCGCTTAATGGAATTGGTACATTTAAACGTAGTAACGTTTCGTTTAACTCATTACGCATATCTGCTTGTACTTCATTTTCAGCAAACAGATAGCTAATACACAGTAGTTGCTCTTCTGTTTGGGTAACAAAGATAGGTAACTCATCATTCCCATCGACGATAACTTGTAACACATCTTGCTCACCTTCGTTGGCAATCAAGAAAGACTCAAAGCTCACACCTTCTGTTTCAAAAGAAGCCAGTTTGATTGATAGTTCATTTAATTCCATGTCTCACCTTTTTACGTTTTGACATATTATGTCTGAGTTAAGATTTGCATAGCCGACATATTATGTCAACTATAAAATATCAATTTTTGTACAATTCGGTTTCAACTTGCCACGCTTGGCGGTAATAATCATATAAGGTTCCTGAACCTAATCTATTGACTTCAATCGTGTTTACTTGTTCAAAAAAATGATTCGGGAACACAAAAGAAGCCAACAAATATTCTTTGCTTACCCAACGAGATGGCACCGGTAATTCGTGAGTTTCGCGAATTCGCTGACTTGCTGATTTGCCAGCGGTGGTCGCGATAGTCCAACCCCATTGACCAAACGAAGGAATATTTTGTTGGTACTGCTCAACATAACCAAAGCCAGCAGCTTTCATTGTTTTAGCAATACTTAAAAATGCTTTCTTCGCATGATAAGGCGATGTTGATTGCACGGCTACAGCCCCATCAGGTGCCAACAACTGACGCACATGATTATAAAAATAATCACTGTACATCTTATTAAGATCAGGGTGATTAGGGTCTGGTAGGTCAATTAAAATAGTGTCAAAGCGCTCGCCTTTAGCAAGCATTGCTTCGACTTCTAAAAAGGCATCTGCAATGCGAATATCAGCGCGGGGATCGCTCATAGAGTGCTTATTTAGCGCTGTTAAACGTGTTCTGATTTCTTCTGGCGCATCATAGTCGCCGACATCATTACCAAATAAGTTTAACAACTGACCATCTAAGTCAACCAAGGTGACATGCTCTACTGGCCACTTCAGAACATCACGCAATGCAAGCCCATCACCACCCCCGATGATCAACACGCGGTCATGGCGATTTGAGGCCAACATAGCAGGATAGACAAGCATAGAATGATAAATTTGCTCATCCACACTTGAGAATTGTAAACGGCCATTGAGGTAAAGATCGGTAATTGCATTGGGCTGATTGCGGCTCAAACGCTCAGTTAAAACTAGGTGCTGATACTTAGTTGCTTGCGAGTAGATAACTTTATCTTTGTATAAAACATTGCTTAGGTTTTTCATCCAACTGGTGCCAAGCACGAGCACAAACGCAAAAAACACCAACAACAGCACATGGCAAACTAACAGTAACTTAGCGAAGCGAACATGTTGATGATAGCGCCATAAAAACACGAGACCGGCAATAATATTAAACAACGCCGTCCAAGCTGCTGCTTGCATAATTGGCATCGCAAGCATAATACTCACCCAAATAGCAGCACCGACACCGGCACCGATATAATCCGCCCCGTAAATAGTTCCCGCATTATTTTCTAAAAAGCGGCCATAAACTTGCTGGCGAATACGCGCAATCAGCGGGATCTCCATACCGATCAATAGCCCGAGTAACAGACCAAACACATAGGGTAAGAAACGTGACCACTCTTGTAGCTTTTCAAATACATAGCCATTAAGTACGGTATCTGCAGGCAAGTTAAAAATTTCGGAGAAGATATGCGGCAGTGAATAACTGACAGCAATAACGCTCGCTATCGCTAAAATACAGCCCATGCCAACCAAAGCAATTATGCTCTCTAGCCACGCGAAAGCAGTAAATGCATCTTTAAACCAACGTGCTAAAAATGCACCGATACCCATAGCGACAATCATGGTGCCGATCATGGCATAAATGGCACTCTCGACCGAGCCTAATACACGACCAGCATAATGAGATAGCAGGTATTCATAAATAAGGCCGCACCCAGCGAGTACGGCCATAACAGTTATTAATAGGAAATCATGCCCAAGTAGATTGGCTCTACTTGGGGCGCTTGTTGTAGTAGACACTTAATTAGGCACCTAACAAGGTTGCCATAGTCGAACCAATCGCAAATGAGATTGCTGCAGAGATAGCTGCTACACCCACGTTCTTCTGGCGGTTCACTTCATCTGAAATATCACAACCAGATAGGATGATTTTAATAGTCACTAAGTGTAGTAAAATGAAAGCAACTAAACTCACTGCTGCACTTAATGCCCAGTATCCTAAACTAGCAACAATGTTGTCAGCCGCATAAGGAGCAATACCTGATGCAGCCGTTAATGCCAATGCACTACCCACTAAAAAGCCAGCATAACGAATACCTACTGCTAAGTTACCGTCAATAACCGCTTGCTGTAAGCAATCACCACTGCGATTAGTACGCTTGAATAACTGTACTCGATATTGACTAATCAGTAGCATCGCAATGCTGCCAATGGCAAAAGCTGCGATCACAATTGGAATACCGTGCCAGCCTTCGGTCGCAACCCAAAATAAAGCTGAGCGAATAACAATAGCCACACTCACAACATGGCCAAAATCAATGAGTGCAGCAGTAGCATTACCTTTTACGATTTCGTCATGCAGGCTCACTTTACGAAGCGCTACCTTGTCTTGGAAGAAGTGACCTAGCTTGATAAGCACAATCGCCATCACACCATAACCTAGCATTTGTAATGCTTCTTGTTGTAAGGTCGGTGCAAATGCGCCGCTGCTCACGCCACTTAGAACAATAGCAAGTGCCACAAGCCCAGCCGCAAAACTAATACCAAAAGCAAAATTGTCACGCTCAGTTATTTCATCATTAGCGTGTAAGTTAGATACCCAGCCTTTGATAAATTTTAGGCTGACAAATAAAGCGATAATGATTGCAAAGTCGATTGCTAAAGCTTGCAACGACCAAGTTGTTATTCCATTAAATTCATACATGTGTTGTAACTCCGGTGGTTATTCTTTTCACTACTTACCGCGGCTAATGCCACGTGATGTTCTGCTCGAGCTGTTACGTAATGACCCAGAGCTTCTACTGTAACTACTGCTAGAAGCATAGCTACTACGTGTGCGTGGCGGCGTATAGCTGCTACGGCTTAATCCAGATGCGCCACTACGCTTCTTGGCATACGGACTAGTGAATTGTTTACCTTGGCGTTGATAAGACTGACGAGTACGTGTCTCTACCGTTTGTTGTGCTTTAATCTGTTTTGGGCTCGAATAACGGTAACGGCCATAGTCATTGTAATAGCTGTACTTTCTGTGGCGGCTCCAGCGACCATACTCAACTCGGTCGAATACATCGCCTAACATACGATACATCCCGTACCAAACCCAAAAGCTGGTACCGCTGCTATTCGTTTGCCATTGCCCATAGTTAGGATTACCAACTAACTGGTTACCAACACTTTCACCTTCAGCGGCCTCACTAATTGCGCCAACCCGTGCCAGTGACCCCTGCGACATATCAGCAAGCATATTGATAGGATCGGTAAGCGCATCTTGAAATAAGGATGGCTTGGCAGCATCACGAATAAGATCAAGTTGATGAAGAGTATCTTCATATGGTGGTATTAGATAAGTAGACTTAACATCAGCTAAGCGTTGTGTAAGACCTGAATAAATAGCCCCTTCACGTGTCGCATCAAGACTAATTACACGGGCGATCTCAGAAAGTTGCGGTTGCTGCTCAGCAAGCACCTTGCCGTATTGTTTAAGTATCGTCGCATTACGCAAAGAGCCATTATCAAGCGCTGTACCGAGTTGATTTAATTCAACTTCAGCTTTTTCTATGGATTGTTGTATTGTTTGTTTCAGCTGCTCTTCTTTCGACTCACAGCCCATAAGCAAGCTTACCAAACAAAACAGGCTAATAAGTTTCCAAGCTTTTATTTGAGACATTCATGTCACCTGATTGTGGTTTAAAAACGCAAATAGTTTTACATAGCTCAGGTACTAAACCAAGATTAAAATTGCAACAAAGGGTAAATTGGGTTGGTAAGTTGGGTAGAGCGAAGCGAAACCCAACACAGAGCTATCAGCTTTCAGCCGCGCGGTGTGGGTGTTTGGTGCTGCGTCTTCCTCTGCTGGAGGTTCTAGGTTCTAGGTTCTAGGTTCTAGGTTCTAGGTTCTAGGTTCTAGGCAAAGTGTACTTGTTCGAATGGCTTTAGCCGTGAATGTGTTTGTTAAGGTCTGAATTCGGCACTGAAGTGCCTCCTACGGGGGTTGTTGCTGAGGGAGGCACTGTACTAAACAACCCAACAGTTCAACTTTACCCTTGCTAACTTGCAACTCGCTAACTCGTGTTGGGTTTCGCTTCGCTCTACCCAACCTACCTGGCTGACAGCTCCAAACGCAAAAAAGCCCGACTCTTTCGAATCGGGCTTTCTCTTATTTGGAGCCTGGCGATGACCTACTTTCACATAGCAGCTGCTACACTATCATCGGCGCTGTTTCGTTTCACTACTGAGTTCGGCATGGGGTCAGGTGGGTCCAAAACGCTATTGT
>NZ_JALNTM010000026.1:0-46872 GCF_023161845.1 Pseudoalteromonas sp. 2CM39R
GGCTCCCCCTCCCCGACTCGAACGGGGGACCTGCGGATTAACAGTCCGTCGCTCTAACCAACTGAGCTAAGGGGGAAGCGTCTTGCCTTTCAACGGGGCGAAATATTAATGACCGCATAGCAAAGTGTCAACATATAAAAGATCATAAATTCAAAAAAGAGGTCTATTCGTTGTTTTTATGTGCAATCTGCGCGTTTTATAACACTATTTAAGTAAAGCGTAGTGATATTGTTTTACAAAAACAGCGTAATATTTGAATCAAGTAAGGATCTTTATCCAATAAAAGTTGCCATAAAATTTAAAAAAGTAGCTTTTAGTAATAAAAAACTGGTCTATTTCCTTTATTTTTAAAAAGACTTTATAAACGTATTTAAAATAAATACCTCACTTTTACTTTGTATCGTTAAAGTTTGTTGAACTAAATCTAAATGAAAGACGTAATAGATAGTTTCTATGTTGATTAAAATAAAATGTTTGTAGAGTTATGTGGTTTTGTATAAAAACAGAGCAATCAAAGGGTTGGCTATTTATTCAACATAAATATGGTTTTGCATTAAATAAACAAATAATCTCGTTTTAATGAGTTACTGTAACTAACAGATCTTAATGGGTAATAGGGAATAGATAAGAATAGATGGGAAAACACGGGATAAATAAGGGTTTAAAGGGGGTTTAACAAAAACTAAGTGCGAAAGGTGAAGAGCGAATAAAATGGGTAAAATAAAAAGCAACTTTAAAATTCGCGGGAGTAAATGGGTAACTAAAAAATAAGCTCGGCCTTAATAATCCTACCTAAAAGCCCTAGAGTCTTCAAAATATAGTGCGATTCAGTACTACCATCCTCAACATTAAATTCAGCATCTTTACGCTTTGCGTTATCAAATACTAGCCTTAGCTGTGTATCAGTTAACGCTAGCTTCGCTGCAAAGTAACAACCGGTCATTGGGTTTAGAAAGCCATACATAGCACCAGGTGCCACGTTCTTGTTGCAGGTGTCAATGTATACGGTTGCATCCATAGGCACAGCAGTATGTGAAAGCTCACCAAGCTTCACTTGCAGTAATTCACTGCTAGTTTTGTACTTAAGTGAATTATCAGAAACTTTGTTATCGGTTGAATTTACTGCGTTTAAAGAACTAATAGCTTTTTTAGCAGCTTCTTCATTAGCTTTTGAATCATCTAGGCGTTTCTTAATAATCTCAGTAAAAGGCACACCCACCACCTCTGCAAAATCAACCAAGTAATCAATTGGGGGATCTCTATGGCCCTCATAATTTGACTGAGTATGTCTATGCACTCCAATGCGCTTAGCAACAGTGCCTATGTCCAGGGATTTTTGTTCCCTTAACGATTTTAAATAGTCGTTGAATGCAGCCATTTATCAGCAAGTCTGTGTTCGGATGATTGATGTATATATATTTAAGCACACATGCGAGTGCATACAAAATAAAAAATTTACACAGTCCGTGTTATCAAGTGCGATCTTTCGCACTTTAAAAGCGCGAACCGCGATCCCCTCTAATAAAAAATAAATAATATTAAATATCAATAGCTTAACCATTTGTGTATACGTTCGTATAAAAAACAGTTTGAATGTATATAAATGTATGTATATGCTTGTGTTCATGGATACAAACATATACAACAAAAGGTGGCTTAAATGGATAGCATAGAATGTCCAGGTTGGACAAAAGCAGATATAAAAGCTGCGCTAGAGGATGAGGGTTGGTCATGCCGCCAGTTGTCTTTTAGTCGCGGCTACACCTCAAATGCTGTGCAAACTGCATTACACAGACCCTACCCAGCTATAGAGCGAATTATTGCCGATGTAATCGGCGTAAGTGCCTGTGAAATATGGCCTGAGCGTTACGGTAAAGATGGCAAGCCAAATCGTAAGCTCGGACGTCGTAAGATGAACGGGGTGTAAATTATGGAACTCTACACAGCTAAACAACTTGCTGATTACTTACTATTTAGTAAGCGCAGCATTCAAATCAAAGCTAAAAACGAAAACTGGCCTTTTACAGAAGTACCTAGCCGTGGTGGCAAAGTGCGAAAATACGCGCTTTGTGATTTGCCTGTATATGTTCGTGTACAAGTTGAAGAGGCTATTATTAAATCAATGGATACACCAGCGTCTAAAAGCGGTGCATCTTACCTAGCTGTTAAAGAAAAAGTGAACAGCCTAAGCAAAGATTTAATTGATCACCAACGTCAATCAAATCTAAAAACCTTAGCTGGATTAGAAAAAATCGATCCAAAAGTAAGCGCCAAAGTGCAAATATTAAATGCAGCAGACGCATATATAAGTGCAAACAAACTAGGCAAAATTGTTGGCTTAAAACTTTTTAGCGAGCGCTATAACCAAGGTTTAATTGAAGACGTATTAGAGTGTAAATCTGTTATACCGTCAGTGTCGCGTAATTCATTAATACGCTGGCAAAAAACCGTAACTGAAAAAGGCATAGCAGGGCTAGCTTTAAAGCCTAAGCGCACCGGTAAATCAATCATCGACTCAGACAAAGAGCTAAGCGATTTTTGCATAGCCATGATCTACGAATACCCACACGTAAAAGCCACCCAAATAAAAGAGGGCTTAATTGCTCGTTTTTATCAAGTAGGTAAATCGTTACCAGCAGAAACCACAATCCGCGATTGGCTAACACGTTGGAAGCGCGAAAACAGCGCACTTTATACCAAAATGGCAAACCCAGATGCTTGGAAAAACAAGTATATGAGCGCCATGGGTAAAATGGACGAAAACGTAAAACGTCTTAACCAATTATGGGAATTCGATTCAACCCCATCAGACGTAATGCTAACCGATGGCCGCCACTCACTAATCGGAATTATCGATGTATTTAGCCGCCGTGCAAAAGTCGTTATTCACCCAACCAGTGACAGCACCGGTATCTGTTTAGTTATACGTAAAGCAATACTCGATTGGGGCATACCCGAAATAGCCCGCACCGATAACGGTAAAGACTACACCTCAATACAAATCAAAAGTGTGTTTGACGCGCTCGACATAAAGCACGAAACAACACGCCCGTTTTCAGGTGAAGAAAAGCCCTACATAGAGCGCTTTTTCAAAACGTTCTCGCACGACATAGCCGAGCTATTAACCGGTTACATAGGTCACAACGTTTCAGAACGCCAAGCTATAGAAGCGCGCAAAACCTTTGCACAGCGCCTATTAGCAAAGCAGGGTGGTGATAAATCAGCTATCGAAATCAACATGACCGCGCAGCAGCTGCAAGAGTTCGTAGATAACTGGATAGACAACCGTTACCACCACAAACCACATAGCAACTTAGGCAACAAAACACCATTCGATTTATTCGCAGCAAGTCGCGACCAAATCAAAGTGATCAAAGACGAGCGTTTGCTTGATGTAATGCTACAGCCAATACCGTCAAATCGTGGTTTACGCATGGTAGGTAAAGAGGGCATTAAATTAAGTGGCGGGTTCTATATTGCCCCAGAACTGGGCGCAATCGTAGGAGATGAAGTGCTATGCAAATGGGACCCTAAAAACGTAGGCCGTATTTACGTATTTAATCGCATGAATAACGAGTTTATTTGTATCGCAGTAGACCACGAAATTCAATCAGCAGGCATGACACGCCAAGACGTAGCACACCACGCAAAACGCAGTCAATCAGCCGAAACATCACGCAAGCTTAAAGAGCTTAAAAAGACCGCTAAAAGCGTCAACGTATCAGACATAGCAAACGAAGTGCTAGGGCATTACACAACCCAAAACAAAGCGCTTGCAACACTGCCTAAACAGTCGGTTGAACATACCAATGTCATAACACAGTCAGCTACCAAAGCGCTCGACAGCAAGCCAGCAGTCGGCTTTAGCGACGAGCAATTAAGCGAGTTTGAAAAACGCCGTAAGCAGTTAGAAATTGAAACCGCCATAGCAAACGTCAACCCAACGCCGCTATTCGACAACCCACAAAGCAAAGCCATGTTTCATAAAAAGCAGCGCCTAACAAATCAGTTAAGCGAAGTAGATGCAAGCTGGTTAAACACATGGGAGCAAAACAATCGCGCATCATCAAAACGCCTAGACGACCTACTAAGCGACATGAACGCAGCACCGGCTGCACCAACTCAATTACATAAACAGTAAAAGGAAAAACCATGAAAACTAAAATAGCAATCGTAAGCAATGTAGTAGCTACACAAATGATGGTAGAAGCTCTAAATCAACGCGCGCATGGCGTACCAGGCATTGGCCTAATCTACGGCGATCTAGGTCTTGGTAAAACCACAGCAACAGCATGGTTGGTTAATCGATGCGACGGCATCTACATACGTGCCACATCAGGTATGACATTAGCGCAGCTTTTACGTCAAATAGTTAAAGAGCTAAGCGGCCCAGACATTTACACCCGTGAAGCCATGCTTAACTACATCATAGAGCACATGGCAATACACAACCGCCCACTGTTTATAGACGAAGCCGACTACCTACTAAACGACAAAAACACACTCGAAATTGTGCGCGATATTCACGACTTAACTAACTGCCCAGTAGTACTTATTGGCATGGAGTCAGTGCGCCGCAAATTACAGCGTCACCGTCAATTTTATAACCGTATATCAGAATGGTTAGAGTTCCAGCCAACCCAACGCGAAGACCTGCACATTATCGTCAACGCAGTCATAGAGCCAACGCTCACAATACAAGACGACCTACTAAGCCAGCTGCTCAGCGACACCGACGGCGAAGTGCGTCGCATCATTACAGGGTTATCAAAAATAGAAGCCTTTGCACTGGCAAACGGCCTAACAAGCATCGACCTACAGCAGTGGGGTTCTAAAGAATTTTTCCTTAAAAAAGCGTAAGGAGAGATTCAGTGAGCCGCCCACAATTACAAGACGCATGGCAAGCAATGAGAATCCTAAAAACATTCTCATTGCAACAAGTGCGCGATGCCATAGAGCACACAACACTCGACAGCTTAAAAGCCTTTGCAAAACGTTTAATAGCAGCCAAGGCCATAGCCGAAAATGTTGATTACGAACACATCACCTACACCGTTTTAAACGCCCAATACAAGCCGTTTAAACAACCAAAAAACAGTGATACAAAACAAAAAAACTCAGGGAGACAGCGCATGTGGCAATCAATGCGAATCCTAAATGAATTTGATGCAGGGCAAGTAGCAAGCACCGCCGACATATCGGTAGCCTCTGCGCGTTCATATATCTCAATTTTAAAAAAAGCAGGGTACATATTTGTTGTCAAATCAGCCCCGCGCACAGGCTCAGTCATTGAGCGAGCAGGAGAAACAACCATATACCGCATGCTTAAAAACACCGGTCCAAAACGCCCTGTTCCAAAAGCAACAGGCATATTCGACCCAAACACAAACGAGCTAGTTGAGTTTAACGCCGTGCAACGTAAAACCGTAAAAATAGCCCCCGTCACACTGGGAGAAGCGCATGACTTCAACAGCTAACTGGCTACACGTTTTAAAAGACGAAGTAGCAAAGCAAGGCATGCGCAGCGTTGCCGAAAAGCTAGGCGTAAGTAAAGCCACAGTAAGCCAAGTAATGAATCGCAAATACAAAGCCTCTACACACGTAATACAGCAGCGTGTAGAGGGCGTATTTATGGCATCAACGGTAATTTGCCCAATCCTAGACGAAATACCGCTAAACCAATGCCTAGAGCACCAAAACAGAAAGTTCGCAGCCACCAATCATGTACGCGTCGCGCTATATAAAGCATGTCGCAATGGTTGCCCAAACTCAAAAATATGCGGGAGCAAATAACCATGCAACTGCGCAACGTACTCAAAGAGCTACAAAAACAAGGGCTGCAAATTATCAGCTCACACAAAGGCTTTAGCCGCCATGTAATCGAAGTGGCAGGCAAAGCCCCAGCACATTTACCCGTGCTAACCGAAACCAAAAACGGGCAAACCCGCCAAGTTCGCCCAGCAAAATTATACGGCCAAATCATCATTTTTATAGAGAGATAACCACCATGTCACAAGAGTTTTTAAAAAATCACAAAGGCCACCAGGTGCCACTTAAAGCGATTCGCCCAGCCGACATTATTCGCCATGAGTTTGTGCAATCGGCCATAGCCAAAGCCAAAGAGCAAAGCAAAGCATTAGCCGCCTTTAAAAAAGAGCAAATGAGCGAGTTTGACGCATTCATAGGCTTATTAGCACAAGAGTACGCAGTAGAACTGGGCGGCACAAAAGGCAACGTCACTTTACGCAGTTTTGATCACAAGCAAAAAGTAACCCTGCAAGTGCAAGAAAGCATAGAGCTGGGGCCAGAGCTAATAATAGCAAAAGACCTAATTGACGAATGCCTAAACGAATGGAGCGAGGGCGCAAACGAAAACCTAAAACTCATTATTGAGCAAACCTTTGCCACCGACAAAAAAGGCAAAGTTTCAGTGCAAAAAGTACTCGGCCTACGCCGCCTAAATATCACCGACGAAACCGGAAAATGGCAGCGCGCAATGGACATTATAGCCGACTCAATACTGGTAATGGACTCAACGCGCTTTATACGTTTTTACGAAACCATAGGCGAGCAAGAACACGCCATATCACTCGATATAGCCAAGCTGTAAGGGGCGCAATCATGGAAGTTAAATCAACAATTCAAGTAAACGAACACAGCGACCTACAAACAGTTTTAAACCTAGTGGCACAAAGTAAAGAACCAGTGAACATCAACTTTGTGTTTCAAAACATCAGCTTTGTAGTGCAAAGCCAGCTGGTAGGCATTAACCCGCCTAAGCAAAAAAGCGTAAGCCACGCCAGCTAAACCATTAAAAAGCGCGCACGGACGCGGCTTTTTATCAAAGTGTTTTACCCAAAGCAAAAGCACTTTGATAAACAGCAAACAACAAAAGGAGGTCACATGGCCTATATCGTAAAACCAAAATTAGAGTTAAGACAGCTTGTTGCCCTAGTTAAGTTTTTAGAGTGCTCACACAAGCTATCAATAGACACCAGCGTATTTACAGACCAAGAGGCCCAGCTAATAGGTCAAGGCTACTTAGCCCTACGCGCGCAGCTAGAAGAGTTTAAAAATGACTAAAGCAAAGTTAATACAGCTCATTCACATAGCAAAAGGGCAGTTAGGGCTAGACGACGACACCTACCGCGCCGCATTACTTGGTTCAGCGGGTAAAACGTCATGCAGCCAAATGAGTCTGCCAGAGCTAAACAAAGTGTTAGAACACTTTAAAAAAGCAGGGTTTAAAGCCAAGGCTAAACGCCGTTTAAGCCCTAAATCATCAGCAAAGCAGCTAGGCGAAATAAACAAAATACGCGCAATTTGGATCAGCATGCACAAACAAAACATTGTACGTGATGGCTCAGAAACCGCCCTAGATGCCTACGTAAACCGCATGTTAAACCGCGCAAAAGAGGGTGTAAACGTAAGTTATCACACCCAGTTTTTAACTCAACAACAAGCGTTTAAAGTACTGGAGTCACTTAAGCAGTGGCAAAAGCGTGAATCGAACAAAGAGCAACCGAGAGGTAATAATGACTAATCAAAAAGAACTCCAATCAGAGCTGTTTGGCGAAAGCGTAGAGCAGCTGCAAGACTGCCTGAGCAAGTTATCTACCGAGGATGCAGCCGAAGTACGTAAACGCTGGCCTAGCAACCTACAATCGCTTGCACTACTTATTGAGTCTCAGTTAACTAAAGCCAGTGTAAACAATCCGCAAGGGGTAGGCGAGGCCATAACCCTAGCAATAGGTCATTACTTTGGTGGGCGCGACGTATACATACCCACAGACCAACGTCTAAAAGCCGCGCTGCGCGACATACAAATATGGCAAGAATATAAAGGCAACAACATCGAGCAGCTTGCCAATAAGTTTAAACTAACAGAGCGCCGCATAGCCGAAATCATCCAGCACCAACGCATTGTAGAAACCGAGCGCCGCCAAAGGAGGCTATTTTAAATGACTAATCCAGCCAAAAAAGCCCCAATGAGCGAAGCGGTTAACATAGCCGCCGAGGCCATAGAGTGTGTAGATACGCTAATAGTCGATATGTTAGAGGGTAAGCACCGAAACAATTACGTACTACTGGGCACACTGCAAATGCAAAGCACGGATATACAAATACAGCTGCACGTAATGCAAGACAAAAACAAATTTATAGACGAAGTAGGCGCACCACTCATAGCAAAAAAACCAGCAGCGCTTGAAAAAACAAAAGCGCAAGACCTAGAGTTTATGCTTATACATCAGCCCAACCAGCTGCTAAAAGGCATTACTGAGTTACAGCAAAAGTTAAGGGATTTAACAGGTTAAATTCATGTTTGCTGCTACCCGTACTTTTTCTGCAAGGATTTATACAAAAGGTAACTTGATGGTTAGAGCTTATAAAAAAGTTGATTATTTTTGCACTACTATCATTAAAAAGTTAAAAGTACACAGCATGGATAAAAGTTAATCAGCTAAAGTTTATAAAATACTGTTTAAGTTCGTTTTTAATGTAGTAACCCTTGCTGTTGTATTTTAGGAATTAGTAATGGATAACAAATTAAAAGAGCATGCATTAAATGAGCTACACAATATTCAAGTCACCTTATCTTTATTTGCAGAGCTCGCAAGTCTCCCCAATAGTAATAATGTACCAATAGGCTTAAGCGATATAGCCACAGTACTTGCTGATAATGCCCACCGGATGAAGCAAAATCTCAGTAATCTTGGTTAAGCAAAAATAAGCCGCTTTACGCGGCTTTTTGTTGTATTTAAAATCATTTATATACACTGTTGATTGAAAAAACATTTAAAAGCCCTTACTATCTTAATGCAAGGTTTACTATGTGCAGGGAGTAAATTTAAATAGCATGATGAAAGTTTTATTGCTTAAAAAACAGCAGGTATTTTATGCTTAAAGGGAGAGGTTTATGGCTGTTTATTCTATAGTCAGTAATATGGCGAATAAGGATTTTTTACAAGAGCTCATCGAGTCAAAGTATCCTGGTGATTTACACTGCACTTTCTCCGAGTTGGGCTGGTTTTTACATGAGCCTTTAGGCGGAAGTGTTAAAGAAGTGTCTGATAAACTGGTAGGTGAAGGCGATACAAAATTTATTTTTGTTATAACGACGGTAGACTCATTTTGGGGGGTTCAGCCTAACTCTGTCTGGGATTGGCTTCAACCTAGGGTGAAGTGATGGAACAAAATAATCAAAATAACTTCCCGTCACAGCCTCCTCAAAATGGGGGAGGAGCTTCGGAAAAAAAACATCTTGAGTGGGTACTTACCAATCAAAATGAAATTTCTATCAAAATAGCTAAGCTAGAATCGAATCATGACCATATTAATCAATCCCTCAGTAAAATTGAGGACTTATTGAGCTCTAGCTCCGACAAGCTATCATTAGGACAGGAACGATTATCTGAAACTCTGAGTGTTCAAGTGAATACGTTAGTGCAAGAAACGAGGAAAGACGTTAAAGAATTAAGTTCCGACTTCAAATCTGAATTGAAATCTTGCGATGAAAATTTTAAAAAAGAAATAAAAGAAAGTAATTCTGAAATCAGAAAAATAAACATTAAGATTGCTTGGGCAGGAGGTGCTTTAGCCGCAGCCATATTTCTTGGTGGTATATTGATCAATGGTAGTTTAGGAAAAATACAGAAACTAATGGAGCAGTCAGCAAAGGCTGAAGTTAGCTCTCAAGTCAAAACTAAATAAATTAAAAGGCTACTTTAAAGTGGCCTTTTTTGTTTGTAGGATAAAAATGGATTTTAATTGGAACGAACCTAAACCGATTGATGATAAAGTATTTTCCCCTGATAACCTTGGTCGAGCGAAATACGCCACTTATTTAACGTCTTTAATTAAAGCAAAAGGTGGTACAGATAAAAATAATTTATCAAATTACGTGCTAAACCTTGATGCTGAATGGGGCGCAGGTAAAACCTACTTTTTGAAGCGTTGGAGCGAAGATTTAAAAGGCAATCATCCAGTCGTCTATATTGATGCGTGGGCTATTGACTACCTTGAATCTCCGTTGATGACTGTTTTAAGTGAAATTATAGAGCAATTAAAAACGCAAACAGACAAAATTGATCCTGATGAAACTCAAAGAAAGTTAAATGGGGTTATAAAAGCGGCTGCGCCAAGGATTGGTAGTGCTTTAATGAAAAGGTACTTAGGGTTTGATTTTAATATATTTGATTCTACAGAAACGAATGAGGGACAATTAACAGGTTCAGGTAAAGAAGTTGATTTTTCTAAAGCTGGTGAAAAGGTACTCGAAGTATTCTGTAAAGAAGTCACTGATAGTAAAGAAAGTGTAAAAACACTAAAGCTAGCTATTCAAAGCTGGGTTGAATACGTTGTAGAACATCCTGTTAATAATATGAATACTATTAAAAATAGCTATCCAGCTTTTATTTTTATTGATGAGTTGGACCGCTGTAAACCTACCTATGCTGTAGAAATGCTGGAAGCAATCAAGCACGTTTTTGACATCCCAGGACTAGTTTTTATTGTTGCTACAAATACTCAACAGTTAAGTCATACTGTTAAATCAGTATATGGCTCAGGTTTTAACGCTGAAGAATATTTAAGCCGTTTTTTTGATAACAAGTATTATCTGAGAGCAAACGTAACTGAAGATTTATTACTAAATAATTTTTTATCAAAATCACTAACGCCGGAGCTAGTTCAGGAGCGAGGAGTTATACTTTTTCCCTATATAAACTTTGAGTTACCAGCCTTTTTTAAATTATGCGCCGACATTTTCAACAGTTTAAGAATAGCACCACGTCAAGCAATTAAAGTGTTAAATAGAATTGAACTCATATTATCAATAGTAAATAGAGATACTACATTGGATATACCGTTTCTTGTAGTATTAGTAGCTTTAATGGAAAAAAATCATAGTCAGTATGAGCAGTTTATTGAGTGGGTGAATTCAAATAGTTCACTCATTCCGGTCAACGAGATGAGTGGTGCGGTTCAGGCTGTAGTATCGGAATTTAATAAAGTAAAAGTTGAGGTAAGAATTGAGTCTGGTAAAGACCGATTGTTGTACCCTAGAGTTGGTAACACACAAGTTGAATATGAGAGTTCAAATAGTATAAATAATGTAAATAATGTTATGGTTAAAGAAGAATTATCTTTAAATAGTTATCTAGAGATATATTTGGGCTCAATTGCAAAATCGAAAGAGGAGTTTAGTACTAAATTTTCTTCGATTAAAAATGACCTAGAAGCACAAGTAGAGCATGCTCATGAGCGCCTTTCTCGGGGGGACCCTACAAAAGAACTTCGCAAACAGCTTACAAATCAGGTAAATACAAAAAGATTGAATCTTATGTTTTATGTATTCAGAAATACTTTGGATCTTAAGTTTTATCAAGAGTTAGTTGAAATGTCGGCAAACCTAGATTAATTCCCGAAACCTCGCACGGCCATTAATCAAGGCTAACTAACCAAAATACCGAAAAACAACAAGGTTTTTCGGTATGACATTACTCCCCAATATAACTTACTTCAAACAATCGCCAGAAATACAAGCGGCGCTTACCCCATACTCGCTTAAATTTGCTCAATGCATTTTACCTATCTTGTATTTGGAGGGGGGCTTGCGCAGTGATGGCGGGTTAAATAATGTTGCATCAGACCGTGGCGGCCTTACCAAATACGGCATAAGCCAGCGCGCTTACCCAACTGTAGATATTAAAAACCTAACGCTTGCTAAAGCAGTAAGCTTTTACCATCGTGATTATTGGCGAGCCATGCACTGCGAGCAAAGCCCCGCAGGTGTTGACTTTATGCTGCTAGATGGCGCCGTACAGCACGGCGCACCCGCCATGACCCAATTAACCCAGCGATTAGTCAACTCAAAGCTCGATGGTCGCATGGGGCCAAAAACCCTAGCCGCTATCCTACAGCGTCCAACCCTTAGCCTAACCGTATTGCTCAGCGTAAACCGTGGCCGCAAGTACGCTCGTATTTGTGCAAACGATGCCAGCCAAAAACCAAACCTAGAGGGCTGGTATAACCGCCTAGCCCATGTAACTGAATTTGCAGTAAACCAGCTAAGCGGGGTGGTCTAATGGGTAAAAATTGGGATTGGTCATATCAAAAAGGCCGCGAGAAACGCATGGAGCAAGAGGTAGATGCGCGCATGCACAACATGCCATTCGACCCCCGCAAAATACCAATGCACAGCCATTGCGGCACTATGCAAAGCCACTTTAACAAAGGCTGGCAATCGGTTAGAGCCATCGACATACAGCTGCGCGTAGACGGCCAGCAAAGCTACAAAAACGCCCGTGAAGCCCTTAAAAAACGCTTTGGAGAATCTAATGGCAATTAAAAACTGGTTTAACGTGGTCGAGCCAATCACCAATTTAATTGATGATCTCTTTACCAGCGACGAAGAACGCCAAGCCGTTACCAATGAACTTAAGCGCATTGAAAACGCAGCCCAAAGCCAAGTGCTAGTGCTAGAGGGTAAAATTGTCGAGCTACAAGGCAAAGTGTTAGAGGCGAAATCGCAAATTATTACCGCCGAGGCCAAAGGTGAAAGCTGGCTTCAACGTAACTGGCGGCCTATCACCATGCTTACTTTCTTAGTATTGGTGTGCCTTGATTCATTCGGTCTATTAGCGTTTCGCTTATCAGAGCAAGCATGGGATTTACTGCAACTTGGTATAGGTGGTTATGTTATTGGCCGCTCAGTTGAAAAAGCAGCGCCAAGCGTTAAGCAAAGCATTAAAAACGTCATTGAAAAAGTAAGGAAACCGCAGTGAGTAAATTAGACGACGCGCAAAAAATAGAACAACACCTACTCGATGCCGCGCTATCAATTCAGCGCGAAAAATCAAACACGTCCGGTGTAGCGTTTATGTACTGCCAAGAGTGTGGCATAGACATACCAAAGCAACGCCGTGACGCGGTTAAAAACTGTAGTACTTGTGTAGATTGCCAATCGCTCATTGAAATACAACAACAGCACTATAGGCGCTAGCATGGATTTTATATTGGAATGGTGGAAAGCATTTTTAACCGTAGGTATTGCCATTATTGGGGGGAGCGCACTGGCATGGTTGCGCAGCACCTTTGTAACTAAAACAACCCATGAGGTTGTATCTAAAGCGTTAGAAAGCCGTTTAAGTGCCGTAGAAAAAACAATAGAAGACCTGCCAAACGCCGACGACATACACGACCTAGATAAACGCCTATTAGAAGTAAGCGTAAAAATAGACGGCCTTAACCCACAGCTTACCGATATAAAACGCTTAACCGACTTACTAATGGAAAACGAACTCAGGGGCACGCGAAATGGCGATAGTTAACGACAAGTGCCAATGCGGTGCAAAAATCACCGTGCTTACAGGCATACATAAAACCGAGGCTTGTTATAAAAACATACACGCTCAGGTTGTTACCACCAACGATTTTAATAAAGGCATAACCGATTACACATTGTTCCGCTGCATGAGATGCGGCGAACCAGTAGAAGAAACCGTGCCAGCCCTTAAGCCCCACCCATAGGAAAAACCACCATGGCAATGTTACAAGTTCAAGCCGAGCACCAACGAATTAGCATACTTATAACGCTAAAAGAATCCGCCGATTTTGGCGCTAACACCAGCATGCTAGCCGATGTGCTACAGCGCTATGCACTGGGTTGCAGTCGCGATCAGCTTAAAACCTTACTCAATTGGTTAGAGCAAAACGGCTATATAACACTCGATAAACTCACAGAAAACACATGGGTAGCCCGTATAACGCAATCAGGCATCGACGTTGCTGAGGGCATAAGTGTAGTACCTGGCATTAAACGCCCTGGGCCACGAGGTTAACTATGAGCGAGTCAATCCGCAGAGGCCAACCCAGCAAAGTTGATTTACTGCCCGAAGACATTAAAAAGCAGCTCGACTCAATGCTACGCGACAAACGCTTTAGCCAGGGCGAAATACTCGACGCCGTAAACAGCCTTATTATTGAGTCAGGTTTAGACGAGGGCGCAACCATTAGCCGCAGTGGCCTAAGTCGCCATGCCCAAAAAACCGAAGCCATAGGCCAAAAGCTACGCGACCTGCGTGAGTCAACCAAAGCACTTACCGCAGAGCTGGGCGAAAAGCCAACGGGAGACACCACCAAGCTTATTTTAGAAATGGGCCGTTCTCAGTTGTTCCGCGCTATGCAGCAACAAATGATGAACCCCGACGAAGACGCAGCGGTAGACATCGACACCATAAAAGACGCCATGCTAGCAGCGCAGCGCCTAGAGCAAACCGCCATGGCCGCACACAAACGCCAGCAAGAAATCGAAAAAGCCTACGCGCAAAAGCTCGTCAAAGACCTAGACCAAAAGGTTAAAAACGAAAACTTACCGCAAACCGCAGACGACATGCTGGCATTTTTCAAACGCGACATATTAGGGCTTAAGCATGACTAGCACCGCGCAAAGCGTTACCCAAACAAACGAGCTACCGCTTAGCAAAGTGTCCGGTTCGTTAGCGGTTGCCATGGGCACCGACATACTTTTTGGCTATCAAAAAGCATGGATGGAAGACAAAGCAATAGTAAAAATTGCCGAAAAGTCACGCCGTACAGGGTTAACCTTTGCCGAAGCACTCGACGACGTACTAAGCGCAGCGGCAGCCGCCAACGGCCAAAATACCTACTATCTTGGCTCAGATAAAGAAATGGCTAAGGAGTTTATAGACGCCTGTGCATTTTGGGCGCAAAAGCTCAACATGGTCATGGGCGAAGTAGAAGAGGGCATTTTTGAAGAAAAAGACCCAGACGGCACAAAACGCTCAATCAACACCTTTGAAATTAAATTCCCAAATACCGGCAAAAAAATTGTCGCGCTTAGCTCTAACCCACGTAACTTGCGTGGCCGCCAAGGCAACGTAGTAATCGATGAAGCCGCATTCCATGACCGCCTAGACGAAGTACTAAAAGCTGCCATGGCCTTAACTATGTGGGGCGGGCGAGTACGTATTATTTCAACCCATAACGGGGTAGATAACCTATTTAACACCCTCATTACCCAAGCTAGGCGTGGCACTAAAAAGTATTCCGTGCATCATATCCCCATCGATAAAGCGCTTAGGCACGGCCTATATAAGCGCATTTGTTTGGTAAGTGGGCAAACGTGGACGCAAGCTAAAGAAGACGAATGGCTAGCTAACCAAGTTGATTTTTACCCCACTGCCGATGCCGCAAACGAAGAGCTATACTGCGTACCAAGCCAAGGCGCAGGCCAATACCTAAGCCGCCTGCGTGAACGTGCCCTAAGCGACGACTGCAAAGTAATACGCTACGAGGTCCCCACCGACTTTGAAAGCTGGACAGAAGAGCAGCGCGTAAAAGACGTAGCCACATGGCTTGAACAAAATATTGATGATTTACTCAGTGGGTTAAATCCTGATCTAACCCATGCGTTTGGTGAGGATTTTGCCCGCAAAGGCGATTTAACCGTATTCAGTATTGGTGAAATAAACCAAGACACCAGCCTAACCGTGTCCTTTATGGTAGAGCTGCGCAACGTAACCTACGAGCAGCAAAAGCAAATCATGCTCTATATTTGTGACCGCATACCAAAACTACGTGGCCTAGCGTTTGACGCCACAGGTAACGGCGGTTTCTTAGCCGAAGCTGCAAGCCTTAAATACGGCACTGAGCTAGTAGATAGCGTGCATTTATCACAAGCCTGGTATCGCGAATGGATGCCAAAACTAAAAGACTACTTTGAAACTAACAACATCACACTACCCAAAGACCAAGACGTACTAGACGACCTAGGACAAATTAAACTTAAAAACGGTATTGCACAGGTCGAGAAAGGCAAAAACACCGGCACTGATGGCAACAAACGCCACGGCGATAGCGCCGTATCAATCGCCATGCTAATACGGGCAGCAGAAATGGACGGCAGCGCCATAGAATACACACCACTGCCTAGCAAAGCTCAGCAAGCCGCTAACAGCCTACGGCCCGACCACAGCGACGACCTTGCAAGTGATCGTAAGGCAGCCTGGTAATGCCACGTTTTAGAATCGTTTACCAAGCACTGTTTACAGCCAAAGCAGAGCAGCTTGATATAACCGCCGCCAATTTAGCCAAGGCCCACCAACACAGTAAAACGCTAGACGTATACGTGCTAAGCGTTAAGCCCATCATAAGAGTAACCGCATGAACCAAATAGTAGACATTCACGGCAACCCGCTAAATTCAACCGACTTTAAGCAAGCCCAAACTCAGCAAGATAGCCGCATTGGCATGCTAATGCGCCAATATGCCGAGCATCCAAGCGAAGCACTTACCCCTGCTAAATTGTCGCAACTATTAAAAGATGCCGATGCCGGTAACTTATCAGCCATGGCCGACTTAGCAAAAGACATGGAAGACAAAGACGGCCACCTATTTAGCGAGCTTACCAAACGCCGCAGAGGCTGGCTTAAGTACGACTGGTCAGTAGAACCGCCGCGCAACGCAACAGAGCAAGAAGAAAAAGACGCCGCAGCAATTCAAGAAATACTAGAAGATGCCACCTGGCTAGACGACCTACTATTTGATTGCAGCGATGCAATACTAAAATCGTTTTCATGTAACGAGCTTAACTGGGCGTTTGATAACGGCGAGCATATTATTACCGGTTACGAATTTCGCGACCAAAACCTATTTCAAACCCACCCAGACGACCGTAATCAGCTTATGCTGCGCGACAACAGCTACACAGGCCAAGCACTAAACCCATTTGGTTGGTGTGCCCATGTTCACCGCAGTAAGTCAGGTTATATACACCGCACCGGTTTAACTTCAACCGTGGCATGGCCGTACTTATTTAAAAACTATTCAATACGCGACCTTGCCGAATTCTTAGAAATTTACGGCCTACCGCTACGCCTGGGTAAATATCCTAATGGTGCCAGCGAAGACGAAAAAGCCACCTTGTTACGTGCCGTGCTTAGCATCGGCCATAACGCAGGCGGTATAATCCCCAAGGGTATGGAAATCGACTTTCAAAATGCAGCCAACGGCCAAGCCGATCCATTTGAAGCCATGATCAAGTGGTGTGAAACCACCCAAAGCAAAGCCGTATTAGGGGCAACGCTCACCAGCCAAGCCGATGGCAAAACCAGCACAAATGCCCTAGGCAGCATTCATATGGACGTGCTAGACGACATAACCGAAAGCGATTTAAAGCAAGTAGCCAACACCATAACGCGCGATATTATTTACCCAATGCACGCGCTTAACTCTAAAAGCTACTCAGGCGCACGCCGTATCCCACGCTTTAGATTCGACACCAGCGAAGCCGACGACATAGCCGTACTCGCACCTGCCCTTAAAATACTCACCGAAGCCAACTACCCAGTACCGGTTAGTTGGGTAAGCGAAAAAACCCAAATACCACTCCCAGAAAAGGGCGAGGCCATTTTAAGCCTTGCCCCAATAACAGCACCAACAGAGCCAAGCGCGGCACTTAAGGGGTTTGCTGCACTTAAAAATACACCGCAAAAAGATAACGCCGACCATGTAGCCGAGCAGCTGGCCGCACAAGCACAAAGCCATTTAAACAGCATGAGCGATGCCGTAACCGAGCTGGTTAAAAACGCTAGCAGCCTAGAAGAAATACGCGATGGCATACTGGAGCTAGAGCCACAAATAAGCACAGAGGGCTTTACTGAGCTAATGGCAAAGGCCATGGCAGCCAGCGAATTACTAGGCGCACTAGAAGTGGATGAGGGGCGTTAAATGGCTGTTAGATACGGCTCACTGCCGTTTGACGATGCCATACGCTTTTTTAGGCAAAAGCTAAACACCCCAAGCGCTAGTTGGGATGATGTTTGGCAAAACGCCCATAACCGCGCGTTTATGGTGGCAGGTGTAACCAAAGCCGACATGCTTAACGACCTTTACACATCAGTCGATAAAGCCATAAGCGAGGGTAAAAGCCTGGGCTGGTTTCAAAACGAGTTTAATAACATTAAATCGCGTTACGGCTGGGATCACAACGGGGAACCTGCATGGCGCAGCCAGTTAATATACGAAACCAATATACGCCAAGCTTACAACGCAGGGCGCGAGGGGCAAATACAAACGCTTAAAGCCACACGCCCTTATGCACTATACAAACATGGCGATAGTGAAACCCCGCGCGTACTGCATTTAAAATGGAATAACCTAGTGTTACCGGTTGATCATCCATGGTGGGATACCCACAGCCCACAAAACGGCTGGGGCTGCAAATGTAAAAAGTTTAGCCTAAGCGAGCGTGAGCTTAAGCGCCGTGGCCTAACTGTAGGCACTGCACCCGACGAGGGCAACTACACCTGGACCAATAAAAAAACAGGCGAAGAGTTTGAACTACCACGCGGTATTGATCCGGGCTTTGACTACACCCCCAAAAATACAGCGCAGTTAACAAGCCAGGCTAAAAAGCAAGTGGCCGACAAACCACCGCTTAAACAGCGCGTAGCAGACTACCAAGCAAGCCGCATTGTGCCATCGGCTTACAGCACAGCTAAAAACGTTACAGCGCTAAAGCTCGATCCATTACTAGCCCAGCTCGATAGCGAAGTACTTAACGGCTTAAACAGCTTTTTAACCGCCAAGCAAACTAAAACCCTGTTTGTAAAAAGTAACGAAATGAGCGCAGGTTCTAAAGCAAACGCAGCCATACGCAGTGACGTTGGGCAGTACTTAGGTGTAGACGACTTTTACGCCCGTATGCAATACGCCACCCGTAGCCCTAAACGAGTTGGCGGGTTTACCTCAGTGGGGTTTGAGCACGTAGTGGTAAAAGTAAAAGCCAGCCAAAACCTAGCCAAAGTAGACATGCAAGCCGTGCAAGACAACGCAGCGCTTACCGTAAGGCTCGCCGCTAACAACGCAGGTAAATACAGCTTTAAGCACAACGGGCAAACCTTAAAACGCGATCACACAATATCAGATACACTTAACGCACTGGATAAAAACGAAGCACATGCAGTGGTAGCCACATGGCTACACGAACTAGGGCACCAAGTGCATTATTACGCAGGCGCACCGGCCTTTTTAAAAAACGCCTTACCCGTAACCTATTACGGAGCCGCCAACAAATACGAAGAATTTGCCGAGGCATTTACCGCCTGGGCACTGGCTCGCAAAGAGCTTAAAAAATGGCAACCAGAGCTTGTAAGCTGGATAGACCAACTAGTAAAAGATGCCGCCAAATCACAGGAAAAAAGACGATGACATTACTACAGCAAGCGCAGCAGCTGCTAAAGCAAACCCCATACAGCATACAAACGTGCCGCGAGTTTGCGCACCTTGAAAAACGTGCCAAAGGCCAAGAGGCCGACCAAATAGCCGACCTACTCCCCGCACTAATCGCAGGGCTAGACCAGCAAACACACGCCCAAGCCTTTAACGAGGGGCTAGTGTAATGGCAGGCGCTAAAATACAAATAAGCACCCAGGGCGCACAAGCTGTAAGCGACGTGCTCACCCAGCTTATTAAAAATGCCAATAACCTAGCGCCCGCATTGGGCAATGTGGGCGAGCACTTAATGCTCACCCATCGCGATCACTTTGACGAGCAGCGCAGCCCCGACGGCACCCCATGGCAAGCACTTAGCCCCGACTACGCCAAGCGTAAAAAAAAGAACAAAGACAAAATACTCAGGCTAAACGACATACTGCGCGACACACTCGCTTATAACATCGGGGATGAATCACTAGAGTTTGGTACAAACATGGAGTACGGCGCTATTCATCAATTTGGTGGCACCAGCGATATGATCCCGCGTTTAGCCGCCATACCAGCAAGGCCGTTTTTAGGGTTATCAAGCGACGACGAAAAAGAGGTGTTCGAGATATTGAGTGACTTTTTAGTTTAATCTATAAGAAGTTATGTAGAATAGATCTAAATTTACAATAAAAATAATCAGGAATGGAATCATGTTAGTAGAAGATGCTTTTGAAATAATAGGGTCAATTAATAAAAACTTTTTGAAAATAAAAGAAACGCTTAATAAAACAAAAAACTCCGCTAAAGCAAGAAGAGGTTCGAAGCTACTAGCCGAGGTTGAAGATTGTTTGAAGTATATCAATATTGAGATTTCTGAGTTAATGAGCGATATAGATGAGTCATTTTTAACTCAGTGTGAAGTGGGTACTTATAGCATTGAAAACTCTTTCTTCCAGCCCGAATTAGGCTTATCTAGAATTTATGACTATTTGCATAATTTAGATATAAGTTTTGAAAACGTTTTTGAATATTTTAAGAATTCTCCTGAAACTTCTGACCGAGAAAAAAATCTTGTTGAGTTAATCCATAAAGATATAACCATACTTGTAGGTGCTTTCAACTCAACACATGACGAAATACCAAAGTCTCATGATCTAGGAAAAATGAATTATTCTAAAACACAAAATAAATTAATAGCAGAATCCATGAGCCTTATTAGTAAAAAATTGGATTCTCAACTAAGTGAATATAAAAAAGTTGTAGATAAATCGTTTATAAAATTTGAAAACGATATGAATAATGTTGATGCCGCAGCTGAGCGTGAATTTAAAGAGTTAAACACTAAGATTCAAACCATTAAAAAATCATATGAAGCCACTCTAGCTGACCTTGAAGAAAAGAAAGAACAAATGGATGAAGTATTAGGGCAGACCGCAAACAGGGTAATGGCACAAGATTATGATTCCAGTGCGGTATCCGAGAAAAAAGCAGCTAATTTGTTAAGGTTTGGTTCCCTGGCTTGCATGGCAATTATTGTATATATCGTTTGCTATTCATTTTATGATTCAACTCATTCTGGTTTTAATTGGGAAAGCTCAATCTTCAGAACAGTGCTAGTGTTTATTTTATCAATACCAGCAGCATACCTCTCAAGAGAGTCGACTAAACACCGCGAACAGCAATATAACTACCATCATACGGCATTAGATTTAAAAGCAATCACACCTTATATTGCATCGCTCCCAGAAGCAGACCAAAATAGAATTAAAATTTCAATTGCTGAGCGTATTTTTGCTTCAAGGCAAACCAATGTAGTTCAACAAGACAGTTTTCCTTTAAATACACAAGAATTGATGATGGAACTTATAAAAAAGGTCGACTTTAAAAAAGAAGACAAAAAAGACACACAAGTTGAAAACGCGGGGAAGTAGTAAAATTTGTATATTTGTATATTTGTATATTTGTATATTTGCATATTCATATAACTAAATCGAATATGCACTTAAAAATAATATGTGTATAGTGACGAAGTGGTCAATAGGATAGCTACTGACCACTTAATGTTAAAAAGAAATATCTTTAACTAAAATAATTTATTGAGTTAAAACCTCTATTATCAGGGGGATAAACTCTATAATTTGAGATGTTAACTCTCTCATTATGATAGTAATGATAATTCTTGCAATATTTACAGACTTAACATTTATGTTAGTTATCAGGCTATTTAATGTTGAGTCTGTTTCATTCTTACCATTTAGGTTGGTAATACCTTTCTTTTTGGGCATAAAGCCTCCTTTGTGTTATGAAAAATTCTTCCATATAACCTCCTATCTATATAAATTTAATCTCATATCATATCATGCTTTTTACTCTCTATTGCGTAGCACTAAATAATGTTTTTACATCAACTAATTAGTACTAAATATCTAGCTTACCATTTTAAAGAGCGTAACTGGCACGCTGAGAAGCATTTTGACAGCTTTTCCTAATGAAGCCCTACGCTATATCTAAAATATAAAGAAAAAGCCTTACGTGCAGTTTTAAACATTGTTTAAACAGGGTTGTAATGCCTAAGAGAGAACTATATCTTACTAATCACTATAGTTAATCGCTTTTTATATATTTAATTTGCACTTTTTTATTCCCGAAACATCGCACGGCCAACTAATTCAAATCTAAATCCATACTGAGCACAGATTATTCAAACTGTGCTCAGTCATGAAAAAACCATTCCAAAGCTTACTTGAAACTACAACAGAACTAGCTATTTTATCAGCAAACCAGCCGGCTGATTTAGGCTTTGCTGCGTGCCGCTTTGCCAGCGAAATTAATGAGCAAGGTATAAGCGAGCGTGTAATGGTGATGCCAGACGGCTATTTTAAATCGCACGATGGCCGCCCGTTCGACGTACCTGCTAATGCCTGGTTACTAGACCAAGCCGCATTTGAGCTATTAAAAAGCACTGCCAGCACCCGCACTAACGATTACCACTTTGATTACGAGCACCAAACACTACACGCCGAAGAAAACGGCAAGCCAGCCCCAGCAAGTGGCTGGTTTAACCCAAGCGACATAGAGTACGTACCAGGTGAGGGGCTGTATGCCCTAAATGTACGCTGGACACCTAGCGCACGCGCTCACCTAAAAAACGACGAATACCGCTTTATAAGCCCTGTTTTTCATTACGACAAGCAAACAGGCCGCCCAACCAAATTACGCCACTTTGCCCTTACCAACGACCCAGCGGTAGACGGCATGGACAAAGTAGCAGTTTTAAAGACTTCTAAAACCCATGTTAACAATGGAGATACACCCATGAATGCAGCTCAAAAATTGCTGAGCTTGCTAGGTATTACTGTGGATGGTGACAAAATCACCGATGCAGACTACACCCAAGCAACAACAGCACTCACTGCTTTAAAGGCTAAGGCCGACGAAGCCGACTCGCTCACTACCCAGCTAAGTAACGCTAATGACGCCGTTGCAGCACTTAAAGCCAATAGCCCAGATTCTGAGGTTAATTTAGCGAAATACGTGCCGGTTGAAACCTACAACGCATTGCACACTGAAATGGTTGCCCTTAAAAGCATCAGCGACACCCAAACCGTTGAGCAGGAAATTAACAAAGCTAAACAAGATGGCCGCATTATCGCAAGCGAGGTTGAATACTTAACGAGCTTAGGTAATCAGCAAGGCGTTGTTGCGTTAAAAGCAGTGTTAGATGCCCGTTCACCAATTGCCAGCTTAACGGCTCAGCAAACCACTCACGCACCTAAGCCAGAGCAAGACAAAGACGGCTTAGTAGCACTCACAGCAGAAGACAAATATGCAGCAGACCAACTAGGCCTTAGCCATGCTGCTTATGCCAAAGCTAAACAGGAGCAAAACTAATGGCTTTAGTGACCCCAGCAATTTTAAACGCTTTATTTACCGCGTTTAAAACCGAGTTTGAACAAGGTAAATCAGAAGCAGCACCGCAATTTAATAAAATTGCCAGTGTAATTAAATCTACATCGGCCAGTAATACCTATGGCTGGTTGGGTAAGTTCCCAAGCCTGGCTAAATGGATTGGCGATCGTAATATTCAAAGTATGAAATCGCAGGCGTACACCATTACCAACGACGATTACGAGTCAACGGTAGGCGTAGACCGCAACGACATTGAAGACGACAACCTAGGCGTGTACTCACCTATTTTTAAAGAAATGGGTAACGCCGCAGCTATCCACCCAGACGAAATGATTTTCCCATTGCTGGCAGCTGGTTTTACAACCTTGTGCTATGACGGGCAAAACTATTTTGATGTTGATCATCCGGTTTATCCAAATGCCGACGGCACAGGTGTAGCGGTATCTACTGCCAATATGGCCGAAGATGTAGCCTACGAGGGCGAAGCCTGGTACGTACTCGATACCTCAAAAGCCCTTAAGCCGCTTATTTTCCAAAAGCGCAAAAAGCCTAACTTACTTGCTATGACAAAAATGGACGATGAAGCCGTATTCACGCGCAAAGAATACCGTTACGGCGTTGATTGCCGTGATGCAGCAGGCTTTGGTTTTTGGCAGTTAGCCTTTGCTAACAAACGTGCATTAACGCCAGATAACCTATGGGACAGCATCGAAAAAATGCGCAGCTTTAAAGCCGACGGTGGCCGTAAGTTGGGTATTAAGCCAACCATGTTAGTTGTTCCTGCCAGCATGGAAAAGCTAGCCACTCGCATGTTAGAGCGTGAAATGGAATCAAACAGCTCAAACGAACTTAAAGGCCGCGTAGAGCTATTAGTAGCTGACTACCTATAACCACCTATAAAACCCTATTAAGCACGGGGCTTTAAAGCCCCACGCTTTAAACCAGGAGTAATAATGAAATGGCTAAAAACCTTAAACTTACTGCCCTTGCGGCTATCATTGTCCATTGCACGCAGCCTACGGGCTACCGTCGAGGCGGCATTAGCCTCACCAGCGGCAAGCAAACATTGTCCGCAGAGCAACTTACCCAAGAGCAGCTTGAAGCAATTGAAAATGATCCACGCTTATCGGTGCAAGCTGTACCGCTCGATGCGAGTACTGCGCAGAACCCACAGCTGGACGCAGATAACGTGGGTGCAAATTTAGATGCCCCTAAACTCTACGCTCAAGTTGATTACACCCAAGCGCCCATTGAGCTACAACCCGTTATTGCATTAATGATTGATGCACAAATGGAGCTTAAGCCGGTTGTTGAGCAGGTGGCTTATGAAGCACCAGGCGAAAACGAGGGCGAAGTAGTTAAAATTAAAGTATCTGCCGCACAGCGTGATGATGCTTGGCAATGGCTACAAGAAGCAGCCAAAGCAGGCGAGGGCGAGTAAATGGCCTACGCAACAATAGCCGCAATGCAAAAGCGCTTTGGTGAGCAAGAGCTTATTTATTTAAGTGAGCGCGACGACGCCCCCGCTGGTGTAATTAATACCGCAGTTATTGAGCAGGCCATTACCGATGCAAGTGACATGATTAACGGCTATTTAGCTGGGCGTTATGAATTGCCGCTTGTCACGGTGCCTAACTTACTTGAGCAATTTTGTTGTGATATTGCCCGTTATAAATTAGGCACAAACGACACCCCAGAGCACATAGAAACCCGCTACAAGGACGCAGTAAAGTTTTTAACCTCAGTGGCTAAAGGCGAGTTAAGCATAGGCGTAAACGCCTTAGGCGAAGACGCAAAAGTGCAAGACACCGCAACCATACAAAGCTCAGGGACTGTGTTTTCACGTGAAAAGTCTAAGGGGTTTATTTAATGTTTGAAATTACCATCGACTATTTTGCCGCTCAAAATCCGCTTAAACAGGCACTTGAAAAAGTACCAGGCATTAAGCGTGTTTACCTAAGCGACGAGCTAGCCGACGTAAAAGAAGACCGCCAAACAACCCCCAGCATTCATCTTATGTACTACGACGATAACTTACCAGAGAGTAAAAACGCCGGTCATTTAATGCAGCTAACCCAAACATGGATTGTTGTGTTGGTAGTACGTAAGCAAGACACAAACGCAGGTGAGCACCTAACTAACATTATTCGCGCTATGGCGGGCAAAGTGCTTAATGGCACGGGGCCGTGGCTTAGAGTAAACACCCCAGCTAAACCCCAATTCACCAAAGGCCATGCGTATTACCCGCTGGCTTTTACTTGTCAAATGAGACTTAAAGGAGCGCTTTAATATGAGCGACGGTATTTTACTAGCGGGCAACATTTTTGTAGACCGCTTAAATGAGCAAGGCATAAGCACCGGCCAAATTTTTGGCCCAATTAACACCACTAAGCTAGGCATTAAGGCCGAAGCCGATTCGGTTGTACGTACATCAAATAAAAAAGCCACTAAGGGCCAAACACTTGATGACGTAAAAATCAGCAAGCCAACCGTGATCACATGGGAGTTTGACGACCAGCCAGCCGAAATGATCGCACTTGCGCTTATGGGCGATGTGGCTGCAATTAACGACGCAGCCGGTACATTAACCGACGAAGCCGTAACCATGCCTGCTAACCAATCGTGGGTTTCAGTACCAGGGCAAAACTTTGCAAACGACGTAGTAGTAAAGCAAGCCACCGAAACGAAAGTAGCGGGTATTGATTACGAGTTTAACTTTGCCCTAGGCATGATTCGCGCCATTAAAGGCGGTGCATTAGACGCTGGTGGCAGTATTACAGTAAGCGGTTCTTACAACGCCCGCACTGGTAAACGCATTAACGGTGCAACAGTAAGTCAAACGCGCTTACGTATTTTTGGTGAGGGCAAAAACCTAGCCAATGGTAAGCAAGTTAACTTTGAAATTTACGACACTTCAATGATGCCAACATCAGAGCTTGATTTAGCAAGCAGTGAGTTTGTTAGCGCTACGCTTGAGGGCACAGCTAAGCTGGTAGCAAACAAAAATGAGCCGTACTACATTGACGAGCTAGACGCTTCATAAGCCTTATTTAGCGTATTTATAAAGGGGCATTGTTTGCCCCTTTATCCCCATTTAAACCTTGTTTAAACTGAGTTAACACCATGGCAGATAAAACCCTAGAATTAGCCCTACGCATAGTTGCCGAAGCCACAGGCAAGCAAAATATTGAGCAGCTGGTAACAGAGCTTAAAAATATTGAGCAAAGCGCCGATGCTGCTAATCCTGCCGCTGATAAGCTCAGTGAGTCGTTAAACCAAACCGATACAAGTGCAAAACAAACCAGCCAAACGGCGGGTAAACTTGCCAACGAATTAGACGGATTAGCTAACCAAGCTGATCTAATACGTGCGTTTGAGCAGTCAAAGCAAAAACTAGAACAACAAGAAATTGCCACCGCAGCAGCCGCACGCGCACTAGAACAATTACAAACCGAAGCCAGAAACACCGATAAGCCATTTGTGCAACTTGCGCGCTCACTCGACGCCGCAGAAAAAGACCTAACACAAATGCACACCGAGCTTACTCAGCAAACCAGTAAGCACACCGCACTACAAAATGCCCTTAAAAAGTCAGACGTAAACACCAATAACTTACGTGCCGCAAAGCGCGATTTAGCAGCTCAATTTGATAAAACAGGCCGCTCAGTCGATAAGTTTAGCAATGAGCTGCGCCAAGGCACTACAGCGCAACGTGCCCAAGCACAAAGCCTAGACGGTGTAATAGGCAAAGTTACCGCATTAGCCGCCGCGTATGTGGGGCTTGATCGGGTAGCCCAAGCAGTAAGCCAAGTATTTAGCACCGGTGATAAATTTGAAAAGCTAGGTGTACAAATGCAGGGGCTTATGGGCAGCATTGCCGCAGGTGATAAAGCCACCGCCTGGGTAAAAGACTTTACGTTAAAAACACCCTTGCAAATGGACGAAGTAAGCCAGGCGTTTGTAAAACTTAAAGCCTTTGGCCTTGATCCAATGGATGGCACCTTGCAGTCAATTACCGACCAAGCATTAAAGCTGGGCGGTGGGTTTCAAGAGGTGCAAGGTGTAAGCCTGGCATTAGGCCAAGCCTGGGCAAAACAAAAATTACAAGGCGAGGAAATACTACAGCTAGTTGAACGCGGTATCCCAGTATGGGATTTACTGCAAAAATCAACTGGCAAAAACGTACAAGAATTACAGCAGCTTTCTACAGCAGGTCAGTTAGGCCGCGATGTAATTAAAGGCTTAATTGATGAAATGGGACGTAGTAGCGTTGGCTCAGCAGCCGCGCAAATGGCGCTCTTTAGCGGGCAGGTATCAAACGCTAAAGACAACATGGCCCAGTTTTATAACCTTATAGCGCAAAGTGGCGCTATGGAGTGGTTAAAAGGGCAAATAACCGCCCTTAATACCGAATTTGCAGCCATGGCCAAAGATGGCCGTTTAAAAGAATGGGCGCAGCAAATCAGTGACGCCATTGTAAGTACGGGTAAAGCGATACAAAACACCGTTACTACCATGTACGAATACCGCGAAGAAATAGCCACCGTTGCCAAAGTATGGTTAGCCCTTAAAGTAGGCACTTATTTTAGTAGTGTGATCAGCGGCGCTACTACGGCCATTGCATCGTTAAGAACCTACCAAGCAGCCATAGGCGCAACCACAGTAGCCACCAATGCCGCAGGTATTGCAGCGGGTAAGTGGGGCATGGCCTTAAAAGCCGTGGGCAAAGCCGGCTTATACACCTGGTTGATTACCGAGTTAATAGACGTAGGTTTACTATACAAAGACTTACTAGTAGCAGAAGAAGCGCTGCGCAAATCTAAGCAGCAATCAGCCCAGCAAGCCCAGTTACTTGCTGACGAGCTAAAGTATTTATCTAATTCTACCGGTTTAGTTATTACCAACATGACCGAGTTAGACGCGCTAATAGAAGCCGGCACACTTATTTGGGATGAGGCAAACCAGCAGTATATAAATGCTGAGTACCAGCAACAAAAGCTAGCCGAGGCCACCGCTAAAACCCTAGAAGCTGAAAAGCAGCGCCAGGCGTTTTTAAGCTTATCGTTACCCGAAGCCCTTAAAACCATTGCGTCATTAGAGCAACAAGCAACAGCCATGGACGGTGTAACCGTTGGGGTTGATGGCTTTATTCAAAGCATTGAATCTACCCGTGTGGCAATACAAGGCGCGGGTGAGCAGTACCAAGGCCAGTTGGCTATTTTAGATGCCCTACAAATTAAATTTGAAGAGCATGGCGCAATGCTTGAGCGCCAAAAAGTATTTGCTGGCGATGTTGAAAAAGCCTACAAAGAGCTTGGTTTAACCTCAACCAAAGCCCTAGACGATACAGCTAACAGGCTGCGCGCAGCTTATGAGCTAATGCAGCAATCCGAGCAGCCGTTAGGCATACAACGCCAGGCATATTTAAAATGGGCAGAGGCTGCTATAGCTGCCGCAGATGCAACCGACCAAACCATACCCGTGAGCATTCAAGCCGCAGCAGCTGCACTGGGGTTAACTAAAGAGCTAGATAAGCTCATTGAAAAAGCTAATGCTCTTAAGCCTGTTACCGACACAAACAGCGATGCAGTTAATCGCTTTGCCCGGGTGCTTGATCAAACCCGTGCGGCAATTATTACTAATCAGCAAGTAATGGCGAGCAGTACGGCCACAGCAGAACAAAAAGCCCAAGCCCAAGCCGCGCTTACTATTCAGCAGCAACGCTTAACCGACCAAACCACCGACTTAAACCGTGTGCAGCAGTTAGAACTGGCAAGCCTAGGGCAATTACAAGCAGAGCACAGCCGGCTAACAGATGAACTAGCCCGCTTAAACGATCGTTACTCAGCAGGCACATTAACAGCGCAAGAATACAACTATCAAAAAGAGCGTTTGGGCGATGTATTAGCCGTTGTAAATAACTTATTGGGCGATTTTAAAGGCGCTCAAGATGCGGCCACAGCATCTACCCGCGCAGCTACGCAAGCCACTAACGACCAAGTAAAAGCCAACGAATTTGCAACTAAAAGCCTACGTGAGCAACGCGACGAGTTAGACCGTGTATCACGTTCAGCAAGCACAGCCGCTACCAATGTAGGGCGTTATAACTCAGCACAGCGAGCTAGTGTTAGTGATGTTGTAGACTACCAAGAAAAAAACGGCACAGGCGCGTACGACTTAAACACCAAGGCCATACGTGACGAAAAAGCCAAACGTGCTAATGAGGGTTTTTCTAATAGCCAGTTTGGTAAATTTAGCAGCCAAATAGATAACGCCAGCACCAGCGCCGCCCTTAGCGATTTATACAATAAAATTAATAAGCAGCTTACGTATTTAACACGTGAGCAAAAAAGCACATTAAATGCAGCCATTAACGCACAGCGAAACGCGCTAAAAGCGCAACAAACAGCCCAAAAAGCGGTGCAGCAATATGTACCACCAACGTACAGCAGCACCCCAAGCAATTCGCAACCTAGCAATAACACGCCTAGTTACAGCGTCTCTAACACTCAGTTAAACAGCCTTACTAACGCTATTAACCAGCTTGTTGCGCTACTTAAAAAGCAGCAACCAAGTACCACTAACGCTAAAACAGTACGCTTAGAGCTTGCTTTACCAGGTGGACAAACCGCCGGTATTTTAGCTGATTTTGAAGAGCAGTTTTTACAACGTCTAGAGCAATTGAGTAACACCCAATGATTATTATTAACACCCAGCTATTAGATAACTTCACATGGCTTGATGAAATCGACTACATACCGGTTGCCGAGCAAGCAGAGCGCGCATTAAATGGCGCACAGCACATAGAAAAAACCCTTATACCACTAGGCCGCCCAATTAACTTATACAGCGATTTTGAACAGGCAAGCGTAGTTAATCCTTTACTTGAGCATGCAAAAACCACGCTAGACGCATTTGAAATAACCATACGCGGCACGGTATTTAATGTGGTGTGGGACCACACGCAAAAAGCAGTAGAAGCCACGCCCCATACTTACTTTTCAGACGCAGCACCAACCCATTACCAAAACGTAAACCTACGTTTAAAAACCGTTGAAAGGCCAAATAATGCTTAGAACCGATTTAAAAATATTTAAACCACAGCGCATTGGTAACGAGCTATACGCTGGCGGCCACCGTACTAGTAACGCAATTGTGAGCGGTAAACTTAACGATGTTTTTAGCTCAATTAGTGACATTGATCATGCGCGTTCATCGTTTGACTTAGTAAAGATTTACCCAGCGCTTAGCACAGACGATGCTAGCCGCTTGCAAGATGCGCATATATTCCTAAGTGACCAACCAGATGATGCCCTTGTAAATGTGCTACTGGTAGAAGCTCAACAGCTAAAAGACACTGACACCGTAGTTGACATGCTGCCTTTGCTATCATCAGAAACAACCAAATACCACGGCACGAGCTTATTAACCGCCCAAGTTGCCGCACAAGGCCAATCGCTTACCGTGGAGTCGGTTAGCCGCTCGTTAACGCCAAGCATCAAAACTGTTAGCTCTAAAATTGGTTTGCGACCTCAAGCGGAAGAACTAGCCATTTACAGAACTAAGCGCCTTTTAAGCTATGGCAAAATATCAGAAGTAAATATTGAGGTGCCCGATTTGCTCACTCAAAGCCCTAATTTTTATGCTGAATATCAGTATCAAGCGTATACCGGGCAGGGTTCAATTGGCGGGAGTAGGCTAGTAACAATAACTAAAAAGCTTACCCAAGAAGAGTTAACCCGTGTGGGTAATTCAATATCAGCCACGCTTAACCCAGCTGTCACAAAAGACCAGTATTTTACGCTGTTTTATATGTCTACTCAGGACTTACGTTTTCACTCATTTACTAATAGTCAAACTATTACGCTAGGCGCAGGTGAGCGTGTTTTAAAAGGCCATGTACGCCTTAAAAAAGCTACCGAAGAAACCATAGTCACAGATGACGGCCAAGGGCGCTTTATTTCAGCCGGTTACGTATTTGCCACTATTAACTATGACACAGGCGTTATTACTGAAATTGACCCTGTAAATTATAGCGGCACAATTACCGAAAACTTAGGTGCTATTGTAGAAAAAGGCGATCGTACAATCAGCGCTAAGCAGTGGCAGTTACCCGACAGCAGCTTTGCGCGCGACTCGCTTTATATCACCTATGAGAGTGCAACCGGCACCACGTTCTCAGCATCAAGCGATTTAAGCGGCAATATTACCGGCACTAATTGTACCGGTACAGTAAGCGAAACGGGCTATGTTGATATTGAGTTTAGCCAAGGGGTAAAGCCTGCATCTATTACTTACGACTATAACCAAGTTGAAGTAACCACCGTACCCTCACCACCAGGCGGCTTTGATACCTCAACATTACCAAACAACGGTAACGTGCGTATTTTCCACGAATTTACACCGGTGAGTGTGCAAAACCGTTCACGGTCAAGCGCAGCAACACTAACAAGCGGCCAAGTATTAACCGTATTGGCCGATGCCGACTTTATCGACATTGTAGATAGCACAGGCGCAAGCCTTTGGTCTGTAACCGATGATAACTACAGCTACGATAGTGCCACAGGCGAGCTAACAATAAATGCAGGTATTAGCGCTTTTACAGCCCCGTACATAGTAACGGCCATTCAGTCAGAGCTTGCATTGATTGACGCAATACAAGGCAATCAAATAAGCCTGTTAACCCCCCTTAGCCGAGCTTATCCAGCTGGTGCAACACTTAGCAGCGTGCAGGTTTTAGGTGACTTTCAAGCGCAAACAAAAGACGAGCGCACACTAGCGGCATGGCAAAACAACTTTGCTGATTTTGGCGCATCCGCATCAAGCGCAATTAACACCACTCAATACCCAATCGAAGTGACAAACATAGGTGTAATAGCACAGCGCTGGGCAATCGTTTTTACCTCAACAACCGCTTACAACGTTATTGGTGAGTTTGTTGGCAATATTTACAGCGGTGACATTTTAAACGACTGCACACCTATAAACATATTTGCAGGTGCACCGTATTTCATATTACGCAAAGCAGCGTTTGGTGCGGGATTAAACCCCGGTGAAGCATTTTTGTTTGAAACCATAGCCGCCAGTAAACCAACCATGGTTACACGCTCAGTATCACCCGGGCACTCTGAAATAGTGCGTGACAATTCAACTTTATCATTTCGTGGAAATAAGGATTAAATTATGGCTTTACCAGTAACAATGTACCGTTGGGATGATGTAGGCGCACCGCAAATAGTGGACGGCAAACCAAGCGAGTACATGAACGTGCTTAAAAAGTGTTTAGTAGAGGGTTATGGTTCTAAGGAATCGCTAGGTTGGACTGTGGTTGATGATATTGCATCCCCGCCGTTTTTATCATTAAGAAATAACATCTCACTTGGCGGTAGTGGTGGGGTTGCTGTTTTTAGTGCTTTAGATGATGTAGAAGGAACTAATATAAAAGTATTTGGTTGCCAAGACTACGCAAGCAAAGATAGCCAATCGCGTAAAAGTTATTATTTTCCAATATCAAG
This sequence comes from Pseudoalteromonas sp. 2CM39R, assembly GCF_023161845.1. Classification (NCBI taxonomy): domain Bacteria; kingdom Pseudomonadati; phylum Pseudomonadota; class Gammaproteobacteria; order Alteromonadales; family Pseudoalteromonadaceae; genus Pseudoalteromonas; species Pseudoalteromonas sp. 2CM39R. Next base: position 32,652 of record NZ_JALNTM010000026.1, read on the forward strand.
ATATAGCACAGGTCAATACTTAAATAATAAATGGTTTATCATTGGAACAGGGAATTCCTTTTACTTTTTTGCTTTCAATGATTATGTGTATAACTCATCGAGAAATAGAACAGCAACCAATATTTGTTGCTCTTTCTTTATGGGGGATTTTAACTCTATATACCCAAATGATCCTGCAAGTTTCACAGCGTTCTCAGGAGCTAAAAACACACTTACATCTAACTGGACGCAATCATTTTTTTATGCTTTTGGTGAGTCTACATCTTCAAACATAATGCTTGTTAACCAGTTAGATGGAGCTGATGTTAGTCACCCTGCATCGTTAAAAAGCGTATTTGGTAATGAAAATTATGTAAGGAAATTAATTAATGGCCCCGCAGATATAAGTGTACTTTCCCCACACTATATATTAATGGGAGATGGCAGTTTGGCTAACTCTTCTATTTATCAAAACAAAGAATCACCTTATGCAAGAGCAGTTTTGCCAGGCCTATTCTCAGCAGACGCGGCCGGTTATGACGATGAGTCAATGCCTGTTGTTAAAAATATAGATGGGGTTTCTTACTATTTAATTCCTTCAGCAAATAGTTATACAGGTTGCTGTTGGATAAACTTGGAGCAATGGTAATGCACTATGTAACGGTTAATTATCTTGATTTAAAGCCTATTCCAATTTCATTTTTACTCGCTGATTGCGATCCAAAAAGCGAAAGGTTTCAAATTTTACACCGAGAAACAGGGCAGCTATTACGTCATTCAAGAGTATTAAATAACAATTTTAAAGCAATATTACCTCTTAAATACTCACAAGAAAATTCATTAATGTGTGTAATGCTAGATGATAATGCAGAATTTAACGCTGCTATTTTGGATAATGTAAAACCAATGCTAGTTGATCTAGTGATATTTGATCCAAATAACCCGCAACCATACGAGCCAATACCCTAATGTTGAACTTACGTTTTATTAGCCCATACAAAGTTAATAAATCACCAATTCAACTTAGCTATCAACCAGACACGCCAAGTAATGCTTTATTAATACGATTTAATAAAGCATATACCGTGAACGTGTCACCGATAACCATGCGGTTTGGTGATGATACGGGGCCAGTTGAGCCTACATTACCAATACTGCAAGCAAACATAGGTATTGAAGTAGATTCAAACTGGTTTAATGAACAACTACTAAGTAATACCGACTTACTACAATGGCAAACCGATAGTGTTAAAAATGAGTTTATAACAGCGTTTAAACAGTCTGAAATCATAAATGAGCAAAGCACTATTGATTGGCACAAAACTGCACTAGTGGCAGCTGATAAAACGCTTGAATGGGGTAATGCAGGCTATGTTATAAACGTTATTCAAATGCCTTACATTATTACTATGGCAATTGAATATAACGAAAAAGATTTTAACTGGCTAACTCAGTTAGACGCTGAGCAAACCGAGCTTAAAACGCTTTGGAACAGCTCAGAGCTTTTAACCACATCAGGTGATCAGCATTGGCATGTAAAGCCACTTTTAGAGTCAAATGAGCTGGTAATACACTACGGCGAAACAGATAAACAATACATTTGTTACTGGCGAAATCACCCGTTTAAAGGCTACGTAAATTTAGAATTTACAGAGTCTGCACAAATGCACAGTGGCCGCTTAGTTATGCGTTTTAACAACCCTGACAAAGTGTGTTACTGGGGCTTGCCAGGTGGCTTAGTTCGTGGTGATGACGATGTACCAACCCTAGATAGAAAAATACCCATTGAACCTCAGATTAGGAATACATACATTATGCAGCCAACTATCGATTGTGTGCGTGTATCAGACGATTTAAAAATACTAATTAGCAGCGTTAGTTATTCTATTTCACGCGGCCAATTTAGCGCCACATGCAACATTAAATTCTGTTCCCGTATCGACTTTGATCGTGCCCTGGGCCAAGAGCTTAAAATCTCAATAAATAGCTACGATTTTTATGTAATTTGCGAGCAGCCAAGCACCAGCAGTAGCTTTGCAAATTCAGGTTATAGCGCAAGCTGCCGTAGTCGTTTTGCATTGTTGTCTGCGCCATACGCCCGCGCTACTAATTACGCCAACCCAACAGCTAAAACACTTGCGGGGATCATGTCTGATATTTTAATAAATACGGGTTGGTCACTCGACAATCAAATGATTGATTACGTAATACCAACAGGGGCATTTAGCTATACAAATTTAACCCCAGCCGCAGCATTATTAAGCGTGGCTAAATCGGTAGGTGCAATGCTTGATATAGACAACGCGAATAAAACAGTATCGATAGTGCCGCTTTGGCCTGTAATGCCATGGGACACCGAAAGCGCTATATGCGATGTAATACTAAACGACTCAATCATACTTGAGCACAATACAACGCAAACCATTAACCAAGAGCATAACGCAGTATTTGTGAGGGGCGAGCAGCAAGGCGTAGCCTGTAAAATAAAACGGGCAGGTACGTTAGGCGATAAGTTTGCAATTGATGTGGTAGACAGCTTAATAACAGATAACCAAGCAGCAAGACAGCGCGGAACGTGTGAGTTAGCAAACAGTGGTAACAAGCAGCAAGCGACAATGCGCACTAAAATAAAAGCCGATTTGCCACCCATTCGCCCAGGTATGTTAGTAGGTGTTACTTATAGCAACTCTACATATAAAGCCACCTGCGACAGCCTAACCATAAATGCCTCTATTAACGCGCAAGGCGCTATAACGGTAAACCAAACTATTAAGGTGATCAGCAATGTCTAACACACTAAACCGCCTAGGCTCAGTACTCGATAAAACCCAACGCACAATAGCAACCTTCGTCACAGTCAACACAAACGGTACGACATTAGTCGAGTATAGCGACAGTAGCCAAAGTGTTGTATTAGGTGCTAATGTCCTTGAGGGGGCTGTATACGTTGAAAATGGAAGGGTAGTAGGAGCTGCGCCCACGCTACCATACTCAGAAATAGACGTTTAAGCGAAATGATTTTAGATTAGGACAAGTTTTATGGATGAGTGGATTGTAAGAGTATTAGTTGCTTTTGTATTTACTGTTATAGGTTGGTTGGCAGGCCACAGGTTAGCATTAGGCAGAGATAAAAGGAAAGAGTATAACGATGCTATAGAACCTATAAGAAATATATTATTAAGCAATCGTGTAGTATCTGAATTAATAGTAACAGAGATAGATGTCAAATTAGGTAAGAGGGCTCATAAAATTCTTAAGGTTTATCGTGAATCTTATAAACCATTAATCGATAAAGCTAGCAGTTTATGTGGTTCAGATGATTATGGGCAGTATGGACCTTTAAAAGCTCACAAAGATGAATATGAATTTATATGGACTGAAGCTAAGAAGAGAATGTTAGAGGTATGCAAGCATAAATAATGACTTAGAATATTAAAAAATAATTCAGTTGTAGGTTATGTTAGACCCTTGCTGTTTTTATTTTTACTTGGCGGTTTCAGCCTTGTTTAGGCTATTTATTAAGTTAAATTATCTGTAAGGAATATCTACTTTTACCCATTCCAGCCCGCGCGCCCATGTTGGGTAATTTACATTTACCCAACTAAACCCGCGTTATTACCCATTTTTGGTCGGCGGCTACAGTTACAAAACCATTTTGCGCTGTTTCCATATTGATAACGTAAAAAAACCACAACACTGTTAAATTTGCACCGGGTTGTAGCCCTTTATAAACGCGGGGTTGAATGAGTTATCCACGGTTTCTGTGGATAACTCTGTTTATTAAACTTTAAGAACATCAGCACCCCCAGCACTGTAGGGCGCTACAACGATTTCAAGTATTAAAAAGCTTTTTTTTTATATATTAAAAAACAAAGGCTTATGATTCAGCTTAGATAGCCACCTAAACGATAAATAAAATTTTTCGTGACGATAAAGCATCATCGCTAACTGTGTAATAAAGCAACAAAATCTAAAAGGTAAATGTTGCAAAAGTTACATAAATGTATTTAATTTGATTTTTAATGTGTTTGTGCAAAATTTATTTACAACAGCGTAAAAGTAATAGTTTGTAGATTAAAGGCTGATTTAGTTGTTTAGATTTAATAAAGCATGGCTTGAACTCTCCGGATGCTTTAAAATATGCCGTTCAGTAAAAGAGGCTTATTTATTTTATGCGCGCACATTCTCAATCACATACTCGCCCTGATTTACTCACTGCTCCAATCTTGCCTACGTTAAAGAAAATGACCGTTCCAATGATCTTTGGGATGATTACCCTGATGATGTTCAACATAGTTGATACTTTTTTTATTAGTTTATTGGGTACAGAGCCGCTTGCTGCAGTTAGTTTTACATTTCCTGTTACTTTTACCGTGATTAGTTTAGCAATTGGTTTAGGTATAGGGACTTCTGCGGTTATTGCAAAAGCATTAGGCAGTAACAATTTAGAAGAAGCGCGTTTTGATGCCAGTGTGTCGTTGTTGGTAGCGGTAATATTAGTATTAATTTTATCTGCTAGTGGCTATTTATTGATTGATCCCATATTTACGTTGCTTGGGGCTGGGGAGCAAGTACTCCCGCTAATTCATCAGTATATTAGTATTTGGTTTTTAGGCAGTGTGTTTTTAATTACCCCAATGATTGGTAATTCTGTACTGCGTGCGAGCGGTGATACTAAAACACCGAGTATTATTATGGGGGGGGCTGGACTTATAAATGCCGTACTCGATCCTATGCTGATTTTTGGCTTTGGTCCCATTCCCGCATTAGGCATTAAAGGCGCTGCTATTGCCAGTGTTATAGCTTGGGCAGTTGGAGTGGCGATTATTTTATACATATTAATTGCTAAAAAGCAGTTGCTTAGTTTAAAAGCGGGCAAACAAACTGTTATTGGTGCAATTCGTAAAATTTTAAAAATTGGTTTACCGGCAGCGGGTGCTAACATGCTCACCCCAGTTGCTATGGCGGTAATGACTGCATTGGTTGCTCATCATGGTCCCGAAGCCGTGGCTGCTTTTGGAGTAGGGAGTCGAATAGAATCAATAGCGAGTTTAGTGGTATTAGCCTTGTCGATGACCTTGCCACCTTTTATTAGCCAAAACTTTGGAGCGAGTCATTTTTCTCGCGTAAAAGATGCCTACCTAGGTACGCTCAAGTTTGTAATGTTGTGGCAGTTCATTATCTATATTATTTTAATTATTTTTTCAGGCGTCATTAGTGAAATATTTGGTAAAGAGCAAGCGGTTGTTGATGTCATCAAGCTGTTTATTTATACCATTCCTTTAAGTTATGGCTTGCAAGGAGTGATCATTTTATCAAACTCCTCGTTTAACGCTTTACACAAACCCATGAACGCCTTAGTTTTAAGCGTTATTCGATTGTTTGTTTTTTATATTCCCTTTGCGTATATCGGGAACGAACTTGCAGGCTTAATCGGCTTGTTTATTGGCGCGGCCATTGGTAATTTATTTACAGCACTTGTAGCCTACAAGTGGTTTATGAAAGAAATTGAAGCGTTAAGCAGTCAAGCATTACAGGAGTGTAGTCATTGAGCGATCATTTTCAGCTAGTATCAAAATTTAAACCCGCAGGGGATCAGCCAACCGCTATTGCTCAGTTGTGTGAAGGCTTAGAAGCCGGACTGGCCCAGCAAACCTTATTAGGTGCAACGGGAACCGGTAAAACGTTCACTATGGCTAACATTATTAGTGATTTAAACCGGCCAACTATTATTATGGCGCATAATAAAACCTTAGCGGCGCAATTGTATGGCGAAATGAAAGAATTTTTTCCACACAATGCGGTTGAATACTTTGTATCTTACTACGATTACTACCAACCTGAAGCCTATGTGGTAGCCAGCGACACCTTTATCGAAAAAGACGCATCTATTAATGAGCATATAGAGCAAATGCGACTCAGCGCCACCAAAGCGCTTTTAGAGCGACGCGATACCATCATCGTTGCGTCAGTATCGGCAATTTATGGTTTGGGCGATCCTGACTCATACATGAAAATGATGCTGCTTTTAAAAGTGGGTGAAAAGGTCGACCAACGTGACATGCTGCGCCGTCTTGCAGAGCTACAATATACGCGAAACGATATTGATTTTAGTCGCGGTACATACCGCGTTCGTGGTGAAGTAGTTGATATATTTCCAGCTGAATCAGACACCTATGCAGTGCGTGTAGAAATGTTTGATGACGAAGTTGAACGCTTAAGTATTTTTGACCCATTAACCGGTGCGGTAGAAAAACACATAGTGCGTGCCACCATTTATCCTAAAACTCACTATGTAACGCCACGAGAAAAAATTCTCGAAGCCATAGAAAAAATTAAAGCAGAACTCAAAGAGCGCAGAGCACAATTGCTCAGCGCAAATAAGTTAGTAGAAGAGCAACGCATAGCTCAGCGTACCCAATACGATATAGAAATGATGACCGAGCTTGGTTATTGCTCTGGTATTGAAAACTACAGCCGTTATTTATCGGGGCGTACACCTGGCGATCCACCGCCAACATTACTGGACTATTTACCCGACGATGCATTAATGATTATTGATGAATCGCACGTAACCGTATCGCAAATCGGTGCCATGTATAAAGGTGATAGAAGCCGTAAAGAAAACCTCGTTGAATATGGTTTTAGAATGCCCTCAGCTATGGATAACAGGCCACTGCGTTTTGAAGAGTTTGAGGCCATTGCACCACAAACCATTTATGTATCGGCCACCCCGGGCGACTTTGAATTAGAGCGCAGCAACGGCGAAGTTGCAGAGCAGGTTATTCGTCCAACCGGCTTACTTGACCCTGTTATTGAAGTGCGCCCGGTAGGCGATCAGGTTGATGATTTACTCTCAGAAATTTACAAATGTGTTGAATTAAAAGAGCGAGTGCTGGTAACCACGCTTACCAAACGTATGGCTGAGGATTTGACCGACTACCTGAGTGAGCACAATGTAAAAGTACGTTATTTACACTCTGACATTGATACCGTAGAGCGGGTAGAAATTATTCGTGATTTACGTGCCGGTGTATTTGATGTGTTAGTAGGCATTAACTTACTACGTGAAGGCTTAGATATGCCAGAAGTTGCACTAGTGGCTATTTTAGATGCCGATAAAGAAGGCTTTTTACGTTCAGCACGCTCACTTATTCAAACAATAGGCCGTGCGGCGCGCCACCTTGATGGTCGCGCTATTTTATACGGTGACAGAGTGACTAAATCGATGGCCAAAGCCATTGAAGAAACTGACCGACGTCGAGAAATACAACACGCTTATAATGTTAAGCACGGTATTGAGCCCAGTGCCTTGGTTAAAAAAATACTTGATGTAATGGATGTAGGTGAAGATGCCTCACCGCAAGACAATCTACAGCTTATTCGTAAAGACTCTAAAAAAATCCTCAGTGCTAAAGAGATTGCAACGCAAATTAAGCAGTTAGAAACCAAAATGCATGCGTATGCCAGTGATTTAGAATTTGAAAAAGCCGCCTCAGTGCGCGACGAAATACATGAACTACAACAACAGTTGATTAATTAAATGACAACCGATTTTACTCCCCTTATAAATGCTTTGGCAGACACGCCTTTTTCCGATAATGAGCTTTGCCGCGTTTTTCATGGGCGTGGCCACAGTGTGGAAGCGCTTAGTCATATTAACTTAGACTTTTACCCACCAAGTTTGTTTTTGGTGTCATACAGTGAAATTGACGAGGAAACACTCGCTGCACTCACCGATACGTTATGGCAATGGGCACAACAACATCATCCAGAGTTAATTACTGCATTGGTGTATCAGCAGCGAGCTGGGCTGCAAAGCCATAACACCCTTGTTCACGGCCAACTGCCAGTTCGTCATAGCGTAGCCGAAAACGGGGTGCGTTTTTTGGTTGATTTAATGAGTAAGCAAAACACCGGTATTTTTCCTGATATGCGAAAAGGCCGTGAGTTTGTCATGCAAAATAGTAAGCACGCCAAAGTACTTAATTTGTTTTCTTATACCTGTGGGTTTTCGGTTGCGGCTATGCACGGCGGTGCAGATCATGTGATGAACATGGATATGAGCAAAGGTGTGTTAAAAGTAGGTAAGCAAAACCACCAACTCAATAATGTCGATCGTGGGGTCAGTTTTTTACCGCACGATATTTTAAAGTCGTTTGGTAAGCTAAAAAAAGCCGCACCGTTTGATTTAATTATTGTTGATCCGCCCAGTTTTCAAAAAGGCAGTTTTATTTTAACCAAAGACTATCAAAAAGTGCTGCGCAGACTTCCTGAGCTTTTAAACGATACTACACAGTTATTGCTATGCGCTAATAGCCCAGAGCTTACAGAAAACGATTTTAAAGCACTTATTGAAGAGCATACTCAAGGTGCTATTGAATTTGTTAAACGCCTAGAACCTACCGATCGCTTTATTGAAATTGATAGCGATAAAAGCTTAAAAGCATTGGTGTACAAAACAAAAACATAGTGAGTTAAATGAAACTGAGTAAACGTTTAAACGCCATCAATTCGTTAATTACACAGTCTTACGATATTGTTTGGGATTGTTGTTGCGATCATGGCTTTTTAGGTATGGCATTACTTGAGCGCGGCATAGCCAAACAAATAAACTTTGTTGATATTATTCCAGAGTTAATGGAAGCGCTTGAGCAGTCGCTACAACAATTTGAGCAAGGAAAGTCTTTGCCTTCATGGCAAGTGCGCTGCGAAGATGTTGCGCAAATTAAACTGCCAACAGGTGCTAAGCAAGTAATCGTTATTGCGGGAGTGGGGGGCGATTTATGCTTAAAGCTCATTGAGCAAATTATTGCTAATAATCCGCACAGCCTTAAACAACTAAGTTTTATTATTTGCCCTATTATGCACCTCTATAAAGTACGTGCGGGTTTAAAAGCGTGTAATTTGCAGCTCGATAGCGAGCAAATTATTGTTGAAAACAAGCGTTTTTACGAAGTGCTACAAGTCAGTTTTAATACCACCGGCACTATTACTAAAACGGGGGCTCATATGTGGGATAAACATAACCCTCAACATCATCAATATCAGCAACAATTGCTTGACCATTATACTCGAATGCTCAATAAAGATAGAGTTTACTATCAAAAAGTTATAACAGAGTATCAACGCGTATTTGAACGCTAAATACTGCCAAAAAGTGTGATCGCTTTTTATGATTAACTACGTAAAGTGCTTCATAGTTAATATCTTGCCGCTAGGCAGATTTATTTGGTTTACATATGTCAGATAACAACACAAAAATTGAGTCATTATTAGATGATGGGCAAAAATGGCAACACAGTTACGAGCAACCTATTTCGTATGCGCCCCTAGTACAACTGGCTAATAAAAATTGGATTGTTCCGCAGCATTTTTTGCGTTACAAGCATACACTGGCCAGTGTTAATGAAGTGCTTAACGACATTAGTTTTTCCAACCACTTTAGCGTGTTAGCAGCTGAAAAAAATAGTGATGTTTATTTGCAAGTAGCAGTACTTAGTCCCGACAATTATCGCGCTGATAATAAAGCAAAAAAACTATTGTTTGGTCGCCGTTGGCCGGTAGAGCAGAACCTGCCTACCTCGGAGCTTATTCAAACTGCATTTTTAGCGTTAAAAGTGGCGCGTGAGCATGAGGTAAGAGAGCTTTTTCAGCTGCAACACCAAGGCGCAACCAGTACGCCATTTAATAATCATCATGACTTACCCGTTATGGCACAAAATCCCGAGCTTGTTAAAAGTACATCGTTTAAAAATATTTCATTGAACGAGCTGATAGATCGCCTTGTGTTTGTGGATAACCAAATAGAGCTAATTAACTGCCAAGCTATAATCACCGGTGAGCAGGTGTATACGGTTAAACTTCATTGCGATAGTTGCCAGCTGAGTGAGTTTAATAACAAAACTTTGTCATTTTTAGCACCGGATACAACAACAAATAGCTTTTTACATAGTTTTATTGCCGCATTGGTTGCTATAAGCAATGATTATGTGAGTGAGCATTTTAAATACCAAGGCTTTGCACGTTTTAGTAAGCATGTACAGGCGGAGCAAATAGGCGAGTTAAGTGTTTCTATGCGTTCGCCAAGTTCAGTTAGTTTGTGCTCAATGGGTAAACAAGAGGCGAATCAGTTAAATTTCGAGATAGACAGTGGCCGAGCACCACAAGGGTGTGGTCAAGCAATTGGTGGTTTTTTAGCTGCCCATGGCATTGAGCAGCCTGAAAACGCACATTTATACCCAAATTACTTGTAACGTATACATTAAAGTTTGTTTATTTCTTGTTTTACGTTGTAGCTTGAGTCGGTAACAATGGCTTCAAGTGTTTGTACTCGTTGTTTAAGTTCACTCACTTGAGCGGTTACCTCAGCTAATTGTTTGTGTGCGTCTTGATTGTTGTCCTGTACTTTATGTTTAAATTCAAGGTGCTTTTTATACATATCGTAAATAACTCCCGAACCTACAGAAATAAGTACAATGAGAACTATCATTGTTGTGCCAGACATAATTACTTCCTTTAACTTTTATTTAAGCTTAAATTATAACCATAATTAAGCGCTCATAAAGCTAATTAATTGTAACTTTATTTGTATTTATAAATATCTGATAAGTCATTGTTATTATTTGTGACGCCACCATATAGTAATTATAAAGTTTTTTAATCGATACAAGGACTAGGTATGTTAAATAATAAAATTCCACCGGTTGTGGTTGTGGTGTTTTTTGCTGCTGTAATGGCACTGATTGCACATTATACCGTGATTGATTTTAGCGCATTTATTACTTATCTCTCGCTAGCACTTGTCGCTACTGGGTGTATATTTTGTATTGCTGGGGTCGTGAGTTTCCGGTTTGCTAAAACAACAGTACTACCTAACAAACCAGAACAAGCGTCTAGTTTAGTTACCTCAGGTGTTTATAAATTCTCTCGTAATCCGATGTATTTAGGTTTTGCGTTTATATTAGCAGGCTGGGGCGTGTGGCTGGGTTCAATGTGGGCTTTTTTAGGTGTAGCAGGGTTTATTGCTTACATTACCTTATTTCAAATAATCCCAGAGGAACGGGCGCTCCACAAATTATTTGGTGAGCAATTTGACGATTATAAATCACGAGTAAAACGCTGGCTTTAACGTTTTATCGCAACAAAAAAGGCTACCCTTGGTAGCCTTTTAGTGTATTAACGTTGAACTTTACTCATATTCAAGCGGGTCTGTCACGTTGTTAAGCTCAAAGGCCTCTAAACGTTCTTGGCAGGCACCACATTTACCACACGCTTTGTCACGACCATTATAACAGGTCCATGTTTGGCTGTAGTCTAAGCCCATTTTAATACCGTCGGTTAAAATATCGATTTTAGTATTGTTTAAATACGGGCTAAAAATTTCTACTGCATCGTAATTTGCAATACGACATACATCATCCATCTTTTTAACAAACTCAGGACGACAGTCAGGGTAAATTGCATGATCGCCTGAATGCGCGCCGTAATATACTTTGCTCGCTTTAAGCGACACTGCATAACCTACCGCTAAGGAAAGTAAAATCATATTGCGGTTAGGCACAATGGTGCTTTTCATGCTTTCTTCTTCGTAATGGCCTTCTGGCACATCAATATCGTCTGTTAACGACGAACCACCAATAAGCTGATTAATTGCTGATATATCAACAATTTTGTGCGGGACATTTAGCTTTTCACATACGTTGGCGGCAACTTTAAGTTCTTTAACATGACGCTGACCATAATCAAACGAGAGGGCATAAACATCATGGCCTTGCTGCAAGGCTTTATTTAATACAGTAAATGAGTCCATACCGCCGGAATAAATAACAACTACTTTTTGCGTCATACGTGGTTTGCTCTTTAGTTTTGATAGAGGTTTATATCAGGGCGCGATATACTACACGGCCAAGGCATAAATGACAATTTTTGCACCGTGCTTTGCGATTTTTAATAGTAACAATTTTGCCGTCAGGTTGTAAGTGAGATTTCTTTTGTACAAAATTAATGAAGTGTTTGAAACCATTCAAGGTGAAGCGAGCTTTACCGGTACGCCGTCTATATTTTTACGCCTGCAAGGTTGTCCTGTGGGATGTTCATGGTGTGACACTAAACAAACTTGGGATGTTGATAACGTATATAAAGTATCACTAGATGACACGGTAGAAAAAAAAGCCGACTCTGATCATTGGGCTGAGGCCAGTGCCGCGCAGGTCCTGGAGTTATTTAAATCCCGTGGCTATACCGCCAAGCATGTTGTGATCACCGGTGGTGAACCTTGCATGTACGATTTAAATCCAGTGTGTAATTTATTGCATGATCATGGCTTTAGCACGCAAATAGAAACCAGTGGCACCTTTGAAATTCTCGCCCCTGCCCAAACGTGGGTTACGGTATCGCCAAAAATTAATATGCGTGGTGGTTACAAAGTATTGAGCAGTGCTATGCAACGCGCCGATGAAATTAAACATCCGGTTGCTATGCAAAAGCACGTAGAAGAACTGGAAGAGTTATTTGTCGCCACGGGTGTTAACCCAAAACTGGTATATTTACAGCCAATCAGTCAAAAAACGTCGGCAACTAAATTAGCCATTGATACTTGTATCGCCAAAAACTGGCGCTTATCAATTCAAGTACATAAGTATTTGGGTATTAGTTAAACAGAAAGAGCAGTTATAAGTGCTTAGCTGTAAGCGTTAAACTGCTTGGCGTTAAGTTATATTACGTAGGTTGGGTGAGTAAACCCCAACCTAACTCAACAAATTTCAGCTCATAAAGCCAAGCAGGCTTTAAATATAATTTTCATCAATAAACTGGCACCACAGCTGTGTATTTAATTTTGGTACGTTTGGCTTATCTCTAATACCGAGTTTAAACATGATCACAGAGCGCCATTCTAAAGAGCCAATGCCTGGCCCATGTCCATAACCGTCACCGGTACTTATTTGCTGTTCAACATGATTAAACCATGCTTCAGAGCACGGCGAATATTTTTCACCCTTTTGCGCAACACTACTGCACCCAGCAATAATGAGTAATAAAGGGGCCATTAATAGTCTCATATTTTACCTATGTGTTTATTTTGCTAATCGCTGCTGTGTTAAGTTTAAACGCTTATGTGAGCTGTATACTTGCAACCTTTCATCGTCCGTAATTAAAAATGCATCCATTTCTACAGATATTAAAGCTGATATGGGGAAAATCTCTAAAACACCAAGATCAGCAAGTTTAGCTGAAAGAAGTGCCGTTTTGCCGTTAGCAATAAAGGTAGAGTCTTGATCACGGTAATCGCCATCAACATATAGTTTTGCACCACCAAACCATGAGTTAACAATTTTAATTTTATGGCCCTTAACTGTGAATTCGAACTCTTTTCTCATTTTCAAACTCCATTTTTTGAAAAGTGTATAACATGTTAACGCCGTAAATAAACGGCAGAAAATAGTTGGCAATAACTTGTTGGGAACGAACAAAATAATCTGTTTTTATCCCACTTCTAATTTGTTTTGTTCAATTGCGATTTGCACAATACATTTTCGTTAAGCTTATTACCAAACAAAAATTTCAACCTTTCTGTACCACCCGTTTTTTCATAAAACTCTTGTAATGTAATTTCTTTTTTCTCGTAGCTCATTAGCTGCCAAAAACCGTAAAAGCCTTTGAACCAAAAGTAATAAAACACCGCTCCAACAGCCAATAGGAAATATGCTGATTTGCCAACTTTTCGTTTGTACTTTATGGCGCAATAAAAAAACCAGACACAGCTTAAAACTGCCACTATTAAAAATGCCGTAAAAGGTGTAATTGCAGTATCGATATTATCCCAAAGGAAGCTTAGACAAATTGAACTCCAATCTAACCCCATAGAGAAAATTAAAGTAATCTTAAAAAAGAAATATAATAAAACGGTAGTAAACACCGCATATAAGATCCCACTTTCCTTGTACTCTTCTTTATTCAATACTTGTCCTTATTGAGCGATTTAATAATCTTATAGTGCGCGAGTCGTGCAGGTTTATATCCATACCACGCTCACTTTTCTTCTGTAAAGTTTTAACAAATTACCTAAGATATTACTACCACAAACTTTTCTATGACTTTTAAGCAAAGCTAATACTAAAAAACGTTGTTATTGAGCAGCGCTTTTGTTTTTATTTTGTTGAACCTTGAACCTTGAACCTTGAACCTTGAACCTTGAACCTTGAACCTTGAACCTTGAACCTTGAACCTTGAACCTTGAACC